>JBGAPH010000026.1:0-97044 GCA_044221365.1 Pirellulales bacterium
ATCGCCAGGAAAGATCAGCTGGCTGACGCCGGCCGCTCGCCGGAACCGTGAAAGAAGAAATCGCGATCCTGAAGGCCGAACCATGTCCTTGTCCGATTCCTTGAGCGCTGCCTGCTTCCGCTTCGTGCATGGCCGTCAGCTCGTCTACAACACCTGCTGGGAAGACCCGCGGCTCGACCGCGTCGCCCTGGGGCTCGGGCCCGACGACACGGTGGCCATGATCACCTCGGCCGGCTGCAACGCGCTGGACTACGCGCTCGAGTCGCCGCGGCGGATTTACGCCGTTGACATGAACTACCGGCAGAACGCCCTGCTCGAGCTCAAGCAGGCGGGCATCCGCCGGCTGGACTACGAGACGTTCTTCGACCTCTTCGGCCGCGGCCGGCATCGCGAGCATCGCGACGTCTACGTCCTGTTGCGGCGCGACCTCTCGCCGGCGGCCCAGCGCTATTGGGATGCCCACATCGATTTCTTCCGGGCAGACAACGTGCGCGAGAGTTTCTACTTTCGCGGCAGCTCCGGCATGTTCGCCTGGCTGATCAACCACTACATCGACCGCGTGGCCAATGTCCGTGAGGCGGTGGAAGCAGCCTTCGCCGCGACGACGCTCGAGGAACAGCGCGAAATCTACCACGGCCAGCTCTGGCCGGCGTTTTGGAAGCGGCCGCTCCGCTGGACCGTCGGCCGCGACAGCACCCTCTCGCTCCTTGGCGTCCCCCGCGCCCAGCGGCAACAGGTCGACCGCCACTACACCGGCGGCATCGTCCGCTTCATCGAAGACTCGCTCGAGGCGGTCTTCGCGTGGCTGCCGCTGCGCGACAATTACTTCTGGCGGGTCTATCTCACCGGCCAGTACTCGGCCGACTGCTGCCCCGAGTACCTCAAGCCCGAGAACTTCGCCCGGCTCAAGGCGGGCCTCGTCGACCGCGTGAGCACCTGCACGAGCTCGCTCACCGAGTTCCTCGAAGGGCACGCGGGGCAGATCAGCCGCTACGTGCTGCTCGACCATATGGATTGGCTGGCCGCCCATCACCGGCCGCTCCTCGAGCGCGAGTGGCAGGCGATCGTCGATCGCGCGGCCTCGGGCGCCCGCGTCCTGTGGCGCAGCGGCGGGCTCTTGGTCGATTATGTCGATGACCTGAGCGTGCGCGTGGCCAACGAAGTCTGCTCGGTGGGCAGCCTGCTATCGTATCACCCCGAGCTCGCTGCGGAGCTGCACGCGAAGGATCGCGTCCACACCTACGGCAGCTTTTACATCGCCGATCTGAACGCCGCCTAAGCCCTTCGCACGAACTCCGCATGTCTCTGGCCGCCGACCTCAAGACGCTCGCCCACCTCGCCTTCTCTCCAATTAGCGGGCAGACGCACGCCGAGCGGCTGGAAAGCTTCTACTCGCGCCAGGCGGCCGGTTACGACGCCTTTCGCGCCCGGTTGCTGCACGGCCGCCAGGAACTTTACGAGGCGCTGCCGGCGCCGGCCGGCGGGCTCTGGCTCGAACTCGGCGGCGGCACCGGCGAAAACCTCGAGCGGCTGGGGCTGCGGCTCAACAATCTGCGCAAGGCCTACGTCGTCGATCTCGCGCCGAGCCTGCTGGGCGTCGCGCGGCAGCGCATTGCAAGGCACGGCTGGAAAAACGTTTCCACGGTCGAGGCCGACGTCACGCAGTTCGTGCCGGCAGACGGCCCGGCCGACGCGGCGACGTTTTCTTACTCGCTCACAATGATTCCCGATTGGTTCGCCGCCGTCGACCGGGCGATCGAGCTGCTGCGCCCCGGCGGCCACCTGGGCGTGGTCGATTTCTATGTTGCCCGCAAGCATCCCGGCGAAGGGCGATCGCGCCACGGTTCGCTGAGCCGCACACTCTGGCCTTGGTGGTTTGCGCACGACAACGTCTTTCCCAGCGCCGATCATGTGCCGTACCTCACGAGCCGCCTCGATACGGTGCGGCTCGTCGAAGGGATGGGCACGGTCCCGTATCTGCCGGGACTGCGCGTGCCGTACTACTGGTTCGTGGGTCGTAAGCGCTAGGTGGCTTGCGCCGCATCGCGTGGGCGAAGCCGCTAGCGGGCCAGCGATTGCCGTAACTCGACGAGGGCCTTCGTGAGCCGCGCCCGCTCTTCTGCGGTTTTGGCCGCGTCGGCTTTGCGTTCGAGCAGCGATGCCGCCTGGCGGCGATCGCGGACTTCGAGATTGAGCAGCGTGCCCAGGCACATCGTCCGCAGGGTGGCGGCGAGCGTCGGCGGGCGCTTCGGCGCCGGATCGGCCAACAGCTCCACCAGCCCCGGCACTGCCCCGCGGCCCCCCTTGGGCAACACGCGAAACGCCGCGCGCAAGCCGGCGAACTCCCATTCGCTCCAGGCGCCCTCGTGCAGCAATTGCCAGTCGGTGGCCACCAGCAAATTCGCGTCGCGCGGATCACGCGTGAGCAGCGCCGCCTCGAGCCGCACGATCGCGCGCGTGGCGGGGCCGCTGGGGCGCGTCGCCAGGCGCTCGAGCAGCAGACCGCCAAAGGAGCGTGGCAGGTAGGCGTAGGCGCGAGCGCCGGCCGGTTTGCCCCGTTCATCGAGCGGCGTGAACTCGAGGGCAAGGTGGCTCCGCGCCAGTTCCGCGGCGGGGCCGCGGTAGCTGTTCGACACGCGGATCGAGCCGACGAGCGTATGCTTGCGATCGGCGTGCTTGGCCGGATCGGCCAGCAACTGGGCAAGCGGTGTTTCGTCCGCCAAGAGCGGCACGGCGTCAGCCTCGTCGGCCAGCTCCAGCGGGCGCTCGAGCGTGGCGATCTCCGACTCGACGAAGGTCCACAGGGGAGCGACGAGGTCGCTCGGCAGCCGCGTTTGCTTCTCGAACTCGGCGAGCGCCGCGACCTTTTCGCTGCGAGAACCCTGCTCGAGCGCCTCCCGGAGTTCGGCGGCCGCGGCGCCACTGGAACACGCCGCTGCTATGGCCACCCAAGCAATGCCCACGCGAGATACGCACATAGCGAAAAGAATTCCCGGAGTTTTCGCGGCAGCCCATGAGCCAGCAGTGTCGCGGCCGCGGGCAAAAAAAGACAGCCCCGCGAGTCACTAAGCCATTGACAACTTTTTTTGTCAATGCTAGAAAAGGCCCCATGATCGAAGTCGAAGTGATTGAAGACGCCGCCGCCGCAACCGTTGCCTTGGAGCCGGTGCGCAGCCGGCTGCTCGCCGAGCTGGCGAGTCCCGCCTCGGCCGCCGCATTGGCCGGTCGGCTCGGTTTGCCGCGGCAAAAGGTGAACTACCACCTGCGGGCGCTCGAATCGCACGGTCTGGTGCGCGTAGCCGAGCAGCGGAAGTGGGGCGGTCTGACCGAGCGGCTGCTCGTGGCCACCGCGGCGTCCTACGTGGTTTCCCCCGCTGCCTTGGGACCGGTTGCGGCCGACCCCGGCCGCAGCGCCGACCGTCTATCCGCCGGCTATCTGATTGCGCTCGCCGCGCGGGCGGTGCGCGAGGTGGGCGATCTCCTGCGGCGCGCTCGGCAAGTGAGCAAACGGTTGGCGACCCTTTCGATCGACACCGAAATCCGCTTTCGCTCGGCCGACGAGCGGGCAGCGTTCGCCCGCGAATTGACGCAGGCGGTCGCCGGACTCGCAGCGCGCTATCACGATGCGTCCGATCCCCAAGCACGGGCTCATCGCCTGGTAATCCTTGCGCATCCTTTGCCGCAGCAATCAGCCCACGACGTAGCCGCCACCTCCGCTCCTGAAACGCAGGACTCCGCATGACGCTCGAGAAGGATCCGTCGGGGCGCCGCTCCGTTCAAGTTCAGATCGAGGTGCCGGGCACTCCGGAAGAGGTATGGCAGGCGATCGCCACCGGCCCCGGCGTGTCGGCCTGGTTCGTGCCGACCGAGGTCCGCGACGACGGCACGGTCGTCGCGAACTTCGGCCCTGGCATGGAGTCGAAGGCCCAAGTGACCGCCTGGGATCCTCCCCATCGCTTTGCCGCCGAGAGCGCCGATCTAGGCCCCGAAAATCCCAAGCTGGCGACGGAGTGGATCGTCGAGGCGCAGTCCGGCGGGACGTGCATCGTGCGCGTCGTCCACAGCTTGTTCGCCAGCAACGACGACTGGGACGACCAACTCCGTGGATTCGAGGCGGGCTGGCCCTGGTTCCTCGAAATCTTGCGGCTCTACCTTACGCATTTCCGCGGGCAGCCAAGCGCGGCCTTCCGGCTGATCGGCGCGGCAGCGCCGCCGGCCGCTGAAGCATGGGACAAGCTGGCGGCGCTGCTGGGCGTCCAGGGAGCGCGGGTGGGCGAGTGGCGCACGGCGAGCGCCTTGTCGCCGCCTCTGGCGGGTGTGGTGGAGCGAGTCGGCAGCGGAGGACACCCAAACGCGGTGCTAGCGCGCCTCGACGAGCCGCACGTCGGCGTGCTCTCGGCCTTCGCCCACTCCATGGGAGGCCAGGTCGTGCTGGTGATCGATGTCTATCTCTACGGCACTGGCGCGGCCCAAGCGGCGGCTCGCGCGGAGCCGCTGTGGAAAGCCTGCTTGGCCGAGCAATTTCCGCTGCCCAGCTTGCCGCCGAACGTGTGCTGACTTTCGCCGTCGTTTCAACAAGCAGCCAACTTTGCTCCCCCTTTGCCCCAGGAGAAGCCTTCCGTGCGCAGATACTTGCTCATTGCCCTCGGTCTGATCGTCGTGCTCATCGCCGGGGCGTGCCTCGTCGTGGCGTTGCAGCCGGCCGAGTTTGGCATCCAGCGTTCGACCCGCATCGCCGCGCCGGCGGACAAGGTCTTTCCGCTCGTGAATGATCTGCGGGCCTGGGAGACGTGGTCCCCGTGGTCAAAGCTCGATCCGAACGCACAGACCACGCTCAGTGAGCCGGCGGTCGGCAAAGGCGCGAAGATCTCTTGGAATGGCAACGATCAGGTGGGCGAAGGGAGCATGACGATCGTCGAAAGTCGCCCCAACGAGCTCGTGGCGCTCGAGCAAACCTTCGTGCGCCCGATGCCGGGCACGGCCCAGTTCGCCTATGAGTTCGTTCCCCAAGGTCCCGGCGCAACGGAAGTCACGCTGCGGATGTCAGGCAAAAACGGTTTCCTGGGAAAGGCCATGTGCCTGGTGATGAACATGGAGACGATGCTGGGGCCGAATTTCGACGAGGCGCTCGCGAATCTGAAGCGGCAGTCAGAGGCGTCGGGGCCCGCTGCGGCCATGGGGGGCCAAGGCAGGTAAGAATCCCACGAGTTTGTTCGACAAACCGGAGCGCCAAGAAGGGGGGACCGGCCGGCGAAACCTGTGGCATTCGCGCGCCGGCCGGTCCGTTCGTAAGCCAAGGGGGCAGTAACCCGGCTCAAAGCAAAGCTAGGCCACGGCCGCGGTTCTGCAATTCCGGACCGCGAACAGCGCAAGAGAAAAGCCGGCGGACGCATTGCCACCGGCTTTTCTGAACTGCCCAAGGGTGTGGCCAACTTCGCACGACACCGGTCAGCCGGGGAACTGCCCCCTTCTGTTAGTATCTAGGTCCAGGGAATCCCCTCGGCAAACTGGATTAAATCTGAAACTCAGACCGGGACAGGTCTGGCATCGTACGATCGCTGTTCGAGGCGCG
This sequence comes from Pirellulales bacterium, assembly GCA_044221365.1. Lineage (GTDB taxonomy): Bacteria > Planctomycetota > Planctomycetia > Pirellulales > JBGAPH01 > JBGAPH01. The sequence continues at coordinate 5,573 of JBGAPH010000026.1, forward strand.
GGGCCACTCGTTTTACTGCGAGACCCGTCGAATTCGCCATCTTCGGCACGAGTGCTCGAGCCGTCGCGCAGCCCACCAGGGCGTGGCCGGCCGGTAGCCAATCGACCGCTCATTTCGTGGGGCCGACGGCCGCATCCGCGGGCCGGTGCCGCGGCAACTCTGCCTTGAAATCGCCCAGACTGTTCCAGTGGAGCCGTGCGTCGAGGTCGACCTCGGCGACGGCCACCGTGCCCCATTCCTTGGCTTGCACCAGCGGCGCGCCGCTGTGGTCGTAGACGGCCGTCAGCATCCAGTTGCGCGAGACGTCTTCGTAGGTGCTGCTCACGACGTACACGTGGTTCTCGCAAGCACGCGCCGCGGCGAGCGCCGGGTTACAGCCCCAGACGGGCCAGGCAATCACTTCGGCCCCCTGGTTGCTGAGGGCGCGCGCCGCCTCGGGAAAGAACCCGTCGTAGCAGACCATCATCCCCAGCTTGCCGAAGCGCGTATCGAAGACAGGAAAGTGTTCGCCGGGGGCGATGCCCGCCTCGATTTCGCCGCGCGGCAGACACACCTTGCGATACTTGCCGGCGAGCGCGCCGTCGGGCCCGAGCAGGACCGCCACGTTGTAGACGAGCGGCCCCTCGCGCTCGAGCAGCCCCGCGACGATGTACAGCCGATGCTCTTTCGCCAGCTCGCCGAAGAATTCGGTCGAAGGCCCCGGCACGGGCTCGGCACATTCCACGTAGCTCTTCCCCGCGCCAGGATACGTGAGCGTCTCTCCGAGCACTACTAAGTCGGCGCGCTGACGCGCCGCTTCGGCCACCAGGGGCACGTACTGTCGGCGATTCGCATCGGGCGTCGGTCCCTGCGGGCGATAGTGGATTGCGGCCAGTCGCACCTTGCGGCCGGCGGGAGCGGCTGCGGACTCGAACGAAACGCCACTCCATTCAATGCTCCCGCCTGGCGCCCATTGGCCGTGCAGTTCGATCACCGCGCGCGTGGCGCTCTGGGGTGCACGGTAGGTGTCAGCGACGAGGGTCCAGCCATCGCGATTCGTCTCGCGGTCGAGCGGATGCTCGGCCTCGGCCGTGGGCGTGGAGCCCACGAGATAGCCGGCGGCGACGGGCTCGTCGCGCGGCACAGGTTCGCCGCGCTCATTCCGCCAGAGAATGCGGGCGACTCCGCTGCGGCGCGGCTCGGCGACGCCGGTGGTCCGCCGATAGGCCTGGAAGCGGTAGTGTCGCCCCCCTTCAACGGGCACGCTTTTCTGCCAATATCCGTCGAGGCCGGGACGCTGGTCGTGCTCGATCAGGAAGCAGCCTTGGCCCTCGAGTCCCTCCGAGGCGTAGCGCAGCGTCGGGCGAATTTCGTCGCGGACCGCCCGGGGCGTCCAGCCAGCGGGAATCTGAACGTCGTTGGCCGCGACGCCGCCGGCGAGCAGCCAGACAGAGCAAAGAACGGTGAGCGCGCTGAGCGATCTGCGCATGACACCACCTCGCGTTTTAGCAACGGGTCGATTTACTGCCCGACCCGTCATCCTAATCGGCCGCGTTTCCCGCCGTAAGCTCGAGCCCAGCCGCGGTGAGAACAAGTTCTAGCTCGCCGGCAGCGTGAACCAGAAAAGGCTGCCCTGGCCGGGCTCGCTTTCGACGCCGATTTGGCCCCCGTGAGCCTCGACGATTTCTTTCGCGAGCGAGAGCCCCAGACCGGCGCCGCCGGCGACCGCCCCAGGCACGCGGTAAAACTTGCCGAACACAGCCGCTTGATGCTCCGCCGCGACTCCCGACCCCGAATCGCGGACGCCCAGCCACACAAAGTCTCCCCGCCGCTGGGCGAGCAGTTCGATTCGGCCGCCGGTGGGCGTGTGACGCACGGCGTTCGAAAGCAGGTTCGAGAGCACGAGCTGCACCCGCGGCGGATCGGCCAGCGCGGTGAGATTCGCCGAGTCCTCCGGCCCCACGAGATCGATCTGCTTGTCTTCGGCCGCGGTGCGAAAGGGTGGCAACGTGCGGGCGAAGAGCGCTGCGATCTCCAGCGGCTCGAGCGCCAACTGCACGCGGCCCGACTGGATGCGCGCCAGGTCGAGCAGCTCGTCGACCGTGGCCTGCAAGCGCTCGCAGTCCTGCCGCGCGGCGTACAGCAAGTCTGCCTGCTTCTCGCTCAAGGGTCCCGCCACTTGTTCCAAACAGAGATGGATCGCCATCCGCAGCGAGGTGAGGGGGGTGCGGAACTCGTGGGCCACGGTGGCCACGAGATCGTCCTTGAGCTCGTCGAAGCGGCGCAGCCGCGTGACGTCTTGCAGCACCACCGTGGCGCCGCCGATGCGGCCCTGCTCCTCGTAAACGGGCGCTGCGCGGAGCAGAAACCACCGCTGCGTCGAGTCGCCGCCGACGGCGAAGGCGTCTTCGAAGCCTTGGGGTCCCAGCGGCCCGCGGCCGTGCAGCACGTGTGCCCGCGCAGCGTCGAGCGCACCCCGCAGCGCCGGCTCGGCCGTCGGGAGCAAGTCGGCCGGCTGCCGGCCGCGGCCGGCGCCGAGCAGCTCGGCGGCGGCGGAGTTGGCGTCGAGCAACGCGCCGTCGGCCGCGAAGACGAACACCGGATCGCTCAAGCTGTCGATCGCCGAACGCGACGACTGCTGGGCAAGCAGCAGTTCCCCCAGCGAGCTGCTGCGATACTCGGCCAGGTGGTCGGCCATGGCGTTGAACTGGCGGGCAAGCTGGCCGATTTCGTCCTGGCTTTCGGCCGCCGCGCGGGCTTGAAAGTCGCCGGCGCTGAGCCCTTCGACTGCTTGGGCGAGCACCGAGAGGGGGCGCAAAAGCCGGCGCGTGAGCAGGCTCGAGGTGAACCAACCGATCACGAGCGCGGTTCCCGCCGCGCCAACGAGGACTGCGGTTGCCGTGCGAGCAATGCGCAGCGCCCGATTGCTTTTTCGCAGCATGGCGTCCTGGTTGATCCCCAGGATCTCGTCGGCTGCTTTCTTGACCGCGCTGAACTTTGGCTCGAGGGCGGAGAAATAGGCGCCGCGTTGTGCAGCGATCGGGAGCCCTATGTATTGCTGCAGCTCGGCCTGATAGGCGGCCCAGGCCTTGCGCAACTGTTCGAGGGCAAGTTGCTCACCGGGCTCGGTGATGTTGTCTTCGGCGGCCAGCAGTTCGCGCTCGAAGACCGCTCGCTGCTCGGCGATTTGCAGCGCGGCGCGTTTTGGCTGCTCCGCCACGAAGAAGAGCGCGGCGCTGTCGATGCGTTCGATCGATTCCTTCATCCGCTGCGCGGCAAGCACGCTGCGATAGTTGTCGCGGAGGATGCCTTGGGCCGCGTCGTCGACCGTGCGGAGCGATCCCACGCCGACGACGCCGAGCACGACCACGGCCACGGCCACCGGAAGCTGCGCGAGCCAGAGCTTGCGGCCCAGGTTCATGCGTGCTCCTCCCGCTCGAGGGCCACGATGTGGACGTCGCAGTCGTTCGCCTCGCGCACGAGCCGCTCCATCACCGTCCCCCCCACGAACCGCCGCCACCAAGGGGCGGTCGAGCGGCCGATCACCAGGTGCCCCACCGCGTGGGAGCGGGCAAAGTCGAGCAGAGCCGCCACCGGATCGACCGCGCGCAGCCGCACCACCTCGGCGCCCAACTCCTTGGCCTTCTGAATGGCGGCCAGCAGGCGGCGTTGGGCTTCGGCGTCGATCCGCGTGGGCCCTTCTTGAGGTGTCTCCACGTACACGGCGAACCAATCGGTGTTGAGCCTGCCCGCCAGTCGCGAGCCGCGGCGCAGCAGAGCCTCGGCCCGCGGCGAGTTCGAGGCCATGCAGACCATCACCCGCGAAGGCTGCAAGCTCGGCTCACGGGAACGGGCCGGACTCTGGCCGGCCGTGCGATCGACGCTTTCGGCCACTTCGCGGAGCGCGAGCTCCCGGAGGGCCGAAAGATTGTCGGGCTGAAAGAAGTTCGTGAGCGCCGAGGGAACCTTCTCGGCCGCGTAGATCCGCCCGCTCTTGAGGCGGTCGAGCAGATCCTCGATCGCCAGGTCGAGGTTCACCACTTGATCGGCCTGCCGGAGCAGCGTGTCAGGCACGGTCTCGCGAATCTTGACCTCGGTCACCCGCTCGACCAGGTCTTTCAAGCTCTCGAGATGCTGAATGTTGAGAGCGCCGATCACGTTGATGCCAGCATCCAGGATCTCCTGCACATCTTCCCAGCGTTTGCCGTGGCGGCTGCCGGGGGCGTTCGTGTGGGGCAGTTCGTCGACGACGACGATCTCCGGCCGCCGGGCGAGAATGGCGTCGACGTCCATCTCGTCGACCGACAACCCGCGGTAGGTGACGCCGCGCCGCGGCACGATCTCGAGACCTTCGAGCAGGGCCGCGGTTTCGGCGCGGCCGTGCGTTTCGACGAAGCCGACCACCACGTCGACCCCGCGCTTCTTGAGCGCGTGGGCCTCTTCGAGCATGCGATAGGTCTTGCCCACGCCTGCCGCGAAGCCAATGTAAAGCTTCAGCCGCCCGCGCTTGCCGCGCTCGACGAGCTCGAGAAAGTCTTGAGGGCGGCGCGGCGAGTGCGTGCTCATGGAGAGGGAGACCGCAGCGGGAAGCGCCGATCGAGTTCGAGGTTCAAGAGCAGCACGTTGACCCGCGGCTCGCCCAACAAGCCGAACGTGCGCCCTTCGGTTTGCTCGGCGATCAAGCTTAGCACGCGCTCATCGCGCACCCCGCGGGCCGCGGCAATGCGCGGCGTTTGCCAAATCGCGCCGGCGGGCGAAATATGCGGGTCGAGCCCGCTCGCCGAGGCCGTGACCAGCTCCGCCGGCACGGGGCCCACCGCACTCGAGTTTTCTCGCTGCAGCCGTTCGAGGTCAGCGCGGACGCGATCGTGCAGCTTTTGCGAGGTCGGGCCCAAGTTCGAGCCAGAAGAGGCCGCGGCGTCGTAGCCGGCGCCGGCCGCCGAGGGACGCGGCTGGAAGTACTCAGTCCGTGTGAAGGCTTGGCCGATCAGCTCCGAACCGACGACTCTGCCGGCGGCGTCGGTCGCCAAGCTCCCGCGGGCCGCGTGAGGAAAGAGCGTCTGCGCGAGTCCCGTCATCACAAGCGGGTAGGCGAGCCCAGTGACGACGAGCGTCAACACAGTAGCCCGCAGGGCGATCCAGAATTCGGTGATCACGTGTGTTCTCCTCTTGGATCGCTTCATGCGCCCGTTGGGCCCTATTCGGCGACGTTACGGTAAATCTCCCCCCGTCGTTGACGGGGGGCTAAGCAGTTGGGGAACGACTTAATTAGCCCCCGGCGAGTCGCCGGGGGGGGGAAGATCGTTGTGGCGAAAAGGGCGGCAGAAAACATGCCTAGCGGCCCTCCTACACGAGCCGCAGGGCGACGAGCCCCAGGTCGATCAGTTTGATGCCCACGAACGGCGCTGCCACGCCCCCCAAGCCATAAATGGCCAGCGACCGCGCGAGCAGCGCGGCTGCGCCTACAGGCCGATAGCGCACGCCGCGGAGCGCCAGGGGAATGAGCGCGATGATGATCAGGGCGTTGAAGATCACCGCCGACAGGATCGCGCTCTGCGGCGACGCCAGGTTCATCACGTTCAGCGGCGCGATTTCGGGGAACACGCCCATGAACATGGCCGGCAGGATGGCGAAGTATTTGGCCACGTCGTTGGCGATCGAAAACGTGGTCAGCGCGCCGCGGGTCATCAGCAACTGTTTGCCGATCTCCACCACCTCGAGCAATTTGGTGGGGTCGGAGTCGAGGTCGATCATGTTGCCGGCCTCTTTGGCGGCCTGCGTGCCGGTGTTCATGGCCATGCCGACATCGGCCTGGGCAAGCGCCGGGGCGTCGTTCGTGCCGTCGCCAGTCATGGCCACCAGCTTGCCGCGCTGCTGCTCGTCGCGGATCAGCCGCATCTTGGTCTCCGGCGTCGCCTCGGCCAAATAGTCGTCGACGCCGGCCTCGCGGGCGATCGCCGCGGCGGTGCGCGGGTTGTCGCCCGTGATCATCACGGTGCGAATGCCCATGGCGCGGAAGCGGTCGAAGCGTTCGGTCATGCCGAGCTTGACCACGTCCTTGAGTTCGATGATGCCCAGCACGCGCGGGCCGTTGGCCACCGCGAGCGGCGTGCCGCCGGCGTCGCCAATGCGGGCGGCGACCTGGGTGAGTTCCTCAGGGAACGCGCCCCCCAGTCCACTGGCGAAGTTGCGGACCGCGTCGGAAGCGCCTTTGCGGATCGCCTGGCCGTCGAGGTCGCAGCCGCTCATCCGCGTGTTGGCGCTGAATGGGATGAAGGCCGCCTCGCGCGGATTGGCCAAGGCCTGCTGCGGGTACTGTTCGCGCACGAGCGTCACGATCGAGCGTCCCTCGGGCGTTTCATCGGCTTGGCTGCCCAAGAAGGCCGCTTCCGCCAGTTCTTCCGCGCGGACCTTCGGGGCCGGCCAGAAGGCGGTGGCCATGCGGTTGCCGAGCGTGATCGTGCCGGTCTTGTCCAAGAGGAGGACGTCGACGTCGCCGGCGGCCTCGATCGCGCGGCCGCTCGTGGCAAGCACGTTCTTGCGAATCAGCCGATCCATGCCGGCGATGCCAATCGCGGAGAGCAGCCCGCCGATCGTCGTCGGAATCAGACACACCAGCAGCGCGACCATTACCGGAATCGACAGGTGAATGTTCGAGTACTGCGCGAGAGGCACGAGCGTGGCGCAGGCGAGCAGGAACACGATCGTCAGCCCAACCAGCAGGATGTGCAGCGCGATCTCGTTCGGCGTCTTCTGCCGCGCGGCCCCCTCGACGAGCCCGATCATGCGGTCGAGGAACGACTCGCCGGGGTTCGACGTGATCCGCACGACGATGCGATCGCTGAGCACGCGCGTGCCGCCGGTGACGGCCGAGCGGTCGCCGCCGCTCTCGCGAATGACGGGCGCCGATTCGCCGGTGATCGCCGACTCGTCGACGCTGGCGATGCCTTCGGTGATCTCGCCGTCGCCAGGAATGAACTGCCCGGCTTCGACGACGACGAGGTCGCCTTTCCGCAGCGACGAAGCCGGCGTGGCCACCTCGCGGCCATTCTCAAGCTTGCGGGCTTGAGTATCGGTGCGGAGCTTGCGCAGCGAGTCAGCCTGGGCCTTGCCGCGGCCTTCGGCCACCGACTCGGCGAAGTTGGCGAACAGCACCGTGAACCAGAGCCATACGCAGACCGAGCCGGTGAACACGAGCGGCGCGGCGTCGCTCGCCGGGGCCACGAGGTCGCGCAGGAAAACAAAGGTTGTCAGCGCACTGCCAACCAGCACCACGAACATCACCGGGTTGCGCCACTGGTGCTGGGGCAGCAACTTGACGAAGCTGTCCCAGCAAGCGCGACGAAGGATGCTCGGATCGAACAGCGAAATCGCCTTGGCGCGGGGGCCGCCCATGGCTGGAAACTCCCGTTAGTACAAGCGGCCCGCTTGGGCCAGGAAATGTTCGACGATGGGCCCCAGGGCCAGGGCCGGGAAAAACGTCAGGGCGCCCACGATCATGATCACGCCCACGAGCAACGCAGTGAACAGCGCGCTGCCGGTCGGAAACGTGCCGGGACCCGGGGGCACGGTCTTCTTGCCGACCATCGACCCGGCCAAGGCCAACACCGGCACGATCATGAGGAAGCGGCCGGCGAGCATGGCGAGCGCCAGGGTTACGTTCCACCAGGGCGTATTGGCGTTCAGCCCCGCGAAGGCCGAGCCGTTGTTGCCGGCGCCGCTCGTGTAGGCGTAGAGAATCTCCGTCAGCCCGTGCGGCCCGGCGTTGTTCAAACTCGAGACGCCGTAGCTGGCCACGCTCGACCAGGCGGCCAGCACCAGAATGCAGAGCGGAAAGATCAGCACGTAGAGCATCACGAGCTTCATCTCGCGGGCTTCGATCTTCTTGCCTAGGTACTCAGGAGTACGGCCGACCATGAGCCCGGCGATGAAGACCGCCAGGATCACGAACACGAGCATGCCATAGAGCCCGGCGCCGACGCCGCCGAAGATCACCTCGCCGAGCAAAATGTTCACGAGCGGCACGAGCCCGCCGAGCGGCGTGAAGCTGTCGTGCATCGAATTCACCGCGCCGCACGAGGCGCCCGTGGTGACCGTCGCGAACAAGGCTGAATTGGCCACGCCGAAGCGAGTCTCCTTGCCTTCCAGGTTGCCGGTCGATTGATCGATCTTGAGGCCGTTCAGCTCGATGCTGGCGAGCGCCGGGTTCGGCTGCGACTCGGCCCAGTAGGCTACTCCCGCGCCGACCAGGAACAGCGCGGCCATGGCGGCGAAGATCGCCCAGCCTTCCCGCTGGTTGCCGGCCATGCGGCCATAGGTGTAGGTCAGCCCCGCCGGAATGGCGAAGATCAGCGCCATTTCGAGGAAGTTCGTCAGCGGCGACGGACTCTCGAAGGGGTGCGCACTGTTGGCGTTGAAGAAGCCGCCGCCGTTGGTGCCGAGTTCCTTGATCACCTCTTGCGAGGCCACGGGTCCCAGGGCCAGCGTCTGCTTGGCGCCTTCGAGCGTGGTCAGTTCCAAGTACGGCGCCAAGGTTTGAATCACGCCTAAGCCGGCCAGCACCAGGCCGATGACGAGGCTCGCCGGGAGCAACACGTAGAGCACCGCGCGGATCACGTCGACCCAAAAGTTGCCGACGGTCGCCGGCCCCTCGGGCCGCTTCCGCGTCAGCCCGCGGGCAATCGCCAGAGCGACGCCGATGCCGGCCGCGGCCGAGGTGAAGTTGTGCCAGGCGAGCGCGGCCATCTGCGTGAGATAGCTCATCGTCGACTCGCCGGCATACGACTGCCAGTTGGTGTTCGTCGTGAAGCTGACCGCCGTGTTGAAGGCCAGCTCGGGCCCGACCGCCGGCAGCCCTTGCGGATTGAGCGGCAATAGGTGCTGCACGCGCTGCAAGGCATACGTCACGAGCACGCCCAAGGCGCTGAACAGAAGCAGCGCTACGGCGTAGCCATACCAGGAGTGCTCGCGCCGTGGGTCGACGCCGCACAGCCCGTAGCAAAGCCGCTCGAGCGGTCCGAGCAGCTTCGCGCCCGGCGGCGTACCTTCGAAGACGCGAAACAGGTACGCGCCCACCGGCCGCGTGATCGCCAAGATCACGAGGCAGTAGAGGGAGATTTGCAGCCAACCGTTGACGGTCATGGAAAGAGACTCGGGGGAGACAAGGCTAGAACCGCTCGGGCACGAGCAGCGCGTAGACCAGGTAGGCCAGCAGCAGCACGGTGAGCAGGCCGCCCACCCAGGATTCGAAGTTCATGGCAAGATTCACCAGGTTCGGAGTCCGCTGGCTAAGTCGCCCGGCACAGCCAGGCGTAGCCGATCGCCAGGGCGAAGAACACGAGGGTCACGAAACAGAAAACGGCGTCCATGGCGATTGTCTAAGCTCGGGGTCTCTTTGCAAATCCACGCAGCCGGCGCCCACCGACGACTCGAGAGGATGCAAGGTCCGCGCCAAGACGCCCTCCAGCGTCGGAAGTGTCAACCGGCCGCTGCCTTAGGCGCTGCTGGCCGCCTTTCCGGCGAGGTCTTTCGTCGTGCAAGTTGCAGGAGCGTTTCCCGTGTCGCCTGCAACTTGCATGGCTCGCAGCCAAGGAAGCTCTTGGGGCTCGAATCGCCCGCGGCGGTCCTCGCAGGCCGTTTTCGTTGCCGGCAACGGTGTTGCGCCCGAGCCGCACAAGCCCTGCGAGTCGGAGGCACGGCGACTGCAATTGTTTCCTGCGTCCCGTGGGCCCGCCTTCGGCTTCCAGAACGTGAAGCCGTGACTCACGGGTGCGAACGGAGGACGAAGTGATGTTTGGCGATATTCTGCTACGTGCATGGAAGCGGCCGCTTGGCCTCAGCCTGATCGAGCTCGACCGGTTCGACGAGGACGGGCTGTGGCTCGGCGGTGTGATCTGTTTGTACTCAGTAAAGCTGGAACAGCGCGCCACGGCCCGCGGCGCCTGGGTTATTCAGGTGCAACGCCTGCGGGCTGCTGCGACGAACTGGCTGCTCGCCCCGATCGGCTTCCCCATGCAAACTCACGGCCTGTAGCAAGGCGTGTTAGACGCTGGCCGACAAGCCCTGTGTCGCCCGCGCTTGGTCGGCGAACACCTCCTCGAGCAGCCTGCGCGGCACGCCAATCTCGAGCACGTGCAATTGCCCGACAAAGGGCGCCGCGGCCGGCTGGCCGAAGCCCGGCTTGGCCGCGACAAAGGTGGCCGTGTGATCCGCCCGGATCGTGTGGCAGGCCGGCTGGCCCGTGTCGCAATCGAGGCCGCTCGGCAAATCGACCGCCAGCCGCTGGGCGGGGTGGGAGTTGAGCGCGTCGATCACGGCGTCGAATGGCGGCCGCGGTTCGCCCGTGGCGCCGGTGCCGAGCAGGCCGTCGACGATCCAATCGGCCCCGGTAAGTTTCGCCGCAAGGACGTCGGGGTCGAACCGCGAGCCGAAGCAGACCAGGTCGATCCCGCACCTGGCGAGGATCGCGAAATTGGCCCCGGCGTCGCCGCGCAGTTCCTTCGGCTCTGCCCACACGAGCACCCGCACTTGCCAACCGCGGAAATCGAGATGCCGGGCGATCACGAAGCCGTCGCCGGCGTTATTGCCTCGGCCGCAGCAGATTGCGACCGTTCCGGGCGGCGACAGGGAGCACAGAAGGTCGGCGACGCCGCGGCCGGCGTTTTCCATCAGCACCAGTCCGGAAAGGCCAAAGCCGGCCAGGGCTCGACGGTCGACCTCGCGGACCCAAGCGCGAGCCAGCGTTGGAACGGGTTGGCGAGGCCCACCTTCCGGCATGGAACAATTCCTCGTGCAAGCTTTGCGCAGCCAGCAAACTGGACTATGATCAGAATACTTTATGCAGGCCACCTAGTGTATCGGGCAATCAACGCCGAGTGCGCTCGGCTGTCAGGCGGTTCTGATGTTCCAACGTCGCGGGTTCAGCCTCGTCGAGCTGCTCGTCGTCGTGGCGATCATCGGGGCGCTCGCCGGCCTGATGTTGCCGGCGGTGCAAGCAGCACGCGAATCGACGCGGCGGCTGCAGTGTCAGCACAATCTACGACAAGTCGGCCTAGGATTGCACGTCTACGCCGAGCGGAACAAGCAACGGCTGCCGGCGCTCGGACGCGGCGACCCGAATTGGACCTTCTGGCACTCTTGGCGCGGCACGCTGCTGCCGTTCCACGAGCAGCAGGCGCTGGCCGATCGCGTCAACTGGAAGCTGAGTCCGGTCGACCCGGCGAACGGCGCGGTGGCAGCCACGCGGATGCCGATTCACCAGTGCCCCGTAACGCCAGGGTATCCACGTTTGGAAGCCAAGGTCACCCGGTCGGCCGAAGCGGTGCTGGCCAATCTCGACTACGTGGCGCCGTTCGGCGTCTTCTTCGACGAGAGCTTGGGGGGCGGCGCGCTGCGGACCATGTGGACTCCCCCGAGCTACGAGGGAGGTCCGCGGTACTCGGTGTTTCCGCAGTTCACCACGCCCGTCAGCTTGGGCGAGTGCGTCGACGGCCTCTCGAACACCATTCTCCTGCACGAGGAGGCAGGCAACCCGCTGCACATGCACGGCGGCGGCGAGCGCAGCCCGCATTGGATGGGGGCCTGGCTGCCGATGGAGTCAAACGACTTCGTCTACCAGAAAGTCAACTTCTGCAACGCCCACGGGATCTATAGCTTTCACGCCGGGGGCGCCAACGTCGTTCTGGGCGACGGCTCGACGCAGTTTTTGGCGGAGCAAACCGACGTCTCCGTGGTCCTGGCGCTGATGACCAGCGACCAGGGCGAAGTACGCGCCGCGGTTCGCTGAGCGGGCCGGCTTGCGGGTGGGCAGCGCGGATCTCGCATTGCCCGATCGGACGCTGGCGGCCTAGGATCGAAGCAGTTCGCGGCGTGCGCGAGCGTCTTCTGGGTGAGGCATACCCTTTGATGGCGTCGAAATCGAGTTCCTCTGCGCCGGGCCCCGCCGCTGAAAGCGCGCCGCTGTCGGCCGGTCGGTTCGTAGCGGCATTCGCCAAGCTGCTGGGAGGAAACGCTTCCGCCGGCGAACATCTCGCTTCGGACGTGCCCGCTCCCCGCGACGCCGCCGATCCGCCGGCCGACCCGTCGGTGTCGCCGGCCATGATCTTCGAGGGCCTGCTCTTCGTGGGGCATCCCGGAGGCGAGCCGGTTACGGTGGAGCAGTGCAGCGCGGTGCTGCGCGGGCTGAATGCCGCCGACTTCGGCGAACTTGCCCAGGGCCTCAATGACCTCTACCGAGGCCAAGGCCGGCCTTATGAAGTCGAACGCCTGGCCACGGGGTACCGCCTGGCGCTCACGCACGAGTTCGTTCGTCTGCGCGACCAGATCCAGTCGCGCTCGCGCCGCGCCCGGCTCTCGCGAGGAGCGCTCGAAGTTTTGTCACTGGTTGCGTATCGCGGTCCGCTCACCGGCGAGGAGATCGCCGAGCGCTGCGGATCTGCGGCGAGCGGCGTCTTGCGACAACTCGTGCGTCGCAACTTGCTAGCAGTGAGCCGGCCGCAAGCGGGGCGCGGTCCGCGGAGCTATCGCACGACGGACCGCTTCCTCGAGGTCTTTCATCTGGAAAGTTTGGCGGAGTTGCCCCGCAGCCACGAGCTCGACCCATCGGCGGATAGCCCGTAAGTCGCTTCCTCGAAAAGTGTTGCGATTCGAGTCGCAGCGGCCGGCTGGCCTTTTTGCGTGGCCGGAGCATAAAATCGTCTCTTTACCCCCAAATCGCTGGCCCGCGTTTCAGCGGGTGTCGGTGAATAATGGAGAAGGGGGCCCAGGGCTTTCCCAGTTTCCATATCCACCGTGCCGCGGCTTCTGCTACGATCCGCGGCCAAGGGGATGGGTTCTTTTCGTGAGGACACTGTCAGCGTGGCCGAGCCGGTTGCTCGGTGTAAAGCCACCGCTGTACTCGAATGTGCAAATTTGCGCTGATTCTCCCCGGGGCAACCGACTACGACTTACAGGGGCGCATTCAAGGAACGCTCGACGTGCCGCTCAACGAGCGCGGGTGCGAGCAGGTTGACCGCCTGGTCGAAGCCCTCCGCGGCCTCGAGATTTCTGTCGTCTACGCCGCGCCTTGTGCCCGCTCGCAGCAAACCGCCGAGCGGCTGGCCGTGGCCCTCGATGTGAAGACCATCGTCCTCGACCAGTTCGACAACCTCAACCAGGGGCTCTGGCAGGGCATGCTGGTCGACGAGGTCAAACGTAAGCAACCGAAAGTCTATCGCCAGTGGCAGGAGCAGCCCGAGGCGATCTGTCCGCCGCAGGGAGAGACCCTCGAGGATGCCCGCGAGCGCGTGCGTCCGGCCCTGCAGAAGATCCTCAAGAAGAACAAACAAAACGTGGTGGGGGTGGTGGTTCCAGAGCCGCTGGCCAGCATCGTCCGCAGCGAACTGGTGGGCGCCCAACTGGGCGACCTCTGGAAGGCCTGCTCCGAAAGCGGCCGCTGGGAACTGCTCGATCCAGCCGCCCACGCCCTGACGAACGGACACTGACCCCTCAGCCCCCCGCATGACGCGGGCGGCCGGAACCCGGCGGTTGGTTTCTCGACCGCGGAAGGATACACTGGCGTCCGAAGCGATGAGTGAAATCCCCCAACCCGAGCGACCGGCGATGTCTAGCATTCAGACCTCGGCCAGCGACAGCCCGGCCGTGCCGGCGGACAGCAATCCAGGCGTCAAACGGGCCAAGCGCGGAGTGCCGGAGGGACTGTGGCAGCGCTGCCCCGGTTGCCAGGCCACGATCTTCCGCAAAGAGGCCGAGCGACGGCTGGGCGTTTGCCCCGAGTGCGACTATCACTGGTACGTTTCGGCCCGCGATCGCATTGCCCAGGTGCTGGACGACGGCACGTTCGAGGAATGGGACGGCCATCTCGAACCGCTCGACCCGCTGGGCTTCGCCGACAAAAAGCCCTATCGCGACCGCCTGGTCGACGAGCAAGCCCGCACCGGGCTGCGCGAAGCGGCGCTCGTGGGCCAAGGCATGATCCGTGCCCGTCGCGTGGTGTTCGCGGTGACCGACTCCGCGTTCATCATGGGCAGCATGGGCTCGGTGGTTGGCGAAAAGCTGGCCCGGGCGATCGAACGGGCCACCGAAGACCGCTTGCCGCTGATCATCATCAGCGGCTCGGGCGGCGGCGCCCGCATGCACGAAGGCATTCTCTCGCTCATGCAAATGGCCAAGGTCTCGGCGGCGCTGGCCCGCTACGACCAGGCGGGGGGCCTGTTCATCTCGGTGCTCACCAATCCCACCATGGGGGGCGTGGCGGCCAGCTTCGCTTCGTTGGGCGACCTGGTGTTCGCCGAGCCCAAGGCGCTGATCGGCTTCGCCGGCCCGCGCACGATCAAGGCCACGATCCGCATCGAACTGCCCAAGGGCTTCCAGACGAGCGAGTTCCTGCTCGAACACGGCTTCGTCGACCGCATCGTCCATCGCGCGGATCTAAAGACCGAGATCGCGCGGGCGATCGACTACTGCGGGCTGTAGCCAGCCCCGCCTCTATTTCTCTCGCAGCTTCCTCGGCTGCGCGTTGCTCTGCGGCTGATCGAGGCGAGGCCGGCCGCGCCGATCGCCAACAGCGCCCAGGCCGGCGGCTCGGGAACATGAGCCAACAGCACGGCCTCCGAGAAATCCGTAAAGTGCGCCTCGAAGACGAGGTCGCCGCGCTCATTGAACTGGCCCGGCGGCCAAAGTTCCTTCAACACCCGTAGATCGCCCGGCGCCACCTCCACGGTGTCCCCCACCATGGCGATCTTCGTCCATGCGCCATCGACGTCGCGCACGAAGAGCCCCGCGCGGGTGTCGTTGGGGAAGACGACATCGCTGAACATGGCGATCTGCCCGAGCGCATTGACGCTTGGCGAAATGGCGTTCCCCCAACGCCCGTCTGGCATGCCTTCGATTGGATCGCCGGTTCGCAAGACGAGCTCGATCCCGCTGGGCGAGCCGAGCCACAGGGCGCGCATCGAGTCGATCGTGACGCCGGGGCCCAGCACCTGGCTCTCGAACAGGGTTTGGCCGCCAGCGATCGCGAGCGGCCCCCAAGCCGACTCGAAATCCGCGAAGTGGACGCCCGCCGGCAGGCCGGGCGCGGCGTCGCCCAGTCGGGCGATCATCTGCAGATTGCCCGGCGTTCCCTGGAAGATGGCCGACGGATTCTCGACGGCCACACCCGCTCCCACCAGGCTCGAGCGGAACGCCAGTTCGCCCGCTGGGCTCAGGCTCGGCGCAGAGAGCGACTCGAGGAAGCCCATCTGAAAGAAGACGCCCGGCGGCGCACCGGGCGCCTGCTCGCGCGAGCGGGCGACCAGCTGCAAATTGCCGGGCTCGCCGACCCAAATCCCCCGATCGTCGAAGGTGGCGGTGATTCCCGGCCCCATCACTCGGCCGACGAACGCCGCCTGCCCTTGCTCGTTGAACGCGAAGTCCTGGGACGCGAGCAGCCTGAACGTAACGCCTGGGCCAAGATCGGGGGCCGGTTGTCCCGTGCGGACCAAGGGCTCGACGTTCGTGCCGGTGGCTCGCCAATAGGCGCTGTCGTTGGTGCTGCCGACGCCGGGGCCCTCGAGCGGCGCATGGAAGAGAAACTGACCATCGTCGTTCGAGCCGACGAGATCGAGGCCCACCGGAACGGCTCCTGCGGGAAGGCCTGGCAAGGGCCCGCCCGTGCGCGCGACGAGTTCGAGACCGCCCGCCTTTCCCCACCAAAGGCCGAGGTCGTTGTCGGGCGTGACGTCGTTCCCTGTGAGGTGGCTGGTAAATGCGACCTGGTCGTCGCCGGTCGCCAGGGGCGTTTGCCACAGGGGATCTACGAATCGCGCCGGCCCGCTCGTGCCCGGGGCGGCCGTGTCGCTGCGGACGACGAGCGTGGAGTGGGCATCCCGGAAGGAATAGATTCCATCGCCTGAGAAGCCGGGCCCCTGGAAGTTCGCGCCATAGAGCGCCTGGCCGCCGGGGCTCACTTGCGGCGAACTCAAACCCGTGTAATGAACTGCCGCCGGCGTGGAGGGCGCTCGCTGATCGGGCGCCAGAGCGACGACTTCGAGCGACACGGATTGGGCGAAAGCGCCGGCAGCCAATCCCACGACGGCGAATAGTGCGGCCGCAACAACCCGCATCAGAACGGCTCCTCAGGCGCGCGGTCGGACTCGCTGCCCAAGTTCGCGAATAGCGCATCAGCCGCAACGCTCCAGGCCGCGGCTGGCAAGAGCGATGCGGCTGCGGCGGGCGTGCTTCGAACCGCTTCAACCTCGGTCTCGGCAACGGCGGCCGTCGGCGTTGCGGCCTGCCAAACCGCGCCAAAGTTTTGTTTGAGGATGCCGAAGTCGCTCAAGTCGATGCGGCCATCGGCGTTGAAGTCGCCGTCTTCGTGAGAGCCAGGCTCCCCGAAATGAGCCTTGAGCACGCCAAAATCGCTGAGATTCACACTCCCGTCGAAGTTGGCGTCTCCGGGCAGCGGCGTGGCGTAGCTCAGCACGAAGGGCATTCGCTCGAGCCCCGACGTCAAGGCCGAAAAGTACAAACTGCCGCCCAGATAGCTCAGATCAAGCGGCCGCGAACTCTGATCGCCCGGCCACAAGTCAGCCACGCGATCCGCGCCCGAGCCTAAAACGTCCGTGCGCCAAAGCTCGACCCCGAGCGTGCGGTTGGTGGCTGTGAAGTAAAGCCAGTGATCCACTGCCGTCAGTTGGGCAGGCTGGTCTCCAGTCGACTTGCTGGGATCGACATCCACGACGAGACTCGTGCCGCCGAACTCGCCGTTCGTCCGCCAAATCGCCGGTCCGCGCACGCCATCGTTGGCGACGAAGAACACCTCGTCGCCCAGAGTGGTCAACTCCGTAGGCTGAGATCCGGCGACGCCGGGATTGATGTCCGCCACGATGCCCACTTTGTTCGTCCCCAAGGGGCTGGTGGTGCGCCATAGTTCTTCCCCCGTGAACTCGTTGCTCGCCGTGAAGTACAAGTGGCTTCCCGAGGCGACAAATCGTGTCGTTGGCAAATCGATCCGCGGACGACTGGCATCCGCCGCATCAACCTGCAGAAAGGCGCTCGCCCCCAACGCGTCGGTTTGCCAGAGATTGGCGCCCGCGGGCGTTTGCTGCAGGAAAAACAGCGACGGGCCCGTTGCGGCCAGCAGACGCAGTTCGCCCCCGGCAGGCTGTGCCACGGAGTAGACGACGTTCCGCATCGAGCCGACGTTGCCGTCGGTGGACCACACTTCCGTGCCTCGCGCTTCCGTATGCGCCACGAAGTAGAGCAGGCCTGCAGCGCTCGTGAGTTGTGTGACCTGGGAGAGCGGACTCTCCTGCGGCTGCAGCTTCACGGGAAGCGCCAGCAGGTCGACGCGGCGATCCAGTCGCCAGAGTTCGGCCGCTCCGTTCTCGTCGGCCACGAAGAACAGTTGCCCATTGGCCACCTTCAATTCCCGCGGCGCGGCATTGACTGGCAGATCGAACACGAGCTGCGTGCCAGCGGCCGAACCATCGGTCTGCCACAGTTGCCGGCCCTTCACGGCGTCATAGGCGGTGAAATAGAGCAATCCTCGGTATTCAGTCAGGGATTCGGGAGCGGCGCCGTCTGAGCCCGGCGCCAGGTCGACCAGCAATTCCGTGGTCTCCGGCGTGCCACCGGTCTTCCAGAGTTCGGCGCCGGAAACGCTGTTGAGCGCGGCGAAGTAGACGTAGTCGCCGGCGGCTACGAAGCCGTCCAAGTAGCGTCCCGATTGCACTCGGCGTTTGCCGATGTCGCTGACGAGCGTCGGCGTTTGCGCGTCGGCGGCGAGGGTCCAAGGCTCCTGGCCCGCCACGCCGTCGTTGGCCGCCAGCCACAAACGATCGCCCGCCAGCGCCACGCGCTCGACGCCGTCAGCCCCGCCAGGGTTCAAATCGGCCACGTTCACTGTACCGGCGGTCGAGCCATCGGTGCGCCAGAGTTCTCGGCCCAGTGACGACGTCTGAGCGGTGAAATACACCGCGCCGTTCCAGGCGACGAGTTGCTCGGGGCGGGCGTTCTCGGCGCCCGCGGCGATGTCGGCGACCATTCGCGTGCCGACAGTCGTCAGGTTGCTCACCCAAACCTCGAGGCCATGCACCCCGTCATCGGCGACGAAGTACAGGTTGCTTCCCACCGACAGCAGATCGCGGCCCGCGGAGGTAGGCGTTCCGGGAGCAATGTCGGCCACCAGGCGCGTGCCGGCAGCTTCCCCGGTGGTGAACCACAACTCGGTGCCGTGTGCTCCATCATTGGCGCGAAACGCCAAGCCTCCGGCCACGGGCGTCAGCGAGCGCGGCGAGGCGGAGTCTGGCCCCTCGAGCAGATCGGCCACCAGGTTCGCTCCGCCTGGCAGGCCGTTGGTTCTCCAGAGTTCGGTTCCATGGATTCCATCGTCCGCGGCGAAATAGGCCCACTCGCCGACGACGGCCAGCGGCGCCGCGCCCAGCGTCGCGGGAAAGGCGTGTGCCGCGCCAGGGTGAAGATCCTGGAGCAGTTGCACGCTGCCAGCGGGCGAGGCGGCCCACAACTCGCGTCCGTGGACGCCGTCGTCGGCCACGAACAGGAGCTGGTCGCCGAAGACGGTGAGGCCGCTGGGGACCGATCCGATGAGGCCTGGCTGTAGATCGGCCACCAGCGAGGTCTTGTTCGCGGCGGGATCATAGACATAGAGCTCGCGCCCTAGGGCCTTCGTTTCGGCCGTGAACGCCAGCCGCGTGCCCCACACGGTCAGCTCTTGGGGCTGGGCGCTGGCATTGGTGGCCAAATCGACGACGAGTTTGGTTCCCGCGGCCGCTCCGTCGGTTTGCCAAAGCTCTCGACCGAAGGGATCGGCAAAGGCGGTGAAATAGACGCGGTCACCGAGCCGCGTCAATTGGTCGGGGTCAGAGCTGTAGTAGCTCGGGTTGATGTTCAGCACCTGTTGCGTGCCGGCGGCCGTGCCGTCGGAGCGCCACAGTTCGCGGCCGTCCTGGCTGCTGGCGGCGAACAACGTGAGTCCGCCGAGTTGCGTGAACTCGGCGGGGCTCGACCAGGCGTCGGGGTACTCGGTAAGTCCCACGTTGGCCAGCATCTCGGGCGCCACGGTGAGCAAGTCGCGGCGTTCGAGCGGCTCGCCGCCGGCCAGCCGAGACGCGATGGACGGAAAGCGGCGTGAGCGAACGTTACGCATGGTCGCCCCTCGCGCAGACCGGCCGGCTGCACCGGGCAGTCCCCAAGACCGCCAGCCCCCCGAGCGACATGAGCAACCAGGCGCCCGGCTCGGGCACTTGCGTCAGATTCGGAACCGCCGGCAGTTGCACGACGAAAACGCCCCGGCTTTGATCAGAGAAAAACGCCTCGAAAGCCAATTGCCCCGCGTCGTTGAGCGGAGACCGCCGGCCGTCTTGCGTGGCGCCCGCGATAACGGCGGAAAAGTTCTCGGGTGTGGCGAGCACGAGGTCAGTCACGGTGCGGAAGACGTTGTCGGCGACTTCGATTTCGTCGCCGCTCTTGATCGACCACAAATAGTCGCCGAGCACGCTGTAAGCGAAGATGCCTTGCGAGCCGTTGATCCCAGGCGAGATCCCGGAGTGAAACACCACGTGCCCCGCGTTATTGAGCTGTGGCTCCGATCCGCCGTAGAACGTTGAACCCGCGGGCGCCTCAGGCACGGGCATGCCCGCGTACATGATGTTCCGGAGCTGGCCATCGTGTTGCACCCAAATTCCGTTGTCGAGTTCGGGGTTCGGCAAGGCCCCTTTCAACTGACCACGGAACGCCACGTCGCCGCGGTCGTTGATCGCGGGATCGCCGAAGTAGTCGAAGTCGATGTCGCCGGTGATGCCAGGCGGCGCTTGATGACGGTAGGCGACGAGTTCGAGTTGGCCGTTGTGGGTGCGCCACACGCCGTTCTCCGCAGCGCCTTCCACATACGCTTGGAACGCGACGTCGCCCGCGCCGTTGATCGAGGGCAGCCTCAGGCCGGTGAACCTCCGACCATCGGGCGCGCCGGGGGCGACTTGGTTGGAGAGAGCGACCGGAGACAGCGCATCTCCACGGTACGTCCAGATTCCGTTCCACGGCGCGGGCCCCTGCGCATCGCTTGCCGCGGCGAAGAACGCCAAGTCTCCTGCGTCGTTAAAGGCAGGCGTCAGGAACTCGCGCGCCGTGAGCCCGGCGGGCATTCCCGGCAGCGTTTGCCCCACGGAGGCCACGGTGACGTCGGCCCCTGCTACGGAACGAACGAGGCGTTGGTTGTCGCCCGTAACGTAGGCGAGTCCGCCGGCGTCGTTGACCGCCAGGAGGTCGTAGTTGATCGACTTGACGGTCGTTTGATAGTTGCCGGGGCCGCCCTGGACATACTGAGTGGGCGCGGTCGCGAAGGAGAGCCGCCCATCGCCATAGATCTGCCAATGGGAGTACGTAAAGAAGCTGTCGGGAGCGGCAACGGGCAGCGCTGTTCGCTCCCGCACCATGAGCTGCAGGCGGCCTTGATACTCCGACCAGAGCCCCTGGTCGTGGTCGAAGTCGGTTCCGCCGAGTTCTCCCGAAAACGCCACACGGCCGGCTGCGTCGATCACCGGCGCCGAGAACTTGCCGATGCGATTGGCTGTGCCGGGAGCGTATTCTCCCTCCAGTGCCACGGTGCGCAGCAGAGGCTCGGCCAGCAATCGTGGGGCGGCGAGGGTGGCAGCCAGCAGCGCCGCGGCCCCCAACGCTGGGCGAGCGAAAAAAAACCGAGCAGCGGACATAACAGTGCCCCAACGGAACTGGCGGAGATTCGGAAGAAACCGATTCGGGCTCGACCAAGCCATCTAGTGTAAGTGCGGATTGCTCGGGCAACAACGATTTGGTTGGCTCGCGGACCGGTCGCGGGCCCTTTCTCCGCCGGCACGCGCGCCCTACGATAAGGCGCAAGGATTCTCTGACCCGCCGCCCCGAGAGCGTTTGCCATGGCCCTCACCCCCAGCACCATGCTGCCCCTGGGCACGCTTGCCCCCGATTTCTCGCTGCCGAACGTCGACGGCCGCACGGTGTCTTTGGGGGATTTCGCCGAGGCGCCGGCCTTGCTCGTGGTGTTCATGTGCAACCACTGTCCGTACGTTAAGCACGTGGCAGCGGAGTTGGCGGTGCTCGGCCGAGAGTATCAGGCCAAGGGGGCGGCCGTGGTGGGAATCAGTTCGAACAACCCGGCCTCGCATCCGGGCGACTCGCCCGAGCAGATGGTTCACGAGGCGGAGCAGCGCGGCTACACGTTTCCTTACCTATTCGACGAGACGCAGGAAGTGGCAAAGGCTTACAAGGCGGCCTGCACGCCCGACTTCTACGTCTTCGACAAGGACCGTAAGCTGGCCTATCGCGGACAGATGGACGCCAGCCGCCCCGAGAGCGGCAAGCCGGTGACCGGCGCCGACCTGAGGGCGGCCCTCGACGCGGTTCTGGCAGGCAGATCGGCCTCGGCCGATCAAAAGCCGAGCATCGGCTGCAACATCAAGTGGAAGCCTGGCAACGAGCCGGCGTACGCGAAATAAGCCGGGGGATGCGCGGCGCAAGGGCCTGTGCCGCTTACGCGCCTCGGCCGCGGCGACCGCATTTTCGTCATGGCCCATCCTGTCCCACCGCCAGGGCCGCTTGCGCTGCCTGACCGCACGAGGTCCAGCTTGTTCGCGGTGATCCCGCGCGTAAGCTAATGTTGGTGGTTCGAAAGGGGCTGTCCGACCGCGTCTTACAGCAGCCGGGGGAGCTTGCAGAGCCGCGGCCCTGCAAGCGTTTGGCGCCGGCGTCGGTTCCCTGAGGCGGGAACAGCAAAGGCGGCCGCCGCAAACGCGACGGCGAACGCCTGGACACGTCGAGGATCTTCGGGGATGAAGACGCAAATCTCGAACTTCTTGCGGCGCACGGCCATTCGCGCGCTGCATCGCTTCAATCCCGGCGACATCACGCTGCGGCATCACTGGACGGGCGAGCCGCTGCGAATCCACTCCTTCCTCCACAAGGACTATTGGCTGCACGGCAAGCGCCGCGAGCGCGCGAGCATGGAACTGCTGGCGCGAATCGTGCGGCCAGGCGACGTCGCCGTCGACATCGGATGCCACATCGGTTACATCGGAATGTTCTTGGCCAGCCGAGTAGGAACGACAGGGCACGTTTACTGCTTCGAGCCGGGCCGCAACAATTTTCCGTACACCTCGCAGAACTTGGGCGGTCGAGCCAACGTGACGCTCTGGCAGCAAGGAGTCGGCGACCATTGCGGACAGCTCGAGTTCGTGATCGAGGGCCTTTCGGGACAGAACAACTCGTTCTTGAAGAACTATGAGTGCGTCGACCTCCAGCAAACCAGTCAGGGATTGCCGGCCAACGTACAGGTCGATCTGATCGACGTGGTGACCCTCGACAACCTGATGGATCGCGTTGGTCGGATCGACTTCGTGAAAATCGACGCCGAAGGGTTCGAATGGCCGGTCGTGCAGGGCGCGCAGCGCCTGCTCTCCACTCAAGCGCCGAAGGTCGTGCTGGAAATGCAGTACGACCGGCAAGTCTTGTTCGAGAACTTAACGCGGCACGGCTATCGACTTTTTACCGCGGGGCTCCGCGAGATCAAAGCGCCTGAGGAGTTCGCGCCGAACATCGAAAACGTGTTCGGCTTCCATCGGTCGCGCCACGCGGAGTTGCTCGCCGAACTAACCGCAGCGTAGCTTGCCGGCCCGGCCTTAGCAGGTGATGCATCGCGAGCAGGGCTCGACTCGGCGAGTGCTGCGCGAGTTCGCATCGGGCGCGGCGCTCTACTCCTCGGCCGTCGTCCGCCCCGTCGCCACGTCGAACTCGTAGATCGCCGGCACCAGCATCGCCAGCGTGGCAAAGCCATACGTGCCGACGATCACCAGGAACACCGAGAGGGTGAAGTTCAGCAGGAAGCTGGTGATCGCCCAGAACGTGAAGAACGGGGTGAGGAATGACGCCACGCCGATCGCCGGCGAGGGATTGCGGTAGCCAAGGGCCGCGTAGAGCCCAAGTGCGCCGGCCAGCACGATAGCCGTAAAGGGCGCGAGCTGCGTAATGAAGTCGCCGGGGAAGGCCACCATGATCCGCATGCAGGTGGCCACCCCCAAGAACAGGAAGAACACCGTGCCCAGGCTCACGGCGATGGCGCTGCGGCTGTTGTCATACGACATCCCGGCGTGCAAGCCGAGCACGGCGGCGAACAGGTTCATCACCAGCAGCCCCAGCAGCAGGTAGGCCAGGTTCTCGCCGTCGAGACGACCGGCCCACCACAGGTAGCCGCAAAGCAGGAGCGGCAGCACCACCATTTCCTTGGCGTTGAAGAACACCCCCCAGAGCTTGCCGAACACAAACTCCTTGGGCGTGATGTCGGTCACGAGCAAGAGGTCGAGCGCCTTGCCGTCGCGCTCCGTGGTGAGCGAGGTCACCGCCAGGGCGTTGATCAGCACCAGGCTCAGGATGAACAGCGGCGCAAGCGCGAGCGAAATGGCCGCTTTGGCGCCGGCGCCCGGATTCTGCACCGCCAGGGCCACGCCGGCGGCAGCCGATCCGGCCAGCAGCAGGTAGCCCAGCCGCACCGCCAAGGTCTTGCGGCCATAGGCCCAGGTGCAGATTTCCCGCCAGAGGACCGGGTTGTCCCACACCTCGCGCACGCGTCCCGGCGCGGCATGCACCGATGGCTGGAGCGCCGCCGTCGGCTCGTAGAGGGGCTCGCCCTGAGTGCGCGCAGCGTCATGCTCAGCGCCCCAAATGCTGGCCGGCGCCGACGATTCTTCCTGCCGAGGCGCCGCCTCACGCGAGGGGTTCCACACGCGCACGAGTCCGATCGCCAACCCATTGGCGACCACGGCCACGCCCAGCGCGGTGAGCAAGAATCCGTAACCGTGGAACCACCCGGCGGCCTGCCCCGCGGCGTCGAGCAACGGGGCGCTCGCTGCCACGATCGCCTGCCAAGGGCTGACAACCGGCGCCCACTCGGCGCCTTGCGGACCGGCGACGCCCAGCCGCAGGGCTTCGCCCGTGGCCAGCCAAACGACGAGCAGGAGAGACACGATCGCCAGCGTTTGAAATGTCTTCTCACGCCACAGTGCCACGGTCGAGCCGATGCTGCCGGCGGCGATGGCTGTGGCCAGCGTCACCGCCGTGGCTCGAGCCACCTGCCCGAACGAAACGCCGCCGAAGAGCACAGTGAACAGCAACAGCGGCAGCCCGGCGGCCACCAGCATGAGCACATTCAGCAGGCTCGCGGCCAGCCGGCCAAGCACCAACTCGTGATTCGAGAGCCGCGTGAGCAACAGCAGCACGAAGGTCTTCTTGTCCTTCTCCTGCGCCACGGCGCTGGCGGCCAGCACGGCCGAAAAGAACATGGCCAGGGCAAGCTGCAGCGCCGCCAACAGTTCGAAGGCAAAGGCGCCGAACCGCGAGTAGTCGCTGAGGCTGCGGACCGGCTGCGTGCCGTTCAGCACCTGCCAGCACACGGCCATCAGCACGCCGAGCGCGGCGACGTAAACGCCCCGCAGCCAAAACAAGCGGTCGCGCCGCGGGGCCGTGACCACCTCGCGGGTAAAGACAGGTCCAACGAACAAACGCTCTCTCCGCCGGAGCAAGACTTCGCCGGCCAGCCGCGGGCGGCTCGCTGCGCGGCCCAAGAAGGGGCTAACCGATCGAAACCGGAATTATAAGCGCCGCTCGAGCCGCGACGAGAGACGTTCTGCGGGCGGCCGCGCGGCCCTGCGCGGCGCCCCCATCAGAAACCTGTTGGAACGGAATCGGCTACCAGTAGTATCCACCGTACTCCACCGTCACGCAGCCGCCGCCGGCGCAGGGCGTGATCGGGAAGCCGCCGTAGCCGTACGTGCCGACGTAGCCGGGGAAGTAGCCCGGCCAGCCGAGCGGACCCGCGCCCCAGTACGGGCTGCCCCAGAAACCGGGGCCGTAGTAGTAGCCCTGCGGGTAGACGCCGTACCAGTAGTACGAATTCCAGTAGGCCGGGTAGAACGGCCGGTAATAGTAGTAGTTCCAGCGGACCGGCTGGGCGTACCAGGGCCAAATGTTCGCCCGGTAGGCGTGGGAGCGCGAGAGAATCGAGTCGGTGCGAACTTCGTTGGCCGTCACCGCGTTGTAGGCGGCCGGCGAATAGGGGCCGAAGCGGCGCTGGTAAGTCGTGCCCGAGGCCGCGCGGGCCAACTGGGCGGCGGTGGAATATTGCGGCCGATGATTGAGCCGCGACGCGTACGACGCGGAGCCGAGGCGCCGCTCGGCGGCTGACGCTCCGGCCGAGCCCCCAACGACCACGATCAACACAAGCAAACTGCGAAACATTGTGGGAACCGCCCAGGTTGAGGCCAAAAACTCGCTACGGCCGTATCTTGTCCAGCCGCCCCAGTGCGTGTCAAGTTTTGCAGTCTTCTTATTTTGACATTGGGCTTGTTTCGGTCGCCATTTTGTGGCGCCGGGCACTTTAGTTGACTCGCAGTCCAGGCCTGGGTATAAAGTGGGGACGGAATCGCAATCCAATTGCAAGAACAGCCCATGTTCAGTCGCCGGCAACTTGCCGTCCTCGCTCTGCTCGCCTGCTACGCCATGCCGGCGTTTGCGGGCCGTGGGCTGCACGGCGCTGACCGTTGTGCCTGCCTCCCCCGCGAGGCGCAGACGCACGCCGGTCACCGGCATGCCGGCTGTTCGCACGATCACGCCCGCCCCGCGCCGTCAGACGGCGTGGCCCGCGTAGGGCATGCCGAGTCGCCGCACGGCCTGGCAGCCCATCAGGATTGCGACCTCTGCTCTTACCTGGCGCAGGCCCAGTGCGCCCTCGACCCAGCGGCCGAACCGCGTTGCACCGAGCCTGTGGCTCCGGCGCCCGCGGCGCTCATCGGCCAACCCGCGGCCCCCGTCGTCGGCGGATACTCGCCGCGCGGACCGCCGGCGTTCGCTGCCTGAGGACGCGCTCGCATCCTTGGGGTCGCTCCGTGCGTCCCGCGCCGGCAGCCTCCCTTGGTCTCGGCGTTTTCTCTCCGGCCCGCTCGCGTTTGGTTTCGAGGATTCTGCCTGACTTCATTCCGCCGACGGGGCGCGCAAGCGCACCGGGCGGGTAGGGTTTTCGCCATGGGCCATTGCCCCCCTTCCGTTGCTTCTGCGCCTCCACGGCGCGGGTTCACCTTGGTCGAGTTGCTCGTCGTGGTGGCCATCATCGGGCTCTTGGTGGGCCTGCTGCTGCCGGCGGTGCAAGCGGCGCGGGCCACCGCGCGGACGACGATGTGCAAGAACAACCTGCATCAACTCGGCCTGGCGCTTGCGCAATTCGGGAACGTGCATCGCGGCCGCTTTCCCGAGAGTTCCCACACCGCCGAGGGAGATGAGAAGAAGGCCTGGATCTACACGCTGGGCCCCTTCATGGAAAACGTCGATCGCATCCGCATCTGTCCCGATGATCCCCGCCGCGACGAGCGGCTGGCCGCCAAGGGGACAAGCTACGTGCTCAACGGCTACATCGTGGTCCCGCGGCCCGACGCCTGCCTCCGTATTGACGATTGCCAGGCCACCTCGCGGATGATCACGGTCTTCGAAGGCGCCGACGCCTTGGAGATCGGCGGCGAGAGCGACCACGCCCACTCCTACGATTGGTTCCGCGACAGCAACTACCAGCGCGGCATCGTCTGGGAGAGCATCACAGCCGACATCCAGGTCGATCGGCACGGCGACGTGTCGAACTATCTCTACGCCGACGGGCACGTGGAAACGCTCTCCGCCGCCCAGATCCACGAGTGGGTGGATCAGAAGTTCAACTTCGCTCAGCCGCCCGAATAGGCCGCTTCGCGCATCCCTGCTTCGCTTTCGCGCGCTCGCTGCGCGCCCACCTGGAGTCGAATTCCCATGCGCCCTGCCGCTTTGCCGTTCGCCTGTGCGACGTTGCTCCTCGCGGTCGCAATTTCGCCGCAACCCGCTCGTGGACAAGGCCATCCGTTCGACGTTCATCCGGCAGTTTCTGACGGCAGGTTGACGACGAACCAGAGCGTTTATGCCGACGCTTTCGATGAGCTGGACGGACTTTTCTTCACTCAGAACCCCGGCTTCGACGCCGGGACCGGCGCGTTGGCGGCCGGCGATCAGCTCGGCTTCGCGCTGGTCGACAAGCTTTGGTACTGGGATGGCGCAGCCTTGGCCGATCCCCCGCCGGACACCGCGGTGTCGATCGCCCGCGGACCGCAAGCGGTCACGGTCGACGCGCTGAGCGGCCCGCAGCCGGGCTTCACGCTGGCTACGGCCGGGGCGTCGGGCTTCATCCACGTGCATCCCAGCTATACGCTCGAGTCGCCGGAACCGGCCGCCGGCGTGTATGGCCTGGTGCTCAAACTCACGTCGCCGCAGTACGAGCCGTCCGACCCGTTCGTCATCGCGCTCGGTTGGTTCGGAGATTCGCTGACGGTCGAGCAATACAACGCCGGCGTGGCGGCGATCGGAGCAGCGGCGCTGCTCCCGCCGCTGCCAGGCGACGCCAACCTCGACGGCCGTGTCGACCTCACCGACTTCGGCATCCTCAAGCAGAACTTCGGCGCCGGCACGCGGCGAAGCGAGGGGGACTTTAATCGCGATGGCCAGGTCGACCTGTCGGACTTTGGCATCCTCAAGACGAATTTCGGCAGCAGCGCAAACTCAACCGCCGTCCCCGAACCGGCGACCTGGACGTTGACCCTGGCGGCTCTCTTCGCCGCGTTTGCGGGGCGAAGAGGTTGTTCCGCGCTCGTCTTAGCTACCGGTCTGTCCACCACGCGTCATTCGTTTCGCCAACGGGAGTCAGCATCATGTGGTTCCGCTTCTCAAAGATTCTTGCACTTGTCGTGGGAGGGCTCGCACCCATTGGTCTCACGGCGCTTGCCCAGGACGTAGACGTCGCGTTCGAGGTCGTCGGCGGCGCGCTCAGCGTGCCGGCCATCGAGACGGGCCGGCTGTTCCTGAGTGAGTTCCCGCAGCCCCCCGACCCGCTGGCCTACTTCGCCGACGAGCCCGGCTTCGAAGCCGAGGATGGGGCTTTGGGCGTCGGCGACGCGATTGGGGCTGAAGTGCTCAGCGGGCTGCTCTTCTGGAACGGCTCCGCAGCCAGCCCAGCGCCTCCAGGCGTTGCCCTCGAAATCGCCAAGGGCCCTCTGGCGCTGGCAAACCTGAGCGGCAGCGGGCCGCTCATGGGCTTCTCCTTCGCCACGGCGGACGACGAAGGAGGCGTCCACCAGCACCTCGGCTTCTCGTTGCTACAGGAGGATGCGGGACTGCCGGGTACGTTCCTGCCGGGCGGTCCGGCGGGGGTCTATGGTCTGCACCTGCGGCTCACGTCGCCAGAGCATGGTCCCTCGCAACCGCTGCTGATCGCCTTCAACAACGGCCTGTCGGACGACGACTTCGCGGACGCGGCCGACGCGCTGGCGGCCTACGCAGGCGTGCCGGTTCCGGAACCGGCGGCTTGGCTGCTGGCGGCCCTGGGGAGCATGGCCGCCGCCGGGATGCGACGGCGCCGCTAGGCGTAGCCCAGGTTGCGGAGGTCGTCTTCGCTGAGGCCGTGGTGGTGGCCGATTTCGTGAAGCACGGTGATCTTCATCTGCCGCCGCAGTTCCGGGGTGGCGATGTGCCCCGTGGCGTCGGCCGCCGCGCTCAACACCCCTTCGCGGAACAACATCACTCGATCGGGTAAGTTGCGATGGGCCCGGCTCTCAGGCTCCGAGAGCGGAATGCCGGTGTAGAGCCCGCACAGATCGTCGATGTATTCGAGATCCATTTCGTCCATGATGTCGTCCGACGGGTAATCCTCGACCACCAGCGGCGTTTCTTCGAGCAACGCGTGGATGTTCGCCGGCAGCTCGGCCAACACCGCTTCGAGCAGGCGGTCGAAGCGTTCGCGGAGCTTGGCGTTCATGGGCTGGTCCCCGGGGCGCGAACCCTTACCCGCCGGCCTTCAACGCTGACGCATCCTCGGGCAATCAGCGCGAGGGCATCGGGGAAAGCCGCGGACTCGGCCTCGAAGACGCGGGCAGCCAGTTCGTCGGCAGTGTCGCTGTCACACACTGGCACGACGCGCTGCAAGATGATCGGCCCGTGGTCGTATTCGTTGTCGACGAAATGGACCGTGCAGCCGCTGACCTTCGCGCCGTAGTCGAGCACCGCCTGATGCACGCGATGCCCATAGTAGCCGTGGCCGCAGAAGGCGGGAATCAAGGCCGGGTGGATGTTCACCACGCGGTTCTCGAAGTCGGGCGGGATCGGCACGTACTTGATGAAGCCGGCCATCACCACGAGTTCCGCCCCCGCAGCGCGACAGGCGTCGAACACGGCCTGGCCATAGGCCTCGAGCGAGCGGAAGGTCTTGGGCAAGAGCGTCTGCGTTGGAACGCCGGCCTCGGCGGCAATCTCCAGCCCCCGCACGCCCGCGTGGCTCGAGACGACGAGCACGAACTCGACTGGCAACGCTCCCTCAGCCCGCTTGGCCAACAGGTTGGCCAACGTGCGCCCCGATCCAGAAAGGAGCACGGCGATCCGCAAGGGCTTGGGCATACGTCAGGAGTGCCTGGAGCGGGCTCAGGCCGGCTGCTTGGCCGCTTCTTCCACAACCGCTGGCTTGGCCGCGTGCGGCTTGCCGGCGGGCTTGGGCGCGGTGATCAACACCGTGACCGCGCCGACGACCACCAAGATCAGTCCCGCAAAGAACAATGGACTTGTGTCGCTCCAGCGTCCGGACATGTAAATCGTGAAGAAAGTGTTCACGACGGGCGCAAACCCGAACACCAGCGGCATCACCACGCTCGGCGCGCCTCCTTGGGTCAGCGCGATCACGATGCCCAAGGCGCCGATGGCGCCGGCGGCGCCGGCGGCCAGGCTCCACACGGTTCCGGTGAAGGTCCAACCGTGGGTCAGGCCGCCCCGCAGCATCAACACCGGAATGATCACGGCGATCACAAAGTAGGCGATCCCCACGCACAGGAACGGCCGCATCTTGTCGCCGGGCGTGGCCATCGTCGCCTGACCCCTGTGCAGCACGGGGCCATAAACCCCCCAGCAGATCGCGGTCAGGGCAATCGCGGGCACGACATACAGCAACAACTTGTTCATCAGCGTGCGGCTCCAGACACTGCGGGCGGGGCAAGCGAACGGGCCTCAGTGTAGCAGATGCCCAACCCGCCAGGCAGGGCGGATCGGCAACCCCAGGCGATGCGCCGGCCGGGGCCGGACGTCGACCCAGTGTGCGAGAAACCGGCGCGAAAAAGGTGAAAAGCCCTTGCGCGGAGTATACTGCAAACGTACTCGAGCATTCCCACACGCCCACTCGTTGCGGCTTCGCAGCCTCCAGGTCGGTCCTGAGCCCGCATGTCCAACCGTCGACCGCCCCGCAAGACGCTTCGCGGCCCCGAAACCCTCGAGTCAAGGCGGATGTTGGCGCGCGTGGCTTGGCCCGTCGAGGCCGGCGGCAACGGCCACGAGTATGAGCCGGTCGCCGAGTTCGTCACCTGGGAGGAAGCCCGCGCGGTGGCCGCGGCCCGCGGCGGGCACCTAGTCACGATCACGTCGGAGGCTGAGAACCAGTTCGTTTTCGGTCTGATCAACGCACCAGAGTACTGGCTCCCGGACGTGCCGGTCTGGGGACCCTGGATCGGCTACTACCAAGCGGACACTTCGCTCGAACCCGAAGGCGGCTGGCAATGGGTGACCGGGGAACCGTGGGTGTATCACGATTGGCGAGACAGCGAGCCCAACGACTATTTGGGAGAGCACCAGGCGCACTACAACGCCGATGGCCTTGGCTTTGCGCTCGAAGGACGCGCCGCCGCCTGGAACGACCAGGGCCCGCTTGCTCCCCTCGCTTTCGTGATCGAGTACGATGAGTTCGCGGACACGCGCGACTATCGGCAAGGCGACCGCCTGGAGCCGAATGATGGCTTCGCGATCGCCACGGACCTGGGTGTGGCGAGCGAGTTCCAGGTCAACGACCTGGCACTGGCGGACCTAGTCGATCGCGATTGGCTGCGCTTCCGCCCTCAGACGAGCGGCTACGCGCGAATCCGCCTCGAGGCGCCGGCCGGCAGTCGAGATCTGATTGCCGGCATCTACGACGCACAACATCGGACCTTACCGTCCTCCAACGAAGAGGGGGTGAACACCCGGCTGCTCTACCTAGCGGCAGACGAGACGTACTACGTTTCGACGCGCTGGTTGGAGGCCAGGGCGGGGGAACACCTGGCGGGGCCGCTCCCCTACGGCATCGTCATCGAAACTGGTCTCGATCTGGCGGCCCCCGAGGTGCCACTCTCCCAGGCGATTCCGCTGACGGTGGGTGACCAGGTCGTCGCCAACGCCGATGGCTTCTTGCGGCGCAACGAAGGCCGTGATCTCTACGCGTTCGCGCGCGGCAACCGCACGCAGTTCGACGCCGCAATCCTCGCCCCCAACCTCGAGCAAGCGGTCTTCCGTCTGCTTGACGGTGCGGGTCAGCCGGTCGCTCTGCAGGCTGCCTTGGCCAACGGTCGCTTGCGGCTGACGGGCGAGTTGCCGCCGGGCGAACGCTTCTACCTCGAGGTTTCGCACGCGGGCAGCGGCGTCGATCTGTTTTACGACCTCGAGTTCGCGCTGAACAGAGTTCTGCCCACTCCGAGCAACACTTCCCCCAACACGGCAACTGCACTAGGTCCGCAGCAAGAGTTTACGATCGAGGCGGTGCAGCAAGCCAGCGCTTTCGAGGGGGTCTATTTCACCTTCACGGCGCTGGCAACGGGTCCACATTGGCTCTCAGCCAGCACGGATGGCTCGGGGCAAGTCGGCATCGAACTCCTGGGGCTCGATGATCCCGCGGCCCGCGCCCAGGCGGACCAGATCGTAGAACTCGCGCTGCAGGCGGGCCAGCGCTACCAGATTCGCCTCACGAGTTCCGGCCCAGCCCTGTTGACGATGCGGCTGGGGCCGGCGACCGCGGCGGTGCCCGACCGCTTTGAGGACAACGATTCGCCGCAGGCGCCCGGCTTGCTCGAGGTCGTCGACTTGGCCGTGTACGAGGGGCTATCGCTGCACTACGACCCGCAGCCGTTCCAGGGAGCGGACCAAGATTATTATCGTATTGCGGCCCCTGAAACAGGCCTGCTCGTCGTGTCGCTCGAAGGGCTCGAGCTCGCCGGCGCGGCCGAGCTGATTCTGCGCCGGTCGGATGGCCTTTCGGCGCCTTCGTTTTACGCGCGCGATCGCACGCGCGCGGCGCTCCCTTTGGCGCCTGGGCTCGAGGTCACGCTGGCAGTCGTCCCGCGCCGCTCGATTTCGATCGGCTACCGATTGCGGCTCGAGGTGGCGCCCTTGCCGCCCAACGAGCCATCCGAGGCGCCGCTCGACTGGGGCGTGTTAGGGGCGCTCCCGGCGACCCAGTATGCGCTCGACTACGACGGCGACGTCGACCGTTACCGCTTCACCGCGGCAGAATCGGGCGGGGCCGTTGTCTCCTTCCGCCGCGACGATGCCCGGCCCGACATTGGCGCGAATCTAGGATTCAGCTCGGCGGCGGGGCGCAAGACCTCCTACGGCCGGCCCCGCGGCGACGGTTGGATCGACTACGGACTGACCGTGCTGGCCGGCGAGACGATCGAGCTCGTGTTAGAGACGGCGCCAGGGGGCTACCAATTGGCCGTGGCGACGGGCCCCGACGATCCGTGGGAACCCGACGACACGTTGGGCGACGCCGATTTCACCTCCTCGACGTCCCCCAGCGAGCATTGGCTGGGCCCCAGCGACGAGGTCGATCTCGTCACGGTGTTCCGCACCAATGGCTACGCCGGCTCGGCCACACTGACGTTCAACCAAGCGGAACTCGGGCTCGAGCTTGCGCTGGTCGACCGCCGCGGAAACGTGCTCGCGCAAGGAGTCGTCGGCACGAATCAAGCGACCGTGGAATTGCCGTTTGCCGTCGTCGCCGCAACCGAACCTGCCTTCCTCCGCGTGACGCGGACTCACGGCCAAGGACGGTATATCGCGACTTGGGCACAGCAGAACCGGTTCGCGGCCGCCACCTCGTTTGACGCTGCGATCGACCGCGGCGTCGTGAGCGAACTGCCGCGCGAGGTCTGGTTCTTCAGCCGCAACCAGTCGAGCTACTTCAAGTTCACCGCCGGGTCCGACGGCGTCCTTCAGGCAACCATCACCGGCGCCGCCCTCGAGCTCTATGGGACCGACCGGGCGCTGCGGGCTTCCGTGCGGTCGGGGCAAACGATGATCGCGCCCGTTGTCGCTGGCGAAACCTACTATCTGCGGCTCACCTCGACCGCCAGCGTCAACGCGCCGCTCACCCTTGCCGTGCAGCCGGCGGCGGAAAACCTTACCCCGGAGACCGCCGTCGATCTAGGCCGCGTGCAGCTAGTTCGACTGCCGCCGCTGCCGCTGCTGGCCGGGCAGGCGGCCTGGTACCGCTTCACCGCGGCCATCTCGGGCAACGCGCGAATCTCCACCGGCGGCGAGCTCTACGAGTGGGTTGAACAGCAGTGGCGCCTGCTCGAACCGGTTTTCAGCAACTATCAGGTTCGCGAAGGCGCGATCTACGCTCTGAAACTCCCGGCCGCACAGGCTCGGCTCGTTGGTCCCAGCATTCGGCTCGATCTCGGCGACGATCTCGAACCCAACGACACGCCCGCGGCCGCCTCGTATTTCGGCAAGCTGTTCGCAACCGGCGGGCGCGCCTCGGTGTTGCTGGGACCCAACGACGTCGATCACTTTGGGTTCTACGCGGGGCGGGCAGGCCTCCACCGCCTGACCTTCGACGGCGCCGTTCCGCCTGGCAGCAGCGTGCAGATCCTCGACGCCGGCGGCGCCGTGTTGGCCACGGGCCAGGACTCGGTGCAGGCCGTCCTCGAGCAGGGGGCCGTGTATCTGCTGCGCATCACGGGCGCCGCGGTGCACCAGCCGACGCCGTACGCGTTCGTGCTCGCCTGGCTCGGAGACCGCTACGAGCCCAACGACTCGGCCGCTACGGCCGCCGATTGGGGACAGTTCGCATTCCGCCGCGAGGAAGGGCTGAGCCTGCACGAGCCGGCCGACGTCGATTGGTTCTCGTTCGTTTCGCCCAAGGCGGGACAAGCAACTCTTGGCGTGAACCATGCGGGCGGCGCGTTGCAGTTCGAGGTGCTGGACACGGGGGGCGCCGTGGTCGCCAGCGCCGGACCGGCGGCCGAGCGGCTCGAGGTCGCTTGGAACGCGGCGGCGGGCGCACGCTACCGTCTGCACGTCTTCGCGGCAGCGGCGACCGACGTGGCCGAGTACTCCGTGGAGCTCGCACTCCCCACGATCGCGGCCGACTTCGACGGCAACGGCTTGGTCGATCTCAGCGATTTCGGGCTGCTCAAGGCTGCCTTTGGCCGCCTCGACGCCAGTCGGGCCAGCGGAGACGCCGACGGCGATGGGGACGTCGACCTGAGCGATTTCGGGTTGCTCAAAGCCAATCTGGGCCGGAGCTAATCGCGTCCACGCCCGCAGGACTCGGCCAGCGGCCACGCCGCGCCCCGGCCTTGCCCGCCTTGCCCCGAAAGCGTTGCCTGACCTAGACTAAGGCATCGCCCTGGCCGCCCTTTCAACCCGTTTACACCGACCATGCCTGCCGCCGCCGACCGCGCCTTTCAGCGCTGCATTAGCCCTGCCTGTGCGCGGACCTATGGGGTCGACGAGGTGTTGGTTGGCTGCCCGGCCTGCGGCAGCCTGCTCGACGTGGCCTACGACTGGGACAAGCTCGCGCCGCCGAAGAGCCTGAAGGACTTCGAGGCCAAATGGAGCCGCCGGCACGATCCGCTGGCCTTTAGCGGACTGTGGCGGTTCCACGAGTTGCTCCCGTTCGCCCCGCCCGAGGCGGTAGTGACGATCGGCGAGGGGCAGACACTGCTGCACCGCTCGCCCGGGGTCGGCAAGTATGTGGGGCTCGATTCGGGCGAACTCCATTTGCAGTACGAGGGGATGAACCCCTCCGGCAGCTTCAAAGACAACGGCATGTCGGCCGCCTTTACCCATGCCCGCACCGTCGGCGCCACGCGGGCGGCCTGCGCTTCGACCGGCAACACCAGCGCCTCTCTGGCCGTGTATTGCTCGGTCACGCGGTTGATGCGGGCGGTGATCTTCATCGGCTCGGGCAAGATCTCCTACGGCAAGCTCTCGCAGGCGCTCGACTACGGCGCGCTCACCGTGCAGATCACGGGTGACTTCGACGACGCGATGCAGCGCGTGCAAGAGGTGTCGAAGAAGCTCGGCATCTACTTGGTGAACAGCGTAAATCCCTTCCGCCTGGAAGGGCAGAAGACGATCATGTTTCGCGTGCTCGAGGCGCTACGCTGGGAAGTGCCGGACTGGATCGTGGTTCCCGGCGGCAACCTGGGCAACTCGAGCGCGTTCGGCAAAGCCTTCGCCGAGCTCAAGGACCTTGGGCTGATTTCGCGCGTGCCGCGGCTGGCCGTGATCAACGCCTCGGGCGCCGACACGCTCTATCAGCTCTATGAGCAGCGCGGCGTGCGCTGGAACAAGGGTCAGCCTGACACGCAAACGATCGACGGCTACTTCGCCGACATGGACCGCGAACGCCGCCGCGCGTCGACCATCGCCAGTGCGATCGAGATCAACCGCCCGGTGAACCTGACCAAGTGCCTGCGGGCGCTGGAGAATTGCAACGGCGTGGTTCGCCAGGCGACCGATCAAGAGATCCTCGACGCCAAGGCGCAAGTCGGCGCGAACGGCCTGGGCTGCGAACCGGCCAGCGCCGCGAGCGTCGCGGGCGCGAAGCAGCTTGTGGCCGAAGGCGTCATCGGCCGCGGCGAACGTGTCGTCTGCATTCTCACCGGCCACCAGCTCAAAGACCCCGACGCGACGGTCGCCTACCACACGACCGACCAGGACCAATTCAACAAAGTCCTCGGCAGCCGCGGCGTGCGAAGAGCTTCGTATGCGAATCGCGCGGTGGCCGTGCCGAACGATCTGGATGAGATCGTGAAGGCGATTCAGCTTTATGGGTAGGTCAGCCCGGCGAGCGGCCGACGAAAGTTCTCGTGATTGCCTTTGCCGTTACGCGGTTCAAAGACCGTTCTCGACTGCGCGCCGCCCGAACAACTCAGCCATGTTTCTCGGCAAAACTCGCCTCCGTACACTCGGGATGCGTTCGATGACGACCGACACGAGCAGGCCGCCGGCCAATGCCGCGATCGTCCCCGCCGCGCCGAGCGCCGCCTGACGCCAATCCCAAGCGGTCGCCGACGGGAAGCCCAGACGACCTGCAACGCGGTGGAACGCCTGTAGGAAAAACGAATGAACGAGGTAAATGACGAGCGAGTGTCGCCCCAACACCTGCAGTAACGTTGCGCGCGAATAGGCCGGCGCCAGGCCGAGCAGTGTGACGAAGGCGAGTACGGGGATGGCCGATTGGGCCATAAACAAAGCAGGCCGAGCCAGGGTATGGAGTTGGAGCACGGCCAAGTTCGAGTTAAGACCGCCGCTAAGTTGCACCGCAGTGGCAAGCGCCCACCCGATCGCCGCAACGAAAACTCCCGCCGCGCTCTTGCACAGCCAGCTTCCATTCGCGCGCGCCGCCAGAGGCCCAAGCCAGACTGCATAGGCCGCGATCAGCACGCCGAAGGGAACATAGGTCTTCACAGCGGCCGAATACCCACCAACGGAGGCGGCTACGAGGAAGCATCCTACCCACACCGCGACGCGCATCCAGGCGGGAGCCTTCGCCAGCACGTCGCGTGTCGTGACGATCGACCAGAGCGTCGGCAAGAACCAGTAGAGCTGAAATCCGCAGGCCGCGTCGAGCAAAGGCGCGCTGCCGATCACGAGCGCCAGCCCAACCGTCGACAGCCAAGCCAACGTCGAAGACGAGTGGGCAAAGGCGACGCGAAATAGCACACTAGCCGCCACCACCGACAGCACATAGGGCGTAAGGTATCGGACGGTGCGATCGAGCCAAGTCGACCGCTGCGTTCCGCCTGTTGGCAGAAACGGCAGCAACAAGAATACCCACACGTGAAACGAATAGAGCACCGTAAACAACCACGGCAGGGGCCTTGTGAAGTCAGTGTTGTGCCCGAGCACGATCAGCGTGATCGCCAGTCCCTTGAGCGCATCCATCTCCGCGCGAGACGGCCGCCCACCTGTTGGCAACGCAACTCGATCTGCCGTGGGCGTCAACTCTGGCGTCCTTCCACAGCATCGATCTCCCGCCGCCGCACCACCTGCGCTGGGTTTCCCGCCACCACGGTCCACTCCGGCACACTCTTCATCACCACCGCACAAGCCCCCACTACGGCCCCCGCGCCGATCGTCACGCCGGGGCCGACGAAGGCTCGCGCGCAAATCCAGGCGTCGCGTTCGACGACGATCGACCGCGTCACGAGCGGCTTGTCGAGCGAGCGGATGTCGCGGGTGGCGGCGCAAAGGTAGGCCAGTTGGCTGACGACGGCCCCCTCCCCCAGGGTCACGCGGTCGACGCAGTAGCATTCGGCCCGGTCGCCCAAGACGGCGCGGTCCCCCAGTTCGAGGTTCCAAGGGGCCCAAATGCGGGCCGAGGGATAGACCACGGCGGTCGCCGCCACCTGCGCCCCAAACAGCCGCAAGAGCAGCCGCCGCCAGGGATCGCAGGCGCGAAAGCGGGGGCTGGGGCGAAAGAGGAGGAGCCAGACGAACTCCCAGGCGCACCGCCCCGCCAGATTCCGCGGCGATCGCGGCGCTGCCCGCCAAGCGGTGGTGGAACTTTCAGCGGAGACGACAGGCATGCGGCGGCTCCGGTCAACCAGGCATCACACAAGCAGGCAAGGCGCCGCCGTGCAACGCCCATTCGTAAACGGCCAACATATCGTCGATCGTGGCGTCCAGGGAATATTTCTCCATCACCAGGCTGCGGCCCCGAGCGCCCATGGCTTGTAGGTCGTGTGGCGCTAAGTCCGTGGCCTGCTTGAGGGCCGCGGCAATGGCGTCGACCGTGGGGGCGGTCCAAAAGCCGCAGCTGCGCGTGTGCAGTTCTTCCCAGGGCGCAGCCGTGGTGGTGAGCACGGGTGTTTCGCTGGCCAGGGCTTCGGCCACGACGATGCCAAAGTTCTCGCTCAGCGTCGGCAGCACGAACAGGTCGGCCGCGCGGTAGAGATCCCACTTGGCCTGGCCCGACACGCTCTCGCGAAACTCGATCGCTCCCTCGACGCCCATCCGCCGGGCCAGTGCGCGGCAATGGTTCGCATGGTCTAGCTCATCCGGCCCAACGATGAGCAGCCGCCAGTTGGCCGGGCGCACTTGCCGCCAGGCCTCGATGAGCAGCGGCAGGCCCTTTTTGGGATGGATTCGCGAGAGAAAGAGCGCGGTGCGCGTGGGCCCCGGCTCGGGGCGCGGCGCCAAGGCGGGCAGGGCCAGCCCGTTGGGAATCACGGCGATCGGTCGGCCAGGCACGAGCATCTGCAAGTTCTCGGCCTCCATGGCCGAGGTTGCGTGGAGCGCAGCCGCGCCGAGCAACCGTTTGCGCTCGACAAGGGCCCAAAACAGGCGCTTCCGGCCGCCCCGATACTCGAGGCACCAAGGCTCGAGGGTGCCGCGCGGCGACACGAGATAGGGGCAGCCGGACCTGCGAGCAAAGGCCGCCGCGGCAACAAGGTGCCCCCGCCACATCATGTGCAAATGAAAGAGCGCGTTGGGCGCGAGCGCCGCAGATCGGAGCGAGCGGAACATTCGCGTTCCACACCCCAAACTCCAAGATCGAGTGGGAATATACCTCACGGTAGCTGCAGGATCGCCTTCGCAGCGTTCGCCATCCCGTGTCGTCTCCGGCGAAATGATTTCGGACGTGCAGCGCCCATCTCGGCTGCACCCGGCCGCCAACTGCCTCACAGAATATGCGGGACCTCCCGTGCGAACATGCATGGATTCGGTCACGTGGACTACATGCATTCAACCATTCCTGTGCGGCCGCTGAATCGAATCGCTGCAAGATGCAACTGGCCGAACGACTTTGTATCGCAGCGGTCACTGTCGAGCCCTAGCACCTAATACCGCCACGAACAAGCTGGTGACCAGAATCACGCCCAAAGTAAACTGGACAATCCGCATGTTGCTAAGAGCAAATCCGAACATCGTGTACTGATAGATGATGATGGCAAAGAGACTCTTGTGCGACATGAGGAGGTACTCATAAGCCGTCCGCAGCACTCCGCCCAAGATCACCATGCCGAAGATCACGCCCGGAAGATGAAAATTCCAGTACATCGTTCCTAAAGTCTCGGTCGGCCAACCCACAGAGTATTGGTCACGGGACGGCATGCCTGGATAGATCTCCCCCCCCTGCGCGAGCATGTAGATGTACATCCCCTCATCGAGCGGCGGCTTGTCTGGCATCAGCTGACGAGGCACGAGCGACTTGAAGAGGTCCAGGTAAGTCTGCCCCATCCACACCGTGTTGAGCGTGAAGTGATTTGTGACAAACACGTAAGTCTCACAATAGCTCAATTGCTGAATGAACCCGCTAGAGTTCTCCGCAATGTCTGACGCGAGTTCGCCGGGATGTTCGATATAGAATGACAAGGCGTCGCGGCTGCCGCGAAAGAGAGGCATTGCGATAAAATAAGGCGCAACGAGCCCGCACACAATGAAGGCCAGCCGAACCGGCCGCCGAATTGGCCGAACGCCCCAGTGCCAGACAATGATGAGCGAAAGAAAGAGGCCCAATGCCAGTTTCCGTCCGCCGGTCGTAGAGTACATCGCGGCGGTCGCCAGCCCGAGGGCAATCACTGTCGCGAGCCGGGCATGACTGTAGCGAAAACGCAGTGTGTAGGCCAGAAGCACACAGCCCAGCGCCGCGAGCGTCATCGTGCTAATGTACACTCCCGTTCCTTCGAGAACCTGGACCCGCATGTCCAGCGATCCCAACAGCTCCCAGAGCCCGCCTACGTGTCGCAGGAGCAAGAGATACGCAAGCCAACCGACTGCGACTGAGACTGCTGCGGCCAACTCGAGTGTCTCCGGGGCCACACGGTAGCGCAACAAGGGAATGCGCCCTGCTAGCGCCTGCCCGATCCGACTTGAGACCCCGACCATACAAGCGACGAAGCCCAGTAACTCGACAAAGGCGTACCAGACAAATGCGGAGTCGAGGTCAGGAAATGCCTCACAGATCGCTGGATGGACATAGGCGTCCGGCTGCGTGGAGACCAGGAAAAGAAACGGAGACGTTCGCAAAAGGTGCAGTCCGGGAACCAGGCACCAAGGCGAAAACGGATCCTTGCCTTTCCGAAGATTGACCACGAGAACGCATGCAAACACTGCGGTCAGCAGTGTGGCCACAAGGAGGATAGTCGAACTCATCGCTTGATCCGGCAGGTACTTGGGGGCGAACGGCCCCGACTCACGCCGCGGCCTTTCTCGCGACTACGATCACTTTGTTCGCATTCACCGACGTGCAGAGGAAAGGCCAAAGGGCAGCGGTCAGAATCGGTGCTAGAGCCCGAGGCGGTCTTAAATACACGCGCACGTACCGAGAAAGAGGCCAAGTCAGCTCGTTCACTTGCCGGCAACGAACGTCGGCAAACTCCCGCAATAACAGCCGCACTGAAGTCTGTGAATAGTTTTGCAGATGAAAGATGCTCGTTCGACTACGTTGCCATTTCCGACCGACGGGTCCGAGGTGGTGCATCACGCGGTCCAACATGCTCACGCCGGGCGTGTGAACGTAGAGCAATCCAGCCGGCCGGAGAATCCGGAGGCAGTTGTCAAACAGGTGGCGGGGGCTTGGTACATGCTCGGCAACGTCGAGCATGGTCACGCAATCGAACGAGTTGTCAGGCAAGGTCTCGTAGTCGTAGTCCTGCCAGATGCGGATACCGGCGCGAGTCAATGCCGAGAGGTCAGCTCCGGGAATCTCGTGGCCGGCTAGGTGCCGAAAACCATTCGCTTTCAATAGCAAGAGGAACTCTCCATTGCCGCACCCAACGTCCAAGATCTTGGCATCACTGGAGACGATTTGCGCAAGTTCGAGAACGCACTCGCGCATCTTCGCGGCATTTGTTTCGCGAATTTCAGCGTAGTATTGCTGGTGGTCAAGCGTTCCATACGCTTCGCCCAGTTCCTCGTTGGTCGGGCGGTTGCCAACGAACACCATACCGCATTGCGGGCAACGGAAGTTGTGGATCGTCGAAATGCGGCCGTGTTGATTGTGAGTCTCAAAAAGCTTGTTAGCCTGATGGCCACATGCCTTGCACTCAGGTGAAACAAATTGTTCGACTGCTGCCGCCACGTTGTGAGTTCCTGCGCCAGGGGCTACGCTAGTTGCGAGTTAGGTAAATCGATGTGGGATAGTGTCCCTCGTCGATCGCGATGCCATTGACATGCGTGCGAGGTCGATAGGTCGGAAACATCGCATGTAGTGTCTCCGGACGTCCGTGGTGAAGCATCGAAAGGCTGGCCAGCACGCGCCACGAATCGTTTCCTACCAAAAATGCGTGCAACAGCGGACTCTCGTGCCAGAAAAACAGCGTCCTTAGCACGTTCGAATCGTAGTCGTACGGAAACCAAATATCGTGGAAATGTGCAAACGCGCCTTCCCGCACGCGCGGGAGCATCTCCAAAATGATGCGAGTGCACTCGCCCGCGGGCCCCAACGTGTGCGTCGAATCAACGAAAAACAATCCTCCTTGAGGGATCGACTCCAGCAGCCGACAATCGAGCTGCTGGGCAGGAATCGGCATGAGTTCCAACTGTCCGGCCCGCGCTCGCTCGCGCAGATAATATGACGGGAACGGCTCGACGCAGACGACGCGAGGGGTGTAGTTGGACGATGCCGCGGCCTGAAGAATTACCGAAGTCGAGACGCCACATCCGATCTGTACGATAACCGGAGGTCGCTTGACCGCCACAAATGCAAATAGCGCTTCGGCCTCGATCGGGCCGTAGCCGGTACTTCCCTCGTCTTGGCACGCGCGGGCGTAGACATTCGAGGCGGGTGGCGAAGCATCTACGAGTTTTTTGAGCCAGGCACCCTGTTCGGCGACGGATCCGCGCACTCCGATCATCGTAAACGGCGCTCGCCACGACTCGGTCGTTTGCAGACGCCGCACATCCGGGATCTCGGAATACCAATGTCGCGGGAGCACGTCGACGCCGAGTCGCTGGGCAGTGTGAAATGCCTTGACTCTGAGGGCTTTGTAGCCGTTCTTGATGGATCGGATGCTCATTCGCGAGGCGTGCCTGTTATCTAATCCGGCCGTTACTTCATTGCCTTCACGTGTTGCTGCTTCAGGCTGGCACTCCATCGTCCTCTAACGATTGGGTGGACGGGCGAGCGAAGTGCTGACGTTCGGGCACGGCATAGTCGGGCAATACTATTGTGAGGCTGCCATTTAGGCACCGTGCGCCCCGCCACCAACGGGGTTGGGGGCGTAAGATTTTAGGCTATCCCGTCCGGACCAACAGGGCAAGCAGCGATACAGACACGCAGTCCCAGATCGCCAAGTGGCGTCAACGATTCTTGACAACGATTCCCAACGCGAGCACGTTGCCCAGCAGCCGGACGATCATCCCGACGATCACACTCCAGGCGGCGCCGGTCAGGCCATAGCTGGGCATGAGCAGGAAGCAGACGACGCCCGTCACGCTCAAGGAGGCCACCATGATCGGCATCTGAATCCGGAAGCTCCTCGTCGCCGTGACCGCCGTCGAGAAGATCCCCGCCACGTACCAGATCGCCGCCGCCACCATCAGCCAGGAGAGCACATTCGCGTGTTCCGCGTATTCGGCCGTGTAAAGCAGCGTTAACAACTGTCGGCCCCAGAGGAAGCAGATCAGCCAGGCCGCGGCCCCGCACATTCCCGCCAAAAACGCGATCCGCAGCACCAGCCAGCGGAAGCCCGGCAGGTCGTGGAGGAACAGCTTG
Source organism: Pirellulales bacterium (assembly GCA_044221365.1). Classification (GTDB taxonomy): domain Bacteria; phylum Planctomycetota; class Planctomycetia; order Pirellulales; family JBGAPH01; genus JBGAPH01. The sequence goes on from JBGAPH010000026.1 coordinate 48,396, forward strand.
GCCAGTCGGGGGCGGGCGGGGGCCGCCATGGCGTCGATCGCCGCCGCCCCCAGAAACATCATGTAGGCCGCCGCCGCGAAGAACGCCAAGGCTTCCTTCCCCTGAAAGTGCTCGACGATGTACCGCGGCACGTTGACCGTGAGCGAGTCGAGCCCGGCCACGATGCCCAGCGGCAGGGCCGTCCAGAACAGCCGCCGCGTGTCGAAGAAGCTCCAGGTCGCCAACCCGCGTTGCACCGCCGGCACGAGCGGCAGCGGGGCCGCGCCGTCTTCGGCCAGCATTTGCCGGGCACACGAAGCGTCATACGTGAACGTGGTCAGGGCGACCGACGCGGCGCCCGCCGCCAGGGCCCAGAGCAGGTTGCCGGTCGCCCAGAAGGCGAGCGTGATCGCCGCGAACTGACAGACCGACTGCAACGCCCGCGAGCGGCTCATCAAGTCGAGCCGTTCGTGATTCTGCAAGAGCCCCGCGATGACGTCGCTGACGCCGTCGAACGCGCGGGCCAGGTACACCAGCATCACCGCCGCCAGACTGACCGCCCCCACGCGGCTTACGAGGCTGATCGCCACGCAGGCCACGGCTGCCGTCAGCAGGCCGCAGAGCCGCAGCCCCACGTAGGACACGAAGGGGTTTTCGTGCCGCGCGTCGGTGGCCTGCACCGCCCGCAGGTTCAGGTTCGTGAGCAGGATGACGGGGCCGACCATGGCCACGGCCAGAGCATACTGACCCACGATTTCCGGGGTGCCCAACTTGGCCAGGGCCATCATGATGCCCCCCTGGGCGGCCATGGCGACCGTGGTGCCGAGAAAGGTCCAGGCGGCGCCGGAGCGCAGGGAGGGCCCGTAGTTGATGGGAGGCGCGATGCGTGGGGGAAGCGTAACCGTAGGCCGCTCCATCACGCTCGAGGCCGGTTCACTGGTCATTTCGAGAAGCGAGTCCGAGGTGGCATTCCGAGGGCGCTTCCGATCGGCGCATGGCTTGCCCCGCGGCGGCTCCCGTCGTGGGGAACCGCAGTGAATGCAGGCGCGCCAAATCGCCTTCTTCTCAGTAGACCTGCCCCGAGGCGCCTTTCGCTGTGACTGTTCCGATAAGTTTGATCGTAATCGTGCGTGCGGCTACCCGCAAGCAACGCACGCAACCTATCGATGCGCGGCGACCGCGCACAACTCATTAGGTACTAGCACTTTGCAGAGCTCGCAATCCCCCGGCAGGCGTAGCCTCGCACCCCGCTGCGGCTTACGAACCCGCCAGGGTTTTCTCTGCGCGAAGCGTTGTTCCGCGGATTAGAGGGCCACGAAGTTCGCAGCCGGCAGATAGCCGCGGTCGCGACGTTCGAGCACCGCGGCCAACGATCCGTCGGGCGTGAAGGCCGCGTATTCCGCCGGTCCCAAGGGCTCGTGGGGCAATGCTTGGCCGCGTTGCACGCAGAACAACTCCGCGGCCGAAAGCTCGCGCCGCGGCAGCCCGGTGACGGCCCGCGCGGGATCGAGCAAGGCGGCGCCGATGGTAGCGGCCGAAAGCTCATCGAGCGGGATGGCTTGCGCGACGGAGAACGAGCCGACGGCCTGCCGCTCGAGCGCCGCCATCACCGCGGCCGAGCCCACGAGCTCGGCGAGGTCGCGCCCGAGCGAACGGACATACGTGCCCGAACTGCACTCGATGTCGAGTTCGAGTTCGGGATAGTCGTAGCGGAGGATTTCGAGGCGGTGAATAGTGATCAAGCGCGGCTCGAGTTCGACCTCTTGCCCGGCGCGAGCCAGTTGGTAGGCGCGGCGGCCAGCCACCTTGAGCGCCGAGTAGGCGGGCGGACGCTGCTGGATCGTTCCCGTGAGCCGCTGGGCGGACGCCTGCAACTCGGCGAGCGTCGGCACGGGAGGATCTGCGAGCAGGGTGATCTCGCCGTCGACATCTTCGGTGGGACTGCGCCGGCCAAGCAGAAAGGCGCCGCGATAGCGCTTGGGCATCTGCTGCACGTATTCGACGAGCCGCGTGGCGGGGCCCAGGCAGACGACCAGCACTCCGGTGGCCAGCGGATCGAGCGTGCCCGCGTGCCCCGCCTTAGCCGGCCTCACCAGCCGCTGCACGCGATTGACCACGTCGCGCGAGGTGGGGCCGGCCGGCTTGTGAACGTTGAGCAGACCAAACATGCAGGCGATTTAGAGCCAGGACAGGAGGACAACGAGCGCGAACAACAGTACGAGGCCAAGCCCGAACAGCAGGGCGTTCTTTTCCAACCGGCCGCGCTCGCCCGACCGCTCAGACTCCCAGCGCTGCCAAGGCTGCGCGGCAAACTCGGGGCCGTCGTCGGCCGGTTCGTCCGGCGGCGGTCCCACAAGGGGGGCCGCGCCTCCGAACGGATGCGTCGGCATGTCTGCCACCGCGTCGGGGCCGACCACTTCAGGCAGATCGTAGGCGGGCGGCAGCCAGTCGTCGATGGCTTCGGCCTGGTCTGGCGCCTCGACGTCGATGGGGACGGGGGCGGCAGGCGAGATCGTCGGCGGAGGGACGAGCGAGGCGCGTACGCGCGGGGGCGCGCGGCTCGCCTCGACCTTTGGCGGCGCAGCGACTTTGGGGGGCGCGAGCTTCCGTCCGCAGGCCGGACAAACGGCTAGGCCAGCCGGGTTCTGAGCGCAGGCAGGGCACGGCTTCGGGGGCGCCTTCATAGTCTAGCGCCTCCGAAGCCGAAGCGGCTGCACACGCTGCTACGGCGGATCATCGGCAAACTCCGCCTCGGGACGCACCGTGCGATACCAGGCCTTCCAGCGGCCAATCAACTTCTCGCGGGCGGCTTCGTCAGGCGTTTCAGGCAGATCGAAGCCGCTGAGGCGGCGGGCCATCCGCGCAAGGCCGGCATTGGCCTCCTGCACGACTCGCCACTCGCGATCGCGCAGAGCCGTGATCAATCGCGGGACGTTGTCGAGGTCGCGGGCTCGCGCGAGTGCCCGCAAGGCGACGAGGCGCGCTTCCACCGTGCCGGATTCCGCCACTCGGTCGAGTTCCGCGCGCTGGGCCGAAGTTAAGTTGCCCCCCTTGGCGTTAGGGTTTACCTGATCGAGGTTGTCGGCCAGGTAAAGAATGTCGGGATGGTTGGGATCGTTGAGGATCTCGAGCAGGCCGGTGGCGGGACCGGTGAGCTTGCGGGACACGACGCGCCCCTGCTTGAGCTCTGCGTCCGCGGTGTTCGACGGCAACCCTCGGCCGCCGGTGAGCGTGCCGTCGCCAAAATTCTTCGCCTTCTGGATGCTCTTCTTCATCGACCGCAGCAAGAACAAGATGGCGAAGGCGGTGTCGGCGTCGACGCCGCTGTTGCTTCGCCAGGTTCCATCCTCGGCCTGCGTGCGCGCGAGATACTCGACCCCCTGGTTGTACCAGAGGGGCTCGGCGACCGGCCGCCGCTCGGCCACCTCGCGCAGGCTTTGATAGCGCTCGAGCGCGTAGAGGTAGTAGTGGGTGTAGCCATCAGGATCGATGCGGTACTGATTGTTGAACCAGGTGGTCCCGTTGCGCAGCGTTTGGCGAAGCTGTGCGCGATCGATCCGCGCGCGGGAGCGGCCGGGAGTTTCCACAGGCTTGAGCGCCGGCGGCAAGTCCCGCTCGACCGACACCTTGCCCGTCGAAAGTTCCAGCAGATCTGCGCACAGGTAGATGCTGCCGAGCGCAGCGGTAGCCAACGACAATCGGACTTCGGTCTGCGGGACGAGTTGGAACGAGCCGGGATCGTCGGCGTGGTAACCCCACCCGCCGCTCGGGTCTTGAGTTCGCATCAGCCAGCCCAGCGTGCGGGCCACGCGATCCACGGGCAGCGGATATCCGCTGGCCGCGGCTTCCCACATGCCGAGCGCGCCGTACTGAGTCATCGAGGTGTCGCCCACCGCCAGCGATTCGTAGGTCCAACCGCCTCCCGAAAGCTGCCGCCGCTCGAGCGAGCGGACCATCACGCCGATCTCCTGACGATAGGCGCTGCCGTCGACGGCCGACAGGAAGATGATCACCAGACCGCTGCTGTAGATGTCGCAGACGCTGGTGGTGATCTGCTCGGGGCCCTTGGCGGTCAGGTCGCGACACGCTTGGATCGCTGCCTTGACCGTGGGGTGCTCCGGCTGCCCGGCCTTCACAAAGGCTAGCCCCGCCAGGCACAGAGCGCCGAGCCGGCTAAAGGTCTCAGGGTCCTGGCTGCCCAGGTACTCGAGCCCCTTGGCCACCATTTGCTTCACTTCCGGGCTTTCGGGCGTGTAGGCGCGAGACGGAGCGCCGACGGCGAGAAAACTCGCCAACACCACGGCCACGGTCGATCGACCCCGCAGCGAATGCATTGCAAACCCGCCCATGTAAGTCTAGGAATGCCCTCAACTTCGATCCTAGCGCCGTCGGAAAGGGGCTGTCAAGCAGGCCCCCAGCCGCAGGAAGCTCCAGAAAAAAGGATTGTCAGGTCGCGACATGACGATATAATTGTCGTGGAGGCTGCGATGGCCCTGCAACTCACTGATCTGAAGTCCCTGGAGCAGGCGGCCGAGTGCCTGCGCATCCTGGGGCATCCGCATCGGCTGCGGATGATTCAGATGCTGCTGCAGGGGGATTACACCGTGGGGGAACTGGCCGAAGCGTGTGAGCTGCCCAGCCCTATGGCCTCGGAGCATCTGCGGCTGATGCAGCGGTGCGGCTTCCTGAGCAGCGAGAAGGAAGGCCGCAAGGTGTTCTATCGCGTCGCCGAGCCTCACTTGAAGGACATCCTGGCCTGCATCGAGTCGCGGTTCGGCGGCATGAGCAAGCGTTAAGACAGCAGTACGCCCAGCCCTTTTTTTCGGCACATATATTGAACAGTTCCGACATATCGACATGCGTCTCCGCAAGACCACGAGACAAGGAGTGTGAGTCATGAACGTGCCCACCATTTCCCCGCAGTCCCTTCACGAATTGGTGCAGGCCGGGCGCGAGGTCGAACTGATCGACGTCCGCACGCCCAAGGAGTTCCAGGAAATCCATGCCAGCCTTGCTCGCAACGAGCCGCTCGATCGGCTGGACCCGAAACGGCTTGCCGCGCGCGGCGCGGCCGCCCCAGCGCTCTACGTGATCTGCCGGTCTGGCGGCCGCGGGCGCCAAGCGTGCGAGAAGCTCGCCGCCGCCGGCTGTACGAACGTCTTCAACGTCGAAGGAGGCACGCTCGCTTGGGAGCAGGCGGGCCTGCCCGTCGTGCGCGGCGCCAAGACGATGTCGCTCGAGCGTCAGGTGCGGATTGCGGCGGGCTCGCTCGTGCTGGTTGGCGCGCTGATGGGCTACTTCGTGCATCCGTATTGGATCGCGCTGTCGGGCTTCGTCGGCGCAGGACTCGTGTTCGCCGGAATCACCGACACCTGCGGCATGGGGCTGCTGCTCGCACGGATGCCTTGGAATCGCGTGCCGGCGTCAGCCGCGCCAAACCAACCGAACGCATCCTCGTCCTGCTGCACCCCGTAGCCCCTTTCGTTGCTCTTCCACGCAAGGACTAATGCCATGATCCTCAAACAGTACTACCTCGGCTGCCTGGCGCACGCCTCGTATCTCATTGCCGACGAACAGTCGAAGCTCGCCGCCGTGGTCGATCCCCAGCGCGACGTGGAACAGTACCTGCGCGACGCCGCGGAGGCCGGCTACACGATCAAGTACGTCTTCCTCACGCACTTCCACGCCGACTTCCTGGCCGGTCACATCGAACTGCGCAACCGCGCCGGCGCCGAGATCGTGATGGGCGCCCGCGCCCAAGCGGAGTTCGCCTTCCGCGCGGTTCGCACGGGCGACCGGCTCGAACTCGGCGACGTGCGGATCGAGGTGCTCGAGACCCCGGGCCACACCCCCGAAGGCATCTCGCTGCTCGTCTTCGCCCATGCTCGAGACGCGGCGCCGCACGCCGTGCTCACGGGTGACACCTTGTTCATCGGCGATGTGGGGCGGCCCGACCTGTTGGCGTCGATCGGCGTCACGGCCGACGAACTGGCCGAAATGTTGTACCAGTCGCTCGACCAACTGCGCAGCCTCCCCGACGCCACGCTCGTCTACCCGGCCCATGGCGCGGGCTCCATGTGCGGCAAAAATCTCAGCAAGGAAACGGTGTCGACGATCGGCGAACAGAAGCGGTTCAACTACGCACTGCAGCCGATGAGCCTCAACCAGTTCAAGCGGCTGGTCACGAGCGAGCAGCCCGAGGCGCCGGACTACTTTGTCTACGACGCCATCAAGAACCGGCAGGAGCGAGCGGATCTTCAGTCGACGCTGAGTTCCGCGCTGCGGCCACTGACGGTGGATGACGTGGTGCGGCTGCGCAATCAGGGCGCGCAGCTCGTCGACGTACGCGAGGCCATCGATTTCGAGGGCGCGCACTTCGCCGGGGCGACCAATATTGGCCTGCAAGGGAAGTACGCCACCTGGTGCGGCTCGATTCTCCGCCACGACCAGCCGATCGTCGTGATCGCCGAGCCCGGCAACGAAGAAGAGGCGGTGATGCGGCTGGGTCGCATCGGCTTCGACAACGTAGCCGGCTGCCTGCAGGACGGCATGGCGGCGCTCGAGACGCATCCCGACTTGATCCGCGCCGTTCCGCGAGTCACGGCCGCCGCCCTGGCCGCACAACGGGCCGCCGGAGAGGGGCCGTTCATTCTCGACGTTCGCGCGGAAAAGGAGTGGAACGCCGGTCATATCGACGGCAGCAAGAACCTTCCGCTTCCCCACTTGCGCGAGCGACTGGCTGAGGTTCCCGAGGACCGGCCCGTTGTCGTGCACTGCGAGGGGGGCTATCGCTCGGCGATCGCCGCCAGCCTGCTGGCCGCCGCGGGACGCACGAACGTGTCGGATTTGGTCGGCGGCTACAAGGCCTGGGTCGCTTCGCAGTTTCCGACCGTGGCCGAAGGCGCCGCTTGCGGCCAGGGCTGCGGCAAGTAACGGAGCGAAACAAACTCCATGAGCGGCGAGCTGCTGCCCCTGAGTCTGCTGTTCGGCGCCGTCGTCGGACTGTCGTTGGGCCTGACCGGCGGCGGCGGCGCGATCTTCGCCGTGCCGCTCTTGGTCTACGGACTAGGAATGTTGCCCCAAGAGGCGGTCGGCGTGTCGCTGGCGGCCGTCGGGGCAACCTCGCTGGTCGGCTTCCTGCACCGCTGGCGCCTCGGGCAGGTCGAAAAGCGGACCGGCCTGCTGTTCGCCGCCGCTGGCATGCTCGGCGCACCGTTGGGATCGTGGATCGCCCACCTGCTGCCCGACGCGCTGCTGCTGCTCCTGTTCGCCGGGCTGATGGTCGTCGTGGCGATCCGGCTCTGGCGGCAAGCCGCGCAGCCTGCCGCCGCGGAGTCTTCCAGCGATCCCGAGGGCCCGGCCTGCCGGCGCGATGCGGCGGGCGCGCTCCTGCTGACCTCGCGCTGCGCGCTGCTGCTGCTGATCGTCGGGCTGCTCACCGGCGTGTTGTCGGGCTTGTTCGGGGTAGGCGGCGGATTTGTCATCGTGCCCGCCTTGGTGCTGTTCTCCGGCATGCCGATCCACCAGGCCGTGGGCACGTCGCTGATGGTGATCGCGCTCGTAAGTGTTTCGGGCGTGACCGCGCACCTGTGGGGCGGCCGAGCGATTCCGCCGCTGGTGACGCTGTGGTTCGTCGGCGGCGGGGTCGCCGGCCTGTTCGCAGGACAGCGGATCGGCCGGCGGCTCTCGGGGCCGGCGCTGCAACGAGTCTTCGCGATCGCCATTCTGCTGGTCGCCGCGTACGTCGCGCTGCGCAATCTTTGTTTCTGAGCCAACCCAAGAGGCCCCGTCATGCCCAACGCCAGCCATCATGAAATCGTCGTCGTAGGCGGCGGAACCGCCGGGATCACCGTCGCCGCGCAGCTCACCAAAGGTTGGCGCGGCCGCCGCGATGTCGCAATCGTCGAGCCGTCCGACAAGCACTACTATCAGCCCCTCTGGACCTTGGTCGGCGGCGGCCTCGCGCGGAAGGAGGCGACCGAACGCCCCGAGCGCTCGGTCATTCCCCGCCGCGCGCGCTGGATCCGCGACGCGGTGAGGGGGTTCGAGCCCGCACAGCATGCGATTCATACCCGCGACGGGCGAACGATCACCTACGATTGGCTGGTCGTCGGGGCTGGTTTGCAACTCTACTGGGAGAAGATCCCCGGGCTCGAGGAATCCCTCGGCAAGGACGGAGTTTGCAGCAACTACTCGTACGCGACGGTCGACTCCACCTGGGAGGCGATTCGCAACTTCCGCGGCGGCAACGCGATTTTCACCAACCCCTCGGGCGCGGTGAAATGCGGCGGCGCGCCGCAGAAGATCATGTACCTGGCGGACGACCGTTTCCGTGAAGCGGGGGTCCGCGACCAGGCGCGAATCCTCTATTTCTCCGCGCTGCCGAACATCTTCGCGGTGGAGCCCTATCGAAGTACGCTCGAGCAAGTCGTTGCCCGCAAGCAGATCGACTGCCGCTTCCGCCACGAGTTGATCGAAGTGCGGGGAGCGTCGCGGGAGGCGGTGTTCCAGCACCTCGACACGCGGGAGACGGTCGTCCTGCCCTACGACCTGCTGCACGTGACGCCCCCGATGGGGCCGCCGCGTTTCCTGGCCGAGAGTCCGCTCGCGGATGGCGAAGGCTGGGTCGACGTCGACCCGGACACGCTCCGACACAAACGCTTCGAGAACGTCTTTGCTTTGGGAGATTGCAGCAATCTTCCGACCTCGAAGACCGGCGCCGCGATTCGCAAGCAGGCGCCGGTGGTGGTGCAGAATCTGCGCGCGGCGATGCAGGGGAAGCCGCTCGCCGCCCGCTACGACGGCTACACGTCGTGTCCGTTGGTCACGGGCATCGGCAAATTGGTGCTGGCCGAGTTCGACTACCGGAAGCTGCCGGCGGAAACTTTTCCCGTGGACCAATCGCGGGAGCGGTTCAGCATGTGGCTGCTCAAACGCTACTTGCTGCCGTTGCTCTATTGGCAGGGCATGCTCAAGGGGCGCGCGTGACGGCGTGTGGGCGAGGCAGACGTACGGCGGACGGATCCGGCAAGTTCTTGACACTCGCCCGGCGGCGTGTTCTCTTGCCAGCGCGACTGACGCTTTCGCACCTCTTCTCCGACAAGGACTGACCCCATGTTGCGCTCGCTCCGTTTCGCCGCCGTTTGCCTTGCCTTCAGCGCCGTAGCCTGTCCGCTCCGCGGGCAGCAACCGCAGACTCCCGGGCCTGAAATGGAAGTGCTCGAAAAGAGCCTGGGGACATGGGACTGCGAGATCAAGATCCCCGGCGGCGAGACAACCAAGGGAGAGGCGGTCTACAAGAAGGGCCCGGGCGGGCTGTGGGTCGTATCGAGCTTCAAGGGTTCATTTGGCCCCACGGAGTTCGAAGGGCACGGCGTCGACGGTTACGATCAGGGCAAGCAGAAGTACGTGAGCGTGTGGGTCGACTCGATGTCGAGCGCCCCTACGATCTTCGAAGGGGACTACGACGCCGACACCAAGACGATGACCATGCTCGGCGAGGCCAAGGGGCCCGGCGGGGAAACGGTCAAGTTCAAGAACGTGACCAAGATCAAAGACGCCGACCACCAGACGTTTACGATGGCGGTGGTGGGGCCCGACGGCCAGGCCGTGCCGATGATGACCATCGAGTACACGCGGCGAAAGTAGCCGAAACGCTCGCAGACATCAGTAGTTTGGCGTCGGCGGCCGATATTGGCTCCAGTCGAGCCCGCGGAACCACTCGATCGTTTTCGCCAGGCCTTCGCGCAGCGGCACTTGCGGCGCCCAGCCCAGGCTTTGCCGTGCGCGGGTGATGTCGGGGCGTCGTCGCGTCGGGTCGTCCTGGGGCAGCGGCTCGAACACCACAGGAGATTGCGAGCCGGTTTGCGCAATTACCATCTCGGCGAGTTCGCGGACGGTGAACTCGTCGGGGTTGCCAAGATTCACGGGGCCCACGAAGTCGTCGGGCGTGTCCATCATCCGCAACATGCCCTCGATCAGGTCGTCGCGGTAGCAGAACGAGCGGGTTTGGCTGCCGTCGCCGAACAGGGTGATCTCTTCGCCGCGCAGCGCCTGGCGAATGAAGTTCGACACCACGCGGCCGTCGAAGGGGTGCATGCGCGGACCGTAGGTGTTGAAGATCCGCACGATCTTCACCTGCACCCGGTGCATGCGGTAGTAGTCCATGCAGAGCGACTCGGCGACGCGCTTGCCTTCGTCGTAGCAGGCGCGGGGACCGATCGGGTTCACCGCGCCGCGGTAGGTTTCGACCTGGGGGTGGACTTCCGGATCGCCATAGACCTCGCTGGTCGAGGCCTGCAGCACCTTGGCCCTGCAGCGCTTGGCCATTCCCAGCACGTTGATGACGCCCATGACCGAGGTCTTGGTCGTCTTGATGGGGTTGAATTGGTAGTGCCCGGGCGCGGCGGGGCAGGCCAGGTTGTAGATCTGGTCGACCTCGAGCAGGATCGGCTCGATCACGTCGTGCCGCAGCAGTTCGAAGTTCGGCCGGTCCAGTAGATGCGAAACGTTCGTCTTCTGGCTGGTGAAGAAATTGTCCAGGCAAACGACGTCGTGCCCTTGCTGCACCAGGCGCTCGCACAAGTGCGACCCGAGGAAGCCGGCGCCGCCGGTGACGAGGATACGCTTGATGCTAGCCAAGAATGGATACCCAGGAAATCGGGTCGGAGCGAGCCTACGGTGGTCGCGGCTTCGCTGCGGTAACATAGCCTTCGCGAGGACCGACCGACAACCAGATTGACCTGAAACGCCCTCGACGAATCGCCGCGTTGACGGCGGCGCGCGGAGCCAAGGATAATATCGGTGGGAGGGACGCGCGGCGGTCCCGCCGTGCTACGTTTTCCCGAGCGGCTTGCGCCGCCCGTCGGGGCTGTACGGCCCCTCGATTTGCCAGAAATCTGCCGCTTTTGCTGCTTAACGGATCCTGCGTTATGCCGATGTTGCCCACCGAATCGACGCTGGCCGGCGAGCAGCCGTGGAAGAAGATCAAGCCGCTCTACGTGCTGGGCGCCTTTTGCTTGGTCTCGGCCGTGATGATCGGCGTGGGGCTCCTCCGGGGGCGAAACCCCGACCGCGACCCCTTGGTCCGCGCCGAGTACGACGCTGCGCTGTCTCGCTGGCAAGCCAAGCGCCCGGCGAGTTACGACATGGACATCTACTTCTACAGCCAGAACGCTCCGGTCGACGTCCATCTCGAGGTCCGCGACGGCGCAGCAAAGCTGCTGACCAAGAACGGTGTGGCCATGCAGCAGGCGGCGCGGCGCGAAGAATGGACCGTCGATCGGCTGTTGCAGCAGATCGGCGAGGATCTGCACATTCAGGAAGACCCGAACTTGGATTTCGCCGTCAAGCCGGGAGTTCAGGTCAAACTCGAAGGCAAGTTCGACGAAACCTGGGGATACCCGCTGTTCTACCGGCGGCTGGCGCACGGCTCCCCCGTGCAGTATCAGTACGAGGTCCGTGCGTTCAAGCCGACGGAGTAGGGGCCAGGCCTTAGCGACCGCGGAGCGGGTTCGCCCGCCATTGCGACACGCTGGTCGCCGCTGGATCGCCCGGGGTGGCCGCTGGCTTGCTGGCCGCTTCTTCGATCCACGCGGCGGTGGGCAGAATCTGCGGTCCTTCGCCGTCGTTAGACTCTTCGCCTGGCGTGGGCGGGTTTGGACGAGCCGCTTCGCTTCCCCTCCGCAACGGGTTGCCGGCCGCCGCACGAGGTCGGGGCGTTGGAACCTTACGCGCGGCCGTCGCCTCGAGCTTCTTGGGTTGCTTGGGCACTCCGGCCGCATACGACACGGGGCGCGCCGCCGGGGGCGTGAGCAGCGCCGGCGGCTCGAGCGCGAGCGAGCCGAACTCGTCGCTCGGGTCTGAAAGATCGGTCCCATCGTTGATCGGCCGGCGCGTCTCAGGCAGTCGGTTGCCGCGTGGGTCCTGAAACACCCGCGGACGATCCACGGGGGGACGCCGGGGCGCCCCGGGCCCTTGGCGCCCGCCGCCATTCCCCTCTTCACCCGACCCGTCGCCTTCCCGCTCAGCCCCCGGAGGACCAGCGGCGGGGCCCGGCAGCGGTTCGTATTCGCCTTCCGCCGGCGCCTGCGCCGGCCGCCGCTGCGGCAAACGCTCGAACGGGCTGCGAATCTCGTCTTCATTCACCGGCGGAGGCTCGTTCGTCGCCGGCGGCTGCACTCCCGCCCTGGCGGCGGCCTCGGGGCCGGCGCTCGGGGCCGGCGAAATGGGCCACTTGCGCCAGCGGGTTGGATAGTAGCCGAACGTCATGCGATTGGGGACGCAGGCGCCGTTGGGGCATGGCAAGCGGTTGTTGATGCCGATCTCAGCCCAGGCGGGGCCGCTGGCGAGCAGCAGGGCGGCCGCCGCGCCTGCAACTTTTCGCCACACGCGGTTGGTTTTCATGCGAAGTCTCCTCTTCCGCAGCTCGGGTCCGTCGATCGAGTCTCGTGGGTGCACGCTAGGCTAGCGCCCAGTCCGCCGTGCTTAGGGCTTGAACCGGAGCCCGTCGGGCAGGCGATTGAACTGTTGGATCGTTTGGATGCCCAGCAACGTGGTGCCGAAGATGCGTTCCGCCGGGCTGGTCATGCGATCGATAAAGTAGTCGAGGGCTTGCAGCGGATGGCCTTGCACGAACAAGCGGTCGCCGGGAAACAACTGGTAGTTGGTTTCGGTCGAGCCCCGCCGAACGATGTCGTTCCAATTCACCGGGAGGATCTGATCGCAGTTGCCATCGGGACTGGGCCGGGCGACCCAAATGTGATCGCGGCTGGAGAAGGCGGTCAGCCCCTGAATTTGAGCGATCGCGTCGAGTACGGTCTCGTTGCCGGTGGTCGGCAGGGTCACAATTTGCTGCCCGCGCGTCGGCGTGTCGAGGATCACTTTGTAGCTCTTGCTGTTGAGCGAGTAAACTTCGACGCCCACCTTGGGCATTTCGAGCCATTGCTCCAGATGCGATTCGATGGCGGCGGTCGCTTCGTCGAGCGTCATGTCGTTGACGTAGACCTTGCCATACACGCCGACGATGATCGTACCGTCGGGGCCGACGGTGTGTTCGCCTTCGATCTGTTGCACGGCCACGGCTTGCGCGAGTGAGATGCTCACGTCGGGCGCCAGGCCGTACTTTCGCAGCCGGTTGTTCAGGTGTCGCAGGATGGCGGCCTTCGCCTCGTCCAGCGTCTTGTCCATGAGCTGGACGTGGCCATAGGCGGTGCCCAAGTCGACCGTGCCGTCGGACTGCACCAGGTACGTGCTGGAGATCGGCTGATCGGGCAACACGCCGGCGGCCATGATCGTCAACAGATCCGCAGGCTGGACGCGGTAGGGAGCTTTGGGGATGGCCCGCACCGCTTCGACGACGAGCGAATCGGTGGGGCCGATCCGGTACTCCGGCAAGGTCACCATGTCGAGCTCGCGGGCGACGTCGCCCGGCGGTCCCGCGGTGGGTGCGGGGTGCGTGCGGACCATCGGCGCCAGGCAACCGCTGGCCGCGGCGATCGCGAGAGCGGCCGCGGCCGCCAGAGATCGTCCTCGAAGGTTCGCTTGCATTTCTCGGCCGGACCCCCAAAAAGTGGGCGACATCGCTCTCCGTACTCGAGCCCGGCCCTTGGTCGCCGGGCGCGCTCGATGCGGCAGGCTAAATCATCGGCCGCTCAGCCGGCAAACTTTGCGCAACCGTTCGAAAAAGCATCGATCGACAGTGTCGACGTGACAAGAAAACTTTATGCACACAACCCAAACAACCCATTTATACCTGCCTTCCGGTCTCCGGATTGAACCGTGCGCCGGGCTGTCGCCCGTCGGAAACGCGTCGACCGTTGCGATTGCCTAGCACGAAGACCGCGGACGCCCTGTCGACGTGCAAACTCGTTGACAGTTTCCGGGCGCGACGTCTATCGTGAATCTTGGCGATCCGGGCGGACCGCCGGCGGGGCTCCGTTGAGCGTCGCTTCCCAGGTCCCCCTCAGGGCAGCGGCCGCGGTCGATCGGTTGCAGGCTCGGGAAGGATTTGCCAAGGTGGTTTGGACCCACGAGCGCCACAGGGCAGTCCTCCGGCCCCGCCTTCTGCTTCTCCCCGTCACCGCTGTCTAATCAAGCTTTTCTTGCCTCGATCTAGAACCTTTGACCGACCGGCTGCGTAGCATCGGTCGGTGTGACCAAGGATCGGGCGTCATCCAGTTCCCACTCTTCGTTCATGACCTTGAATGCCCGTTAGGGGATCGCGGAGTCGATCCTCGAATCGTGACGGCCGACCCCTGACGCTTTCCGAACCGCGGTAGCGGAAATGGTTGCGAGGGCGCCCCGGCGTCGGCCTCGTTCGATCCCACGCTTCTTTTGCAGGTGCCGCCTCGATGTCTGACCCAGCCTCGTCCGTCAAGCAGCAGCTCAAGTCGTTCGACTACAAAGAGCATGGTCCGCTGATCATGCTCGGCGCCATGCTCGTCGTGCTGATCTGGGGCTACTGGAACACCCTGGCCTACCTGGCCGGCTTTTGGAATCTGCCCGAATACTCCCACGGCTACTTGGTGCCGCTGTTCACGCTGGCCCTGCTGTGGATGCGCCGCCAGCCGGTGACCGACGCCACCCCGCTGGCTCGCTGGTGCGGCCTGGGCATTCTGGGCCTGGGGCTGGCGATGCGGATGGCCGGATCGCACTTCAACTACCAATACATCGACGCGCTGTCGTTCTTGCCGAGTCTGGTGGGCATCGTGCTCATGACGACGGGCTTTCCCACGTTGCGTTGGGCCGGGCCCGCGATCGCCTTCTTGATCTTCATGTTCCCGCTGCCGGGCTTCCTGCACCTGCGGCTGCTTGCGCCCTTGCAGCGTTTGGCCACGGTCGCCAGCACCTACGCGTTGCAAACGATCGGCATCGAGGCCTATTCCGACGGCAACACGATCCACATCGACGAGATCGCCCTGGGCGTGATCGATCAGTGCAGCGGCCTGCGGATGCTCACGATCTTCCTGGCCTTGGCGGTCGCCATCACCCTGGTGCGCACCGGCCCCTGGTGGGAGCAGTTGATCATCGTTTCGAGCGCGATCCCGATCGCTTTGATCGTGAACATCACCCGCATTACCGTGACGGGCATTTTGCACCTCACGGTGGGCACCCAGGTGGCGGACGCCGTGTTCCACGACTTCGCGGGGTGGGTGATGATGCCCATGGCCTTGGGGTTGCTGTACTTAGAGATTTACGTCCTCTCGCAGTTGTTCGTGGAGGAGCAGGAGAGCGACATGCCGTTCGCCTTTGGACCGCAGGTGGCGCCGCGTAAGCCCGCGACGGGGGCCTAGGCGCTCGACCCGGAGGGTGGCGCCGATCGTAGGACCCGCAGGGATCTGTTGATCGCGTCTGCGGGGGCCAAACCGGATTTACTTGCGCCCAAGGCTGCGATAGGACGGGAGATCGCCGAGTTGTAGTGGCCCGATGGGCCGTAGGGAAAACAGGGGGCCCATGTGGCTCGGGCACTACACGCTAGCCCCGGCGCCGGTGGCGAATGGACAACAGCCGGCCGAAGGGAAAGGGCCGGAGCCGGCCACGGAAGGCGAAGTGAGACAATGAGTTGGACCGCGGCGGGCACGCTGCGGCGGAGATAGTGGCCTGTCAGTTGCTTTGGAACCACGGCGTTCGTTCCGCTGGTTCGCTTTTCACGCCCCGCTCGACTCTTCAGCCTGGTTTTAATTAGGGGGACTTCTTCCGTGCTACCTCCCAACGCTGGCGACGCTAGTTACTCGAACGGCACTTCCTCGGCGCCGCAGAACGGCAACGGGCACGGACAGGGGGACTTGGTTCCCATCGGTTCGGCGGGCGGGCAATTGAGCCTGCCTGGCCTCTATGGCTGGTCCGGGGCGATGCCCATGCGGCCCGAACTGCTCACGGCTCGTCCGGATCCGATCTCGCTGGCGCGAGCACTGCGCCGCCGCTGGGCCCTGGGGGCCGTGTTGGGCTCGGTGATGGGGCTCACGGCCGCCGTTTTGGCTTGGTTCTTCCTGCCCTTGGGCTACGAGGTGGCGGCCTGGGTGCAGGTCGACCGCACGCCCCCTTCGGTGATGGGCCAGCAGGGCTATATCGATCCCAAGGAGTCCGACGCCTTTCGCCAGAACCAGGCGGTGTTGGTCAAGAGCGATCTGGTCCTCCTGCAGGCGTTGCGGAAGCACAACAACCGGTTGCGCAACCTGCCGCTGATCCGCGAGCGGCCCGACAAAGTCAAGTGGCTGCAGAGCAATCTGCGGGTCGGTTACAGCGGCGAGTCGGACGTGATGTCGATCTCGATGCGCGACGACTACCCGAACCAGATGATCGAGATCGTGAACACGGTCACCGAGACCTATCTGGAAGAGGTGGTCGACAAGCAGCGCAACCAGAAGGTCAATGAGATCAACACGCTCAAGACGCAGTTGAACCAAACCCTCAAGGCGATTCAGGCGGATAAGGATAGCCTCAACCAACTCACCAAGAGCGGCGGCACCGCGGAGCCGGAAGCCGCGGCGGCCCGCGAGCAGATCGCCCTGCACCATCTGGCCAGCTTGCAGACCTCGAAGAACATGATCGACGAGAGCTTGCGGCGGGCGAAGAGCAAGTTGCGGACGCTGGCGATCCAGAAGCGGTTGGCCCTCGATCCGGCCAAGCGGCAACAGATCATCGAGTCTTACATCGACGAGGATCCTTGGGTCTCGAGCATGAATCGCGACCTGATGGAGGCGCAGCGCGACGCCTCGCGGATGAGCAAGAACCTGGTGCCGGGCAAGAAGTCGTCGGCCGGGACGGCCATGATGTATTCGCTCAACAGCCTGAAGCGCGAAATCGACCAGCTCAAGCAGCAGTTGCGGCCCGGCGTGGAGAAAAAGTTCGATCTGCAAACGGTCGACGCCATCAACGCCGAGTTGCAGGTGGCGACCGCCGATGCGCGGGCTCTGCAGGCCGAACTCGACGACCTCACGGAACGGTACGACGAGCAGGCGGAAGAGGTGCAGAACATTCGCACCTACAATAGCGAGATCGAGGCCATTCGCGCCCGTATCGAGCCGCAAGAGAAGCTGGCCGATGAACTCTCGCAGAAGATCAGCGCTCGCGACCTGGACCTCAAACTGCCTTCCCGCATCAAGAAGATTCAGTTGGCCGAGGCTCCCGAAGGCTACTCGAACAAAACCCGGTACGCGCTCGTCTCCTTCTTCGCCGTGTGCGCCTTCGGCCTCACGGTGGCCGGCTTCGCCTACCGCGAGTTCCTCGACCGCCGCGTCCTCTCGGCCAGCCAGGTTGCCGAGGGCCTGGGCGTGCGGGTGATGGGCTCGTTGCCCGACTTGTCGAACAAGGCCCGCAAGCGTTTGGCCGGTCGCTCGGGCGACGGCGCCGCGCTGATCTCGGGCCTGATGTCGGAGTCGATCGACAGCGTGCGCACCATGCTGCTGCACGGCGTGCGTTCGAAGAACACCCAGGTGATCCTCGTCACGAGCGCCATGGAGCAGGAGGGCAAGAGCACGGTGGCCAGTCAGTTGGCCGCCAGCCTGGCCCGTTGCGGCAAGCGCACGCTGCTCGTCGACGGCGACCTGCGTCGCCCGGCCGCCCATCTGCTGTTCGACATGTCGAACGACGCCGGCCTGAGCGAAGTGCTGCGGGGCGAGTCCGAACTCGAGGAGGTCGTGCAGCCGACGCAGGCGCCCGACCTCTGGCTGTTGCCCGCCGGCCAGTGCGATCTGCAGGCCGTGCAGTCGTTGGCCGCTTCGAAGGCCCGCGAGGTGTGCGAGAAACTGCGGGCGCGGTTCGACTTCATCATCGTCGACTCGGGCCCCGTGCTGGCCTACGCCGACACGATGCTGCTCGGCCAAATCGTGGATGCGGCGATCCTCTCGGTGCTCCGCGACGTCAGCCGCACCCCCAAGGTCTACGAGGCCTTCGAGAAGCTCGCCTCGGTCAACGTCGAGGTGCTGGGCGCGGTTGTCGGCGGCGAGGCCACCTTCAACTCGCGTCGTCGGCTGCCCATGGCCGTGAAGAACTAGTAAAACGGTCGTGGCTGGCAGCCAGCGGTCGACAGACCAAGTCGGCTGACAAAACTAACTTTTCTTGCCGGATCGAAATCGAGATCGAACCATGAATCGCATCTTAGTGCTCTCCGCAGCGGTGCTGCTGATCATTGGCGCCGCCATCTTTCAGGGATCGATCGAAGGACGCTGGGGCTCCCGCGGCGCCAGCGAGGCAGTGCAGGCCTTCGCCGCTCGGCTCGACAACATCCCTGAGAACATCGGGGATTGGGAAGGCAAGGACGTTGCCGTCGATCCCCAGGTGCTGGAGGTGTCAGGGGCGGTGGGCGCCCTCTCCCGCGTCTACACCAATCGCTATCGCCCGGATGAGCAGGTTTCGATCTACCTGATGTGCGCCAATCGTCGCGCCGTTTCGACGCACACGCCCGACAAGTGCTACGCGGCCGCCGGCTTCAAAGCGACCGACTATCCGCAGCCCTACCACTTGGCCGCCGAGTCGATGGCCGGCGGAGCCAAGACGGACCAGAACAAGGCCGCCGAAACCGAGGACGCGGACGGCGACAAGGCAACCGGCGAAGTGGCGCTCCTCAACAGCGCCTTCGTGAAGGAAACGCCGCAGGGCGTCGAACGGCTGCGGGTGTTCTGGGCCTGGAGCAAAGATGGCGACTGGATCGCCCCCGAGGGCGACTCCCGCTGGGCTCTGCAGGGAGGCGATGCCTGGTACAAGCTGTATATCATCTCGTCGGAGCAGTCTGACGGCCGCGCCAGCCTGCAGCTCGACCAATCGCCGTGCGTGAAGTTCGCCCGCGATTTTCTGCCGGTCGCCCAGGACAAGCTCTTCAACGCTCCTCCCCCCGCGGCGGCCCCGGCAGCTGGCAATGCTCAAGCTGCAGCGCCGGCTGCGGCGCCGACGACCTAAGCACCGCTCTCCCTTCGATCAGCCGGGTCGCTCTTCCCCCGCGACCCGGCCCGAACGCCGGACCAACCCTCCCCCGTTGGTCGGCGCTTTTTTCATGCGCCGCAAGATGCCTACGCGACGGCTTCGGCCGCCTCCTGTTCTACGCCCGCCTGGTAGTGGCGGTTGATCAAGTCGTTCTGCAGCCAGAGCAGCTTGCCGAACGCGCGGAGCGTGCGTTGTTCCGCGTCGCGGTCGAGCCCCAGGCCAAGGATCGTGGCTGTCAGCGCATCGGCCACGAAACCTAAGAGAGCGTTCATCTGCACGAGCGGCACGTCGAGTTCCGCGCTGCCGGCCTGCGGAGTGTGCATCTTCCCGACTAGATCGAGATAGCTGACCAGCTTGGCGTCGTAGGGCTTGGTTACGAGGTTCACCAGATAGCGGCTCAAGTGTTGCTTGCGGAACTGGATCATCGCGTGGTCTTGAGACAGCTCGTCCATCGAGGCCGGCGCCGGCCCCTGATAGCCCGACTGGCGGGGAACGAAATGGCGTTTCGTGGCGTCGTAGCCGAAAAGCTTTTCGTAGACCGCTTCCACGAGTCCCGGCACGTGCGGTCCGAGCGGACCCGCCGCGGCGTGAATCGCTGCAATGTCTGCCGGCCCAAAGCCCATAAACTCAGCCAGATAGCCAAAACGATAGCCAAGGTCCGCTTCGAGCCGCGCTTCGTCGATCCGTTTCATGGTCGAACTCCCGTGTCTGCAAGTCTCCTAAACAGGACAACTGCATCCTGTTTGCTTTGGGAGTATACCTCGGCTATACTGGATGTCAACGTCCTGTTTACGGAGGGGTTGGAACGCTCATGTTTTCACAGACCGTCGAGTACGCCCTGCGGGCAGTCGTCTTCCTGGCCAGCCAGGCGCCCGCCTCCCGCACGACCGGGCAGATTTCGGCTGCCACCCACGTGCCGGCCCCTTATCTGGCCAAGGTATTGCAGGGTTTGGTCAAGACCGGCGTGCTCCGCACGCAACGGGGCGTGGGCGGCGGCGTTTCGCTCGCGCGTCCGGCCGAGGAGTTGACCATTCTCGAAGTGGTGAACGCAGTCGATCCGATCCAGCGCATCCATACCTGTCCGCTCGGCTTGGCGAGCCACGGCGTGCGACTCTGCCCGCTGCACAAACGAATGGACCGTGCGCTGGCGAGCGTCGAAGATGCGTTCCGGGCTACGACGCTCGCGGAAGTGCTCGCCGAGCCCACTCAGAGCGTGCCGCTGTGCGACTTTCCCGTGCCCTGCGGCCAGCAACCGGCAGGCCGCGCGGTCCCTTAGCCGCGGCTAGCGTCGTTTTCCGCTTGCGTCTCGGCCCGACCGCTAGACCGGGTCAGAAAACCTACTGCGCCGTCGAATCGTAGATCGGCAAGTGACGGTACGTCACCTCAAGAGACAGCAGGTTCATCGTGGTCACGTAGATCCGCCCTGCCTGCGGGCCCCAGCGGTCGGGCACGGGGCGGCGGGGGTCCCAGCTTCCGGCCAGCGGGCCGCGCTGCAGTTGCGAGCCCACGAGCAGCGGGTGCAGCCGCTCGTTCCAATTCTTCCAGTGGTCGCCCCGCATGTGGAACATCACCTGCGTGGCGTAGTACCAGTAGTAAGTGTCGCGGCTGCGGCTGGCATAAGTGCCCAGGTCGGGCAAGTTTCGCACGAGCACGTCGGCCCCGCGGGCCAGTTCTGGGTCTTCTCGGTTCTTGCCGAGGTAGAGCCGCATGAGCAAGCCCACGGCCGTCATCGTGTTCGAGGGCTGACGGCCTTGCCGCTGATCGTCGTCCGCGCGCGGATTGTAGACGTACTGCCCTTCGCGGTTGGCCTGCGCGGAGTCGAGCCACTTGCGCACCCGCTGGTAAGACTCTTGCGGCACTTCGAGCCCGGCCAACTCGCCGCTCTTGAGCGCCATCAGCATCCAGCCGGTGACCGAGGTGTCGGCCTCGAAGCCCGGTCGATAGCGCCAGCCCCCTAGGGTTTTGTGTTGTGAGGCGACGGCAAAGTCGATTGCCCGCTGCGCCGGCTCGCGGAGCTTGACGTCGCCCGTCATGCCGTAGGCTTCGCAGAGCGCGATCGTGGCGATGGCGTGGCTATAGAGCCAGGCGCTCTCGTTCGACTTGGCGTCCTCACGGACGAAGAGGTCGCCGTTGTTCTGCTGCTGGCCGACGAGATAATCGAGGCCCTTGGCGACCACCGGCTGATGCCGGTCTCCGGTCACATGGTCGTAGCCGGCGCCCAAGAAGGCCAGGAGCGCGAGTCCCGTGGCCGCCGAGTCGGAGCGGAGCGCCGCGGCGTCGGCCTCGTTGGGATAGCCCTCGCGGCCCTGGGCGTAGTTGTGCAGACTCCAGCGGCCGTCGTTCGACTGATGCCGCGCGAGGAAATCGAGCCCCAGCTCGATCGCCCGCTCGGTGCGCCCGCCGGCGGCGCCGGGGTTCGCCCCCGGCGGCAGGTTGCCGCCGCGCTGCCGGCCGGCGAAGGGCGCCGCACTGTCGAGGGCCCGCGTGTCGATCGCTTGCGGAGCGCCGGCGTCGCGCCGCAGGAAGCGGCCGGTGTTGGCTTGAATCAGATTGCTGTCGCTGCGGGCCAGGCGATTGGGCACGCCGGCGTTCGCGCTCGCTTGCGGCCCGAGCCCGCCGGGACCGTCGACGGCTGCCACCTGCACTGGCAGCCCGCCCGAGGTGCGGCGGTCGGGCTGATCGCCAGGGGCGGGGGCGCCGCCGGCCGTGCCGTCGGCGGCGGAACCGCCCTCGTCGGGGATGTCGGCGATCATTTCGCTCGGCAAGGCCGATGCCGTGCGGCGGCCGCCGCTGCCGGAACCACCCGTGGCTACCGCCGGACCGGCGCTGGAACTAGCGGTTGCCCGCGACGGGCCACCGCCGAGAAACGCTCCCGGCGCCGCGCCGGAGTTTGGCGAGGAGGGGCCGCCGCCCAGGTCACTGGGAGCGCCGGTGTCCGCGCGGGCGAGGCCCGCTTGGGCCGCGGCGGGACCGCCCGAATCGGCCGTGGTTGCTTCGCCCACGTCGGGCGCCGCGGCGTCTGTGTCGATGGCGCCTGCGGTGCTCGCCGCCGCGCGGCGGCCCGAGCCACCGCCGACGGCCGCAGTTTGCGGCCCGCCGGCCGCGGCGCCCGATGATCGCGCGAGGCCGCTCGAACCGGCGGCCGGGCCTCCGCCGCCCGTGCCGGCGAAGCCGCCAGCGGCGGGTTGCGCGGCGCCGCCTCCGCCAGCGCGGCCGATGGCCGTGGCGGTGGGCGCCGGGGCGCCGGCTCCGCCTCCGGGTCCCGCCCCGGGATCAGCGAGCTCTGCAGCGCGCGAGCTGATCGAAGTCGCGGAGGCTAAGCGGCCCACGGATCCGCCGCCGAGCGAGACGCCGGGCGAAAGCGCGCCAACGGCTGCTTGCGGGCTGCCAGTCGCCAGCGGTTGTCCGGGCGAGGGATTGAGGCCGTCGTCGGCCGCGTTGGCCGATCCGGCCGCGGGACCGTTCGAGGCCAGCCGTCCAAGTCCGCCGCCGCTCGCGGGGGCGAGCGCCTCAGGCACGCCTGCCGCTTGATCGGCGGCTGCGGGGCCTTCGTCGCCGGGCGCGGCTTGCGAGGGGAGATCTGCCTGCGCGACGGAGCGGCCCACGGCGGCCTGCGAACCTAGCGCCGCCGAAGGCTGCGCGTCTCCCTGTCCGCTGGCCGCGCGGGCGATGGCCGTGGGCGACGCAAGGCCAGGGCTCCCGCCAGCGCCGATTTGCGTGGCCGCAGCAGTGCTCGAGAGGCTGGTGCTCTCGCGGCCCACGGCGGTTCCAGCCGGACCTTGGGCCACGGCGGCGCCCGTGTCGCTCGAATCGCCTGGGATCGCGGCGTCAGCCGCTGCACCGGCGACGGCGCCGCTGGCTGCGGCTCGAGCGCCGCCTGAACCGGCCGCGGCCGCGACACTCGGAGCGGCGGAACTGCGCCCGGCAGCGGACAAGGCGGCCGGCGAGCCTGCCGCGGGAGCATCACCTGCGGCCGCGCCGATCATGCCGCCTGCCGCGCCGGCGACCTGCGAGGCCGATTGGCCAAGGGCGGTCGTTTGCGCCTGCGGCCCGCTATCCCCGCTGGCTGCGGCGGCGAGCGCCGGAGCGTCGATCGGCGTCTGCCCGGCAGCGCCGCCGGCGGCTGAGCGCGCGCTTGCAGCGCCGCCGGCGGATACCTGCGGCGCTCCCGCCGCGCCCGTGGCGGCGCGGGCGAGCGAGGCCGCGGCCGAGGGTTGGCTCGACTCCGAGGTTGCGATCGCGTTGGGCGCTGCGCCTCCTGTCGCCTGCCGAGAGAGCGCCGTGGAAGCGGCGCCCGGTTGGTCGGACGAGGCTGATGCTGCGGCGGCGGATTCAACGTCGGCAGCCGCGATTTCGGGCGCTGCCGCGGCGGCAGCGGCGCGGCTCGCTGCCGGCGAGGCGTCGCGCGTTTGCGGAACGTCTTGCGCCACGGCACGCGTGGACGACGGCGCGCTGGCTGACGGGCGTTGCGCATCGTTGGTGGTGGGCTGCGCCGGCGCGAGAGCGCTGGTGGTGGCCGTTCGCCGGAGTTCCGCCGGGGCGGCGTCGGGGCGGGACGAGAGTTGCTGCGGCTGTTCGACCGGGGGCGCCTCGGCGGCTTCGCCCGCCACAGTGGCGCTCGTGGCGTCGCGGCGGCTGAGCTGTCCGGTGTCGGGGCTGCGGCGGGCGGCGGCCTCGGCGGCCCGCGACATTTCGGCCGGGCTCGGCTCGACGGTGCTCGACAGTTCGGCTTGCGAGGCGGCCAGCGCCTCGGACCGGTTGGGCGTTGTCTCTTGTTCCTGCCGCGGCACTTCGGCCGCTTCGGCCTCGGGCGTTTGCGTGGCGACCGGGCGCTCGTATTCGGTTTGCTCGGGGGTCGCCTCGACCGTCGGCGGAACGAACGTCTCGATGTAGTATTCCTGGGCGGGCGCGAGATTCGGCGTCGGCGCTTCGCGCTCAGTTTCCGCCGGCGGCACGATCGAGAGCGCCAGGCTCAAACGCTCCATCGCCACCGCCCCCCACAGGTGCAGGAGCAGGCTCACGAGCACGCCCACCTGAAAGCGGCGCATGTTGCGCCCTTTGAGCCGCAGCGATGCCCAGACGAGCGCGGCCGTGGTGAGCGCAAGCCCGGCCAAGAGCACCCAGCCGTTGCGCCAAGGCATGGGATCGGCGAAGTCGGCCTTGGTCCAGACCACCCAGGCCACGCCGGCCGCGAGCGCCGCGAGCAACGTCCAGACGGCCCACCCCCGACCGTCAGGCGGCTCCACCGGCTCGAGCTTGCGGATGACGCGGGGCATGGTAGGGACTGCTATGCGGACCGATGTTCAACGGTGGACAAGCGAGAACGATGCGTTGCGATTGCGTCGTGGTTGATTGGTCCGCGAGAGCGGACCCTACAGCCCTACCCCGAGGGCGCGGTTTCCAGCGGGTGATTGCGGATGCCGGCCCGCTCGCAGAGGTTGATCGCCGTGGTGACGAACTTCACCGGACAGCGCTCGTCGGCCCGAATCCGCACCGCTTGCCCCGCCGGATTGTCGGCCGCCGACTGCAACAGCAAGCGGCCGAGCTCCTCGGCGTTCACCAATCTCGGTCCGACGAAGTAGCGCCCTTCCTGGTCGATATTGACGACCGTTTCCTTGGGCTTGGCCACCAGCGGCAGCGCTTCACTCGCCTTGGGAAGCACGATGTCGAGGCGGCGCTCGTCCTCTTCGAGCCGCGTGGCCACCAGGAAGAAGATCATGAGCTGGAACACCACGTCGATCATCGGCGTCATGTCGATGCCGCCGAACGACAGGCCTTTCTTGATGCGGACCGACATGGCCGGCTACTCCGTGGTCTCGGCCCGTGGACGGCGCACCTCGCCGGGAATGCGCGGCGCCGCCGCGGCGGCCGCCGGGCGGCGATCTGTCCGCGCCGCTTCGCTCTCGGCCAACTGATCGGGGCTTACGCGGAGCCGCCCCTCGTAGCGTTCGAGCTGCGGCAGCAGGCTTTGGGCCAGTGCGTCGATGTCGCGGAATAGTTTGACGATGCGCCCCTCGAAGTAGTAGGCGGCCACCGAAGCCGGAATCGCCACGGCCAGACCGCCGAACGTGGTGACGAGCGCCACGTAGATGCCGCCCGCCAGATTGGCCGCCTTGTTCACTCCCACCGGGCTGTTGGCCGTGACATAGAAGGCCATGATCATGCCCTGCACCGTGCCGAGCAGGCCCAGCAGGGGAGAGATCGAGATGGCGAGCGCGATCGGCCGCACGTTCGTGTAGAGCTTGCTCGCTTCGCGCTCGCTCGCCATCTCGAGCGTGTGCTCGACCTCGGAGTGAGGCCGGCCCACCTTGAGCAGCATTTCGCGGATCACCCGTGAGGCGGGCGAGGGATACTGCTGACACAGGCGATAGGCCTTCTTGGGATCGAAGCCGGCGCCGGCCGCGGCCATTTCGCCGAGGCCGTCGACCAGGCCGCTGGGAATCACGCGCCCGCGGCGCAGGGCGAGCCACCGCTCGACGCTGAACACCACGGCGATGAAGCTCATCGCCGTGATCGGGTACATGAGGAATCCGCCCTGGAAGTACAAGTCGAGCAGATCCAGGGGCTTGGTCGTCGGAGCGGGCGCAGCGGCTTCGGCGGCTGGTTCGGCCGCAGGCTGCGCCGCGAGCGCCTCGTTGGCGCGCCGTTCAGCCTCGCCCGGCGAGACGGGCTGCTGGGCCTGAGCGGCGCCAAGCAGTGAGAGCCAAAGTGCTGCGGCCACCGCAGGCCGGCGGCCAGCGTGCATCCGCCGAAGCGTGGGGGATGCCATGGGAAGCCTCGTTCTCTAAGGGTGTACTTGCGAACCACCGTTCCGGCGAGCGGCCGGGGGCAGCCGCCCGATCAAAGCCCGGTCGACGCGCCAGGCAAATCGGCGGCCGGCTGACGCCGGCCGCTCGCCTGGTGCGTTTCATCGATCGCTTACCCGCCCAGCTTTTCCAGCCGCTGCTTGGCAGCCGCGGCCTTGTCGCTCTGGGGAAACTTTTCGAGCAGTTCCTGATACGACTTCTTCGCCTGCGGCACGTTCTCGAGCACTTCGAAGCAGCGGGCCGCTTCGAACGTGGCGTCGGCCTGCCAGCGCGGGGCGTTGTAGCCGTAGGCCGCCTTGAAGAACTGCCGCACCGCTTCCTTGTGGTCCTTCTTGGCGAAGTAGATCTCCCCCATCATGAAGCGGGCGCGGGCGCCCACCTCGCGATTGGTGGCTTCGGCCGCCTTTTTATAGAGCGGCAGCGCCTCGTCGGGGCGTTCCTGACTCTGCCGCACCCAGCCCAGCTCATACCAGGCTTCCGGCAGATAGGCCGAGTCGGCATGCCGCTCGCTGAGAGTTTCGAGCAGCTTGCCGGCCTCGTCCCATTGCTTGAGCTGCGCGGCGGCCTGGCCAGCGTGCAGCAACGCGAGCGCGCCGAACTCCTTGTTCGAAGTCTGCGCTCCGGCGGCCTGCTTGTAGGCGGCCAGCGCCGGCTCGAATTCGCCTGCTTTGAACAAGCACTCCGCCAGCATGAAGCGGCCGTCGGCCGCCAGTTCGCCGCTGGGCTTGGCTTCGAGCTGCCGCTTGAAAGCGGCCTGCGCGCCGGCGAAATCTTCCTTCTGATAGAGCGCCCAGCCGAGCTTGTGCGCGGCCTTTTCAGCGAGCTCCGGCTGCTTGGCGGCGGCCAGCACGGCGCGATAAGTGTCGGCCGCGCCCGTATAGTCCTTGGCCTCGTAGCGTCCTTCGGCCACGTGGTACTGCGCTTCGGCGGCCAGGTTGCTCTGCGGATAGGTTTTGGCCAGCAGCGCGAACAGCTCCGCCGCCCCGGCCGGCTCCTTTGCCGCCTTGAGCGCCCAGGCTGCTTCGTAGAGCACCTTGTCGGCGGCGTGGTACTTGGGGTTCTTCTCCAAGATCGCGGCGAAGAGCTTGGCCGCCTCCGCCGAGCGCCCCAGGCCCACCAGGCACAGCCCGCGGACGTATTCGGCATCGAGCTGCTCGACGAGCGCCGGCTTGCCGGCCAGGAAGATCTGGATGTCGGCGATCGCCGCCTCGAATTGCTCGAGCTGCTCGCGGGCCACTGCCCGGCCGTAGTGCGCCTTGGCCGCCAGTTCGTGACCCTGGTGGTTCTCGATGAGCCGCGTGAACAGCTCTTCGGCCGGCTTTGGCTGATTCTGCACGAGCCGCACCCAGCCGAGGCCGAACAGCACGTGCGGCGTGAGCTCACTCTGCGGCCACTTCGTGAGCACCTGATCGTAGGCCCCGGCCGCCTTGGGATAGTCGCCCCCCGCGTAGGCCGCTTCGCCCAGGCGGAACCAAGCGCGGTCGAGCAGCTTGCTCTGCGGATATTCGCTGATCACGCGCTGCGCGGCCGCGGCGGACTCCGGCAGCTTGTTGTCGAGCCGCAGGGCGCGGGCCAAGGCGAGCAAGATCTCGTCGGCCTGGCGGGCCTTGGGCTGCGCGGCGAGCGCCGCCTCGAGTTGCGCGGCCGCCGGCGCCGCCTCACCTTGCTCGACGAGCGCGCTGCCGACGATGTAGTGGGCCTCGGCCTGGGCGTCTGGGGATTTGAGCTTGGGCAGCACCGCCTCGAGGGCCGCGATCGCTTGCGGATACTTCTTGGCGAGGAACAGCGCCAATCCGCTGCGCACGCGCCAGGCGTCGGCCTCGGGGCGCTCGGGGTTGGCCTTGGCTAGATTGTCGAAAAGCGCGGCTGCGCGGTCGTATTCCTGGAGCTGAAGCTGTGCTTCGGCGAGCACCAGATTCACATCGGGCGCGAGCGAATGGTTGGCGTGCGTCTCGAGAAACTGCACGGCCGAATCGCGGGCCGTCGCATAGTCGCTGGCGCCGAGCGCGGAAAAGCCCGCCATGTACAACGCCTGGGGCGCCTGGGCGTCGGCGGCGTACTTGGCGGCGATCTCGGCGAACAGCGCGGCCGCTTCCTTGCGCTTCTCCGGTTGCTCATAGAGTGCGTCGGCCCGGTCGATCAGCAGGCTCACGTGGTGCGGGCCGCTCTTCGTGGTGGCCAGCGCCTTGTCGGCTGCCGCGAGCGCTTCGGCCGGCTTGCCTTCCTTCAAATAGCTGCGGGCGGTCCAGTGGGCGGCCTCGGCCGCCACGTCGCCGCCGGCCGCGAGGGCCTGGGCGAACCATTGCCGGGCTTTGCCGTAGTCGCCGGCCAGGTAGAGGCTGTTGCCGGCCGACAGCCGGGCAGCTGCCGCTTCGGGCGCTTGAGGAAACTTCTCCACCACCTTGGCATACGTCGCCGCCGCCTGCGGGTACTGCTGCTGCTGAAATTGCGCCGCCCCGAGCCGCAGGAGCGCCTGCGCGCCGCGCTCGAAGCCGGGCGCCGCGGCCGCGGCCGCGAAGCGCTCGGCGGCTTCTTTGGGCTTGCCGGCGGCCAGCAACAGATCGCCGCGGCGGAGCACGACGTCGGCCTGGTCCTTGTGCTTCGCGTAGTCCTTCAGAAAGGCGTCGAAGGTGGCGGCAGCCGCGTCATTCTGCCCCGACTCTTGCTGGGCCACGCCGAGGGCATAGAGCACGTCGGGACGCGAAGCGTCGCGTGGGAACTTTTCGAGCTGGTCGCGGTAGCTCTTGATCGCCTCATCCCGGCGCTCGAGCAGGTACTGGCTCTCGCCACGGAGGAACAAAGCCTGCGCGGTGTGCGGACCCTCGGGATAGGCGGCGGCCAGCTTGGCGAAGGTGTCGGCCGAGCGCTCGAGCGCCGCCTTCTTCTCTTCCGGCTTCTCGGCAAAGCGGCCGCGGTCGTACTGGGCCAGGCCCAGGTAGTGCCAAGCGCTCTCGGCCAACTCGAACTTGGGATGATCGGTGAGGACCTTGGCGAACGCCTGCTCGGCGTCGGCGTATTTGCCGAGCTTGAGCTGGCAGACGCCCAGGTAGTGTTGCGCCTTGGGGGCCAGCGGATCGGCCGCGTGATCCTTGAGGAACTTGCCCCACTCGTCGACCGCCAGGTCGAGGACCTCGCGGTTCTGCAGGGCCACCGCGGCGCGATACTGCTGAATCGCGGCCGGCGACGACTTGGGCCCTTCGGCGGCGGCCCCCTTGGGGGCGCTCGCGGCCCGCTTGGTTTGCGCCATGCCGGGCAACGTCCAGGCGGTCGAGAGCGCAGCCGCCACAATCCCCACGCCAATTCGTGAGCTAGGTCGCATGCGGAGATCCTTGCACTGTTCCGGCTCGAAGAGCGCACGCCGAGCCAGCGGGAAGCGCGCAGTTTGGATGCTATTCGGCGGCGCGGCCCAACTCTTTGGCCCGGAGCGCAAGAGTCGGGACGACGCCAAAAGTCGCTGCTACGTGTTATACCGTAGACGATCGCCGCTGCCTAGCGTTTACTGCCTAGCTTCCCCGCTTTGACGACCGCCGCGGCCTGGCCTCCCCGCGGCCCACCGTAGTACGCATCACACGCGGGGTTGGATCGTCTGACACGGAAAGTGTGCTGATCCGACGGAGGTTGTTCGCTAACTATGCATTCGCGGGAGTGCATCGCCCCGTTCGATGATCGCGGCCTCGGCGGTCGCCAACTCGTCGAGCCGCGCGCGAATTTCCTCCTCGGAGCCTAGCTTCCGGGCGAGTTGCACATAGGTCGAATGGTGCCGGGCCTCCGACTCGAACAGGTCGTCGTAGAACTTCGCCAGCGTCTTGTCCGCCAAGTGTTCGCGCAGCAGACCGAATCGCTCGCAGGAGCGGGCCTCGATCAGGCCGGCCACCAGCAGACGGTCGACTGCCCGGCCAGGCTCCTCCAGGCGGATCAGTGCGTGCAACTGCTGCCCGTAGTTGCTCGGCTTGATCCGGCGGAAAGGCACTCCCCGCGACTCGAGCAGGCTCAGCACGCGGTTGAAGTGCTCGAGCTCCTCGACCACGATCTCCGTCATCGCCCGCGCCAGGTCGACCTGGTCGACATAGGCGAACAGCAGGTTCATGGCAGCGCTGGCGGCCTTCTTCTCGCAATGCGCATGGTCGATGAGCACCTCATCGAGATGGGCTTCGACCTGGGCGAGCCAGCGAGCGGGAGTGCGGGACTTGAGACTGAGCATGGCGGCCTGAGGGCGGAGACAGACTTCATCCTAGCGAGAAGGCTCGCCGCAGGCAGCCCATTCAGACGCGACGTTTTGAGAGGCTTATGCCAAGAAAGCAAAGTAGGCGATCACGCCTCCGAACAAACAGAGCGCCATGAACGCAGCCGCGTCCGCCACGCCGGCAAACGCGGTCGCGACCATGAAGACGATGAGCGGGATCGACCACAGCCAAACGTCTCGCGCGAAAGCCATGATCAAGGCGAGAACGAGTAGACCGCCGTAGACGACGATGTCTTTCTCACCAAACGACACTGCCGTCGGCGCCGCTGCTGTTGGTCCGGCGGGTTTGGTTACGGCTTCGGCAGATCGCCGCGGCCGCCAAGCGGCGCAGGCAAGACCTCCGACGAGTCCGGAAACTCCGGTCCAGAGCAAGTGGGCAGCCTGATACTGCCCGTCTCCCAACCAATCGCCCCTCGCGAAGGTCACCTCGTTTTGCAGCGTGTCTGGCGGCCAGTACTGGTCGGCGCGGTAGTACGCTTTGACCGTTGTCCAAGCCGTCGGCGAGAGTACGGCGAGCGGACCGATCAGAAGCCAAGGCACTACGATGAAATACAGCCAGCTCGAGACCGCGTAGCCCCGAATAAAGGCACTACGGCTATGCAGAATCAGCATCGCAAACGCGCTGCCGGGCAGCCCCAATGTGGCGAGGAGCGCAAGCGGACCCGCCGCGCCAGTGCGAACAAGATACCCCGCGCTGAAGCCCGCCAGCCCGAGAATGGCCGCGATCGCCACCACGGTGCGCCATTGACGCCAGTCAAGTCGCGGAACGTTCATCCCTTCCCCTTCGCCAACAATTCTATAGTCGCGCGGGGCGGGTAGGCGAGGCAGCCTTCATCCTAGCGGCAAGGCACTGTAGGCAATCCTGCTTCCCAACAGGCACAACACCGTGAACTCGGCCGCATCCGCCACGCCCGCGATGGGGGCCGAAACCAGGAAGACGATCAGGACAGAAAAACGCGGTAACCGCTGCCAAGAGCCGGGCGCGCACCGAGCCGGGCGGCGAATTCCGCCAGCGCGCCCCATGCGGCGAATCGAGAGGGGCACGGGCCGCAACTTCAAAGTTGCCGCTACGGTCGGTGTTTGCGGCGTTTTAGCCGTGCCCGTTGCGCAGGGCCGACACCACGACCGAGGCGTTGTGTCCGCCGAAGCCGAAGCTGTTCGACATCGCGGCCCGCACCCGGCGCTCGCGCGCCTTGTGGGGCGTGTAGTCGAGGTCGCATGCGGGGTCGGGGTCGTCGAGGTTGATCGTCGGCGGGATCAGCCCGTCGCGGATCGCCAGCGTGGCGAAGACCAATTCAACGCCGCCGCTCGCCCCCAGCATGTGGCCGAGTTGGCTCTTAGTGCTGGAAACGCTCACCTGCTTGGCATGCGGGCCGAAGACGCGCTTGATGGCCGTCGTTTCGGCCTGGTCCCCCAGCGGAGTGCTGGTGCCGTGGGCGTTGATGTAGTCGATCGCCTCGGGCGTCAGCCCGGCGTCGTGCAGGGCCCGCTCCATCGCCCGGCCGGCCCCGGTGCCATGTTCGTCGGGCTGGGTGATGTGGTTGCCGTCGCCGCTCGCGCCGTAGCCCACCAGTTCGGCATAGATGCGGGCGCCGCGGCGTTTGGCGTGCTCGAGTTCCTCGAGCACGATGAGCCCCGCTCCTTCACTGAGCACGAAGCCATCGCGGCCGCGGTCGAAGGGGCGGCTGGCCTGGGCCGGAGAATCATTGCGGGTGGAGAGAGCCCGCATGTTGCTGAAGGCGCTGATGCCCATCGGCGTGATCGCGGCCTCGGAGCCGCCAGTGATCATCACGTCGGCGTCGTCATATTGGATCGTTTTGAAGGCGTCGCCGATGGCGTTGGTGGCGCTTGCGCAGGCGGTGGCTACGGCGGCGTTCGGGCCCTTGAGGCCGTAGCGGATCGAAACGTGGCCGCTGGCCGCGTTGACCATGAGCTTGGGAATGGTGAACGCCGAAACCTTATCGGGACCCTTGCTCAGGAGCCGCTCGACCTGGGTTTCGATTTCGTGCAGCCCGCCCACGCCGGAGCCGAGGATGACGCCGCAGCGGAAGGGGTCTTCGCGCTCAAAGTCGAGCCCCGAGTCGTTCACGGCGTCGATGCCCGCCACCATGGCGAACTGCGCAAAGCGATCGAGCCGGTTGCTGTCCTTGGGAGGCAAATAGCCTTCGGTGTTCCAATCGTAGACTTCGCCGCCGAAGTGGACTTTGAAGTCTTGCGAATCGAACAGCCGCAGCTCGTGAATGCCGCTCTCGCCGCGCAGCATGCGCGACCAAAGGTCTTCCAGCTTATTGCTTAGCGACGTGACGGCGCCAAGTCCGGTGACGACAACCCGCCGTTTCATGCGCGCCTGCTAATCTAAGCCTGGGCCTTTTCGATGTACTCGATGGCCTGACCGACGGTTTGGATCTTCTCCGCCGCATCATCCGGGATGTTGATGTCGAACTCTTCCTCGAGCTCCATGACGAGCTCGACGGTGTCGAGCGAGTCGGCGCCGAGGTCGTTGACGAACGACGTCTCCGGCGAGACCTTTTCGCGGTCCACGCCCAACTGCTCGGAGACAATGTCGATCACGCGATCTTTCACGGAGGCCACGGCCATAACTCTCCTGCTCACATGTACTTTGCCAGCGGCCAGCGTCACACGGGGCCGCATCGTTTCAGGGTTGGTTGCGAACTTCCGGGGCGACGCCGCCCCAGAAGCGCTTCAAATCGAAGAAGATAGAGCAATTCCGCAAGACAGGTCAAGACTTATAGCGGCTCGGGTTGGGCCTGTCCAGGGCGATGTGCGGTACCGACTGGGGTGTTTGGGGCCACCGTGCCGAGACGCTGTCGAGCTAGGCGGTCATGCCGCCATCGACCGTAATGACCTGTCCCGTAAGGTAACTGGCGTCACGACTTGCAAGAAACAGCACGGCCGCGGCAATGTCGGCCGGAGTGCCCAAGCGTTTGGCGGGTACCCGTTTTTTCACCTCGTCCACCACCAGGGGGCCCAGGGCGGCCGTCATTTCGGTCTCGATGAACCCGGGGGCCACGGCGTTGACCGTCACGTTGCGGCTGGCCAACTCGCGGGCCACGGTGCGGGTCATACCGATCAACCCCGCCTTGGAGGCCGAGTAGTTGGCCTGGCCCGGATTGCCGATCAGCCCCGACACGCTGGCCATGTTGATGATCCGGCCGTACCGCTGGCTCATCATCAGCCGGCTGGCGGCGCGGGTGAACAGGAAGGCCCCCCGCAGGTTCGTGTTGATCACTTCGTCCCATTGTTCGTCGGTCATCCGCGGAATCAAGGTATCGCGGGTGATGCCGGCGTTGTTGACCAGGATGTCGAGCCGGCCGAGGGTCGACTCGATCTTCTCGATCAGCTCGTTGACGCTGACCGACGAGGTGACGTCGCAGGGAAAGGCCTCGGCGGCGCCGCCGGCGGCGATGATTGACTCGACCGTGTCGCCCAGCTTTTCCACATTGCGGGCCACGCAGACCACGCGGGCGCCGCTAGCGCCTAGGGCCTTGGCCACCGCCTCGCCCAAGCCGCGGGAGGCCCCGGTGACCAGGGCCACCTGACCACTCAGGTCAACCTTCAGCGGAGCGGCGTTCGGTTCGTTCTTTGCTCGTGCCATTGTCTTTAACAGGCCACGCTTTCGCAGGCCGCCTTGCGATCGATCCGCTTCATCAGGCCCTTCAGGACCCGACCCGGACCGACCTCGTAAAACTGGGTGAATCCCGCTGCCAACAAATACCGCATCGAGTCTTCCCAGCGGACCGGGTTGACCAACTGCTTGACGAGCAGCTCGCGAATTTCCTCGGGGTCGTCGTGCGGCTTGCCGTCGACGTTCGACACCACGGGAATCTGCGGCCGCCGCATTTCGACCCGCGCAAGCGCGGCCGACAAGCGTTCGACGGCCGAAGCCATGATGTGGGTGTGAAAAGCGCCGGCGACCGGCAGTGGCACCGTCTTCATGGCGCCGACCGCTTCCGCCGCCGCCGCTGCCCGTTCGCAAGCGGCGTTGGAGCCCGAGATTACGATGTTTCCTGGGCAGAGGTAGTTGGCGATTTGGAGGGTGTCGGCGCCACGAGCCTGTTCGCAGACCGTCTCGACCTGGGCGAGTTCGAGCCCCAAGATGCTGACCATGCCGCTGGGGTGGTCGTCGGCGGCCTGCTGCATGGCGGCGCCGCGCTCCTGGACGAGCAGCAGTCCGTCCTCGAAGCTCATCACCCCGGCGAAAACCAGCGCGGGATATTCGCCCAGGCTCAGCCCCGCGGCCGCCTCGCAGGAAAGGACCACGTCAGGCGAGGTTTGCCGCAAACCCTCGAGCGCGGCCAGGCTGCAGACAAACAGCGCCGGCTGGCTGCGAACCGTGGTGTCGAGCTCTTCGGCCGGCCCCGAGAAGCAAAGCTGACCCAGGTCGTAACCGAGCACCTCCTGGGCCCGAACGAACAGCCCTCGGGCCGCCGGCGAGGCCTCGGCGACGGCGCGGCCCATCCCCACCGACTGAGCGCCCTGTCCGGGAAACAAGAAAGCGATCCGCGACACGACCAACTCGCTCTAGGTTCCGGGGAAAGCTGGGGACTGGGGCGCGAGTTTCACCGGCGAAACGCGCAGCAACGCCGCCGGACCAAGCCCCGCTTCGCCGACCCGCACCCCCTGGAACCGCTGCCGAGAGCAGGCTATTCGCCCGACTCTTCCACGATGGTGCGGCCCATGTAGAAGCCGCAATTGGGGCAGATCACGTGCGTCGGCAGGGCCGTGCTGCACTTGGGGCAGTACGTGAGCTGCTTCGGCTTCTTGTGATCGTGGGCCCGGCGGCTGCCGGTGCGGGCATTCGACTGACGTCGCTTCGGTACGGCCATGACGGTTGCACCCAGGTTGGCTGCACAGGCCGCGCAAAGGGCCGTTCGCCAAGTAGTTAACGAGCTTGTGGGAAACGTGCGATGCTAAAAGTCTGCGCCCGATGTGTCAAGGGCCAAGCAGCAAACGTGCTGCGATGAACCTGCCGAGCGCTGCGAGGCAAGAAGCGCTGGTGGCCCTGCCTGCAAGAGAGCAAGGAGAGCTGGGGAACTAGGATTCGAACCTAGACTAACTGGTCCAGAGCCAGTCGTGCTACCGTTACACCATTCCCCAAGTAAGCCCTGATGATCTCCAACGTTAGGGCCGCTGCATCCTTCCGTCAAGGCCGGCCCCTGCGTTGCCGACGCGGCGCGGCCTTCTCGTGGGGGATTGTGCTGGACGAAGGCCCCTGCCGATTCTCTAATGAGGGTAAGACGTGCGTAGCCAAGGTTTCCTCGAGAAACCGGCGAGCGCTCTCCCGTGGGGCGCGTCCCGAGTCACCTCGAGCGTGGTATGAGCGATGAAGTAGTCCAGGCGCTGCGCCGGATTGTCTCCCGGCTGGCGACCCTGGTGCTGGAAGACGAACCGTTGCGTACAGGTCTGCGGCAGTTTGCCCAGGCCATCATTCAACTCGACCAGGCGGCCCCAGCGGCGCCCGCCGAGGAAATCCCGGCGGAGCAAGCGGCCGCGCCCCCGGTGTCGGCCGAGCCGCCTTCGGAGAACGGCGTCGACGAGCCGCACCTGGCGCCCTCCAAGCCCGAACGCCTTCCGCCCCTCACGCTGGGCCGCGTCCGCACGGGTTTTTCCGGCGATACGACCGAACGGTATGTTTCGACGCCGCGCGCGAACCTGGCCGGCGAGCGCGACCCGAGCTTCGCCTCGAGCGACCGCTCCGCGGGCACATCCCGTATCCGTCCTGCGCTCTCGCGCTGGACGCCCGTGACGAACGAGGATCTGCCGCTGATCGAAAACCGCTGCCGGCTCAAGGCCCGCGGCGCGCGGTGGGCCGCCGAACGCAGACGCCGGCTCAATGAAGGCGCAGACTATCACGAGGAAATCGAGCCCAAGGATCGCGAGATCATCGAGACCGCGCGGGCGATTCCCGATTGCTTTCTGTGGATGAACCACCCCAGCGGCCCCATGCCGGCGAACTTGGCCACCTACGAAGACGTGGCGGGCAGCTTCGAGACGGTGGCCGCTGGCGTGGCGCTGGTGCGCGATCTGCTCGAGGCGCCCGACGGCCCGCGCGACGGTTTCGAGCAAGCGCTCGATTTGCTGGCCGAGGCCCAGTCGACGTTGCGCTCGAGCGTCAACGTGATCGACGGCGGCAACGATTCCGACCAGACGCGCATCTATCAGTGGCTGAAGAACACCGCGTCGGAGCAGCAGATCTTCATCCAACGCTACATGCGCGTCGATGATCCGGCCGACGCTGGCTCGTGGCCGCAGGTGCGGGCGCGCATCGACGCCCTGCACAGCAAGCATCAGAGCTCGCGCGACCAGGGGCGCAAGCAGCAGGCCCGCCTCAAGCGGATCCGCTACCACCTCAAGGTGCTTCAGGCGGGAACCGGCACGGCGCACGATTGGGAGGTCATCGCCACCACGGTCGACGAACTGGTGACCGACGGCCTGCCCCCCAGCAATCGCGAGCTGCGCGAGTTGCTGCTGCCGGTGCTCGAAGACGTGCCCGAACTCGATCCGATGCCCCCGGGCTTTCAGTTGG
The DNA here is from genome assembly GCA_044221365.1 of Pirellulales bacterium. Taxonomy (GTDB): domain Bacteria; phylum Planctomycetota; class Planctomycetia; order Pirellulales; family JBGAPH01; genus JBGAPH01. Next base: position 84,892 of record JBGAPH010000026.1, read on the forward strand.
CGCTCCGCGAGGCCGATCGCTACCTCGCCGAGCGCCCCGGCGCCGAGGCCGAGGCGGCGCCCTCGCAGCCGAGCCGCGAAGTGCAAGAAGTGGCCGGTCTGCTGCGCGGCAAGTGCATGGTGCTGATCGGCGGCGAGTGCCGGCCTCATTCGCAAGCGGCGCTGGAAAACGCCTTCGATCTCGAGGAACTGGTGTGGGTGGAAGCCCGCGAGCACGAATCGCTCGACAAGTTCGAGCCCTCCGTGGCGCGGCCCGATGTGGCAGTGGTGGTGCTCGCCATCCGCTGGTCCAGCCATTCTTACGGCGACGTGAAGATCTTCTGCGAGCGCTACGGCAAGCCGCTGGTGCGACTGCCCGCCGGCTATAACCCCAACCAGGTGGCGGCGAACATACTTTCGCAGTGCAGCGGCCGACTCGTGTAACTTCCTCCCCGGCTGCAAGCGGAACGACGCGCCGCACTCTGACGCGCATTTCTCGGATCCGGTGAATCTCCCACCGGGCCTGCGGTTGTTTCCGTAGCGGTCCGGCAGCCCGTGCTGCCGGCCAATTTCGTTGATTACGGTCAAACACGCGGGCGTCGGCCGATGAACGCCGTTTTGCTGGGAGAAGGTTGGCAGGTCATGAGCGGCCTGGCGATCGGGGTCTACGCGCTGCTCAAGGCAGTTTCGTGGCAGATCGCCGGGCGCCCCGCCGCCGATTGGAGGAAGCCGGCCTATCTCTTCGCTTGGCCCGGCATGGACGCGGCCCAATTCGCGTCGCCTGATCCCCGCGTGCAGCAGCCGCGGTGGAAGGAATGGGCTTTCGCCGCCGCCAAGCTCCTGTTGGGCCTCGGCATCGTCGCGTTTGTCGTTCCGAACATGCCTGGGTCGCAGCCGCTGCTGGCTGGCTGGGTGGGCATGATCGGCTGTGTGCTCGCGCTCCACTTCGGCCTGTTTCACATGCTCTCGTGTTTGTGGCGGAGCCATGGCCGGGGAGCGGCGCCGCTGATGGACTGGCCCATCGCCGCCCGCAGCGTGGCGGAGTTCTGGGGGCGGCGTTGGAATCGCGCCTTTCGCGACCTCGCGCATCGGCTGTTGTTCCGTCCCCTCGAGCCTGCGTTGGGTGCGCGCGGCGCCCTCTTTGTCGGGTTTCTCGCCAGCGGCCTGATCCATGAACTCGTCATCTCCGTGCCGGCCGGCGCCGGCTATGGCGGGCCTACGCTGTACTTCATGCTGCAAGCCTTGGGCATTGCCGTCGAACGTCGGCGGCGTCGGAAGGATGGACCGTGGCGTCGAGCGTTTACGGCTTTCGTGGTTCTGGGGCCCTTGGGCCTGCTCTTCCATCAACCCTTCGTGTTGCAGGTTTTCGTTCCCTTCCTGCAAGCTCTGGGAGTGCGGCTATGAACGCCGAGCTGGGTCGTTGGATCTTTTGGACAGGCGCGGCGCAACTCTGCGTGCTCGTCGCTTCGGCGCTGGTTCCCTGGCGACTCGAGTGGCGGCGAACCCTGGCCCCACTGCCCACCTTGGTGCGGCAGCTCTTTTGGGTGTACGGCGGCTACGTCGTGCTTTCGATCGTTGCGCTGGGAACGATCTGCCTGGGTTGCTCGAACGAGCTTGCCCAGGGGAGCCCGCTGGCCCGCGCCTTCTGCGGCTACGCGGCCGCGTTCTGGGGAATCCGGCTCTGCCTGCAGCCGGTGTTCGACGCGCGCCCGTTTCTCACCAGCGTTTGGCTCCGGGCTGGCTATCACGTGCTGACGGTCCTCTTCGCGAGCTTCACGCTCATCCTGGCTTGGGCCGCGTTGCGCTAGGATCGCAGGGTCAGCGGCGCTCAAGCAGCGTCACCCGGCGGTTCGCGCAGGGCAATCGTGCAAAACCGAACTCCTGGCACACGTAGTCGAAGGTCTGGTCGTGGTAGAACGCCACGTGCGTGGGATCTCCCATGTAGTACCACTTGGGCAGTTGCTCGAGATCGGTCCAACATTCGGTCATGATCGCGAGCGAGCCTCCGGGCCGCAGCAGCGCGTGCAACCGCGCGAATTCCTGGCGCGGTCGAAAAAAGTGCTCCACGCATTCCGTGGCGAAGACAAAGTCGTAAGGGGGTACGAGCTCGATCGGGCGGAAGATCGGGTCGTAATCGTCGCAGCGTAGGCCGTGGGCAGTGAGTAGGACCGAGAGCGTGGGCCCCGGGCCGCAGCCATAGTCGAGGCCGCGCATCCCCGGCGTCAGCCGCGGCAGCATCGGGGCGATGGCCTGCCGCAAGAACGCCACATAGCCCGCGTCTTCCAGGCTGTTCTGGTGCAGTCGGTAGCGGGCCGCCTCGTCGGCGGCGGACAGGTGACGCCGCGGATCTACGAAGACGAGCCGGCAGGCGGGACACAGAAAATACGCCCGCGCGTCCGACCCTCGCACGGCGGAGAGCCCGTCGTCAGTCCCGCAGAGCGGGCACCGCTTCGTCAGGAGGTCGCCGGGCATGGAAAGGGCGTTCCGGGGACTTTTTCGTCTTGCGGTTCGTTGCGATAAACAATGCCTGAGCAGGCATTTCGGCGGGGGCCTGGACGGTCTTGTCGACGTCACCGGGGCCCGACAACCGGCAAAGTCGTGGCCACCGGCAGAATCGTTAACTACGATAGAGCCATCGCGTTCGCGAATCGACCGGGGCTTTGCCGACCCGCTCTCTCCCTATTTAGTCAGGCTATGTCGTTCACATTTCGCCAGGCCGCCCGCGCGGCCCTGATCTGCTGTTGTCTGCTGGCGACGGCCGCGCCGGCGATTGCTCAGCATCAAACTGAGACGATGAGCCCCGTGGAGCTGGGCGGCGGCCTCGACGTCGAGCTGTCGCTTGTCGACTTTGGCGACACCGCGCTGCCAACGCTCCACTCGGCGGCCCGCGCCACCTACAACGGCCAATGGGTGCTGGTGGCTGGCCGCACCAACGGCATGCATAGCATCAGCAGCCTCGACTTCACCGGCCTTTTCTCCTTTCCGCCGAGCTCGCAAAACCGCGAGGTTTGGGTGGTGGACCCGGTCACCAAGCAGGCTTGGCATCGCTCGCTCGAAGATCCCTCCGCCGGGCTCACGCAAGCTCAGGTCGATACGCTGACCCCCAGCAACGCCCAGTCGCATCAGGACGGCGAGCGGCTGTATCTGCTCGGCGGCTATACCTACGACCGCACGGAAACGCAGTTTCGCACCCTCAACACGCTGTCGGCCTTCGATCTTCCGGAGCTTGTCGACTGGGTCAAGGGGGGCTCAGGCACGGCGGCGGAACATATTCGCCAAACAAGCGATCCCGCCCTGCAGGTCACGGGGGGCGCCCTCTCGGAGATCGATGGCCGAGCGCACCTGGTGTTTGGCCAGAACTTCGACCGCGCTTATTCGCCCTACGCCAGCGGCGTTTATACGAAGCAAGTGCGCAGCTTCGACATCGTTGACGATGGTTCTTCGCTCTCGATCGCGAACCTGACAACGTCGGCCCAGAACGACGCCTTTCGCCGCCGCGACCTGAACGTCCTGCCGACCATCTCGCAAGGCTCGGGGGGCAAGCTGGAGGAGGGCCTGGTGGCCCTCTCTGGAGTGTTCACCCCGACCGACGGCGCCTGGACCGTGCCGGTGGAGATCGACGCCCAGGGACAGCCGACGATGGCCGATCCCACGGCGGCCGACACCTTCAAGCAGGGGATGAACAACTACACGTCGGCCAACGTGGGCTTGTATTCGGCGGCGGAGGGGGCGATGCACATGCTGCTCTTCGGCGGCATCAGCCTGAACTCGATCGACCGCGCGACCGGCATCGTGACGCAGGACGACCAGATGCCCTACACGAACCAGATGACGGACATCATTCGCACGGACGACGGCCACTACACGCAGCATCTGTTGTCGCAGGACTTTCCGCTGCTCACCGATCCCAGCGGCAAGGTGCTGCGGTTCGGCACGAACGCCGAGTTCTTCGCCGTGCCGGGGCTGGCCGCCTATCAGAACGGCGTGCTCGATCTCGACGCGATCACCGAGCCGACGACAATCGGTTACATCTTCGGGGGCATCGTGGCCGACGCCGGCAACCACGGCAAAACGGTCGCCTCGGACCTGGTGTTCGAGGTCAAACTCTATCCGACGCCGGAGCCAAGTTCAGCGCTACTGGCTGGAATTGCGGGGCTGCTGGGCGCCTGGGCCGCTCGGCGCGCACGCCGGCGACCGATCTGAGTCGCCGCTCCGGCGGTCACCGCGCGCTCGGTCTGGCTGCCTCGACCTCGGGCAGGCCCAGCTTGTGTCTCATTGGGTTCACCAGGTTAGGCGTGAGGTGGTAGATGTAGATCGAGTAGCCGGCCATGGCCGCGGGTTCGAACTCGAGGAAGTATTCGTACTCCTTGGTGCGGCCGTGCAGGTGGTTGACGCTGATTGCGTACCAGCCGGGCAAGGGGCCTTGCTGCTCGGGGGGCGGCAGTTCTTGTTCGATCGCCGCGGGACCCACTGGGGGCTTCGTGTGTACTCGATGCCGACCACGCTGGGGTCGAGGATGTTGTCGTACGACACGCCGATCGGGCCGGCCGCCGAGTGGGCGGCTTCCGGATGCGCATCGAGCCACTTCTTCAGGTAGAGCAGGTCCTGCCCCCAGTCGATGTTCGAGTTGCCTAGGTGCCAGTGGCCCCCCTTCGGGCCGCCGACCAGCTCGTTGAAGTACGACAGGCTGTGCGGGTAGACCGACAGGCTGCTGACCACGCTCCACAGCAGCGCCGCGCAGGCGACCGCAAACGTTTTATAGTGCTTCAGTTCGTAGGAGCGAAACACCTTGCTCGCCCAAATGAAGGCAAACGGAAAGATCGGCAGCACATACCGCATATGGTGCGAAAAGCCGGTCTGACTGCTGACGAAGATCAGAATGGTAAAGAGCGGCGCAAGCAGCACCAGCTCATCCCGCCAGCCGGCGGAGTACCCTTGGCGGAACAAGCTGCACCAGGAGGCATAGAGATAGTAGTACCACCAGCCGCCCCGCTGCCACTCGCCGCCCAAGTAGGACCAGAATCGGAACTCGAAGTCGAGCTTCTGGCGGTCGATGCCGAGGAGGTAGTTTTTGGGGACCGGCACGGGACGTAGCCGAGCCAGGAGTTGGCGAAGCGATTGCCTGTGGTGATCTGCTTGTCCTCTTCGACCGGATTGCCTGAGAGGGCGTGGCTGACGAACTGGAAGTCGCCCAATCGCGTGAACGAGCCTTCGAAGGCGTAGCCAAGGTTGAGGACATAAACCGCCAGTACGAGCGCGAAGGCAAGTTGCCGAAACTGACCCGGCGTTCGCTCACTGGCCGGCTGGCCCCATCGCCAAGCGAGCAACAGCGCGGGCCAAAGGCCGAACAGCACGATCCAAGTCATCTTGGTCAGTTCCGCCAACCCGAGCACAACGCCGACGAACGCGGCGCGCTTCCAGGTGCTCTCCCGCAGCCAGCGCCAAAAGAGATAGTTCGCCAGCGCGCCGAGCGATGCGGCGCCGACATCGGGAGTGATCAGGTGGCCGTGGGCAAGGATGTTTGGGCAGAAGGCCCACAGCGCTCCGGCCAACACGCCACTCGCGATTCCGTAGAGTCGATGCGCCCAAAGCACGCAGACGATGGCGCCTATGACCGGAAAGACGAGGCTCGCGATTCGGGCGAGAAAGAAGAGTCGTGGGAACGACGGACGGTTGATGTCGATGAACGAGCAGCCGACCAGAAACTCCGACCGCGATGCCTTGCCAACGTGAAACAGAGTCCAATCGGCTTCCGCGCCGGAGGCAACCACGGGCGCCGCTGCAACCATGCGCACGAGCGGCGGATTGACCGCGAAAAGGTCGAAGTTTCCGAAGTGCCAATTGCTGATGCCGGCCGGGAGATGCCCGACTTCGTCCCAGGTGGGGCCGTCCTGCGAAGCCGCATACGCGAGCAGAGTCGCGGAAGTGATGATCGCAAGGCCGACGAGCAGCCGAGGCAGGTGAGCCGGAGTCGTGAGCCTACGCATGCCCATGCGTGCTCCGGCGCGCCGTCAACCGACGAATGACAAAGATGGGCGCCAGAAAAGCCAATGCGCCCAACGTCCAATGGATCACCAGGCCGCGCCACCCGACCGACAGATCGGGAGCGTTGCGGCCAAAGCGAATCGCGGTTTCGACGAACTCGTCCCCCTCGTGAGCGGCGGCGAGCTCACGGAGGCTGGCGTAGGCATTCTTGGTCATGCGGGCGTCGCCCACGACGTTGACGGCAGTTGTCCGCCGAATGGCGCTGATGTGGGTGAGCACGTCGCCGATCCGGTTCTGCATTTGCTCCGGTGACGACTCGGCCTGCGGCACAAGGAGCGCATCGGCGAGCCGATCGGGACTTTCGAACTCGCGCAGCCTCGCGAGCATCGCTGACCGAGCTTCTAGCCGTTCTTCGGCCGAGTCAGAAAAGCCCACGAGGCTCTCCTCAGCCCGCAGTGTCCATCCGCTGGGAGGGCCAGGCCGGGCCAGCAATCGTTCCAAAAGCTTGCGGGCGGCCGGCAAGTCGGCGGTGAAGTCCTTCCGCCCGAAGGACTGCAGATACAACGTCGCCGCCATGAACAACGCCTCATCATGCTCGAGAGTGCCAGGAAACTGCCGGGCGATGGCAAGCCACAATTGCACGGTGGCCCGCTGTCCGATTCGACCGGCGGGATAGTCCTCGCTGATTGCACGCCGAGCCTCTCGGAGCGCCAAGAGGGCCGCGGCAGCACGCTCTTCGTCGACGGGATAGGGCCATGCCTCGCGGACGGTATCGGCAAAGGCGTTCCCGTCGCGATCAAGTTTAGCGGTCAATTGGTCGCGCACCTTGTCCCACTCGCCGTTGTCGCGACCTTGGACGAAGGCAGTGTCCGCCCTTCGTCGCGCAACGGGTGCCGAGTTGAGAGACGCAAATGCCGCGTGCTCAGTGCGTCGGGGCCCATTTATTGCTGATCGGAGCCGCTCGGCGGCACAATCGGGATGGAGTCCTTCTTTCCGGGATTGCCTAGGTCTCCGTTGAAGAGCATCGGCAATGAGCGCCTTAAGCGCGGCGGCACCTGCTCCTGCTCTTTCTTCCTCACGTCCTCGGCGTGTTGGCGAAACGTCTTCTCTCGAGCAGCCAGCGCCCTCATCAGAGTCGCCGCGCTCGGCGTCGACGCGCCTTTCGCGTTCGTCCTGAGTTCCCCCAAGAACGTGTAGTCGTCGGCCAGGGCCCGTGCGTAGCAGAGCGGTCGCAACAAGACCAAATCGGTTTCGCCTTTTTCCAAGGCATCCTTGTCGATCTCTCCGGCGGCGATTGCCGCCGTCACCGCGGCACGCTGCTCCGCGCTGTACCAATTGATCTTGCGGCTCCGCCAGTAGCCCGGCGACGACCACGTGCGCAACACCTCGAGAGCAGCCTTGTCGCCCCGTCGAGCCATGAGCGCAAGTGCATCGAAAGTCGCGATCAGATTAACCTTCTCCAAGACTTTCAGTTCTCCCGTCAGCTTGCGGTTCTGCTTGACGATTTCTTCGCGGTCTTCATCCGTGCCGATGTATCCGAGCAGTCGCAGCACATTGGCGTGGTGCTCGACCAGGTCGCCGTCACGCAGAATCGCCCTCAGTTGAGGCAGTGCGGCGGAATTGGCTCGGGAATAGACATTCCAGAGCAGTCCGTCGTCCTCGGACCCCATGAACGCGGCGCCTAACGTTGCTTCGATGGTCAAAGGGCCCGCATGCGGCTCCTCGGCTCTCGTGCGAAACGTGATTAGAACGCACGCGATCACCACGACGGCGTTGCATGCTAGTTGGTATGTACCCTTCATAACATTCCTCGTGATCAATCGTACATGTCGGCTTGGTCTTGTAGAAGCTTGTTGCCGTTGGGGTTCCCGCTGGGACCGCTGAACATGATGTTCATGGTGTCGGTGAACGTAGGATCGACCTGGTCAATGTGAGGGAGACCAAATCACATGGCCAACCTCATGGACGATGGTGCGGGGATTGTACGTGGACCAACTTAGGACGATCTCACTGCCGGGAATCGCATCGGCGGCGCCGTAGGCGAAGGTCATGAGCTCGACGGCCGTAAAAGTTCTCGGTGCCGCAAAATGGGCGTTGAGCTGAGTCGTATTTGTAACGGGATCGGCGTACGTGGCGTCGGGCACAAAGAGCAAAAACGTGGTGCCCAGATCAATGTGGATGCCGCGACCGCTCCCGCGAAGCCTGCACCGCCGGCAGCAAGAGCGCCACCAGCGAGCCGACGATCGTCACGGCGACCAAGGCCTCGACGAGGGTGAACCCGCGGTGTTTTTTTAACCGCCGAGACGCAGAGACGCCGAGAGGAAATGCGATGTAGGGTCCGCTGTGCGGACCAGGAGACTGGGCGCGTTGATGAAGGAGTGTTGATGTGCGCAGCGGACGCTACGTAGCAACAAGCGCGCAAATCAACTGTTGTTGACGCTTGACCGTCCCTCACCCCCGGCCCCTCTCCCACGGGGAGAGGGGAGAAGAAGGCGCGCGGTGCGGGCGCTAGGAATGGGGTCGCGGGCGGACGGTCCATGCGTGCCACCTGCCTGAAGGGCCACGAACAAAGACGCGCAAGCGAAACGGGCAGAACAGCGGACGAAGAGCACGAACGAACGACGAATCGAACGACGCGGCAGAGAAGGCGAGCACCCTGGTCAGGCCGAAACAGAATGTCTCAACCCTGACCCCGCTGGGCACGCACTCGCCCCAAGAGCCATCAGAAGCCAGTCCCCACGCAACCCGCCGCCTCAACAGCAACAAGCCGCGTGAAAATCAAACCCCCAACGCCCGTGATTCTACGCGTGAGAACAAGCGCGTCAAGAACACGGCGAAAAAAATCGCAGGCAGAGTCAGCGCAACCCGCTCCTCCAAGCCTCAACTGTACACGCGAGCGGTAGAGAGGAACTCGCCTTAACCCCGCCCCCCGTAGATCAGCGTCATGATTTCCGAACGGCTCGAGAGGTTCGAGCGGAAGATGCCCTTCATCGCCGACGTGACGCAGAGGCTGCCGGGCTTGCGGACGCCGCGGATCGTCATGCAGGAGTGCGAGGCTTCGATGACCACCGCCACTCCCTTGGCTTCGAGGTCGGTCATCAGCATCTCGGCGATCGTTTCGGTCATCCGCTCTTGCACCTGCGGGCGGCGGGCCACGCCCTCGACCACGCGGGCGAGCTTGCTGAGGCCGATGACGCGCCCCGCCGGCATGTAGCCGATGTGGGCCTTGCCCATGAAGGGGAGCATGTGATGTTCACACATGCTGTGAAAGGCGATGTCTTTGACGAGCACGACCTCGTCGTACTTTTCGGTGAAGAACTTGCGGAGGTGAATCCGCGGATCGTCGTGCAGGCCGCTGAACAGTTCGGCGTACATGCGGGCCACGCGGGCCGGCGTTTCGCGCAGCCCCTCGCGATCGGGATTTTCGCCGATCGCGGCCAGAATCTCGCGGACCGCCCGCTCGATGCGCGGCTGATCGACGGGGGACGCGCCCCCTGCGGGAGAAGAACCTTGGTCGTCGTGGGCACAACTCATGAGCGCTGTCGTCTTTTTCAGAAACAGATCGAATGAAATAGGGAACCGTGCGGAGCGCCTAACGGGAGGCGCCGCTCAGTTGGCGCTAAAGTCAGGCGGAAACCGTTCGGCGCCGTCGCGTCCTGCCGCACTGCGATCGAGCAAGGCCAGCAGGGCGCCGGCCCGCCGCTCGGCGTCGAGTTCGTCGAGCAATGCCTGCTTGTGCTCGGGCGCGAGCCGCAGGGCGAAGGAGACGATGTCGGTAAGCGCGCCCAGGGGAATCTCGTCGTCCAACAGCCGCAGGAGTTGCTCGCGGATCTGGGGCAGATTGGGAAGCAGCTCGCGGAAACGTTCGAGCAGCGAGCGTTGCAGGCGCGCGCTGACGGCCGCCTCGGCAACCGGACGGTCGTGGCACAGTTCGACTCGAGCTTCGCGAAACAATCTTTCGGCAGGCAATTCGCGCACGATTCGCGCCCGGCTCACGCCGGCCAACAGCAGGTTGTAACGGCCGTCAGGCAGTCGATGATGCGCCGTGATCTTGCCCACACACACCATGTCGTAGAGCGGGGGCCGCTCCTCGTAGTGCGGCTCCCAGCCCGGCTTGAGCAGGGCCATGGTGATCAGGCGGTCGGTGGCCAGCGAGGCCTCCATCAGTGCACGGTAGCGGGGCTCGAAGATGTGCAGCGGCTGCACGACGTGGGGAAACAGCACGAGGTTGGGCAAGGGGAACAGGCGCGCGATCCCTCCGAACTCGTGAGGGTCGAAAAGGTCGTCGTCGGTTGCCATGCCTCGCGCACCTGAAGCGGCCGCGGAAGCCGGCCTTGCCTGTTTCTAGAATAACCCGCTGGCGGCAGGGCCGGGAGGGGCGTCGCGTGTTCCCTCGCCGCGCATCGTAGCCGGCCCGCGTCGGGTGGGGAGGCCTCCTTAGGCCAGGAACCGCGAACCTTGCGGGGAACAGGCCGGTCCGACTCCTAAAGGACCACGGGAGACCCAAAAGCCGGTGAGGGCACAACGTTCCGTTGACCCCTCGGGGCACGGTCCCTATAGTGTGGTTTCCGTTCGACGGTGGCTGTAGCTCAGTTGGTTAGAGCACCAGGTTGTGGTCCTGGGGGTCGAGGGTTCGAGTCCCTTCAGCCACCCTTTTCTCGCAAGTTCTTGCGAATTTCTTCTCGAGTTTGGGTTCGCGGGGCGCCTGCTTCGTGACCTACCCTTGCAGCGCAGGCGCGTTACGCGCTTGCGGCACGGCCGTTCGGGTCGTGCCGGATAGCGCGTTTGCTCGGGAAGGACCTGCGCCCCATGGCCACCGCCGCCGCCGACGTTCGTGAAGGTTTGCTCGCCGAGCTGCTCTCGGACGACAGCTTTCGCCCCGCCGAGCCCAAGAGCATCGAGGAGACCGGGCTCACGGCCACGCTGCTCGAGAACCTGGTGATCAAATACGTGCTGGTGATCGGCTCGGTCACGGGGCGCGAGATTGCCGACCAACTCTGCCTGCCGTTCGGCATCCTCGAAGACTTGCTCCGCAGCTTGCGGACGCGACAAATCTTGGTGCATACGGGGTCGGCTCAGTTGGGCGATTATGTCTACGCCCTGACCGACCAGGGCCGCGCTCGCGCGCAAGCCGCGATGGACGCCTGCGCCTACGTGGGGGCCGCGCCGGTGTCTCTGTCCGAGTACGTGCTCTCGGTCGACGCGCAGACGATTCGCGCCGAGAGCCCCAAACGGCATCAGCTCGAGAAGGCGTTTGCAGAAATCTCCGTCAACCCCGAGCTATTCGACAGCCTGGGCCCGGCGGTCAACTCCGGGGCGGGCCTGTTCCTCTACGGCGAACCTGGGAACGGCAAATCGACCTTGGCCAAACGGATCACATCGTGCTTCGGCCAGCAGATCATGGTGCCGCACACGATCGTGGAAGACGGGCAGTTCATCAAGGTGTTCGACGCCGCCTACCACGAGCCGGTCGGCAACTCCAAGACCAGTTTCATCAAATCGGCGGACTACGACCGCCGCTGGGTGCGCGTGCGGCGACCCACCGTGATCGTGGGCGGCGAGTTGACGCTCGACAGCCTGGAGATCCGCCACGATCCGCGGAGCAACGTGAGTGAGGCCCCGTTGCAAATGAAGAGCAACTGCGGCTGCCTGCTGATCGACGACTTCGGCCGGCAGCGGATCGAGCCGCTCGAGCTCTTGAACCGCTGGATCATCCCGCTTGAGAATCGCATTGATTTCCTGACCCTTGCGACCGGCAAGAAGATTCAAATTCCCTTCGAGCAGTTGATCATCTTCTCGACGAACTTGGAACCGCAGGACCTGGTGGACGAGGCCTTCCTGCGGCGAATCCCCTACAAGATCGAGATCGGCGATCCCGACGTTGCCGAGTTCCACTACCTGTTCGAGCTCTACGCCCAGTCGTTTGGCATCGAATGCCGGCAGGAGGTCGTCGATCACCTGCTCGAGCGGCACTATCGGCCCCGCAACCGCGCGCTGCGCCGCTGCCATCCGCGCGACCTCTTGAATCAGGTGCGAAACTTCTGCACCTACAACGGACTGTCGCTCGAGATGCGGCCGGACTACTTCGACCGTGTCGTGAACAGTTACTTCACCGTGGTGGGCGGCGCGGCGAAGTAGGGACTTAGACCGCGGTCGAAACTTCACCGACCCTCAAACCCTACCCCAACCC
>JBGAPH010000027.1:0-97950 GCA_044221365.1 Pirellulales bacterium
TGCGATGGTCCTGCCGAGGACCAAGAGCATCCTGGTCATTCGGGAAGACGCGGTGCCGGCCAACGCAAGCGCCGCGCTCGTAGCAGGCACAGAGGCAATTGGGACACGCTATCGGGGCCGGGTCTTCGACCTGAACCTCGAGCCCACCGAAAGCGACGTACTGAACGCAATGGTGCAGTCTGGCGGGCTCCCAGGGCTCGACGCCAAGAACGAGCTGGTCATCTTGCGGCGTCGGTTCGAGACGGACGAAGAGAAGGCCGCCCTGCTGAGCAAGCTCGAAGATTCGAGCAACGTCGCCGAGACGACTGCGAAGGACGGTACAATCACCGAAGTCATCCCGCTCCGCGTTCCTGCCGGTACTTTGCCCCGGCAATACAACGTGGCGCTGCGACCAGGCGACATTGTGCTGATTGAGAACCGCCGCGGGCAGGTATACTACATTGGCGGGGCGTTCCTGACCGGCGAATTCCCCCTGCCGCGCGACAAGCCGCTGGACGTGCTCCAGGCTGTGGCCATCGCAGGCGGCACCCAGAGCGGCCTCGACTACGGGGCCGGCGGCCTGAGCCGTGTTGCCAGCGTGGGCGACGCAACTAGCCTTGTGCCACCGACTTGGGTTATCCTCGTCCGTGAATACGAAGACCGGCAAGTGTCATTCAAGATTGACCTGAAGCGTGCCCTATGGGACCCCCGGCATCGGGTAATCGTCCGTCCCGGCGATTACCTCCACTTGGCCTACAAGCCTAGTGAACTGGCGGCGAATATCTCCCTGAAGAATCTCGGCTCGCACGCTTCGTTTGCGTTGCAGAAGACTCTCGGTCGCTGAGCCGCCGCCGACTCTCGTTCGCATGCAAATCGCTGCAGGCAGCGTTCGCTGCCGTAGACTTTCCGCCGGTTGAAGCGGAATGGCTTCAGGCCTCGGGCGGGGTTGGAGTTTGTTGTCTTGAGACAACTTGGACGCCCGCTCGGAGGCCGGAGATGATTCTACAGCCTGTTGGGCAGGAGTGCTTCGATTTTTTGGGATGACGCCCGTGGTGATGATGCCGGTCGAGGCCGCGCTGCTCCGCTTGCGGGACGTGTTGATCGACCAGTGCCTCGCCTCCTTCGCCACTCCGCCGCGGCGGTTGACGCTCGACATCGACACCTTACGATCCGACCCACGGCATCAGCAGTTGACCTTCTTCCGCCGCTGCTACGACCAGTATCAGCATCAGCCGTGGGCCATCACCTGCGCCGAGAACGATCGCGAGCTGATGGTCGGCCTGCACTGCGGCTGGGTCCACGCACTCTGGGCGCCGATGACGACCTGGAATACCTGGTAGGGCGGTTGTGGGCCGTCTGACCCGACGTGCAACTCGAAGTCCTTGGTGACAGCGGGTTCGGCCAGCCGAGCATGTACACGCGCGGCTCGGGATCGACTACACGTTCGAGTTGACGATGAGCGCCACGCTGAATTCCTGGAGTCAGCCGCCGCTGGAACAAACCCAAGTCGAGTACAAGCAGAGCGGGCGGCCGCAGCGTCAGTTCTGTGACTTCTGGTATCGAGCCGGCTGCTGGCCCGCGCAGCGGCACGTCGTGGTCAAGGTCTAGGTTGGCCCGCAGGGGACCAACTGCCGGGCGGTCGTCACCAACCGATCGGGCGGGATGGTGTTGCCCGCCGCAGTCTACGAGGCCTACGTGGATCGCGGCGAGAGCGAGAACCACCAAAGAGCTGAAGGCGAACCTGGCGGCCGACCGGCTGAGCGACCAACGCGATCTGGCCGACCTGTTTCGCCTCTATCTGCACTCGGCGGCCTACTACCTGTCGGTCGCCTGCGGCACTGCGTCGCCGATCCACCGCCCCTCCCCAACGAGGTGAGCGAGTCGACGTATCAGCGTTGGCGCTCGCAGTACGGCGGCATGAAGGCCGCGGAGGCGAAGCGGCTGAAGGAGCTGGAGGACGAGAACCGTCGGCTGAAGACTGGTGAGCCCTTCCCTGAAGCGCGGGTCGGTCCGCGAGCTGCAAATGCCGTTCACGGTCTCCGAGCGAAGGGCCTGCCGAGTGATGGATCAGCCGCGTAGTAGTCAGCGCTGCGAGGCTCAGCCGCGTGACGATGAGGGAGCGCTTGTGCAGCGCGTGCGAGGCTTGGCGGCGGAACGTCCGCGGTATGGCTATCGGCGGATCGCGGCGCTGTTGCGGCGAGAGTGTTGGCGTGCGAGCGCGAGCCGGGTGTTGCGTTTGTGGCGCCGCGACGGGCTGAAATTGCCGCAGAAACGGCGACTACAGCGTGCCATTGGCAACGGCGCCCAGGCCTGTCACGTAGCGCGCGCGACCGCCAAGAACGAGGTGTGGTGCTGGGACTTCGTGTTGGATCGGACGTGCGCAGGTAGTTCGCTGAAATGGCTGTCGATCCTCGACGAGCACACACGCGAGTGCCTGGCGCTGAAGGTGGGCCGCGGGATGCGCGCCGAGGATGTGATCGACACGCTGGCCGAGCTGTTCGCGCTGCGCGGCGTGCCGCGAGCGATCCGTTCGGACAACGGTCCGGAGTTCGTGTCGCGAGTGATTCGGCGGTGGCTGCGGCAGGTGGAGGTGGAAGCCCGGTACGTCGCGCCGGGCAGTCCATGGCAGAATGGCTACGCGGAGAGCTTCCACAGCCGGCTGCGGGATGAGTTCCTGTCCCGCGAGGAGTTCGAGAGTCTGTCGTCGGCCAGGCGTCTCACGTCGGCCTGGCGCGAGGATTACAACCGTGCTTCATACTGCCCCACCGTTCTATGTGCTTGAAAAACCGAGGTTTCGCTGCTGCCGGCCTGGTTTTGCAGGGTTGCGGGAGCGGTTTTGGGCGCGGATGCGGAGCTGTTCAGCCGCTTCGGTTTGTAAATCGCTCCGGTTGATCACCCAAGGCCCGTCGGGGAGCGGGTGCTCGCCGCGGATTTCGCCACGCTCGATCGCCAATCGAAGCGTGGTTGGGCTGACGCCAATGATATCGGCAGCCTGACAGAGCTTGAGCCACCCTTCCTTAGCGCACTGTTCGTCGCTGTGGCACGGGATCTCGTGGTAGCTCCGCAGCGAAACGACTCGCTCTCGCGTCCAACGGTTGCCACGGCCGGTCTTGAGTTCGTTGCGGTTCAGCACTCCGGCGATGACATCGTCCGAACAGAGCCGCGCCAGGCTCCGCACGGCGTCGACCACCGGGGCGGCCGTGTGATTCATTTGCCCACGCCGGCGCCTCGGCAGCCGCAACTCGGTGTGAACCCCTCCTTTCCAGTGAATGGTCAAGAGGATTTCGTTCGCCTGGGAATCGCAGTCGGCCACGACCTCTTCGATCAGCGTCCGCACGATCCGCTTCTTGAGCGACGCCTCAGCGGCTGGCGAGTGCCATACGGCGTCGAGATCGGCCGCCAGGTCGGCGAATTCGTCGAACGACGCCGCCTTGGGCGCGGACTGCGTCTGCTCAGCCAAACGCGCTTCGAGCGCCCGCATGTCAGCCAGCGCCGCGTTCCAGCGTCGCTCCAGCTCATCGGCTACGAGGCGGTTTTCCGGATCGCAGGCGTCGTATTGCTTGCCCGCGCGATGCGCTCGGTAACGCGCTGCTTCGAGATCCCGTCGGAGAGCGGCGTGGACCTCGTCAACCTGCTGTTGCTGTTGCATGCTCGCCAACACGGCCGCTTCCACGCCCGCAGGTGCCACGGCACGCAGTACCTGCTCGCCAATCGCCTCGTCCACCGGAACGCCTCCGAAGGCTGCACAGCGTGGCTCGCCCTGATCCATCCAACCCCGGAGGCAACTGTAGCGCAGCACATCGTGGCCCCGGCCCGTGTAGTGGACCGTCAGCTTCCGGCCACAACGGCGACAACGCAGCAATCCGGCCAACAATGCCGCGCCGCGCTTCGCAGAGCCGATGTCCTTGCTGCTGTTCGCCGCCAGCTGGCGGCCGATCTGCTCATACGCGTCCCAGCCAATGTAACCTTCGTGCGACTCGGGGATCAACGCGAGCCACTCCTGTCGCGGCCTGCGACGGGCCTGCTTCTTCGCCGCCAGCCCGTCGAAACGAGCGGAGTGTTCGGTCTTGCCGTAGGCATAGGCTCCCCCGTAGGCCGGATGCGTCAACAAGTTGTAGATGGAAGCATAAGTCGGGCGTTTCCACGCGAGAGTTCCATCGGAGCGTCGGGCCGGCAGTTGCAGGCTCTCTTCGAGGAACCAAAGAAGAGTCTGACGTGCCGTCCCCAGCTCTTGGAACTTGCGGAACACCAACCGGATTGCCTCTTGCACGCGCAAGTCCGGGTCCATCTCCAGTCGCTGGTCGTCGGTCTTCACGAAGCCGACCGGCGCCGTCACGATCAGCTCTCCGCGACGCGCCTTCTCCCGGCGAGCCTCGACGGACCGCTGACGCAACAGGTCCAATTCGTACTCGTTGAGGCTCCCCTTCAGGCCCAAGAGCAAGCGATCGTTGCTCTGGCGGGGCGCATAGACCATCTCTTGGTCGATCAACAGCGTATCGACGACTCGGCAGACCTCCACCAGTTGCTGCCACTCCCGGCTGTTGCGGGCGAATCTCGACACTTCACGCGCCGCGACGGCGCCCACCTTGCCAAGGCAGACGTCGGCCACCATCCGCTCGAACCCGCTTCGCCGAGCGCCACCCGCCGCCGACTGACCAAGGTCCTCATCGATCACCTCGATTTCATCCCAACCGAGCGCCTCCAGCCGCTGACGCATTGCATATTGCAGCCGCTGGCTCTCCCGGTTGTGAAGCACCTGATGCTGCGACGACTGCCGAACGTAGAGCACTGCCTTGCGGGCCAAGTGCTGCGCCAGGACCTTATCGCTCATCGCTCGCCTCCTGGCTCGCCTGAGCGGCGCGAAGCAGCGACGCGAGCAACGGCAACGCCTTGCGACGAATCGGCAGCGGCAAGTCCACCCACCGCGGCTGCTGCGGGCGAGGACAGAACAGATGAAGTTGGTGAGCTCTGGGGCGCGGAACTCTGAGGGCCATCGGCGTCTCCCGGGACAACCAAGGGGAAAAGCCGATCTTGTAACAGATCGCCACTCACGATCTTCAGCAGGTCCTGGAGCTGACGGAGGACGTCCACAGCTACCATCGGGGCGGCAGCAGCCGCCATCCGGCAACAAGCTACCCGGTCGAGCATCCAGTGGGGCAACTCGATCTTTCGGCCCGAAGCATCCGCGCAATGGCAAACACGCCGACCGCCACGAACGTAGTCCCGCACGACCTCCACCCGCTGGCCATGCCAGGGATGCCAGGGGTAGAGAACCTCGCGCACCGTGCTGCTGTGGGTCTTGTCACGTTCGGTTGTACAACCACGTACGGCCGCACAGCTCGCTGGGGTATCTCACCCCGACCGAGTTCGCGGCTCGCTGTGCTGCTTCCGTTCGGGCTACGCCCTCACTCCAGCAGCACAGCGATCTTCCCCAACCCGTACCTTCATAACCCCTGGTACAGGAATTTGAGGCTGGTCACACCCACTGATGAATGAGGGCTGGACGTTGTTCCTGGCTGGCGCACTGTCAGCCATCTCCGAACGCGATTGGGCCGCATTGTTTGGCGGGTCCGCGTGACCATTCGGCATTAGCATCTTAGCGGTCGATCGTCGCCTGAGCTAGTCGGCATCGAAAAGGTGATCGTTCGCGTGCAA
Source organism: Pirellulales bacterium (assembly GCA_044221365.1). Lineage (GTDB taxonomy): Bacteria > Planctomycetota > Planctomycetia > Pirellulales > JBGAPH01 > JBGAPH01. The sequence goes on from JBGAPH010000027.1 coordinate 5,635, forward strand.
ACGATGTCGTTTGCGCACACGGGACTTCGGCCTTGCGTCCGGCTGGTCATAAGCCTTAAGCAGCCACTGAGGAGTCCCGCGACTAACTCACACACTTCGCTCGACATGTTCGCCGCACCGTGTTCTTACAGCGAATGCTTGTTGCTCGTGAACGCTGTGCAGCTTCCAAAGATGGCGCGCAACAACTGCGCGTCCACAGCAAAACGTGGCTCCCCGCCGCTGTGGACCGATTTAGCCCTGTGGCCGAGAAGTTCCATTTGGGAGTGCACACTTAACTATTCGCTCATCACGCCTCCGAAGGAGAGACGACCATGGCCAAACTTTATGCATTCGATAGTTCGACCTATGTGCGCTATGATACGAAGCGTGACGCCGCGGACGCCGGCTATCCGCTGAGCATTAGCCCTGCCTGGTCAGGCTTGCCTGCCAGCGGGATCGATGCGGCACTCAACTGGGCCAACGGGTATGCCTACTTTTTCGTCGGCGACCAGTATTACCGCTACGACCTCAAGGCCGACACGGTCGATGACGGGCCCACTCCGATCGCGACCGGCTGGCCCGGGCTGACGCTCGACCGCGTCGACGCCTGCTTCATTAGCTTCGAGAAGAACAAGGCCTACTTTTTCCGCGGCGACAAGTATTGGCGATTCGACATTGCTGCCAACGCGGTCGAGGCAGGCTTCCCAAAGGTGTACGCGTCTCTGTGGCCCGGCTTGTTCGGCGCCGATCTCGACGGCGCTATCAACTATGGCAACGGCAAGGCCTACTTCTTCAAGGGGACCGACTACATTCGCTACGACCTTGTTGCGGATAAGGCCGACGTCGGCTATCCGAAGCCCATTAGCGGAAGCTGGCCAGGCCTATACACGAGTGGAGTCAAGGCGCCTATCTTACTCGGGTACGCCGGCTTCGACCGCTTGACGTATCCGGGCGACGCAACGATGGCGGAGCTTACTAAGAGCACCAACCTTACGTGGTGCGGCTTCTACTTGGCGCCGGCGCCCTCACAGGGTTACACCGGCTGGATGAGCAAGCGGACCTTCCTGACGGGCCTTGGCTGGGGGCTGGCCCCGATTTACGTGGGCGAACAACAAACCGAGCCCGTCGCCACGCCCGGTTCTCACCACCCCAGTTCCGCCAAGGGGACGACTGACGGCGCCGATGCGGCAACCCTTGCCGCCAGTGCGGGCTTTCCCGCTGGCAGCGTTCTCTACCTCGACATTGAGACCGGAGGCCCGCTGCAGAACGCCTTAAAGGACTACTACGTTGCCTGGGTCGACGCCGTGGCGGCGGCCGGCTATGTTCCTGGCGTGTACTGCTCCTTCCTGCTCGCTGACCAGCTCAAGGCCATCAACAGCGCGCCGGTCTTCTGGACATTCAACCTCCGTTATCCGACCGGCTCGACGCACTCCTATCCATCGCCGCTGCCAACCCGCGAGCCAACCGTCAGCAAGATCTCGTTCGCCTCTCTCTGGCAGTTGGCCCAGAATGTCAACGTGACCCTGTCGGCGGCGACCACCTTGACGACGTACGACCTCGACACAGCCTCGGTGCACGACCCAAGCTCGCCGGACACCAACTGATCGCAGGGGGCGGCCGTCCCAGCCGCCTGTTGGCAATTTGCCGACGACTCCCCAAGTTGTCTGTCCTAGCCGCCGACGGGCGTCGCTTAAGTCAATGCAGTCGCGATAAGCCAATGAGTGTCGTTTGAATCCCCGCTGGCAAGGTGCAGATCATGGCAGAGATCTTCGTGGAAGCGTCCCTGAACGGGCAAGATGGCTCGGGCATCGCGTACTTCATCCTCTGGGACCACTATGTGGCCTTCAACTGGAACACCAACCGGGTCGTCGACGGAGTCCATCCGCTTCAGGAGTGGGGCTTCAGCCCAACGTTCGTGCCGGTGTCCGGGCCTGGCATCGCACCGGGGCCGCGCATCGATGGCGCTCTCAAGGGGCGAAAAGGGTTCGCGCCGTACGGCTACTTCTTCAAGGATGCGAAGTACGCTCGCTACAACTTGAACACCCCTGCCATCGATCCTCCCGGCGAGACGGACACCTCTTCCGGATGGGGCTTCCCCTCCACGTTCGGCAACGCGGTTGACGCGGCGTTCAACGGCCAACCACCCACGCGCGATGGCAAGGCTTACTTTTTCCGTGGCTCCAAGTACCTCCGCTACACCTGGGCGGGAAGCGGCAGTGTCGATTCCGGATATCCCAAGGAGATCGACACGATGGTGGGGATGCATGGCCTCCCCTACGCGAATGGCGTTGATGCAGCCGTGGATGGCGACGGGCCCTACGCCGGGGTCGGCTATCTGTTCAAGGAGGACGAATACCTCCGATTTACCTTCAATCCACCCGGAGGTGGGGAGCCGAGGGTTGACGGCGCTTCCGCGAAAATCGCTGGGAATTGGCCGGGGCTGGTCGAGCTGCTCGCAGCCGGCAAAGCGAAAGCCCAGGGCTTGGCTTGGCTGTTCGCGGCACAATTGCAGCTCGGCTCGTACGCTGCATTTCTGGCGGGAGCGCCTTACCCGTTCGATCGCGCGCTCATGGAAGGGGCGCTCTCCAAGCACTTCCACATCGCGCCCGCCGCCTCGGCCGCAACCAAGCTTCCGACCGTCAATTCGATCCTCGCATCGCTGACGAACATGGCCAGCACGCTGGCCCAAAGCCCGACGCTGTTCGTCTTCAAGACCGATGCGCAAGCAGTCGCCGACGGCGCGCCGGGAATCGCAGCGTACTTTTGGGCCGTCGATGGCAAGATCAGTTTTACGCCCCAGTACATCACGCGCGGGCCGATGTACCGCGCAGCGGCGCTGCTCCATGAAAGCGTCCACGTATTCGACAATCAAAGCGGGACGTCGAACACGCATATTTCGGAGTGGTACGTTACGGCGCCGGAAGCCGCAACTTTGGGGCTGACCTTCGTCCCCGATATGGCGGCGTTCGCGACGCGGTATGACCAGATGACGACGGCCGACGCGCTGCACAATCCATCGAGCTACGCTGCGTTTTGCCAGCACATTTTCTACGCCGCAGATACTCGTTACGGCGACGGGCATCCCACCCTCTAACGAAGAACAATCGCCGATGCCTACCCTTCGCGATTTTCTGGACGCCCGCCACGCTGCCGACCGGGTCATTGTTCCCCCGGCGATCGATGAACTCCTGACTTCGCTGAACGTCACGTCGCCGACGGCGGCCCCGGCAGCTGGCGAGATAATCGGCAAGGCCAAGCCGCAACGCGATCTCCGGCTCTTCGGATTTGCCAGCTTTAACCTGGATCCAGGGTTGCCCGAGATCGATTTTGTTTTGTCGACCGCTGGACCGGCCGGCGCCCCGAACCAATTCCGGATCGATCTGACGCTGGGAGATCGAGTGAAACTCCCGGCCGCATTCCAAAAGGCAGCGCCCTCGGTGGTCGGAGATCGCCAGACCCTGGTCGCCGCGGGGCCGGGTCCCGTGATCGTCACCGGCTTGATCGCGCTCCGGATCGAGGGGGCCAATGCGCAGACGGCCAGCATGCGGTTCGTGGTGCCCGGGACCGATGACGCCGTCGTGGCCGTGGAGCTCAGTCCGTCGACGGCATTGTTCGGCGAATCTGGGTTCGGCATCGACTTTTCCGGTGGATTGGTGGTCGACAACTCGTCCACCGAGGCGCCGCCCGCGGTCGTAGGCGCACCACCAGGGCCCGAGGCCATGCCGGTGTGGCAAGGCATCGCAGTTCGCTCCGCCAAACTCTACTTCCCGGCAAGCACTCCCTTGCTCGGCGCCCGGCCACTCGAGATCGCTTTCGCTCTTGGAAGCCCGGTCGGGATCGACGCACGCTGCCGAGTTGAAGTTCCCGCGAATGGCGGCAAGCCCGCGGTGACGGCGAATTTCGAGTGGATCGATCCCGCTGCCGATTCGTTGGCGATGTGCCTGCCGACGATGATCTCGGCGCTCGTCGAGCTCCCCGTAAACGGCCAATCGGTAAACCTAACCGGCGGAAGCGTTCCGGGCAGTATCGCGCTCGAGGGAGTTGAGAAGCTAATCGTCCGCGGAAGATTCGCGCGTGATCCCAAAACTTCGCCGCCGACGATGTCGTTCAGCCTGGGAGTCGACCGGACGGGTCCCGACGGGCTCATCGCCGTCCGCGCCGAGGCTGGCTTTGGACCAGCAAAAGTCTTCGTCACCGCCGGTGCGCTGGCGATTGCGTTCATGGCTGACGCAGACCAGCGTCCGGCGCCTTCGGGCGACGCCTCGGGCACTACCTTGCACGCCCTACTCGTCGCGGCTTCGGGACTGAGCGCTGCGCTTGCTGATCAAGGCAAGCTCGTGGTGCATGGCGTCGAAATCATGGGAACGGCAGGCCCCGCTCAGAAAGTCCTGCGGTTTCGCGTCGACTACAGCGTCGACGTCGTCGTGAAGACCATTAGCGTCGGCACGCTCTCGATCGGCATGGACCCGGCTGTCCCGATGCGCGTTCGTTACCGGGATGTGGCGCTCGAAGTCGATTTCGAGAAGTCCGGTCTGGATCGATTTCACCTCTCTTACGCGCAAGCCGATTTCGGCGTCGAGGATCCCGGGAAATGGCTCATCAACAGTCCGGGGTCCTTGCTGGACGTGCTGGGGACTCGTTCTGGCCACGGGTCCACTTGGTTCGAAATCGATCTTCGGTTTGCACTCGACCTGGGCCCCATCAAAGTCAGCGGCGCGACGGTTCGCGCAACCTTCAACGGCGGCGGCACGCCCGCAGTCTCGTTGCGTGGCCTAGATGCACGCATCGACATGCCAGGCTTCGTCTCTGGGGAGGGCCACGCCCAACTGCAGCAAGCAGGCTTCGATGCGGCCCTGGCGGCCACACTCATCCCGCTGCAGATCGGCGCAATGGCTATCGTCGGCTTCGAGGACGCCGACGACTTCAAGAAGATTCTGCTTGGCTTCGCCGTTGATCTGCCCGGCCCGATCCCGCTGCTCAACAGCGGTCTCGGAATCTTCGGCTTTCAGGGGATCTTCGGGATCAACTGTCTGCCCAAGGATATCTCGAACGCACCTGATCCCGCGACGGCGCTCTTGGATTGGAAGCCCTGGAAGCCTGGCCAAATGCCCGCGCGTCGAGCGGCGTTCACGGTTGGCCTCGGCGCCTCGATCGGCACGGTTCCTGACCTGGGATTCTCCTTCAGCTCGAAGGCGCTCGTCGTGGTTACGGTCCCCGACCTGGCGATCCGCGCCAGTCTCGAGGGACGGATTCTATCCACGCGAGTGATGCTGGCCGAACTCAACGGGACTTCGCCGATCGGACCACGCTTGCTGGGAGCCCTAGCGGTGGACGGCGGCGGACTGACGGTCGGCCTGCGCGGAGAGTTTGCGATCGACCCGCTGTTCAAGGTCTTGATTCCGTTTGGCGCGCGCTTCCCGACGGTAGGCGACGATTGGTACGTCCATCTGGGATCGGACGGCTTCGGCAGTCCGCCTCGTGGTCCGGGACCGATTTCGGTCTCGATTCTCCCCGATCTGCTAAACGTGGGCGCGTCGGCGTACCTGATGGTCCGCGGCGCCGGGATCACGGACTTTGCCCACCTGGGCACGGACCTCCATGGCTTCTCCATCGGCTTCGGCTTCGACTGGCGTCAGTCGCTGGGCTTCGCGATCGTTCGCCTCGACCTGCACGCCGGGCTGGCGGTGGGCCTAGCCTCCAACCCGATGCTGTTCCTCGGCACCGGCAAACTCGACGGCAGCTTGCACCTGGGCCCCGTCTCCCTGGGAGTATCCGCGGATGTCGATCTTCAAGTCGGTCCCGGCGACGTTCGCTGGGCCGACATCCACGTCTGCGGCGAAGTGGATCTATTCTTCTTCTCAATCAGTGGGTGCGCGGATCTTACGGTCGGCAACAAGTCCCTGGATGTTCCCGACCCGCACCTATACCCACTCAAGCGCCTTTGTTTGACCGATCGGTTCTACGGTGACGCGGTTGACTGTGGCTCGACGGTCGATAGCGCCCCGACGGTCTGGCCCGACGCCATTCCGATTCTGGAGTTCGCGCATGGCCCGGCCTGCGAGCTCAAAGACGGGTCCTTCGCCGGAAAGCTGACAACCATGGTCGGCGGAAACCGGGTCTGGAAGGGAACCAACGCCGGCAACGGCGCGACCGGCAGCGGCGAATTGACCTACACCTACCTGCTCACCCATTTGGAGATCGTCGAGGTAACCGGCGGAGGCGAATCACCGGTTGGCGGCGACCTTTGGGCCAGCTGGCAAATTCCCAAGCACGCGAGCGCCGATCGGCCAGGCGCGCGAGAGCTGGCTCTATTGACCTGGCAGCCACACCTGTGGACGAAAGTTCTTCCCGACGCGGGCAAATCGCTGTCCACCGATCCGACCGGCGAAGTCGCCAACTACTGCCATACCGACTATGTAGCCGTACCCTGGTGGGCGCTGGGTTCGCTGGCACATCGCGAGAGGGATGGCTGGGACCTACCGCCGGAACCGGCCGCCGACGCGCGCTTCGCCAGTACCTTCCATGGCAGCCTGTCGGCGACGTTCGCCGGCCACCCGCTGACCCCAACGGGCCTCTACAGTCTCCCCTACCCGATCGCCTTCGACCTCGGGGCGGTGGAGTCGTTCGCGAACAGTATTCGTGTCGTGGATCATGCGTTCCGTGGCGCGTTGCGCCTTCCGAAAGCGCTTCACCGCATGGAGAACTGGGGCCTCGATCCGCTGGGTGAGCAACTGCGCGAGGGCATCGTGGCCAGGATTAGTCTGTCGACAGCCGTGGCAACTCCGTGGCTTGTTGGCCTGTTCAGCCGCTGGGAGGAGGGGTTCCCGGTGCTGGCAGTCGGCGTGCGCGAGGATGGATCCATGTCGACGTTCGCGCCTTCGGTCGTCCCAGGGCCGCACGGCTGGAAGGCGGTGCTCTTTCGACCGACGGCAACGGGCAGTTTTGTTGGCATCAATCTGCGGTACGATGCCCGACTGTTGGTCAAGGTGTTGGGCGTGCGCGGTGAAACGCTCGAAGCTCGACTCGTCGCCGATGCCGCCTCCCAGGCCGTCGGAGCGTTATCGGTCGATTACGTTCAAGCAGCGGCCGGTCCGGTCGGAAGCGGCGACTCGCTGCTGAAACCGGGTGCTTTGTACCGGATCGATGTCGGTCAGCGTGTCGAGGGATCGAGACCCGGTTCCCCACCGGCGCCCTTCACCGCCCCCCTCCAGTCCTACTGGTTCAAGACTGCACCGATCCCGACTCCCCCTGCCGCACCTCCCCACGGCCCTCAACCGTTGCCGTCGATGGCCGACATCTTTCGGGTGCGTCGGTTTGACGACCCGCCGACGAAGCCCCGCGACACGTTCGATCCGACGTACCTGCAACGGTATCTCGCCGGATTCACGCCCAACGACCGAACGCAGAACTGGTTCTGGGGCGATCCGGTCTCCGTACACTTCAAGGTCGATTACATCGCGCAATTCGCTCAGCTCTACGGCCGAGACCTCGAGCTGCATTGCCAGCGCACCGACCTCGCGCCGGCCCAGCCCGTAACGATCTATAAATTCAATGCAGCCGGCCTGGTGAAATCGACGACGCCTTACCTCGCGGCCGCCGCGGATCGGCGCCTGGCCACGAGGAATGTGCCCCCGCCTGGCGACTGCACCCTCCCGGGTTCCGCAGGCGCTTCCCTTCCGGGGAAACCACCGCTGGAACCGCGCGGCGTATACGACTTGGCCGTCCGCTTCCCGGTTCCGGCATCACCGGACGTTGGAAACCACCTGCCGAGCATCGTGTTTACGACCTCGCGCTGGCGTGGACCGGGCGAACTGATGACTGGGCTTGGCTTCCTTCCGCCGGGCCTGGGACCAGCCCTCACGCCTGCCTGGGGAGACGGCGACGTCGCCATCCCGAACGGCGGCGTACCTGCGGGAGTCATCATCGGAGACCATGCCCTCGAAACGGTCCTGTCAGGTCTCGGGATGTCGCGCTGGCCGGCACCGCCGGAGGGAGAATTCCGCCACATACTTCTCCCGGGAGGGGGCCGAGATCAAGTTCCCGCGGGGCGTACGTCGTTGCTGTGGACCTTAACCCGGGGCGGTTGGGGTCTGACGGGGGTATTTCTCGAAGCCGTCGAACCAATTCATCGGCCCGCGCTCCACGACGGTGAAACGGCGCGCCTAGTCGTCGTAAGTCTGTCCCATGCCGGCGCGGCATTTCCCGCTCAAGTTCGCGACGCGTCCGGCTCGCGGATCCTGTTTCTCGCTGCGTCGTCGTTCACTCCCACCGCCGGCCTGGAACTGATCGTGGATGAGCAGGCGCCGCCGACCACGAATCCATCGCCCGTGGTCCGGCGCTCCTACTGGTTGTCCGTCAAAAGCGTCCCGCGTTTCGCGGAGGATAGTCCGTGACGAGATTTGCGCACCCTTCGCTGTTTCGCGCGTCCGCAATCGACGGCCGGTCCGACGACACGGTGGCCCGAGTCCTCCACCTGCGCGTGCGCGTCTCCAACAAACTGGGATTCCCGATCCACCCCTTCGCAGCGTGGCGCGTGACGACAGACATCTCCCAGGCCCAAGTCACGTGGATCAATATGGGGGGCACGCGCGTGACGCCTCCCTTCGATCCCCGGGCGGTCGGCGGCGCCTACGGCTACGTAACGTCCGGAAGTCCACCCGAGTCAGAGTGGTATTGGTTATCAGTCGATGCCGACCCGCACGGCGATGACTTCGCGATCGATGTTATCGATCGATGGTCTGGTCGAGTGCTGGCCACGCGCCGCAAGCCGCCGTTCGATTTCGGCGGAACGGCAATGGGTATTCTACGCGTTCGCGGTCGGGGGGAAGTCCGAGGCGTCGAAGGCGTTCCCGCATCCTCCATCCCCAATGCCGCCATGGACACGACGCCATCGCTCGTGTTCGGTCCCCCGGTGCTCGGCGGCCCCTGGTATCAGCCTGATCCGATCAGCCGAGACCTGCCCCAAGATCGTTTGTACTTCGGCGCCAATCAGCGGCTGGGACCGCTGGACCGCCCAGATGGCTCAATCGCGCCGTTGGATCCTGACGACGAAGTGGCCCGGGTCATGACCATCCTGGCGCCAACCGTAATTGATGAGTGGCTCAATGCCGCATTTCAAGATCCCACCACGCCGCCCCCGCTCGTGGTGCGGCAAGGCATGGAGGTCGGCGCCGCAGGGCGCAACCAGACCGCATCGTACCACGCGGCCGATGCGCTGCTCACGATGGCGGTGGATCCCGATGTTGCGCGTTACCTGGGTCTCGCCACCGCCGTCCGGCCTGACGAGTCAGGATTCGATCAGCGGGTTAGTCTCTGGCTAGTCGCCGGTGAGTGGATGGTTGCGAACGCCGTTCACACGGAGATGTCAGGACTATCGGACCCGGTTCCCGGTTGGTTGCCGGGCAGCTTAGCTGGCCTTTTCCCGGGCGCGGAATTCATCCCGAAGCGTTATGCTGGCAGACCGCGCGAGACCTGGGAGCGTGCGCTCCTCGTGGCTGTGGCCGCCGCCGCAGTCAAGGCGCCTCCGGATGTTCCCGATCCGCCCGCGGTGACAGCCTCCGGCCGCCGCTATTGGCACGTGGCTGCAGGCGGGGCGAGCTGGTCTCAGACGCTTCAATTCAACTCCAATTCACCGGGAATGATCGCCGTCGTCCGCACTGCGCCGACGCCGCTCACCTCCTTACACCGACTCAATCCGGACGGCCGCCGTGCGCCGATCGTGCCGTGCGGCAACCCACAGCGCCCCGACCCGTTGGGCGGCGTGATCGACGCCGATATCCCAGCCGACCTGGCCGGCGCCGCGTGGCGACTCTGGCAGGCCGACGAGTGGGGGCGGTGGTCCACGCCAACGGACTGTTCTGGACCAGAACCGGAGCGTCCTTCGCCGCCGCCGCCCGACTGCGAAGACTGGTGGGACCCCGCCGCGATGCCGGAAGACGATGCGCTTCGCGAACCGGGCGTCCTCCGCTTACGCATCGCTGTCCCGGCGGCCAGCGCGGTCGCGCCGGGCGGCAGCCCCATCCAACAACTCCAGGTCAGCTGTCCCAACCTTGTGAAATGGCGAACGAGCGCCGACGAGTACCTGGGCGGGAACGCTACTATCCCCGTTGCCGGGATGACCGAGCTGATGATCGAGGCGCATCCCACGCCGACAACGCGCGGCGCTCGTCTGTGCCTCCCGCTATCGTTGTCATTCGTCGACACGGCCGGTCGCACGTCGCTGACGACCGAGCGCACCATTGAGGTCCGTGATCCACGCCCGCCGAAGGTCATTCTCACGGGCCCGAAGCTGATCTGGACTTCCTCGCCCGATCCAATCGGTTGGAGCGAAATGACGCTGGACTGGGACGCGGCCGCTAACGCCGCGGGATATCGAGTTTTTCTGGGTGACGGACGGCGATTGGCGGCCGATCTTGGGATCACGCTCAGCAGCGGCGAACTACGAGCCAAACACGCCCGACTCATTTGGGAACGACGCAACGATGTTGTGAACAAGGGGGCGTTCACCCTGCTGAACGAAAACCTTGTGAAGGCAGCGGGGACCACGGTGAGCTACTCGACACGGCTGCCCGGTACGCTCGCGGGCGTGCAATTCGTGCGCGTCGTGCCCGTGGCAGCCAATGGCGCCGAGGCGGAATTCCGCTACTGCGGGTTGACGCCGATTGCTGTGCCGAGCGCAGAGCGCCCTCCGATTCCCGTGTTGCGCGTCTCCGCTGACGCGGCAGGCGCCGCCGCCGTCACGTTGGAGGCGGCCGGCCTCCGTTCGGACTTGACATCGACGTATCCGCCAGAATATCGATTGCGCCGCACCTGCACCGAAGTTGCCGATCCGCTGTACATGCCAATCCTCCGGTCCGGAACACTGATCCTCGACGGCAGCGTCTGGAAGGGCGCCGTTGCCTTCGGTGCTCCCACGCCGTTGCCTCCCTTTGTCCGTTTCTCGTGGGTCGCTGAGATCCGCTACCCCCCCGAACCGGAACTCGAACCCGGTGCTGTCGCCGCCGATGGTGCCGTTCGCCCCGGCGGCGGCGCCCCGGTCGGTCCTTGTCCGTACGTCTGGAGCGATCCATCGCTGCCGGTTGGTTCGATGTTTGTACCGGCTCTGCCAGACGCCCCGGAGGATGCGCTCGTTGAGAGCGCGGTCGGCGGCGCCGCGACGGTGAAGATTCCTGCGCGCCCGACCCATTCGCGCGCGGTCGGCCAATACGAGGCCGTCGTATACCGCGACCCATCCACCGCCGCAATCCCGGCCCCGATCACGCTGCTGGCCCGGGTGAAACTGGATAAGGACGCCCAGGTAACGGACCCCGCGGCGGCCTCGAGCTATTACGTGGTAATCACGGACCCGATCGGGCGCTGCTCACCCTCAGTGATGCGCCAACCCGACGATCGATGAAACGGGCACTCGACTTATCCGGAGCACAAGAGACCGCGCCTTAGATCGCGATCCGTCTTCGTCCGTCTTCTGCAACGACAAATGGCCTCCGATCCCGCGGTCCGCCCAGGGTCAGCGGCATCCCCAGCGGTCGGTAAAGCCGCCCTTTCAGCTCCGGCACCGTCATTGTTTGGCCCAAGAGCGCGACTTCTCCATTGGGCCGTAGAGAGTTAACTCCAGACGGGTTCCTCTTCTCTCATCTGCAGGGGGCCCTTGCATGTCGATCGGACACCCAGCCCCGCCCAACAACGGCCGGCGGTTGATCAGTTCACCTGAGATAGGAGCCGCTCGCGGAAGCGCGCTGCCCAACGTCGAAGCAGCGATTCTTGATGAGCCTGAAGCGACGGGTCGTCGAGAACTGCATCGACGCGTGCTGCGTAGACCCTGGCCCCGGCGAGATCGTCGCGATCGAGAGCCGCGTCTGCCAAAACGCTCGACGCCAATGCTTGACTGAAGGCCGCTCCCCTGCCGCTCGCCGACTCTAGCATTTCGAATTGAGCCGGGTCGTTTCCTCCTGCGCACACCGCGGCTGCCGCCCGCAACACGGCGGCAACTGGGTCACTCGAGCCGGGGTCGATCCGGGCCGCCACGGCGCTCGCTTGACCGCAATCGCGAAACGGTGGCGGCCCCAATAGGTACAAGCAAGCAAGACGCTGCAACGCTGTCTGTTCACCGGGCGTCAACCGCAGAGCCCGCTGCCAATCCTCGATCGCCAGAGCGAGGCTGCCGTTTTGCTCGTGATAGCTGCCACGCTCGACCAGCACCTTGGCAAGCGCAGACGCGTCGTCAGGCTCGACCTGCGACGCCGCTTTATTCAGGTCATCAATGGCATCAGGAAAATGTCCTTCGCTTGCCTCGGCGCGGCCCATCGCGACCCACTTCTGATGCCACTGGCTGGCCGGCGGCAAATCGCCGCGATCGACGCGCCAGGTAGGCAGGCTGCGGTTTGGTCCTGACTGCTCACTCGATTCCGCCGGCAAGCCGTCGGCGTACAAGCCCAGCAATTGCAACTCGCGTCGCAGGCTGCCCAGATTCCAAGTGGCGAGACGATTGCGCCGGCAACTCGCCAACAACAACCCGTCCGCGGAGAAACTCAGCGACGCGACGGTTCCGGCGTTGCGGTCCCAGAGAGTCGCCACGTGTTCGCCTGTCCCGAGGTGAAACAACTTGATTTGGTCCCAACGATCCTCGGCGGCAACCAACAGGCCGTGCGGCTGCACCGCGAGGGGCATCGCAGGCGAAATCCTGGCCGCAGGAAGCGCGATCGATCGCACGAGAGCCCACGACCCGACGTCGAAGACGCAGATCTCATTTGGGTTTCGCGCAACGAGCCAGCGGCCGTCGCCGGTGAAGGCGGCTGCTAGGGCCGCAGGCGCGCGAAAGCAGCGCTTACCTGATTCGATCTCCCAAACGCTCACTTCTTGTGCCACGCAATCGCCGACCGCAACCCATTGTCCCGAGGGATGCGGAACAACAAGGGTCGGCGCCAGCACATCCGCGAACTTAGTCGGCCGGCGTGATCCCTGGTCATACATCAGCAGGGCGCTATGCCGATAGTCGCCGACGAACAGCCGTTGGCCATCGGCGGAAAAGGCACAGTGCCGCCCTGCATGTTGTGGCGCCAAGCTGAGAGGCTCGGCGCGCAGCAAGGGCATTGCCGCGGGCGGGCCAATTTGCCCCGCTGAGTCGCCAAGGTCGCAGGTCCACTCGCGCAGATGAGAGAAGCAGCCGAACGTGGCGAAGGCTCTACCGTCGGGACGAAATGCGATGGGCCCACTGGCGTCCAAGCCAAGATCGGCGACGGGCTGGAGATCAGCAGTCCTCAGCAGCCGCACGCCGCGCGGACCCGAAATGGCCAGCCAACGCTCATCGGGGCTGAATTGCGCGCAGTCACCCGCTATTTCGACCTGTCGATACACGGTCGAGAGCGTCAGTTCGGCGATCACGACATCACTCCCGTCGATCATCGCCAAACTCCGACTGTCGCGGCCGAATCGAATCGGGCAGCCCGTCGCGCGCGTGAGCCGGTCGCCCGTGGCTAGCGCATGCACCTCCATCCGCCGGTTGGCGTCGCACGAGGCGACAAGGCTCGCGTCTGCACTAATTGCGAGCTGGTCGATAGCGCCGCGTCCGGCCGTATCGAGGAACTCGATGCGCGGCGCCGGCTCCAAGGCAATCCGCGCAATCCTTCCATCTTCAAAGCCAAATACAGCCGCATGCGACCGTGGTTGCCAAGCGACCGACGTGGCTCGCGGCAACTGGGGAAAGGTGGCGCACGGCGTCCAGTCGCGACTGTCAACGACTTCGATGGGAAACTGCAGGCTGGCGATCGCAAGCAGCTGGCCATCATCACTGAGCGCCAACTTGCAGGCGCGGAACCGCGCCGGAGACTCGGCCACCAACGCTTTACTTTCCAAGTTGTGAATCTGCACCCTGTTCCGATCCAGATGCAGCAAGTCGCGGCCATTGGGGTGGAAGATCGGCAACACACCGACCTCCTCGACCGTTTTCGACAAGGCTACTTTGCCCGTCGAGCGTTCCCAGACTCGCACACGCATGGCGCTTGACTGCGAAATGACCCAGCCAACCTCCGCCAGCCAACGTCCATCGTCGCTCAGGATGCGAGTGGCGGGCGCGCCGTCAAACCGATCGGGAGGAGCCGAATAGCTTTTCCCAACGCGGCCATCAACGTCGACCAACTGCGTGCCCACGCGCCCATTCGAAACCGCGCACCACGCAAGGTCGGAGTCGACGTCCAGCAATCGGAGATCGTTTCGTCTCGGCGGCAAAGCGGTGGGAATCCGACGTTTCACTTCCAAGCTCGCTTGCGCCAACCAGGGGATCGCAGCGTCGATTGCGTCTCGCCTCTGCTGGGCAGACAGCTCCGCCCACGGCGTCGCCGCCAGCGCGCTCCGGAGCGCGCTGGCGGCATGTGCCCGCGTCCCCGCGCTATGGGCCGCGTCAACCACGGTTGCCTCACTCAAATAAACGCGGAACAATTCGCGGCGTCGACGATGCTCAGCCGCCTCCGCCTCTGCCTGCGCCTCGCGGGCCACACGCTCGTCTCGGCGAAACTTGAACGTCGCAAAGATGCTGCCGGCCGAAAGCGTTGCAAGCAGGGAGACCACCATGGCCGCCAACGTGGATGATCGCGGGTTCCGCCGGCACCAACGCCAGGCGCGTTCCCAGCGCGAAACGGTTCGCGCGCGGACTGGCTCGCCGTGCGCAACGCGCTCAAGCTCCCGCGCCAGCTCGGCGGCGGTCCGATAGCGTTGCGTCGGCTCTTTCTCGAGGCACTTCATGCACACGGCCGAGAGGTCCCGTGGCACTCGTCGTTGCACTTCGTGAGGCGGAAGGGGGTCCGCCGTTCGCACCCGCTCGAGCGTCGTCCAAACATTGTCTGACTCGAACGGCCGCCGCCGGGTAAGCAACTCATAAAGAATCGCACCCAATCCATGAATGTCCGTCGCCGGCCCAATCAGATCTGTACGACCGCCGGCCTGTTCGGGCGACATATAATCGGGCGTACCTAACACTTGCCCCGTCAAGGTCAGGTGGGACCTCCGACCCGATGATCCAGATCCTTGCTGCGCAGGTAAGAGCTTCGCCAGACCAAAATCCGTCGCACGTACGCGGTCTCGCTCCAGCAGAACGTTGCGCGGACTTAGATCGCGGTGGATGACGCCGCGGCGATGAGCGTAGTCCAAGGCCACAGCCAATTGCTGGACGATGTCGACTGCACGACGCCAGGGGATCGGTTGGCGGCCAAGGTACTCCGCGAGATTCGGACCGTCGATGAGCGGCATGGTCAGATAGCGGTTGCCTGCCCATTCTCCAGTTTCGTAGGCCGCGACGATCCCCGGATGATCGAGTTGTGCGAGCAGTTGCGTTTCGCGCTCGAACCGCCGCAGGTCTTCCTCCGATGCCAAATGCCCGCCCAAGATCACCTTCATGGCGGCCAGCCGGTTCAGCTCTGGGTCGAAGACCCGGTAGACCACCGACATTCCGCCGCGGCCGATTTCTTGGAGCACGTGATAGCGTCCAATGCGGCACATGCAGGTCTGGTCCGCGGCGACGCCTGTCAAGGCCCTTGGCAGCTGAGCCTCAATCCAGGACTGTGCCTCCGGGAAACGTCGCGCATATTCCGCAGGATCCAACGTGTCCCCGGCAGAAGCGCGCAGCTCCCATTCGACCTCGAGGAGTGCAAACAACGTCGTTCTGCGCCGCTGGCCGCGGGAGAAGGGCAGGAAAGATTCGATACGCGGCTCTTGGCCTGACCGCCAGGCCTGTTCGAAGTCGCGCGCCGCGTCATGCGCGGCCTGCAATTCATCTGCGCGAGGCGCCTTCCAAGCATTCACGGACGGCCCACTCATGTCACGCACTCCTCCCAAATCGCCCGAATCAATTGCGTTCGCCGTTCAATCGATCGCAAAGAGCAGTGCAGCAGTTGCTTGATCTCGTCGTTTCGATAGCCGCTCAACCGCAGGAGAGCTACCTCCTGCAGGTCCGGAGCCAACATTTCGAGCAAATCCCGGACATGCAGATCGCAATCGGGCTCCGCCGAAGGGCCGGGGAGGTCGTCGAGGCCCCACTCCTCTTCATCCGTCGCCTGCAATTCGGATTCGACCCGCACGCGGTCTCCACCGCGTTTGCCCGCGCGCTCACGAAGCTGCTGCCTACGGGCCATGCGAACCGTCATCAGGCTCAGCAATCTCCACAAATCGTGGCGATCGGCCCCTTCGCGAAAGTCGCCGCGTTCGACGGTTCGCAGAAAGCTAAAAAACGCAAGCTGCACGGCGTCCTCCGCGGCCATCGGCAGTTGTCGCCCGGCGAGCACTCTGTTGGCCAGGCCTCGCAACCGTGGGAAATACCGTTGCCAGAGGACGCTGGCCGAATTCATGTCGCCGGCGCGAATCTGACCCAGAACTCGGGTGATCGATCCAACCGTTACATCTTGCATCGCTTAGCACCACTTCGTGCCTGTTAAGCCAAGATCAAGGCCGCATTCTACTCGCGCAAGAGCAACCCCCAAAGCGCCCGAAACGCCACGTCGGAGCACTGCTGGAGGGGGGGGCCAAAGGCGCGAAGGGAACAGCCGCCGAGCCGATCCGAACGCGCTGCGCGCGATGGGCGTCGACTCGTTCTCCCGCAGCTTGCTTACCCGGACCCGCCGCTTTGCGGAAGTCGGCGCCCGTGACTGTCGCCTCGAGCGGCAGCGGAGGTCCGCGAATTCTGTGAGACACTCCGCGAGTGAGGCAATCGCTGCGCATGCGAGGCAGAGCGGGCGCCGCCATCCGTGTCGTCCGACGTCCAGGGTCAGCGGAACGGAGCGGTGCGTTTCCGGGCCCTCACGCCGCCGGCCTCAGGCGGCCACGCTGCGCCGGCAGCCAGCACGCCGCCCGCGAGCAGGCCTCGAGCCTCGACGAACCCGGCTGGTGAGTCGTTTCTAACCAACAGCCTGTCTCAGCGGTCGACGGCTCGTCAGGCGCGAGCTCGTTGCAGAAAACCGCTTAGCGCCGCCTTGGCAGACCGCCTAGCAGCACCGAGAGTTCGCATTCGCCGAGGAAAAGCACTGATTCAGGTCGAGGCGGCGCAGAATGCGGCGCAATGATTCAGGAAAACTTTTCCTCGACGGTTGCCGAGGGCGGGCAATCGACGTTCACGCCCGAGCTGTCCGCGGTTGTTGCCGCTTGGCCTAAGCCGCCCAACAAGACCGGTTTCGTGCACGCGCATCTTCGACCCCCAGCCTGAGATGAGAATCTGGACGTTGGGCAGTGCGGCACGTAACCGCCTAGATGTCAAGCACTTGCGGCACGGCCAAAAAAAGGCCCCGAATTTGAGTGACCACTCGCTGGCATTCCAGTAATTAGTAGTAGGCCCGAACGCAAAGGCGGATGCACCGCATGCCTACTGCGACACCCAACCATCAAGACACCGATGAGCTGTTGCGCCGGGTCGCGTCGGGCGATCTGCCGGCCCAAGAGCAGCTTTTCGATCGACACCGCGGCAGGCTGCGGGGCATGGTAGCGATGCGGATGGACGGCCGGCTCGCAGGCCGCCTCGACCCCTCCGATGTCGTCCAAGAAACTCTGCTGGCGGCGTCGAAGCAGCTCGAAGCCTACGTCCGCGAGCGGCCGTTGCCCTTTTACCCTTGGCTCCGCCAGTTGGCCTGGCGGCGCCTGGTGGACCTCCATCACCGGCACGTGACTGCCAAGAAGCGCACTGTCACTCGCGAAGATGAGCTCGCGCTCTCGGACCAATCGGTGCTCGTCTTGGCTGAGCGGTTTGCCCATGCGGGCAGCAGCCCCAGCCTCGGTCTGTTGCAGCAAGAACTGCGAGATCGAGTGAGGGCAGCGCTCGAGCAACTCTCCGCCACGGACCGCGAAGTGGTGGCCATGCGGCACATTGAACAGATGGCTGTCGAAGAGATCGCTGCTACATTGGGCCTCTCGGCCAGTGCGGTGAAGATGCGCGTGCTGCGGGCCGTGCAGCGCCTACGGGCGGTTCTCGGAGATGCGAGCAGGCCATGAAAACGACCAATCGACTCAGCAGCGCTGTTGCGGCCTCGCCCAGTTCAGACCTGTTGGCCAACCTGCTCGAGGAACTCACCCAGCAGATCGACGCCGGGCAAGCCGTCGATTTCGACCTGTACGCGCGGCAATACCCGGCGCTTGCCGACGAGCTCCGCGAACTGCTGCCGACATTGCAACTGGTCCGTGACCTGAAAGGAAACCAAGACGCGCTAACCGATCCCGACGAACTGAGCGGGGAATCACAGGCTCTGGGCGACTTTCGGCTGATTCGTGAAATCGGCCGCGGCGGGATGGGAGTGGTCTACGAGGCGGTGCAGCTGTCGCTCGGCCGCCGAGTGGCGCTCAAGATTCTGCCCTTTGCGGCGGTGCTCGATCCCCGGCAGCTTGCCCGCTTCAAGAACGAGGCAATGGCCGCGGCGCTGCTCGAGCATCCGCACATCGTGCCGGTCTACGCGGTCGGTTGCGAGCGTGGCATTCACTTCTACGCCATGCGCTTCATCGAAGGTCAAACGCTGGCCGAGGCGTTCGCGGTCCGGCAGGGCGGCGACGGCTCGCTCTCGCCCGAAGGCGAAAGGGGTAGGCCCTCGGCCAGCGACCTCGAGGATGCCTCGGCCACTTGGCTCCGTCTCCCTCCCGGCAAGCTGCGGGAGGCAGCTCCACGGCAACTCCCCATGGCGCCGCCCCTGCCGTCCGCCGCCGCGGAAACCTGTCGCGTCGCCGACGTCTCCACCCAGCTCAATCCCGCCGGCCCGGCCTGGTGGCGCCGCCTGGCCGACCTCGGCATCCAAGCGGCCGAGGCGCTTGAGCATGCTCACCAGCACGGCATCATCCACCGCGACATCAAGCCCGGCAACTTGTTGCTCGACGCCCAGGGGCAGCTCTGGTTGGCCGATTTCGGCCTAGCCCAGGTGAGCGGCAGCGCCGAATTGACGATGACGGGCGACATGCTCGGCACGTTGCGCTACATGAGCCCTGAACAGGCCCGCGGCGAACGAATTCTGGATCAACGGACAGACGTCTATTCGCTGGGAATTACGCTCTACGAACTCATCGTTGGCCGCCCGCCATTTCCGGCAATGGACCGGCGGGAACTTCTACGGCAAATCATCGACGAGGAGCTGGCGGCGCCCCGTCGGCTCGCTAAGGGCGTGCCCGTGGACTTGGAAACAATCGTCCTCAAGGCGGTGGCGAAGGAGCCGGAAGCGCGGTATCAGTCGGCGGCCGCTTTGGCCGACGATCTGCGGCGCTTCGTGGAACAGCGATCGATTCTGGCAAGGCCGCCCAGCCCGCTGCGCAGCGTTTCGAAGTGGATTCGCCGGCATCGCCATTTGGTGGGCGTAGCGCTGCTGACGTTTGTCGCCGCGGCAGCCATCGGCAGCTTTCTCCTTTGGAAGGAGAAAGACGACACTGCCAAAGCGTGGCAGCGGGAACGACGGCAGCGTGTGACGGCTCAGAACAACTTGCGAGTCGCGCTTGCAGCCCTCGAGCACATTTACGCCCGCTTCGTGGGCACGCACATGAGCATGCGTCCCGACATGCGCGACATGCAGGTCAAGCTGGTGCGCGAATCGGTGCCGCTCTATACGCAGATCGCCTTCGAGAACCGCACTAATCCGGACACCATGGAGATCGCCGCGGATGCGTTCGCGATGATTGCGGATCTCCAAGAGCGATTCGGCGACAGCACGGCCACTGATGAGGCCTACGGTCACGCAATTTCGATCCGGCGGGAATTGGCGCGGCGAATTCCTGCGGCCCGCGAGCACTCGGAACTCGTCGCAAACCTGTTGTTCCGCTATGCGGACTGGCTCAAGGAGCAAGGTCGCTCGGAAGAAGCAGTGCCCATGCTTCATGAGGCCACGCGAATCTTCGGCTCGCTTTCCAAGCAGACGCCGGATCCGCTCGAATTCTTCGAGTTCGAGGAGGGCTCTTGGTGTGCGCTGGCGAACGCCCTCGCGGCGCTGGGTCAACTCGTGCGAGCCGAGGACGCGTGCCTTCAGGCAAATCAGCTCATCATGGCCAAGCTGCTCCGTTACCCGGAAGCATTCGACACGCGGGTCCATCTGGCTCACCACTACAAGAATCTGGCGCGCTGGCGAGCTCAGCGCGGCGACTTGCAGAGTTGTCGGCAGTATCTCTTGCAGGCGGTCGAGCAAGCGGAACGGGCGGTGCGCGAAGCGCCCCAGCTGCAGGACGCGCGATCCGACCTGGTTGACATCTATGCGGCGGCCGTGGCGGCGCATCGGCAGGTCGGCGAGGACATCGTTGCGGCCGTCCTGCAAGCCAAGCAGCGGGAGCTGGCCCTGGCCCTCGTCAAGCAGTACCCAAATGTGGCGGAATACCAGGCTCTGCTGGAACGGGCTCGCGGCGAGAGCGGCACAACAAAGTCAACACCCCCAAACCAGTCGGCTCAATGATCCACACGCTCCCGAGCAAAACACGCGCGAACCGCTCGAAGTCTCTGCTGGCCCTGCTCGCCGGCCTGGTTTTCGATCCAAGCGGCCTCGCTCCGCTACGCGCCGAGCTCGTCCGGTACGATTTTGCCGGCACGGTCTACGAACTCACCGATCCCATTCAGGCATTTCCCGACCTGCGGATGGGAGACTCCATTACGGGCTTTATCGACTACGACACTTCGTGGCAGCCGACCGAAGTCGAGCCCAACTACGCGGGCTACGAGCTGCCGTTCGACTACGTGGGACTCGGATTTCGGATCGAACCTCAACAGGGGGCGGCGGTCGACTTCGTCACGTTCGCAGGAAGACACGGCTTCGATGCGCCGTTCGGCTCCATCATTGATGATTTCGTACCCGAAGAGGGCGGCGAACCGAGTGACCTCATCGGCATGGTCCAGATCGCCGAGCCGAAGGATGGAGGGGATGCTGGTTTGCTCGGCTTCCTCTTGATGGGCGACGCCGCCGCCCATACTGGGCTGAGTTGGCCCGCCGAGTTGAATCTGGCCGACTGGCCGATCGCCGAGGCCTCGTTCTTTGCGGAAGAGCAGGGCATTCTCATTTCGGCGAATCTGCACACCCTGACGCGCGGTACACCGCCGGATCCGCCCAAACCCTTCGAATGGAGCGTGGACGAGGGGGGCAACGGCCATCACTACGAGCTGGTGCTGAACGCAAGTACCTGGGAGGAAGCGAGCCTGAAAGCCCAGTCCATGCAGTACGACGGCGTGCCAGGGCATCTGGCCACCGTCACCTCGAGCGACGAGCAGGCCTTTCTGAGCGAACATTTCTTTGCGACCCAAGGCTACTGGCTTGGCGGCTATCAGGACACGGCCGCGCCCGACTATGCAGAGCCCGCCGATGGCTGGCGGTGGGTGACCGGCGAGCCCTTCGCATTCGAGGCGTGGTCGAACCCCGACAACGGCGGGAACGACGTGGAGCCCAATAATTGGGGGACCGGAGAGCACCACATGGCCACGGAGCGCGGCCACGAGCAGAAGCTCTACTGGAATGACGCTGATGGTGACTCGCCTATGCTCGGCTTCATCGTCGAATACTCAGGCAGTCCCATCCTCCCCGGCGACGCCAACGGCGACGGCGTGGTGGATCTCACTGACTTCGGCATCCTCAAGGCCAACTTTGGCGCCGGCACGGCGCGGGCCCAGGGGGACTTCAACGCCGACGGCGCCGTCGACCTCACTGACTTCGGCGTCCTGAAAGACAACTTCGGCAAGTCGGGCGCGGACGCGGCCTTGCAGCCGACCGTTCAAGCGTCTGAGCCATCGACGGGCCTGTTGTCGCTGCTGGCCGGCGCAACAGTCACAGCCGTCGCTCGTTGGCGGCGTAAGAAGGAGGGACCTTGACATGGTGCGGCGAACTGGCCTGACCTTGGTCGAACTGCTGGTCGCGATCACCATCGTTGGCGTGCTGATCGCCTTGCTGCTGCCTGCGGTGCAGGCGGCGCGCGAGAGCGCGCGGCGCGTGACCTGCGGCAATCATCTCAAACAGCTCGCACTGGCCGTCCATCTTTACCACGATCGCCATGGTGAGGTGCCGGCGCTCTACAACGGATCACGCAACCCGGCCACAGGTCTGTTGTACGGCTTGCAATCGCATGCCTGGCGATCCGTGCTGTTGCCTCACCTCGCACAGCAGAATCTGTTCGAGCGGCTCGACTTTAGTGAGAACGCAACCCACGTTAAGAACCAGCCGGCAGCGACCACGGTGCTCGCCCTGTTTCTCTGCCCGTCGGCCGCCAGACCCGATCGCGCCGCCCGGAGCGGGCCCAAGTTCACTGTGTCGGGCCTGTGGCTCGAACGCGGCCAGTTCGGGGAAGGGTTGCGAGCGGCGGTCACCGACTACAGCGCGGCCGAAGGATACACGGACGGCGCCCGTTGCGTTGCAGGTCCCTGGGGCGAGCGCTTGCCGAGCGACCAACCCTGGGGCAAAGGCGCGGTCCGCAAAGTGCGCTTCGCCGACGTAATCGATGGCCTCTCGAACACGATCTCGATCGTCGAACGGGCTGCACTTCCCGACCGCTATTTCGGACCACTCGCCGACCCAGAGCTACACGACCCGCCCGAACGATCAACTTGGGGCAATGTCGGGCTGTGGGCAATTAGCGGCGAGGAGCGGCTCAACCATCTGGCGCCTCAGGCCGGCGTGCCCATCATCAATGGCGACAACTTGAAGGGGCTGTACTCGTTTCATCCAGGGGGCTCGCAGGTCGCCTTTGCCGATGGAGGTGTGCGGTTTCTCCAGGAGGGAATGGAGTCGGCCGCGTTGTTGGCGCAGATTTCGAGAGAAGAGCAGGAGCCGAATCCCTAGCGATCGGTCGCGATCTCGGTCGAATGCTGCATCCTCGCCGCGACCAAAGGTCGACCACTACTCGAAAAGGACTTTTCATGTTGCACCCGGCTTCAGGACTCCATTCGATGACAAGTCGGACCGTATTCCGCACCGTTCCCTTGCTGCTGACCGCGGCCCTGGCGATTGCCGCGGTGCATCTTACGGCAACGGCCGCGGGCGCAATCACCTATCAGGCGCAGATTCTCGGCCCAGGCGAAGCATTTGCGATTTCCGAATCGGTCGTGGTCGGCCGCGCCAACTTTGGCCCGTGGGCTGCGACACTTTGGGACGCTGAGACCGGGAGTTCCACAAACCTTCATCCGTCGGATTTCTGGAACACCGAAGCCTTGGGCGTGTCGGGAGGCATACAAGTCGGGTTTGGCAATCGGGAACATAACGGCCCCTTCGAGGCGCTGCTGTGGCATGGCACGGCGGAGAGCGTAACCTCCTTGACTCCATCTTGGGCCAGCTCGAGTATGGCGTACGCAGCAAGCGGCAACACTCAGGTCGGCTCGGCAGTTTATCGAGAGACCTTCCGCGGTGCTGCCGTACTTTGGCATGGCACCGCTGAGAGTGCGGTTGATCTGACCCCAGCAGGCTACCGCGATAGCGGGTTGTTGGGCGTCTCGGGCAACAGTCAAGTCGGCTCGGCGGAATTGGTTTACACGGAGGCACATCCCTACGGCGAGACGCACGCGTTCTTGTGGTCCGGTACCGCTGAAAGCGCGATCGACCTCCATCCGCAGGGGTATTGGCAAAGCGTTGCCTATGGGGTATCCGGCACGCACCAGGTTGGCGAGGTGGTCGATGACCCAAGTGGCCCGCTCCCTCGGTATCGCGCAACCTTGTGGGAAGGGTCAGCCGAAAGCCGCATCAACCTCCACCCGTCCGGCTACTTCGCGAGCATCGCCCTGGGAATCTCCGGAGACCGTCAAGTGGGCTACGGCACGACCAAGTCGGACGGCACGCGGTTCCACGCCTTGACCTGGAACGGCAGCCGCGAGTCAGTCATCGACCTGCATCAGTTTCTTCCAACAGGGTTCACTACCTCCAGTGCTTCTGGCATCGACGAACAGGGCAACATTGTGGGGCAAGCCGATGGCTTCGCTGTCCTGTGGCATCCCCAGATCCTGTTGGGCGACGTGAACGACGACGGCCGCGTCGACCTCGACGACTTCGGCATTCTGAAAGCCAACTTCGGCATCGGCACATCGCTGGCGGAAGGAGACGTCAATCAGGATGGCCAGGTCAATCTGACCGATTTTGGCATCCTCAAAGCCAACTTCGGCCGCTCGACGGGCGTGCCGGAGCCGACTGCCGGGGCACTGTCCCTGGCGGCTGTCGTCAGCATCTGGGGCGTTCGCTTCGTCCATCGCCGGAGGACCAGCCGCTAGTTTCGCGGAGCGTCTTGCGGTTACCCAGTTCTCGCAAAGTCGCATCACTCGGTGCGAGCCGGATCGCAGTGCGCGCATCGACTTAAATCACTCTCAACCACCGTCCGTTCCTACCACAGGAGGCTCATGATGAAACGGCGCTTCGTTCGTTCGCCCTCATTCCCGGTCAAGACTCGCCCGACCGCTCGCAAGCCGCTCTCGAGTGAACGGCTCGAAACGCGGACACTCTTCGCCGCCGACGCCGGCTGGGCCTTTGGCCTCGGGGGCCCGGCGATCGAGTCGGAATCCGCTGTGGCCGTCGGGCCGGATGGCAACGTCTATGTAACCGGCTCTTTCAACGGCACGATCGACCTCGACCCAGGTCCCGGTCTCGCCCAGTTCACAACGCACATTAACGCGCAGGACGGCTTCGTCGCGAAGTACACCCAACAGGGCACGTTCCTGTGGGCGAGCACCTTTGGCGGAGTGCAGGGGCCAGACACCGGGCCGGTGGGACACGAGCTCAGCCGCGAGATCGAGTTCGATGCCCTCGGCAATGTGTACATCACGGGCATCTCGGGCTCGGCTCGGCCACAGTTTGGCGGCATCACGCTCGAAAACCTCGGTCACTACGACTTGTTCGTGGCCAAGCTCAGCGCCGGTACGGGGGCTTTCCAGTGGGCACAGCGGATCGGCGGAACCGAAAACGACTTGGGCTATGACCTGGCGGTCAACCCCGCCGGAGAAGTCTATGTGGCCGGCCAGTTCGATGCCACGCTCGATGCCGACCCCGCCCCCGGCGCGCAGCACATCCTCGTCTCCGCCGGCGAATCGGATGGCTTCGTCTGGAAGCTCGACACCCAGGGCAACTTCGAATGGATTCGTCAGTTCGGCGGCGCTTCAAACGACACCGGACATCGTGTGGAACTGGGCGACGATGGCTACGTCTACGCGATGGGAACGTTTCGAGATACCGTCGACTTCGGCCAGCCGGGAACGCCGATGACGCTGACGAATCCCTCGGGCACAGCGACCAGCAACACCTATCTTGTCAAATTGGAGGAAGCGACCGGCGATACTGTTTGGGCGCGGCAAATTGGGGGGCTAAACCGCACCAGCGGAGGGCGGTTGGCCGCGGACGGTGAGGGCGGCCTGTTCGTCGCCGGAGGATTTGAGGGAACGCTCGACTTCGGCCATGGCGAGCCGGCGTTGGTGAGCGCCGGCCTCAGCGACGCCTACGTTTCCAAATGGGGCACGGACGGCAACTTGTTGTGGGCAGAGCAAGTTGGCGGCGCCGGCAACGATGCCGCCCGGGCAATCTCTGTTTCCCCCACGGGCGATCCGCTCATCCTGCTCAGTTTCGAGCAGACCGTCGACTTCGATCCAGGCCCGGCGACCGCGAGCCTCGCCAGCGCTGGCCTCGTCGACGGCGCGTTCCTGAAAATGGCCTCCGACGGCGCCTTCCAGTCTGTTCGTCACTTCGCAGGCCCCGGTTCAACCGTGGCCCACGATGTCTTTGAGGATGCAACCGGGAATACCTTCGTCGTTGGGTTCTACCAAGACAGTGTTGCGCTGCCCACCGGCGACAGCCTGGCCCGAAGCGGCAATAGCAACTTCCTCGTCAAGCTCGCCCCAGCGGCCCCCACTAAGTTCTTCGTGGTCGATGGCGCGTCGGATAAGACACACGAGTACGACGCTCAGGGCAATCGGCAAGACATCGCCAGTCTCGCCTCAGGCAACACCAACCCGCGCGGCGCCGCGTCCAACGTCGCCGGAAACCGGGTCTGGGTGATCGACGCCAACAAGAAGGTGTTTGTCTACGACAACGCGGGGGTGCTGCTCGGCTCCTGGACCGCCAGTGGCCTCAATGCGCCGCAGGGCATCACCACCAACGGCACGGACCTGTGGATCGTCGACGCCCAGACCGACAAGGTCTACAAATACTCGGGGGCCGCCTCACGGCTCTCTGGCAGCCAGAGCGCAGCCAGCAGCTTCAATCTCAACAGCCAGAACTCGAACGCCACCGACCTCGTGACGGACGGCGCGAGCTTTTGGGTCGTGAACAGCGCGGCCACCGACAAGGTGTTCAAATACAACCTCTCCGGCACGCTGCTCGGCAGTTGGACGATCGACAGCCGCGACTCGAGCCCCACCGGAATCACCCTCGACCCGAGCAATCCCGGCACGCTGTGGATCGTAGACAACGCGGCCGACCAGGTGTTCGCGTACGCGGGGGCGACGACCAGGACCTCCGGCAGCCAATCGGCCACGATCGCCGTGAATTTGGGTCAGGGGAACACCGATCCGCAGGGGATTGCCGATCCGCCGCCGGGCGCGTGGTCCAGCACCCAAAGCACGCTGACCAACGGCTCTCGCTGGAACGACGCGGCATTCGGCGCGGCGCTTTCCAGCCGCTCAGGCATCAAGGCCAACGAATCCGCCTTGGATGCGGTGTGGGCCGTATGGAGTTAGTTGGGGAAGTTCGTGGCTTCAATCGGCAAGGAGGGGCCGTGTTGCGTCGTGGCATTCGCAGCGGCCCCTCCCCGATTGTCGCAGTCCACCTGTCCGTCAAAGTGTCAGCACCTCAGCTTCTTCGCGAGGATCGCGCACGTTGGTCCAAAGGCAGCGGGCCTCCTTGTTGCTTACCGAGGGATAATGCCGTCTCCAGCGGATACCGCCTCAGTCGCAAGTGCAACGCCTGTCGGCTGATGCCTAAGCGTTCCGCCCATTCACTCAACGTGTGAGTTTCGCCGGCGAACTCGAACCGGGGCGCCCCCGACCGCGACGGCGGCACCGTCGTCCAGATCGCATTGTCTGGTCCAAAAGGGCGCTGCGGGTCGGGGCGGCAAAGGACATGTTTGCCGCTTGGTCGCGCACCCACACAGGCGAGGAATTGGGTGAAGTTCTTCCAAGCTGCATTGCGTCGAATCCTTCGCCAAACTGCGTACTCCGGACTGCTCCTTTGTCCGTGGCGGTTGGGCAGGGAAGCTGCGACGCAGCCGCAGCTGCGGCTGGCGCCTGATTTCAGGTTGTGAGCTGCAACCTGCCTGGTTTGTCCGCAGACGCAGCGGCAAGTCCAGCAGGGGGTACGGCCGCGCTTACCCGCAAACTGTTCGACGTGCAGCGCCCCGAAGGTCTGGCCCTTCAGGTCCTCGACACGCCCCAGCGGGCAGGGTGTGATTGGTTGCGGGGGCCGCTTGGGAGACATGTCTGGATCCGCAAACAGAATTGATTCGTTCAAGCCAGTCCGAACGTCGTCAAGAATTGCATGAACGCGGAGGCCAATGGCTCAGAAGCCGGAACGGCGCAGTAAACCAAGGCCGGCCCGCGCCCGTGGTGCAGTGAAACAGATTCTCGTTTCACTCGGAAGCCGTATCTGGGATGCATGCGGTGAGGCGCACGGGGGCATGAAGTGACTCGCGGAACAGGGCGCCGAGCAGGTCGAAAGCCACGCGGAGAAAGCCCGTGGGGTCGTGCCAACAGCGGGCCTCGGGCGCTCGAAAGATGCGACGATCGTGTCGCCACCCGAGTCACAAAAGGCCCATTTGATCGGTGCACCCGAGATGGGATGCGGGTCGGGTTCACGCCGGCGATCAGGATCCCTGCTCGACGGTGCGAACCGCGAGACCGCGGGCGTGCTGTCCTTCGGCACGTTCCAAGCAGTCCGGCGGGGTCGCGACTCCGCAGTAAAACCGATGCCCAAACCGAAACGGTGGGCCGCGTGCAGGCAAGCTACACGCTGCCACCACCGCGGTGGCGGATCGAGCACGGCAACGAGTGGTTCAACGGCGTAAGCGGAGCCGATCAAGGGACCGGAACCGCTTGAGTCGAGCGCGTTTCGGATGGTCGGCCCGTACGATGGCGACTTGCTCAAGTAGCGGGAACGCAAAACAGCCCGAGCGGCAACGCGACCTGAAGCTGCTCCGGGTGCTTGAGGCCGGCGCAACCGTGCCCCGCTGCGGCCTGCGATCCTGTTCCCAACGCCCCAAGCCATTAGGCCAGCTTCCCGCTGACGGCCAGCCGGCAGGCTTGTGTTTCATGGCAGCAAGCGTTTGGCGCGACAATGGTCCGCTCCTACCGATTCTTCGGATTGCTGATGCGGCCCGCCCTAACTTTTCCGGGAGGCGAACTGCCTGCCGCGTTGAACTCTGATGCCGGACCTGCGCAGAGTGGAACTACCGGCCGGCTTCGACTTACCCGGCCGCTAACACTCATCCACGCCCGCAGGACCCTACTGCGGGCTTTTTCAATGACTCTCACCCTCTTGTGTGTCGCGCTCGCGCTTGCATTCGGGTGGTTGCTCCGAACCGACCCGTTTTGAGGTCGTTGAAGCCGCGAGTCCTCACCGTCGCGGCGAGGAGCCCGATCGCTGCGCGTGCTCGTTGCTTCGCGATCGGTGCTGGCTTCGCCTTCGTTGGCAGGTTGGCCGCTCCCACTGCTTAACGGGGCCGAAACGGGTTCACTTGCGTTACGGCTGACGGATTCGCCTTCCGAGGCTTCGACGGACCGGATCGCTCCAGCCCGCCGCTCGGTCGGCTATCGGACTCACGAGCAATTCTCCGAGCAAGCTCCTTTCAGCTAGCAAGATCATCCAGACTTATCCTGACGCACCAACGGACTGCTAGCTGATCCGCCCGACGTCTCTGGCCCCCTACCGAGATGAGGGATAAAGCCCTCGGCGATACGGCATTGCCATTGGCGGTGAGGCGCTCACGCTTGGACCCAAACGCGGATTGCTTAGACTGGGAGTTCGAGACTCCAGCCTGGGCCGAAAGGTCGGGCGAGGCTGCACCGCGGGCCGCTCGGGCAGCTTGGGGGTCAAAGCGGGGCCGTAGCGGCACCCCGGGGAGCGCGAACGCGAGGCGGTGCAGAGGCTGTTTGACGAGCACGGTCGAGCCTCCGTGGTCGAGCGGCTGGGGCTGCACGGCCTTCAGCGCGCAAAAAAACCCGCCTGACGACTGCCGAGCGGGTTTCGGGTTGCGTCGACTAGCGCTAGCGCCGAGAGCGGCGGCGGAGCGCTGCGCAGCCGCCAATGCCCAAGGAAGCGAGCAGCCACGAGGACGGCTCCGGCACCGTGACCCACCCGCTCAGGTCGCCGCTTCGGCCAATGCCCTGAACGTGGGCCGCGGTGTAAAAGGGCCCGTGCCCTCCGTCAGGCGCACTCAAGAAGTTGAACGAGTTGGCCGTCAGCGAGGCAATGCCGCTGATGTCGACCGACATCGAATCGCCCACGCCAAATCGGTGCGAGCCGCCATCCTTGCCTGAGGTTTCGAACCCAAACAGTAAATCGTACTTCCCGTCTCCGTCGGCCTTAAAGCCGTCGACTCCGGTGCTGATCGACGGGTCATCGAACGTGCCGACCTTGGTAATCGGGCCGAACGTCAGGCTGAGCGGGTTCAGGGACGGGTCGAGATTAAAGTACAGGCCGCTCACGAACTCATTGAGCGTGAGGTTGGTTGCTTCGAACTTCAGATTCACCTTGCCGGAGCCGCCGCCGTCGTCGAAGGTGGCGCGAAGCCAGGGAGGGGATCCGGCCGGCGCGGTGCCGTTGCTAAACTCGATCGACGAGTCGAAAACGACCGTTCCGGCGGTCAGCGGGAGCGCCCAGCAGACAGCCGACGTCATGACAGCAAAAAGGAAGAACTTCATCGGCGAAACTCGGTGGTGGTTGGTTTTATCGCAGGGATACCCCAAGTCCTTAGGGTAACTACCCCCCCCGAAAAGCCAAGCTCGCGTGAGTCGATCGAGTTGGAAGGTCGGGGCAACTCGCAGGCGCAACTGTCGCCATCGTTTCACGCCTCCCCCCGCTCAGCCGCTGGCGTCGCAAAGAAAGCCCAACCCCTACGGTGGAAAGCTACGGCTTCACCCAACCCGCTGCCGATCGGCCGCGAACCAGAGAGCCAGCCAAGCTTGCAACTAAGTGGCGGGCGGCGCTGGGACGGAGCGAAGTCGGCGCCCCCGCCACCGTGCGAGACACGGACTTACACCTCTGGTGGTGTGGAATACTCGCCGTTTCCCGCCCAAAGAGCCGCGCCCCAAACCGGCAATAACCCTTGATGGGCAGCCGCAACCCGAACAGGCCGGACGGCCGTTCGTCCGGGCAAAATTGGCGCTTCCAGCAGCGGACGGTGGGCGTCGTCAGCTCTTCGCGTCACCGTAGACGAAAAAGAGTGACGCGCGACGCAGTTGAGGATAGGGTTGCAATCTGGGGCTGCCGTAGGGAACGACGAAGCCGGCCGCGCCATCGAGACCGGTCTCCGCGCAGGACGCCTTTGTCGGCGGTCCGTAGGTTCGCCGGCCATCCGGTCAGGGACGCCTCAAGCCGCCTCACTAAGTTTAGGACTCGCCGAAATGAGCAAGGGCAGCGCACGTCCACCGCAAACTCCGCTCTGCCTGGCACTCGTTCTTGCCGACGCCGTTCACCAAGATCCAAGCAGCCGCAAACACACCATTCTCGGGACGTTTTCGACGCTCTTCGCGCCGGCGTTTCCCGCAGTGCATCCGTTCATGGCCGCCTATACGGTCCTCACGGACGGCATGGGGCCGACGCCAGTGAAGCTGCAAATTGTCGACGGAGATACGGACATCTCTCTCGTTGAGGCCGAGGCGGAGGTTAACTTTGACACCCCCTGGCTCGTCCTGGAGATTGTGCTGATCCTGGAAAAGATGGTGTTCCCCAGGGCTGGGAAATACCGGTTGCAGCTTTGGTCGGCCGAGGACCTGCTGATGGAACGGCGGTTGATGGTGGTCCACGCACCGCCGCAGGTTGGAGCGGAAGGGGGCGGCAGCCGCGGCTGAGACGACCACGTTCCCGGCTCACGAGCTGGAGTTGCGGGCGAAGCCGCCCATGGTTGTGGATCAGGTTCTGGGCCGAGTCCTGCGGTTTCCTTCTGGACGACTTGAGCTTGCTCGGCCGCAGGGCGACCGCCAGCGGCGCCCCACCGACGGGTTCCTCTCCTCTGTGGGCGGGCGACGCGCGGGATCGCCCCTTGGATGTCGTCCCGGTGAGAACTCGGGGCAAGCACCGGCGAACGGTAGGCGGGCGTGGGCGCAATTCCCGGCCTGGTGATTCCGCGGTGATCCGCCCCTCCTGCGATAACCGCCGCTGGCCCTGGACGCCGGAATCGAACCGCGACGGGCGCGAGTCGATCGTCGCTGTCCCGCCCTCCCCTCGCCCGACGAGCCCATCCAGGTTGACCCGTTGGCATGCGCCCACGGCCATCGCCTCACCGTGCGATGAAAAGAGCCAAATCCAGGCGCTCGACTGCACGCAGAAGGCCTGCCGTTGCGGCCGGGCCACTGCGCCACGTTGACACCCGACTACAAACGCGGGCGGCACGACCACATTGTTCGCCGCGATCGAGAGCGTTGGCTGGCGATCACCCCTGGCTCGCGCTGGAAGCCTTTGCAGCGCTGCGCCGTTGCACGGGCCCGCCGCGTGCGGCAGAATCGCGTCATGTACGTGCCCAAACTGCCCGATCGCCGGCGTCGTTCCAGTGTGCCCGCGAATGCAGTCATTGGCCTGCTCATTGCCCTGTTGGTGGGCGGGATTGCCCTGGCGATTACGGACAATCCGCTTACCGCCCACCTGAGCGCCTTGACGGCGGAACCGAAACCATCGCCTCCGTCCGATCATTCAGGGGAGCGGAGCATTCGTTATGACGACACCATCGACGTCCGTGTGTCGATGGCGCTCGCGTCGACAGTCGCGCTCCTAGTGGTAGGAGTTGTGTTCGTGGCCGGCCGCAGCCACGCCGTGCAAGTAAGCCTGGCTCTGGCCGCGGCGGCACTCGGTCTCTTCCTGTTCGGCATCTCCGCCGCCAGCGGGCTCGCGCGGCTTTCTCTGTTCCTGGCGGTCGCACTGATGGTGGGAGTGGCAGTCGGCTGGACGACTCAGCCGGTGGACGACTGAGCGCGCGAAGATTGCGGCCGCCTCCTGCGGGCCTTGGAATGGACCTGCGTCGGCTCCGGAAGCTTCCATGCCATCTCGCGCCCTGCCATGTCCGAGGCGAGTGACTTGATCGCCGTTTGCTCTGCCATGAGGGCGCGTTTCGATTTGCCAACCGTCGTGCTGCAATTAGTCGAGCCTAGGAGGCTGCTTGACGAGTTCCCCTGGGGTCGGACTGCTGGTCTTCCGCCGACGTGCCGGTCCTCGCGGCGATCGCGATTAGAGGGATAGCCGCGGCGGCATGTATGGACTGTGCTTATTGGCGCGCCGGCAGCTGTGCGAGACTGTCGTGCGGGTGTTTCGTGCGCGCACCGCGGTATCTGCCCCGCCGGCAGCATTCACCCGACGGAGGGGTAGAGTCGGCTGAGGGCAAAAAGCGCTGAGTTCCACCCCACCCTGGCAGCCCAGCCCGTGGCGTCCCAGGAAGTCCACGCGAATCGCTGCGGGTCCTCTTGGGCATTCCTTCCGCAGGATCGGCGCATCACCAGTCCCAGTGCTGCGCAACGCGATTGCAACAAAGCCCGCTCACGAGCGAGGTCACCTGAGTCCGCCCCCTCGGCTGCCCGTTGGCCGGAAGCGTCTGTTTGGTCTGCGAAAACTCAACCCTGGATCGCCATGAGAAATATAGTGCTGGTGATCCTGATAGCGGCCGCAGCAGCCCTGCTGCTCTGGCTATTCAACACCCCGACGCACCGGGCGTGGTGCGACGACCAGGACGACGACTATTAGACTTTTGCCCCGCAACCATCCGCACCGAATCGCTCCAACGAGCGAGGAAAGATTGGGTGCGCCGTTGGGGCCAACGCTGAGTTGTCGCGCCTGACCAGCCCGTTTCCGCTGCCAGAGTGCCAGTCCCTGATTGAACCGGCCTGCTCTTGTACCTCCATGCCCGAGGAGCGGCGCCGTGAACGGCCACGGCGCCGAGGGCAACGGCGATCGACGGTCAATTTCTGCTGGGCCCGAACTAAAGGATGAGGCTGGCTCATGCCTTGCCAGGCGGCGATCCGCCGCAAGGTTCGCTGACAGTAACCTCAACCAGTGTCCGCGGCACGGGGTCGTATCCGGCCGGTGAATGATAGTAGGCTCGGTTCCGGCCTGCCTTCTTGGCTGCATAGAGGGCACGGTCGGCTTGGCCGATGAGATCGGCCGTGTCCGCCACATGGGACGCGCTTGCCACACCGATGCTGGCGGTGACCGGAAGCACCGTGTCTTCAACGACGAATCGCGTTTCTTCGATGGCGCAACGCAGCCGTTCGGCAATGGCCTGCCCCTCATCCAGGGTCGTGCCGGGCAGCAACACCGCAAACTCTTCTCCGCCCATCCGGCCCACCACGTCCATGTCTCGAACACTCGCGGCGAGCACACGCGCCAAGCCCTTGAGTGGAGAAATTGGGCCAGTCGACAAGGAGGCCGGCGTCGTTTCGAGGGCGGGAACCGCCTTTCCCAGGCAGCCCGCCGATTTCAGGTATCGGCGGGGAGTGGCGCCTGAGTTTGCCAAACTGGTTAGCAGAGCAGGCTGCCGGCTGTTAGCGCGGGTTCGATCGAAGCCTTTCCCTTAACGGACGCGCCGCAGCCGTCGGTTATGGCGAAGCGCCGATACGGGGCTGAAGCAGGCGACGCGAACGCCCCGCGAGCCACACGATCGGCACCGGTCGGAAGGTCGGCAATCATTCATCGGCGGCCCGCGGTGTTCGGCCGGCTGCGGCTGGCAGCCCTCCGTTCGGACGTGGTGCGACATCAACCACCGTCAGCTGGACGCGTTCGAGAATACGAGCCGCTCCAAGATCTCCTTCACGAACTGAGGGCCCCCCGGCGATTGGGCCATCGTCCGTAGAAACCCCAGCGTCACTTCCGCGGGACCCTCGAATTGCAGTGTAGCGCCCTCAAACTGGCACCGGATTACCTTTGATGGGCCGTGGCCAGCGAACGCGATCGTAGACCCAGGACCAAATCGGCATTCGACAAACTCATTGTTGTCCAACTCGACCCGGCAGTTGGTGAACGCCTTTCCGACGAACTTCATCTGGCCCTCGTAGAAAACTTGGATGCGAGGTGCGATGATCGGCTCAACGAGGCGTGAGCCGGACGACGCGTAAGCTTACCAGCGCCGGGGGCAAGCTGCCGATACGGCGCCTTCCGTCCGGTCCAGAATTCAACCGACCGGGTGCGTGGGGGCGCCGCGCCGCGTTCGACGGTCCGACCTAGTCCTAGTCGCGATTATGTCCCCGGGGCGGCATTTCGAACCGCCCAGCGGAGTACGGCGGTTTATTCCTGACCTTCCACGGTCGTTAATTAACGCGAAACGTCAGCCGAGCTCCGCCCAGCGGATCCACCGTCACCTTCTCCGGGACCCACGGGTCGCCGCTCTCGTCCTCCGATCTGACCCGCTGCGAATTACCCGTGTTGGGCCTGATCGGGGCCAGGTCCGCAAGGCACCGACGAGCCGAGCCGGCTCGCGTCGCGAACCAAATGCTTGGAATGCAGGAATCTGTCGCCAGGAGGCCAGCCCTGTCTTCCGCCGGGAAGCGGCCCGGACGCGCCACCGTCTCCTCGCCCGAGTCGGACCAAGTCCTCCTGCAAAGAGAAGAAGGGAGTGGCACGCGAGAACTCGATCATCACTCGCTCCGCCGGCTCGAGCAGCGACCTTGCTTGCCTAAGCAACCGACGTTCTCCGTTGGGATAGGCCTCAGTTCCCAAATCCTCGGTGCAATTCGGTGCTCGCTTGGTCGCGCAGGGAAAGCCTGCATTGCTCCGCGGACTGGCTCCTCCCTCTGTCGGCGTGCGGCGGCTACGGCACGCGCAGGGTGGACCCGTGGGACGATCCGCGATGCGGCTAGCTGAGTGAGTTCGTCTTGGTTTAGGCGGCGTCGACTACTCGCGTAGCAATCGAGTTTTGGGTTTCGCGACCGAAGTCGATCGTCGTAGGCGCCGAGAATGGGGGGCTTCAGCGCGTGCAGCTTCCCCAGCGAATGAAAAAGCCCGCTGACCGAAGCCAGCGGGCCTTATTCTGCGGTAGCGCCCCGCAGAATCACCGCTCCGCTCGTCGAATCGCAAAGAGCGTCGCGGCATGGTTCAGTGTGCGCAAAATCCACAGCGTCTGCAAGTTGCCGGCGAATGCCCGCGAAGCCTCCGCCATGCCAATTCGACGGAACGCAAGCGACCAAGTTGACGACCTTCCTCAACACGTAATGTCATCGCACGAGTGCCGTCGTTCAGGCGGAACAAGGCTGAGAGAACCGATCGTTGTCGCCGCGAGCGGATTGCGTGTGCGCCTCCCGCTTGACTGCCATAAGCTCCCGCGCTTCCCTCCGCTCAGGAAGGATGCGCACGAACTTGGTGCGGCCACCCAAGCCAGCGTTCCGCTGACAGGCCACTTCTCTGTCGGCAAATCAGCGCTGACCCGTCCGACAAGGATGCCAGCGTGGGCGCCGGGCAATGGGGATTGCTGAGCCTGCGGCGACTGCGGCGAGATATCGGCACGCCAAGTTCACGCGGCATGTCTGCCAAGGTCGGCATGCTTGGCAGCACCCCACGGTCGCTGGCTGCCTCGGGCAAAGGCCATCCCCGCTGACTGTCTCAGTCACCCAGGTAGATCTTCGTGGTCGCCCTGAGCCAGGCGAGGTAGCTGGCTGCGATCGCTGCAATGATCGGCAGACCAAACAACAATCCGCCGCCGACCGAACCAGAGCGCAGCGCGAATAGCGACAGCGGAATTGCGATGGCAAACGCAACCAAGGCGATTGTGATCGCGAGGGCTTTTCGCCTCAGTTGATCGGCCTCCCGACTGCGGGGGCGGAGAAGACCCATTTGATCGTCTCGATAGACACGGCCAGCACAGATAGAACGTCCAACAGCCGTGGCCGACCCCAGGTCAGAAGGCCGGCCACGGCTGCTGCTGGACGCACTCACAGCTTTCAGGCTAGTCGGTCGGGGGCGCCTGTCGAGCGCAGGTGGGAAGAAAGCGATTGTGCGGGCCAACGAAAGAGGCCTGCTGTTCATCGGCCCGCGGGCCAAGTGCCGTGAGTTGCGTTCAACGGAAGGGCAGGTCGACGTGACGGCAGAGCTCGGGTCTCATCGCCCTTGCATTGCCAACTCGCTGCAAGAGCGCTCGGCAGGGATAGCCGCGGTCCCACGCAGAGCGAAAAGATTGTGGTACTCAGACCGCGCTTGTGGTGTGCGCATTACGCCGCCATCGATGCCCGCTCCCGCCGACTGGCAAATACCCAAACCGGCCGCGCCCGCGGCGTACCCCGGCGAGGAGGGAGGGTTCACGCGAAGGCCGGACCAGACGCGCCGCACTGCCGCTGTCGAGGTTCAGAAGCCGGTGCGTCCCAACGACGGAGCGTCCCACGAGCTTTGCCACGCTTGCCATGAGCATCTGCCGTTCGAAAATAAACGCCGCCGCAGGGTCCGGGCTGCCGCCGCTCGCTTATGGCGCGGCGCGCCCCGGGGCCAGACTCTCCCGAAGCCAACGGCGTCTCCCGCGTTACCGGCTCGACGGCTGAGTCCAAAATCCGCCGGGCAAAACGCTCCAGAAGCCAGCAATTGCTTTCCCGCCACACCAGAAGCGGCAACCCCCGCGAGCAGACCGAGACCGCGCTTTGCTGCGGCGGCGCGCATCGCGGGGCTCGAGCGTCTGTCCACGTGAGCAACGCGGCCGCGAGGCGGTTTACGTCGGCTTCGCGATTCGCTAGGGTGTCCGGTGCATCCCTGCAGAAGCACCCTCGAGTTGAGCAACTATGGACTGGACCTATTACCTGAGTGTCTTCGTTCTCGTTCAGGCCGCGTCGGCGGCCCTCGTGGCAATCGAGTTTTGGGTTTCTCGCCCGAAATCGGGCGTAGCCTGCAGCGAGAACGGCGGGGGGGAGCCGACGACGATCCTGCGCACGGAAAATCTTACCCAACCGGAACAGAGCGAGACCAACGAACTGGTTTATTAGTGCGCGGGCTCCTGTCCCCCCTTGCATTGGCGGGAAAACCCCGAAGAATTGGCCGGCGAACTGGTTTCTCGCTCGCGGGTTACGCCATGTTGCTCGACGCGTTTGCGCTCTTGCTCGCCGCTGAGGCCATCTCAGCGATCTACGTCTGTTTCGAGCTTCGTTGCCCGACCGTGGGAAACTAAGCACCCTCCGGCCCCCACCAGCTTCCTTGCGTGCTACCGCCGGCGAATAGTTCGCACGCAAAATGTTGCACGCCCTGCGGCGGGCGGTACGATAGGGCCGCAACGCCTCAGGCATTCGGGGCGACGCGAAGGCCGTCCGGCAGCTCTGGCGAGACCGTCGGACGGTCCTTTTCGTATGCCGGCGCTACGGGTTCCCGCACGCGAGGTTGCAGGCTTGACGAACGCCGGCTACGTTAGGCCGAGCTTGATTCTGACTCCGGGGGGCAGCCCATGGCCAGTGAGGACAACCTGACCAAGCTTGCTGATGATGTACGGTCCATCTACCGCACGGACCATGTGCTGACACTGGGGGATCTCGATTCCCTGGCGAAGCAGCACCGCCTCCAGCCTCACGTGGTAGGCGACCTCATCAACGCAATGACCACCACGGGTGCAGCGCCAGGCACGCGCGTGCTGCGACCTGAGTTCCGCATGCCCGGCGCCTGTCCGAACCTTGACGAACCCGGCTGGTGAGTCGTTTCTCAGCAGCTGCGTTTTCAGGGGCGACGGCCTGAGCGACCGAACCCCGGTAGTGCTACCGTGACGCGGTGGCCAGCCGAAATGGGTTCGAGGGGGCGTCCTTCACATCGCCGCGACGTCGCTTCAGGGGCCTCCAGGTTCCACCCACCCGCCGCGGCCGTCTTCCGGCTTTGCTCAGGCGCCGCCCTGACCGCAACGAAGCCGCGGTTCCCGCGGACCTCTTGACGACGGCGGTACGCTGGAGCGTAATTAAGACATGAACTACGTCCGTTGTCTTCGCGGCGCCGCCGAACACGTGGCATTCGACCAGCCCGATTGCTTCATTATCATCGACGACCGTAAACGGCACTGGTTGGCCCATCAGATTACCGAAGCGGGTATCGACTCCTACGCCTCCGAAGCTCACGCGACCGAGATTGCCGCCTTGCACGCACAGGCCGAGCGGCTGGGTCTGCCCCATCAGACCACGCTCGTCGTGCTCACGTACAAAACCATGGAAGAACTGCCCCGCCGACTGGCCATGTATCCGTGAAAGAACCCAATCGCTGAGGCGTGCGTGCCGCTGAAGGCATGCCGGCGAAAAGGCTCTCTGGGCAGACGCTTGCCGCGCGCTGCTTGCTTGACTATCGTAAATCCGTAAATCACGCCTGACTCGCTCGGGCGTGCGGCGATTTGCTGTTGGGCTTCTGGCCCGTCCTCTGAGACGCCCCGACCGCGTTTGAGCTCCCGCAGACGCCACGAGTTGTCGCCTGTTCATCGAATCGCGAGGGTGGAAACCGTGATCTACACTCTGGCGGCTTCAGCGATCATCTTGTTGCTCGTCGGTCGGTGGTTGCGGCCATTCGAGGGTGGTCCATTCTACGATGTCTTCGACGAAGACTGAGCAGCGCACTTCCTTTGTCGGTGTCGCGCGACGAACTTACGTGCGCCAAACGCAATAGCCCCACCCGTTGTCGACAGGGCTTTAGACCTTCGTTCAGCTGAAGCAGCCCTAACGGCTCCGCCCGCGCTAGGCTAGGTCGCCGGCCAACCGTGCGCCTCCAGCGCAGCCGACAAGATGCCAGCCCGAGCGCGCCCGAAAGCGCCTCGTCGGTGGGCAACGAGCGAACGGTCTCGCCAGGAAGCACGCTGCTTATGCCGGACTCCCATTGGTGAACCGCCCTCGGCCGATGAACAGCCTCCGCCTGGAGATCGCCCAACCGCCAAGACCGCCCAGGCCCGAGAGTAGCCAAGCGGCGGGCTCCGGCACGGCAATGATGTCTCCCGCAATGCTCGGCGTCAGCCCCGGCTGATGATAGCTGAACTGAACATAGCTCGCGTCGTCCGCGACCCCGGGAACGGTGCCGACGCGGGGGGCCAGGCTTTCAAAGGACCCCGCGAACGGCTGCCCAATCGCAAAGCGGTCGCCCGGCTGCAGTACGCCGAAGGAGCCCAAATTGAGCTCCGCGAGGCTAAAGTTGCTCGGCTTCGTCTCGCCAAACGTCAAGGCGCCGACGCCCAGCGCGTCGACCACCTCCTGGGAGCGGAAGGCAAGCGTATCGTCCGAGATGCTCTCCCAGCCTCGTGGATCGAGCGCATTGCTCAACGAGGAAAAATGATAGCCGTCGAAAGCCAGCGGCTCGTCGCCGGGATTGAACAGATAGGCCTGGCGGTCCGGTTCGACCAAAACCACCAGCCCAGCGTTCACGTGCCCACCAGCCCATGCCCAAAAGAACGCCGCCAAGATTGCTGCACGCCTCATATCGTCCGCTCTGGTCCGCTGTTTAGCTTCCGTGTCTTGAAACAACGCCATTTTCTAGAAACCCGACAAATCGAGCAAGAGATTGGCAGGTTCCGCGGCCAGGGGCCCCGAGTGGAGTGCGGAACGACTGCTGATGCTCCTGCGATCTAAGTTGAGGTCGAGACAGGCTGGATCGCAGGTTGGGCGTCGAGCAGACAGGCCGGCGCCTGGATTGGCAAGCACGGGCGTACGCTCGACGAGTCCCTCTCCTCTGCTTGCGCGGCGGGCGCCTTGGACGGCGCCAGCCGGGCTGGGGATGGGCGGCGGCAGCTGCTCTCCGGCCGGTGACGGGCTAGGCGGTGAATGAGGTGACCGAGGAGGTCTCGCGGTCAGGAAGGCGGCGCCTCACCACGCGGTTGCTCGCGCTACGCCAGTCGAGAGGTGCGTGCGCGGGCGGCACAACGCTTTTGCGAGTGCCTCACGCCTTGGCGCCGCTCACGCCGTCTGCCGCGCAGCACGCTGCCGAAAGCGCCGTTGATCCAACTAGGCTGGCGCTCTTGGCGGCGGTGTCGTACTGCTCGGGCCGTAACGACGAACGGAACTGCAGGCCTTACCCCCGCCGTTTGTGTCGTCCTTCTTCTTCGCCGACATCAGCTCCGCGCGCGCGTCTGCGATCGCCCTCAGCCATCAAATAGACAACGAGGCCGAGCAGCAAGGACACGGCTGACGAGATGCCCCCGAGGATCAGGGCAAGGCCGAACGCTGGTGGATCGGGAAATCTTGGTCGTGGCATTTCTTTTCACTTCCTCTGAAATGACCCGGGACGATCCCGCGATCGCCGACACTTCCTGTCCTGAAAAACGATCGTGCGTCCCCAGGGGCTATCGGCCCCGATGCCGTAAGCCAGGGTGTGCCGGGTATGCCCAGCGGTCGGCCGGAAACGTTGGAAAGGACCCGAATAAGGCTCCGTGGAGGCTCTAGGAACCATCGTAGTTCGGCAGCACGATGACTTCCAGTTGCCGCGCGCGTTCGAAGCCGAGACGCTCGCGCCGCCCATTTCCAGGAAAAGCCGTTGTCCTAACGGACTTAGCCCATGTTCCCCCGCTGACGCTGCGCCCGTCGCGGCGTAGAGCATGGGTGACGCAACGCGTTCGTTGGGGGGGAGCAACCTAGTGGAAGGGATCGGTGCGCCCGAGCCAAGCCGCGACCGACAAAACCACCGCAAACAAGGCGCCGACGAGGAGCACCACCATGCTTTCCACCGATTGCACTCGCAGCGCCCAAAAAAGGCCCACCAACGCCGTCGGGGCGGGTGGGCTCTGGGTCACTGGGCTCGCTACCACACTCGCCCAGCGGTCACGTTGACCCGAACAAACTACGAGCGAATGCGTCTGTCACGCAATCCCCCGGGTGTGGGGCCCGTGACACGCGTTGGCGAAATCAGCCCGCGACGCCCGTTTGCACCCACGCGGAGCCAACCAGCGCCCGCCTGAGACCGAAAGCGATGGTCAGCCCTAGCACGATGCCGACAACGTCGGCGGTCCAGTCGAGAACCGATGCCTGACGTCGCACGAAGACCTGCAGCACTTCGTCCACCACCGCGAACGAAGGAAGCACGATGGCCCATACACCCCATTTTGACGCGCTTAGGCCGCACAAGGCCGCCAGACCGCAATAGGCAGCTAAATGAATGGCCTTGTCGTGACTTCCGACAAAATGCCGCAGCTCTCCCCGAAGCGGCACATGCGTCGCCACAAACAGGGCCGCCCAGTAGATGACTAACGCTAGGCGAAAGTGAACAGGGCGCATGCCGTTGCTCGTCCGAGGTGAGAGTGAATCCAAACCCATGGTAGCCTTCTCGGGGCCGCTACGCCAACGGCTGGCTGCTCCGGCCCGGCTAGCGCCCTGCAGTGGGGTTCGCCGGGGGATTTTGGGCGGCGGACAGACAACTTGGGGGGCAGGCGATGCGCCGATCGCCTGCCCCGGGGACTCAATGTTGTCGAACTGCGTCGGGTAAGGAGTCGATCGGACTTGGGTTCCCCGCAAGGACCTTTCCGCGAATCGCCTACGACAAAGGCACCGCGGGCCCAGGGCTGCCCGGGGGAGCCTGCACTGTACGCTAGCAGCCCGGCGACTCTGCCGAGGCTTTTTCCGTGGACGGCCTCGTCGGACGTCGGCGGCGACGCTGCGTCAGCGCGATTTGGGGGCCGTGCGTCTTTAACCGCAGCCTCAGCGCCGGAAGGCCGATGTCGAGTCGGCGGGCCCATTCTGACAGCGTCAGGCTTTCCCCCCTGAACGTAATCAGCTTGCTTCTGCGCGGTTGACGCTCCGTGCTCCATTCACAATTGCCCGGGCCGAACGGACGATCGCTCCGGGGACGCCTGACTCGATGGGACGGCGTGGGCCGCAGTCCTAGGTACGCGAAAAACGATGCGAAGTCCTGGAACGTCGTGTCGTGGCGAACCGAACGACTCCAGGCCCAATATTCAGGCGTTCTACTACGGCCGTGCGTTCTTACTGATTGCTGGCAGCCGCAGCTCCGCGTGTACCCGCGCCGCAAGTTGCTGGCGCTCACTTGGACAAACCGGCCGCAATCGCATTGGCAGAGCCAATAAGACTTTCGCTCATGCATGCCTACGAACGCTTCCGCCACCAGCCAGCCGAAACGCTGCCCAGCAAGGTTGATGATTTTGCGTTTCGGCGCTTCGCAGAGGTCAGCGGCCCGCAATCGCTTCTTCGGCATCTTGGTTACGGGGAGTGGGTTGCACAAACGGCAAGGCCTCGCAGTCGGCTCCAGCGCGCACGACTCCATTGTACCTTGGCAAGGCGAAGTGCGCTGATCGACGTGCACGAACAGCGTGCCCTCTTCGCCCCTCCGCAGCCTCCCTGGTGTGCGTCCCAGAGCGCGGCCAAGCATCCACCGGCAGTCGGCAAGGGAGAGCTTTCGCGCACCCCCCTGCCTCGCTACAGCGAGGCCGTCGAATTAGCGTGCCCTCGGCGAGATTCCGTGAGGCCAGCATGCCTCGGAAGGGCGGAACGTCTTCACCTTCGTGCGGGACTCCGAAGTTGAGTGAGCGGAGGTCACCGTTCAAAAGGGGGTAGGGACCAGAGCGCGGCCGGAAGGGCTGGCTGCGACGTCAGCCGGGCTAGCCGGTGAGGTCGAATCGAAGTTGGCCAACGTCCGCCGGACGAGCACCTGCCCTAATTAGAGCGAGGCTCCTGCCTGAACTCGCACGGCAACCTTCAGTAGCGCTTGGCAGCTCCCTGCCAGGCGAAAATGCTCGCGCACGTCGCGGCGAGGAGCGGCAAGCCGAAGAATATGCCTGCCGCGGCGGAGTCCACCGCAAGCGCCAAGAAGGAGAGTGGCAACGCGAGCGAGAAAGCGACCGCACTCAGCAAAGCCGCCCGCGTCCTTCGGCGAAGCCGCATGGGTCGATTCCTCTAGCCAGGAACAAAACCCCCCATCGTGGCCCAGCACCCTAGCAGATTCCCTCGAACGCCGACCACCCCTCTTTGTGGTTACGCCATGGTTTCCCTGTCGCTCCTCCCCTGCTCTGCATTCTGGATCGAACCGCAGTGCCCAAAGGGCGGTTGCAGGGCGATTTGCCTGTATCGGCCGGCGGTGCACCAACGGACAAATCCGCTCGCCGTCCCACCAATCGGGCCGCAAGGGAGCGTGTTGCTAATGCATTGGTGCAAAGGCACTTCCAGCGGCATTGCTTGCGGCCAGCGAGCCGTCGGATTACTGTTAAGTTTGCACTGGCTCGCACCCCTCGTTCGACGCAAGAGGCGCGGGCATGGTTGAACCTGCACCATCTACGGCCTGAGCGCTTCATGAACCCGTTCGAGCAGTTAGCGAACGCCGTTCCGAATCGTTTCCCGGCAGCGATTGGCGACCTTTTTCAAAAAGCGACCGCCGCACTTGGTCCGCCCGCCGGTCGACTTTCCTTGCTCGTCGCGCTCGTTCTTCTCGCGGTGTTCTTTGTGCTGGCGGCTTGGGGTACGAGTCCCGACCCGTGTCCAGAGGCAGACCCGTCCCAAGAACCGACGGAAACGATCGATCCAGCTCTCCCACTCACGTTTCGCGAGGCGATGAAGGTCGTGCTAGGGATCGCGCTTGCTGCCGCGCTCTTTGCATTGACTTCCTTGATGTAAAGGGAGTGCTGCGCGACCCGCTCAGCACTGCCATGCACCCCTCCCGGATGGAGCCGCTCTGCGGCGCATGGAGCGCGGCGGCCGCCCGCGGAACTGTTGCATCGCAGTGACCGTGGCGTGCCGTACGGCCGTGGCGAGTATCGCGGCCTGACTGGTTCGACGAAACTCGATGACCCCGGTGGCATTGCGCCCCGTCCCGCGCACGTCACCGACGGATAGGTGCGGCGGCCTGCAACGGAGACGTTCCACAGCATCCCGTTGACGCCTTAGGTCCATCTTCGAAAGACGCGGCGAAACGCCGCCGGCGCGGCGCCACAATGCTCGCGCAGCCCCTGCGTGCAAACGGCCGCAATATGCCTCGTTCCGATCACCTAACCCCGAAAAAAGCCTGCGGCCAGCACCTCAGAAACGCTGACCGCAGGCCCACTTAAGACATACCAGCACCATTCTAGTCAGCCGCCAGCGCCGCGCGGAAGGGCCTCGCGCCGAGGAATAAGCAGACCCTAGATGGCGCGTTCGGGCTCTTCTGTCACCGTGCCCAGATCGGTTCGAAGGCGATCGAGGGTCGTTCCGCTCTGGGCTTGCTGAGGGAAGCGGTCCTCGCAGCCCCGACAGCGCTTGGAATCCGCCAGGCCATCCGCCCGGAGCTTCACGACCTTTCAGACGCCCTCTTGATTGCCCTGGGTTTCATCCGCAGCGCCTTCGTTTTGGTTGCTGATAGATTAGAGATGTAGCGGAAACTTTACTCGCGCCGCTCACGGGGACGACTATGCCACGCCGTAGATCCGGAAACGCCGGGTTGCCGCCCAGACAGGCGCGATCGGCCGGCCGGTGGGCGTCCAAGGCGTACAGCCGACCGGAAACCGCGAAGGACTGTTATGCGCTCGAAGTGTTTGGCCCGAAGGATGACCCGAGCGAAGATCCCGTTGTTTTGCCTCCCCGAGCGCTGCTTGGCACCTGGCAACAGGGGTGGCTTCGAGGCCGCTTTGAGCTAGAACCGCCGAGGAACGCCGACAAAAAACAGCTGGACCGACTTGAAT
This sequence comes from Pirellulales bacterium, assembly GCA_044221365.1. GTDB lineage: Bacteria > Planctomycetota > Planctomycetia > Pirellulales > JBGAPH01 > JBGAPH01. Next base: position 50,260 of record JBGAPH010000027.1, read on the forward strand.
TGCTCCTCGAAGCTTCAATCGTGGGCTGTCAAGAGGCCGGGGCTCCAATGTCGGCGGCCCTTGCCGAGCTGATTTTTCGGGTCGAGGGGGAGTACCGCCGGTATAGCCGTCTTCGGGCCGTGCTGCGAAGGCACGCCGATTGGTTTGGTTGGCAGGCGCGGCACTTCACGAGCGATCTGGCAGCCATCGCCCAGCTGGCCATGGTTTCTCCGTATGAAGTGGGGCTGGTGGTCAAGCGTATTCGCGCGGGCCAGTCCCGTCCGGAAAGCCTCCTCGCCGCGACGCGGCCGCTGCTTCAAACCGAGTTATTTGCTTTCCCCACGCCCTTCGATGCCTTGGGAGGCGACATTCGAGCTATCGCTTGGCAGCTCTACGAGACGCCTGCCCAAGGCCGCAACAAAACTCAGTCGGCCCGCAGGCGGTTTCGAGCGTTGAATCTTCTGGTTCGCGTCGCACCACCCCCCATCGAATTCTTGGATCCGATTCTGGACCACCTCGAGCACGACCCCTGGATCGACGCCCTGCCGCTCTTCGACCGACAGCAAGCCGCTCGACTGATTTCGACGCTGGTCAGATCCACACTCAAGGCGGCCGAGGCAGCCAGCCCCGAAACGACCACAGGGGAGTTATCGCTTCCATTTAGACGGGTCGCTCTGCTGGCAGCGCATTCGAAAGACTCCCGAGGAAGTGTCGCGAACTTCCTGAGGGAGTTCATCGCACACGGCATGCCCAACCTAACGGACTTGTTGAACCCCAGCATGCACGCATGGGAGACGTCCTTTGCGAGCCTGCCCGCGGAGCTGGCTGCGATTATCGAACAGGGGGTAGGCGCGCCCGCTGGCTTCAAGCCGCCCACTAGAAACATCTTGTCCGAGCGGCTTCAAGCGCTGACCGCTTCAGCGTCTGCATCGATGCTCGTCGAGGTGATGAGGCAGCACCCGAGCCCGAATACGACCAGCTTTTGTATGGGGACGTTGTTTCATTGTTTTGCGAGGTGCCGCGACATCGTGCCTCAGTTGCGCTGCGCGATCGAGATCGGTCGTCCCCGTGGACCGATGCCGTCGCTGGCCGCGAAGGCGCTCGAGTCGCTGATCGGTGTACAAGGGTACCACGTCTCGGGCGATTCTCGTCTCGTTCTGAGAAGGGCCCCCTTTGAGGATTGGCTCACAGAGCTTCGCGACAGGTCACTCGTCAACATCGCACAGGGCTGGAACCCTCGGAAAGGTCCGGAGCTGTTGGCCGAATTCGTCCAGTGCTTGGCTGAAGAGATGTTGGCACGTGGGGAAAGCGCTCCTGGCGGCGATGTCACTCGCGCGGATTGGCGTCCGCCGCTCAACCCCTATTGGGCCTACGACAAGTTCTGGGACTGGCTTCGCAGCCGGCGGAAGTCGGAGGAACGATATCTCGCGATGCTGAAAAGAGTGGCTGCCGAATCGTAAGGCGCGTTGGCCGCTATCGAACCGGGCGGAGCACGAAAACGCGAGGGGGCGTTGGTTCAGCAAGCCTCACTGATCCGAACTGGATGGCGGGTCGCAAAAGCTCCGAAACACTTCGCGATTTAGCCGGCGCGACCACTCGGCACAGTCGGCATCGGTTTCGATGATCTGTCGCGCAAGTTCCTCCTCCCCCGGACAAATCTGCTGTCGGGGACCGCAACGTGCCCTGGCGAGGGCAATCTCAAGGTCCACGCCCGCTGCACGCAATCGATAAAGCTCCGCCGTGAAGCGAACGTACCTGGTGACCAACTGCTGGCGCTCAAGGGCCGAAGGGTGATCAGCCGCGTCTGTTCGTTCGACCTCCATGCTGAGGAGGCGAGGCGAAGTCACCTCTCCCGAAGCGTTCGCCTGGCCGCCACCTTGGCCCTGGGGATTGTTGTCGAAGCCTGCCACCTGTTCCCTTCTGAATCGAGCCGGGATGCTAGCACGGCCGACGGTGCCGCGCAAACGGTTCCCAGTCCCGGAGTGAGTGGAAGCTACCGAAGGCATGGGCGAACCGGCGGGAATCCCCCCTTGTGGGCTTTTGGGGCTGCTTCTTTTTGCGTCCGGCAATTTGTGGCCCAGTGATTCACAGCCGGCAAGACAGGCCGCTGGCAGCAACACTGGCCCTCTCCCGCGGCAGCTCCTCGAAGCGGGCCGACGCACTGCTTTGGCCGGGATAGCCCCCGCTCGCGGAGGCGTGGCTTGCTGCACCTTCGAGAACGAAGGCCTGAAGAGTCTTCCTCGCGCGGACTGAAAAGGAAACACGACAATGACCGCCCCGAGCGAGCCCAGCTCCACCCGCCTGACGATCGAGGCGATGCCCCGCGGGCGCCGCTGGCTGATCAGGATTAACGACGCCGACCGGCTGCTCTCGAAAGCCAATCTCCAGCTCTTGCTTGAGCTGGTTGTGACGCTTCGCGAGCGTTCGCACCACGTGCTGTTTGCGGCGATGTCGATTTCGCTCGAGCAGTGCGACCAACCTCGTCGCGTGTTTCTGCGATTGAACGAGCAGCTGGATTATGTGGGTATCGTGGAGCGTGGAGGCGGTTGGGCATGTCTCCGCGTCAATCCCGTGAACGTCTCCATCGCTCCCGGCGTCTTCGAGCTCCCCGATCACGTCGTGGACGAGCGAATCATGGCAAAGCTCCGGCGCTACTACGGCCCCCCGCCAAATGGCGCGCTGTAGGCGCGCTTCCTGGACACGGCTCTTGCAACAATGAGCGCGGCACTGATGAGGACGGCTCATTGGGCGCAAGCGTTGACCGCCACGGTGGTGTCTCGATGTCGCGAGAACTCGGCGAAGAGGTTCTTGGGCTGAATGCGAGTCTACAACGAATTGAGAATCGTCTCGAGCGGATCGAGCGACATTTGTCCGAGCTCGAAGTTCGTGACGAGGACCGGATTGCAAGCGACTTTCTTTCCGTGGAAGCCTTCGCCAGGCGGGTGCACAGGGCGCCCTGGACCATCAGAAACGCTTGCCGGCTTGGCTACATCCGAGCGGTCCGCTCAAAGAACGGCCTCAGCGTAGGAGGAAGGTGGCGAATTCCCAGGTCAGAACTTGCCCGCGTCTTGGCGGCCGGCCAAGTCACAAACTGCGACGGAGCTAAGCAGGGAGATCCACAATGAGAGAATACGGTCCCCCGCCGCCCTACCGCGCCTACCCCTTCGGCATCGTCCGCCAGGACGAGCGATTCGCGCTCGATCGAGACGGCGCCGTGGTTCTGCTGGCCGGGCGAGTCACCGCCGAAGACGGCGACACTTACGTGCATACGTTCCTGACCTACGCCCTTAAGGAACCGCTGCCGCGAGCGCTGCTCCTGCAGAAGGGCCTCCTCCTGCAAGCCATTCAATCGTCCAGAGCACCCGGACGAATCCGACGAGGCTTGCTCCTTAGCCGCCAAGGCACAGACCCACAGGAGGTTTGGATGTACCTCGAGCCCGCTGGGCTGTGGGTCGTTGTCGATGATCCGGCCTGGATTTCCCAGAACGTCACTACGTTCACAGCCTAAGCCTGCCTCCGAGTGAGACTGCCATGCAAGGCGAACACCCCCAGCTCGATCTCCTGAACGTCACAGTGTCTGGCACGGCCAGACAGACGTTGCCGATCGACGCCGAGAACGCCCTGCCGCCCGATTTGCTCGCGAGCGAAGTGAAGACGATTAGCCGCGCCCATCGGAAGTGCCAAGGGACTGCCCAGAGGAATCGTGAGCAGGCCCGCGTGGCCGGGGAGGCGCTGCTTCGTCTGAAGGCCCTGGTGCCGCACGGCCAGTGGTTGCATTTTCTCCGAAAAATCTTTCGCGGCGCGCCCAGTCTCCGCATGGCCCAAAAGTACATGCTCTTGGCCGAAGGCTGGGAAGTGCTGGCCGCAAAATCGAACTGCAGTTCGTTTTTGACGCTCGACGAAGCCTGCCGGCTCATCGCCAAGGATAGGCAGGCTAAGGCGGACCGAGAGCCCTTGGTTTTCAGCGCGGATCCAGCAACGCTCGCGCTCGAGCGGCTCGCCGAGGCCGTGCTCGGCGAAGTCGACCTCGACCCTTGCACAACCGTCGGCGACTGCGTCGTCCCGGCAAAGCACTCCTTCTCGGCCGCCGACGGCCTGTCCCAAGCCTGGCGGGGCCGCGTCTTCTTGAGCCCACCGCAAGGCCGCGAGCTCCCAAAGTGGATCGCCAAACTCACGGAGGAGCATCGGCGGCACGTGCATGAGGCGCTGGTTCTTGTGGCCGCACGCACCGACACGCGGGTCTTTCACGATCTCGCCGCAATCGCCGCCTGCTTGGCTTTTCTCCGGAGCTCGGTCGACGGTGAGCGTAAGGGGAGCCCCAAGCTGCTTGCCTACTTAGGCGACCGGGTGGCGACGTTTGTGGAGGCGGTCGAGGACCACGCAACTGTGCTCTTTTCCAGACCCTAGCGTAAAGGGAGCCGAACCATGCGATTTCTTCCCAATCTGTCCAAGAAGACCGACCTCGCGCTCTCCGCCGAGGTTCGGGCACTTGTTCCGGCAATTCAAACTCAGGCGTACAGAAGCCCTGAGGCGGCGCTTGGAGTTCTCCTGGGCATCGACAACTCGGGTTCGATGGACATGGGCGGGGCACTCGCGGAACAGCAAGCCGCCATCGAGCAGTTTGCAGAAACCGTCAGGAAGGACGCGCTGCTTGCCGGAACTCTCTTGGTGGGGGTAACGGGATTTGCGCTCCTTGCCCCCAGCGCGATTCTCGTCCCGATGACTCCGGCGGCCAAGTTTTATGCGCCGAAACTCTCGGCACATACTGGTTCGCCCCTCTGCGCGCGCCTCGTGAGCGAGCTTACGGCGCTTTCGCGGGCTGGAGATGCCATTGCTCGGCATTGCGACCGTGACCTTCGTCCTGCGATGGCCCTCTACTTGTCCGACGGCCAGCCCGACGACATGCAGCGCGTCAACGAGGCGATTCATGCTACCCAGGTTACCGCTCGTGAAGCCCGGATCGAGGTCTACCTGATCGGCGTGGGCACCGCTTGCCACATGCCGACCCTCGAGCGTCTGGCCCAACCTGGGCGCCCGGCCATGCATATGCGGGACGTCAAGGACTTTAGGCGATTCTTCGCCTGGCTCTACCGCTCGGTGCGTCAGAAAAGCCAGTCCGTGATGGGCGAAGAAGTCGAGATGCCCCATCCCTTCGATGAACGCAAGCCGCCGCTGCGCGGACAAGGCTGACGGTGATGCGCGTACGCATCGGCCAGGAGACGTTGGACCTCATGGAACTCCTCGGAGAGGGCGCCCAGGGCGGAGTCTATGCGAACCCGGACGACCCAACGCAGGTCGTAAAGGTCTACGCGCGGGCGGCCGACTGCGACGTCCGCAGGTTCGCTGCCATGTTCCAACGGCCGCCAAGCCCACTCTACGAAAAGAACGGCACACCGGCCTTGGCCTTCCCTGTGGCCTTGGCTCACGATCCCAAAACCCAGTCGGCAATTGGGTTCTCGATGGCAAAGGCTGCGGGAAGCGTGCCGCTCCAGCGAGTCATCAATCCGGCCCAGCGAATTCGGGAGATTCATGCGGCGTGGCTCCTGCGAGTGGCCAAGAGCTTTGCCATGCGGATCTACGCGCTGCACTGGGATGACTATGTGGTGGGGGACATTCAGCTGGGCAACGCTCTGGTGAATCGCCACGCCGAGGTGACGTTGATCGACCTCGACTCCCTGCAGTTCGAGACCCAAAGGGGCGAGCATTTTAAGGCGCTCTACGGCATTCCCAGCTTTCAGGCCCCCGAGTGCTTAGGACAAAATTTCGCCTACACGCCGCGCACCAAGCAGTCCGACGTCTTTTCGCTGGCGATCGTCGTCCACATGCTGCTTCGCGGAGGGGAGCATCCGTACAACTGCCATTACCGCGGTCACGGAAAGCGTCCCGACCTGCTCACGCGGATGCGCGCCGGGTACTGGCCCGACTCGGGGCGTCACAACGACTTTGCCCCTCCCCGGAACGCCCCGCCCTTTTCCGCGTTTCCGAAGCCGCTTCAGGAGCTTTTTCGCCGCACGTTCGCGGAGGGACACGGCGATCCAAGCGCCAGGCCGACTGTGACCGAGTTCGCTAACTGCCTACAGAAGCTCGACCGAGGTTAGGAATGTCTCTCAGCATTTCCCAAACCGCTTGGGACCGGCAATTCGACACGCCGCCGCTCGACGCGCCGCGGCAGCGCCTGTTCCGCCGCCCAGCGGCGGTCAGCCTCTTGGCCCTTGCCGCGGCAGGGGGAGGCTATGCAGTACTTCCCCTGCTGTGCGGACCACCGGCTGTGCCCGAAAGCGTCGCCCCTGCACCGCGAACGCCCTCCAACGCCGCCCGCGAGCGCTCGGCAAGCGAACGAGCGCGACCGACCCCAGCCCTCTGGAAGGCGCTGCGCAAGGCGCGCTAATCCTGTTGCCCTGTCTGAAGCCCTTTTGCCTAAGGAGATGGCCCATGAAGTTGCTCGTTTCCATCCCCCTCTGCTGGCTCGTTTTGGTCAGCTGGCTCGCTGCCGGCCCAGTGGTGGCCACTTCCGTGTCGCCCTCTGTGGACGCGCCGTCTCTTACCGTCCAAGAAGAGGCCCAGGCGTTTCGGACGGCGATCGAGGCCGCCGAAAAGGACCTGTCCCAGAAGCTGGAGGCGACTTTTGCGACCGTCGAAGAGTCGATTCGCGCGATTGAGCCCAAGGTTGACCATGTGCGCGCCGAGGGGCGAGTGCTCAACGACCTGCGAGCCCTCGTCCGCGAGCTTCGCCTGCAGGGCGACAGCGTCTTCAAGTCGCAGCAGGCCTTTGTGGGCTCGGCCTCGAGCTTTGCCGAAAAGCTGTCCGCTGGCCCGGCCCACTTTCGCCAGGTCGCCGCCGAATTCGAAGGCTTTGCTGCCGACGAAACCTACTCCGAGCTGGCCGCGGACTATCGCCATGTCGCGTCATCCTTCGGAGCCCTCGCCGACCGTTGTGAACAGCAACTCCGCCGCGTGAATCCGGCCATCGAGGAGTACCGCGTCAATCTGGTCTACATCGAGCGGAGCCTGCTCTTTCTGGCGCGCTTCGAGCAGGCCCTCGAAAGCGTTCCCGACCTCGCCGAGTTCGAACGGCTGGAGGGTTCGCTCGCCGAGTTGGCCCGCTACGTCCGCGGCTTTGAGCGGCTCCAAGGATCGCTGCGGGCCTTCGACGAGCGGCTGCATGCCCCGGCGGGCGCGCCCTCAGCGCAGCGAGTCCCCGCGCTGGGCACTCCTGCGCGCAAGTCCTGGGACCTGCGACTCGCCAGGCGTCGACCGTAACCACCCTGTCACCCTCAAGAACAATGTTTCGCGTGTGTTTCGTTTCTTGTCGCTTCTCGTGCGTCGTTTGTCGCTCAGATCGGCTGCGGCCGCTCTGGGGGACAAATGCAGGCGCCTTTTGCCCGTCCCCGAGGTGGCATGCACCTCGTGCTTACGGTAGAGGGCCCAACAGAGGAGGACTTATGTCCTTTTTTTCACGAAGAAGAAAACGCTCCGACAACCCGCCAGAAATGAAGGCGCTCACCGAGAACTTGGTGGCGCAGGTCTGGCATTCCGTCCGTCGCGATGGATCGTTCGCTCTCCATTGGAACGTGGTCCGGAAAAACCCCGACGATGCGACCAGGCCGTTTCGGACCCTGCGCGTCGAATCGCTCTTCGAGGCGCCGCTGTTCCTCGCGAAGCTTGCCTTGGCGTTGTCCAAGGTCGAGGGACTCGCGAAGGACGTGCGGAGCGAACTCGAAGTGTTTTCACGGCACCTGACGGCAGTCGTGGAATTGCGGGAGTCCAACGGTGCGGATGACGACACCCGAACGCCTGGAACCATTCTGGGTCGTTAGGGAAGGAATCGACACGCGCGAACCAGGCCTGCGCGCCACGGCAAAGACTGCGATCTTTGCCGTGGCCCAGGCCACTTTTTAGGCAGCGAGAACTAACCGCCATGCCCACGGCGAACACTTCCGCCTACGAACGGCGCGACGCGCTCCTCCTCCGGCATGTCGCCCTCTACCGGCTGACGCTTCCGGCCATCGTCCGCTCTGCGTTTTTTGGCGGCAAGGAGCCGGGCCATGTACTCAAGCGGCTCTGCGACCTGGGCCAGCTGCTTGCTCATCTGCGCAGCCTTCCCGGAGGTCTTACCTATTACCTGCTCACTCCTTCTGGCTGCGCGCTGGCAAACGCTCCCAAGGAGCGGGCCGAGTCGTTTCAAGGGGCAGCATTTGAGCTGGCGCTCGGCGTGTTGACGTTTTGTTTCCTCGGACGCGTGAGGCGCTATCGACTGGAGCCGACCGAAGTGGAAACGGCGCTTGGCTGCACGCAGCCGCCCAACGTCCCCTTTGTCGTAACCGACGAACTTGGCTCCCCCTGCGTGCTGCGGATCGTTCAGGGCGCAACCGGCACGCCACAGCAGCTGGTTCGGCAACTTGGTGAGCTTGCTGACAAACTGGCTGACCGCCCAGACCTCGAACGCCGGCTGGCCACCGGAGAGCTTGGCTTTGGCGTCCTTGCCCCCACGGCCCAGAAGTGTCTCGCGATTGAGAAGGCCGCGAGTCAGAGCCGCGTCGGCAAAGAACTCACGATCGTCGTTGACGTGGGAGCAACCGCCGAGTCCGTCGCGCTGCTGCTCAAAGGAAGGGGGGCATGATGGAACCGATGCTTTCGCTTGGCGTCGACGCCAAGACGGGCCGCCCCATTGAAGTCCCCCTATCGCTCTTTTTCCGCCACGCGTGGATCATGGGGATGACGGGCGCCATGAAAACGATCTTCGTCACTTCCCTCGTCGTCCAGATCCGGCTGCTCTGTCCCGAGGCCTGTATCTTCTTCGGCGACCCTGCCGGAGACCAGTACCCCTTTCACCGCCTTCGGGAGGCCACGCGGCGAGTCGGCCGGCAGTTTCGCTTTCTCAGCACGAACCCGGCCGATGACTGGGACACGTTTGAGCCGCTCCAGGCCGTCACACCACTGGATGAGGTGGGGGTCGTGAAGGCGAGTTCCCTGTTGGTGAGCAGTCTCTCCTTGGACTACGGCGAGGGCTTTGGGAAGGCCTACTTCGGGAAGATCAACTACTCGATTTTCCACGCCGCCTTTAGCGACTTGTTGGCCGCCGGGACTCTCTGTCCCAAGTTTCGAGAGTTCTTGCGGTACGTGGCCCGCTCCGCCAGGCGGGCCGGGATTCGGGATGTGAGCGAGGCCCAGCTTGCTGCTGAGTCGCTCCTGTCTTACCCGCAGTTTGACGAGGCCGAAGACCCGGACCGCCGCATCGTGGCCAGCCGCGCCATCGACGAGGGGGAGACCATCTACGGCTTTCTCCCCACGCTCCTCGAGCCCCCGACCCGGATGATGCTCGCACTCCTTGTCTGGTCGCTAGTGCTCGAAGCCATGCGGCGGACGTACGCCGGGCTTCCTCCGAAGCGGGTCTTCATCGTGATTGACGAGTTTGCCGCCGTTGCCGCCGCAAAAGCTTTCTCGGACCTCCTGACGCTGGCCAGAAAGTACCACATCTCCCTCATCCTCCTGAACCAGACCTCAACGCAGCTTGTGAGCCGGGACCGGGATTTGAGGCCGGTACTCTTTGACAACACGGCGCTTAAGGTCTGGTTCACGCCCCTGGGCGACGATATCGACCTGCTTCGCAGCCTAAGCCGCGATGTCACGAAGTCCCGCGGCAAAACAGTCTCGAGCCGTGGCCTTTCAGGCTCCGTTTCGCTGGGCGAAGTCTATGAGCCCATGCTCGAGCGGAACGATGCCCTCGACACGACCTTCCGGGGGCTCGAGGCGTTTGTCATCGCCAACGAATTCACCGGGCACCGAGAGCCCATTCGGCTGCGTTTCATCCCCGAAGTGAGCCGTGAGGAGCACGCGCGGCTCAGCAACACGCCGCTTCCCAAGCGCCCCGCGGGGGCGCCGCGAAGAGTACGCGACGCGGCAGCCGACCCAGGCCAGCAGGCAAGGCTCGCTGCTCTGGCCGAGCTTCTGTGGCAAAAACGTCGGGATGAAGATTGGCAGGCTGCCTCATGACAAGCCCTCCTCCGATGTTTGGCGAGTCCTCCAAGCGCCAAGCGATTGTCCATGTGCTCACCCGCCGCCTGCGGCTCCTCTCCGATGCCCAGGCCGGCAGGCTTTGGTTCGCCGACGCCAAAAGCCCGCGCAACGCGGCGCGGAGCGCGTTTCAATCGCTGGCAAACCGTGGACTCGTTGCGTTGCAGACAGCAATGGTCCATCCGGAGCTTGACCTTCAGGGCCCGCTCTTGGATTGGCGGCCAGGCGATGAGCCGCCCCACTTTGGCAGACTTTCCTTTCAACTCAAGAGCCGTTGGCACAAGCCCCCGGAGCGAACGGTGGTGGCCAGCGCCACCAGCCAAGCCCGGGCCCTCTTGGGGGCCCCACTGGGCGGCCGGCCGATTCGCCCCTGTGAGCTTGCCCATGATCTGGGCCTGGCCACGGTGTTTTTCTGCCTGCTGGCCCAGTGTCCGGCCACGCTTGCTCGCTGGCGGCACGAAGACGAACTGGTGCGCGACGGGCGGTTTCGCGCCGGCGATCCTATTCCCGACGCCCTGCTCCTCGGAGACCCGGACGTCGTCGTTGAATTTGGGGGCGAGTACTCGGCCGGCAAACTTGCGGCGCAGGCGGCCTACCAGAGCGGTCCTTACCAGATTTGGTGAAGCAGTCATGAGCGATGTTGTTGTGCGTGTGTGGTGTTTCGATGCAATGCGTCGACACCTCATGGCACGGTCTGCAAGCGTCTGGGCGGTCAGGAAGCTGCGGCTTTCTCACTCCCCTGCGCATCAAGGAGGAGAACGTCATGAAGGAGTATGGAGAGAGAACCTTTGTCCACCGGCACCCTGTGGAGCGGCTCAAGCTTCGGCTTCGCGCCCTGCTCATGCTTGCCGGGACCCTCGTCACCGGATTCGGACTTGTCCGCATCTGGCAGCTTGGCGTCTGGCCCTAGGTTTGGCTTGGAGAACTGCGGTTCCTTGGGCCAAGTCGTGCGAGCTTGGTCCTGACCCGCTCGGGTCAGGGCCCGGCTCCGCGGCGCTCTTTCCGCGTCAGTCCCGCCAAGGAAGGCAGGCGGCGAGCATCATCCCCAATCCCAGGGACACCAGTGTCCTGGCCCCGAGGGGCCCCCACGCCCGCGGCAACAGGAGCCAGCCAAGGTTCAAGAGCACCAAGACAAACAGCCCCAATAGCGCGGCGCTTCCGGCAAAACGATTCGCCCCTGGCCCACCAAGGAGAGGCCCGCTACGCGTTGACCGGACGAATCGACGCAGCAGTTTATGCACATGCTTCATGGGCCCAGGCTACCACGGATCGTACGGCTTCGACCAGCTTTCTGACCGGAGACTCTCATGAACTACCTTCGCGAACCGCTGGAGACCCTCGAGGGCTTTATCAAGATCGGCGATCTCATTCTCTACGACGGTGGCCATTGCCGCGCGGGGAATCGAGTCTTTGATCAGGGAGTGCCCATCGACGGCCACGTATTCGGCGGCGCCTGCCTGCTGCGGCGGCGAGTCGACGCCCCCGAGCTCGTCGAGGTGCAAGACGGCGCACAGACCCTGCAATTCGAGTACAGCAGCCTCCATGCCACCTGGTACCGGCTGACTCCTTTGGAGAGCCCACGCTTCGAAGCTCTCAAGCATCGCTTCGGCGCCTACCCGGCGAACCTGGCTTACCAGTTCCTGAGAGGACTCGAAAGCTACCAGAACCTGTTCGTGGCCCAGGTCGCAACCACCCCCCGGGTGCTCCTGACGATTGCCCTTAGCTACTTGAGGTTTCTGATCTCCTTGGTGCCGTTTGTCCTCCTGCTGCTCCTGCTCAAACTCATCGGCTTTCTCGCCGGAAACTAGGAAACCGCCGCGAAGCTTCGCGGCATAACGATACTGATGCGCAATCAAGCGGGCATTCATCAACTGCGCTGCGGAGACGTTCTGATGGCACAAGAACCCACAAACCGTCCGGCGAAGGAGTTTCGCCTGGGACATGTAAAGGCCACCATCTGGGCCAATCCCGTGAAGGGCGTGTTCCGCCACAGCGTGACCCTCACACGGCTCTACAAGGAAGGCTCGGTCTGGAAGGCTTCGGGCGCCTTTGGGCGGGATGACCTGCCGCTGGTCGAGCGCGTCGCGGCCCAGGCCCACGCCTGGATCTACTCTCAGGGACGCCAGGCGACAGAGATCCAGGCGGGCAGCGAACAAGACCCGAGTGAAGACCTCCGCGCAGGCCAGCTGGGCCACGAGGTGCGCGATGAATTCTGACCTCCACAAGCACTCCCGCAGGAACGTTACGGGTTCCTCTTCTCTGGTGGATGCGGAGTTAGCGGGTCGGCGGGGGCTCGACTACCGGCGGCTCCGCGAGCTGGTGTCGCTCACCATGGTCTTGGAGCTCCTCGGCTGGGAGCCCGTGAGCAAATACGGCCCGCAGCTCCGCGGGCCCTGTCCGGTGCACCGCTCGGAAAACCCGCGCTCGCGGACTTTCTCGGCGAACACGGCGAAGAATGTGTTTCATTGCTTCAAGCCCGACTGCTCGGCTCAGGGAAACCAGCTCGACCTCTACGTGGCCGTGACCGGACTGCCGCTGTTTGGGGCGGCGCTTGAGCTCTGTGACAAACTCGGCATCGAGCCGCCGTGGCGCGAGCCTACGAAATAGCTCCTTCGTCTAAACCCTCATCTCGAGAGGAACCGCTTGTACGACCAAGTCCCAGATCTTCTGCTCTACCGGCTTGAGGGCGGAGTGATCTTCTTTATCGGGCGGCTGCCCGAAAGGCTTCTCTTTCGCGACGCCGAACGAGATGCCCTTTGGGCCCTTCGCCCGAAGGAGCCGCAGTTCATCGTCATTCACGGGATGAAAGTCGAAATCCCCAGGCGGAACCAAGCCTACGGGATCGACTACCACTTCGCCGGCCAGACGAGCCGGGCCCTGACCGTGCCAAGGCTCCTGGAACCGCTCCTTGCTTGGGTCCGGGAGGCCATCGAATCCAGAACGAACGGAATACGCGTCAACTGGTACGACGGGGAACTGGCCACTACATCGGGGCCCACCGGGACAGCACGAAGCACATGTGCCCCGGCGCCCCGATCGTGACCTTCTCGCTGGGGGCGACGCGCATGTTTCGCCTCCGCTGCTGGCGATGGCAAGAGCGCCGCGACTTTCAAGCGGAGGACGGAGGGGTCTTCATCCTGCCCTACGAAACCAACCGTGGCTGGACGCACGAAGTGCTCCGTCGGCGCAGCGACCGCGGCCGCAGAATCTCGGTCACGCTCCAGCCTTCATGCCCACAATGCAGTCGGAGACACAATCGAGCCAACGAGAACAGCGTTCGCCAAATCACGTGTGAGTTGTTAGACGGACTTCGGGGGTTGGGGATGCTGCGGCGCCCCAAAACTCTCGGGTCCCATTTTCAGGGAGGACAACGTGATGAAAGGAATCAGACCAAGAAAGGGAAAGGCACAAGCAAAGTGTCGGGCCAGCCAAGGAAAGCCGAAACCGACGTCGGTCCGCTGCGGGATCGAGGACCTCGTCCAGTACGACGCCTGGTATCTCGGATTTCGCGATGCGGACACCGACTGGACGGGGACCGTGTGTTTCCGGCTGGCCGCCAGCCAGGGTGCCCATGCCGCGTTCTTCGCGGGGCGCAACGCCTCCGAGCTGCGCGGACGAATTGGCGTGGTGCTCGAGGCGCTCGACCTCGTCAGTACCGACAACGCATCGGAGTGTTTCGTGGCGTTTGCCACCAGAGTGGGCAAGCGACCCAAAAAGCTCAAGGCGATGCTCAGGCACTGCCCTTGCCAAGCGCTCTTGTACCTCGTGTTTTTGCTCCCCGAGGAGCAGGCGCCCGGGGTCGACTGGAAACGTCGCAAGTGACGGCTTGTGCTGCCTGGCGGCGAAACTGCGGTTTCGCTGCCAGGCCCCCTTTCCTTTTTTTCGAGCGCAAACAACCAGATCAGAGAAGTGGAACCCGTGCGCCAAGCGTCGTCCGACGAACGCAGCACCATCCTTTTAGTGCGAGGAAAACGAACCATGGGACAAGAGACCGGAATCGGCTGGACGGACCACACCTTCAACTTCTGGTGGGGCTGCACGAAAGTGAGCGCTGAGTGCGACCACTGCTACATCGAAGGCATCATGAAACGGGCCGGCATCAAGGAGCCGTTTTCGGGGCCAATGCGCACCAAGCACTGGGACAATCCGTACCGCTGGAACTGGTTGGCGGAGCGCGCGCGGACCCGCCGCCGCGTCTTCACCTGCTCGATGAGTGACTTTTTTCACGCGGGCGCCAGCGCCTGGCGAGACGAGGCCTGGCAAGTGATCCGTGAGTGCCAACACCTCGACTGGCTGGTGCTCACCAAGCGCGCCTCACAGATCCGGCATCACCTGCCGGCCGACTGGGGGGATGGTTATCCGAACGTCTGGCTCGGAGTCACCTGCGGTTGCCAAGCATCGCGCTACCGCGTGGAGGAGCTTGTCCGGCTTCCGGCCGCGGTGCGATTCGTCTCAGCCGAGCCCTTGCTCGAGGCTGTTGACCTGCGGCCCTACCTCGACGAGCTCGATTGGGTGATCACGGGCTGCGAGCAGACCGCCAAGGAGAAGCGGCGCCCCATGAACCTGGAGTGGGTCAGGGACCTCGACCGCCAGTGCCAAGCGGCCAGGGTGGCGCACTTCTTCAAGCAGTACTACCGCGACGAACGTGGCGTCCCGTGCACGGACGGACTGCTGGACCGCGTCTGCCGCCAAGCCTGGCCCGCCCCGCACACTCGCTCGGCGCGGCTGGACCCCGCCGTCACCACCTCAGAGGCCCAGTAAAGAACACATTCCTGCTTCAGCGAGGCGCGACTTCGCCGGAGCGCCTGCAAAAGTCTGTGTTGGTCGTGTCGCAAAAGTCTTCCTCACAAACAGCGTGTCCTTCGGTAGAGACCGCGGTCTTTTCCGAGGGGCATGGAAACGTCCAGGGCTGCCCCAAGTTTTTTGGGCTCTGGCAAAGGAATGGAGGACTTATGGGCATGGATGTGTTTGGAAGAAACCCGGCAACCGAAGAAGGACGCTACTTTCGCGCTTCGATCTGGGAGTGGCCGTCGCTGCATACGGCAATGGTCAGGCTCTGCCACGACCTTGTCGACGAGGCGACGCTCTCCGGGATGGAGTACAACGAAGGAGCCGGACCTCACGATCCGCGCGTGTGCCAGGAGATGGCCCGGCGAATCGAAGGCTGGCTCGAAGGCTCTGACTTCGAGAACCGAGCCTTGGCCAAAATGATCGGACTCAACGCTCGGCCGTTCGACGACGCTCCGACCCTCCACCTGGAGGGCTGCCAAGTGCTCGTCGGCTCGGAACTCCGACAGATGACCAAGGCTTGGGTGGAGTTTCTCCGCCACTGCGGTGGCTTTGCCGTCTGGTGAGACGACCAACCTCGGGGCCCTCTCGCAAGGGAGGGCCCCACTTTTTCTGCTTTGGCTGCGCCGCTACCTCTATCCGCCATGAGAGTTCTCCGTGATTTGCTGCCTCATAGTGTGTGCTGGTGTGTGTGAGAGACCCGTCCGTTCCTTCGCTTCCTCTCGGTGATGGTTCCGGCCGTGACCGAGGGGCAAGACAACGGTCCAGGGCCGCCCCACAGCATGTGGGCCCTGGCCAGTAGAAGGAGGATGTCTATGGACATGGAAGTTCGAGGAAACAGACCCGGAGCCGACGAAGGTGTTGTCTTCCGGGCAACCGTGCGCGAGTGGGCAATTGTCCACGAGGCCACGCGGATCGTCTGTGAAGAACTGCTCGCGGGCTCGAGGTTCGAGACGCTCCGCGGTCCGCGGAGTGGAGGCCTGGCCGATGCCGGACTCTGCCGGCAACTCGCGGCACGACTGTCCCGCTGGATGGGCCGCGAGCGGTTTGAAGGCTTGGACGACATGCTCGTCCTGGTTTATGTGGCCCTGCGGTTTCGAGAGCCGCCGTGGCCACCGAGCGCCAGGCCGACGCACTTGCTCGAAGGGCGTCACGTAAGGCGCCTACTCGAGGGCTGGGTCTCATTTCTTGGCCACTGCGGTGGCTTTTCCGTCTCTTGACCAGGCCGGCACACGGGGCCCTCTCGCAAGAGAGGGCCCCAACTATTTGTATCGGAATGCAGCGAAGCACGCGCCTCAGGCAGCAGTGGCCATTCTCGCTTGGGGCACAGCCGATGTCAGCCTGAGCGCTCGATAGAGTCCGACGGTCGCAATCACGTCACCCAGGGCCTCATGCGCTGAGGCGGCATGAAACGGCACGCCAAAGTGTTCACACAGGGTCGCGAGCTTGTGATCCGAGGGGGGCGAAAGGCCTGGCTCTTCGCTCACGCTCCACAGCGACCTTTGGAGGGTGCAGAGGATGAGCTTCCTTGCCGGAAGGAAGATCCGCTCTCTTTCGAACCAGGAGAACAGAAACGGCCCGTCGAAGGCCGCATTGTGGGCCACAAGCTGAGCCACCAGGTAGTCCTCACCGTCCCGAGAGACCGAGGGAACCGTGGCGTGGCGCCTCAAGAACTCCGAAAGGCGGTACGCTGCTTCGCGAGTGCCCACGGCTTCTTTGGCCCAGATCCCTGGGCGATAGTGATTCTTTCGGAGGCTTTGCTTATTGGCCCTCTTGGCATCGAAGCAGAGCTTGGTCTCGAAGGCTTCGAGGGGCTCAAGCTGTTCATCGACGGCGACAGCGGCGACCTGGAGGATCGGATGCCGTGAGGCATCGGGCCCCGCGGTCTCGAGGTCGAAGAAGATCAGCTTCTGGCTGTTGGGGAGCATCGCCCAGGGTGCCACGGAGCGCTGCGCTAAGCAAGCAGTGCAAGTCAAGGAGGTTTGGGACACCCCAGAATCCAGTTGCCGCTCGGCACATTGGGCTGGCCGACCTGCTGGTTGTTGCCTTTCCTGCCCAAGCATGGTAGCGTGCCGCAGGACAGCAGAAGGACATGGCGAACAGGACCAACCATAGTGACCAGCGCGTTCTTCGGATGGGATTCAGCGGCTAACCGCACTTCTTCAGAATCCCCGGAAAATGCCGTGTTTTCTACGCTCAACTGCACTTCGACAGGTCGAGGCCTGAACCGCCAGAAACCGCCCCGTCCGGGTGTCAGTGACACCCAAGATTTTGTCGCGATGTCGTGGAAAACGTGTCGATAGGCGGCCTGGTGTCAGACTGGTTTGTGGTCGCTGCGGCGATAAGGAGTCGCTGTGGGTGAAGACCAAGCCAGGTTCACTTGCGTCTATCCCCTCTATGTGGTCGAGCAGGACGGCCGCTTCGCCTTGATCCGCGGTCTGTCCCCGGAAGGCTACGAGGTCACGAACTTGTGTGTCTTCACGGACGACGATTTAGCCGATCGATTCGCCACAGGTCATCGAATTCGGGGAACGCGGTGTCGGATCGATGACGCCGTGACATTCGGCAAACTGCTGCAAAGCCTCGATGTCGATGGCGTGGCATTCGACGCTGGCGGGCCCGGCAAACCAAACGTGAGCGGCCAGACCGTGCGAAGGGATCGACTGCTTACGTCGATCGGCGTCAGCCCCTGAGAGCCTGGAGATGACGAGCCAACCAATCAGCGATGAAGCTGAACCTCATCACGCCAGGCATTAAGTATCCGGCTATGACTCTTCGCCGGGGCCGCCCTGGAGCATGTAGTAGCCGACCCACGGAATCAGAACGACAGCGACGCCGAGCCAGACGACGAACAGCATCGCCGTGGACAGCGCGTAGCTCATCGCCAGAATCACGCGGGCAGAGAGGGCATTCGTGGTGACCAGGCTAGTTGGTGGCCAAGGGGCGAACCAGCAGCACTTGGCCTCTGCATGCCACTTTGCGGGACACCTCCGGCCCCACACCGGTCGCCGCGGTCGGGGACACGAACGCACCCGGCCGGGGGGCTTTGTTTTGCCCTGTGCTTGTTTCGCCCCAACCACCCAATTAGTCTGTAATGAGCCCTTCGGGGCGGAGTCGTGGTCGGGCTTCATCGCAGTTGCTCCGGCCGCGGCTCTTTCTTCCCCTGGCCCCGATGCTACCGCTGTCGCTAACACCTTGCGCGTCCTCATCTGTCGGGGGGAATGCTTGAAGGGCCTCGCGGCGCCGGTATAAGCTGGGCCACGCAATGTCGCCGTCTGCCGCCCTCCAATTACGCGGCTGCCCACCAGATAAATGCTTCACCTCATGTCCGACACCGTCGAACTCACCAAGAATCGAATCCTCGCGATCCTCGGCCAGACAGGCTGGCACTCTTTTGGCCACGAAACGAAACTCGCATGGTCGGGCGGTCCACGCACCTTCGGGGACGTGATCCTGAACCTGATTGACTCAGGTGTTATCGAGCAGCGAGAGCAAGCTGCTGATCAGGTGCTGGAGTACAGGCTCGTCCGGTGCGAAACGCCACGTGAGCAAAGTCGAGCCTAGCCACGCGACTCTCTCAGATCGCTCCTCTAGTCACTGGACGCACCATGGACTACCCCAATCGCTGCGAGACCATGATTCGAACGGTCTTGAGCAATTACGGTAACGTGCCGGGTATCGCCCTGGCTATTGCTGCGTCGACAGAGTTTCAGACCGCTGTCGCCCGTGGCCTCGAAAAGTACTCAGCGTTCGGGCTGGCCGAGTTAACGCTGGAACAATGCATCCGGCTCGAACTCGCCGAACTGTTCGACGCTCAAACATCGGCCGCCGACGCTTAGCACTTGCCGATGGCAGCTTTTCCCGCGTTCAAGGCGCTGAGCAGACGCATCGTAGAAGCGGCACATGGCGAGGTTGTCCAGCTCTTCAGCATCCAGGCGATCTCAGGGTGCTCCTCAATAGCCTGGATCAGCTCCTCAAATGCGAGGTGCTCAGAGTTTGCGGACTCGAAGGCGGCGGTAGTCATAGGGGACGACTCGTGGAAGCAGGAATCGGGTTATCCTCACAGACGTCGAGATCCATATCCAGTCTAGTTGGGGCAGGCAGAGGCTCCTATCCCTCTCCAGTGCTGCTCGACTTCCAAACCCACAAGCCGACGATCCAGATTGCCCCAGGGACGCGTGCGGGCGGGCAAGGCGACCTGTGAGCCGGATTGCGGAAGCGGCGTTCTACGGGGCGGCTCGGCAGTAGCCCTGACCACGCCGACAAAACCGCCAAGGGTGATGACCAACCAGATCGCGCCCAGAACCATGGCCGGGACCACTCCGTTGCTGAGAATGCAGGCGAGCACTCCCACTGATAGCTGCACGGCCCCGGCTAGCGCTAGAGAGCCTGCGGTCCACCGACTTAGAGTGCGTTTACGCTCAGCTTGAACGGGCCGCCGACTCTGGTAGGCTGCCTCAGCAACGGTCCGCGGTAGGGTGACTTACCGAATTTGACCGCGGCTCTTTGTTGGAGCTGCTAGGATGTCACGGGGCACTCAAAAGCAGCCAGGTGGGGCGGCGTGAAAAGCGGCCATTTTGCAGGGAGCGCGGTTCGCCGTTGGTCTTCGGCAACCCAGTTCAGGTTGCCGGAGACCGCCGATGGGGAATGTCCTCAAGATGGCGATCGTTCCGTCGATACGACAGTTGCACACGTCTGGTTGGTCGCAGCGGCGGATTGCCCGCGCTCTGGAGATCGACCGCGGCACGGTGGCGCGACATCTACGAGCTGCTCGACCCGACCCAAAAGAGGCCATTCTGCCCGCCGGCTCGGGCGGGCCAAACGCAGCCACCTCTTCGCCCCTCCCGGCTCCTCCGCCGCAGACGGCGGCTGATGACGGCGGCGCCGATCCTGCGGCTGCCGCAAATGCAGCCATTTCGCCCACCGGGTCTGGCTGCATTCAATCTGCCCGATGACACTAGGACGGCTGAATGATCCCACGTATTGGCTACGGTGGGACGGCTGACGATCAAGCTCCCGAGCGAACCGCGCATTCACGTCGCGCGCGAGTCCGACACAACGATCTGCCTTGGGGTGTTCGCGGATGGAAGAGCCGTGACTGCGGCGGAAGCGGTTGTTCCTTGGCCGAGCTGTCCAGGGCGCTTGAATTGCTGAGCGACGGGCACCATTCTCCGTGACGGCTCGCGGACCCGTTTTGCCCCGGAATCGAGCCGCAGGTCCGCGTCCGCCGTGTTCCGATCGCCATTCCGACCGTTGAGCCGTCCGGTATTGGGCCGTGGGAGCCGAACTGCCTATTAGCCGATGGCCAATACCTGCCTAACTGAGTTCAACCGCCTTCGGGCAACCGGCGAACATACCTCCGCTCGACTTCATCGGCGTCTTCGGCGATGATCCCAATGTACCGAGCGCCACAAAAGGTACATTCCCAGGCCGAAGCCGATTCGTCGGGCATCGCCCGCCGGAGCGGGGAGGGCGCGTCGCAGGTGGCGCACCGCTTGAAACGGTCTGGGCTGTTCGCGCTCATGTCGTCGGCGCAGATGCAATCGGTTACTTGGCCATCTTTCGGCAACGGTATAAGCGCGCACTTGCCGGCCGAAAAGAGTGCCACTTCGCACACTTCCAAAGACGCCCAGGCTAACTGTCGGGGACCATCGTGGCCAGCTGAACTTCTTGCGAGGGGCGCGACGGGCTTGGCCGGTCGCCTGCCGGCGGCCCGCTCCGTCAGCAACGTGTTTGGTCATGGTTAGTTTCCTGCGAAGCCCGTTGGCAGGTGGCGTCCGGCCAGTAAGATCGCACCCGCGTGCCGGTGGCGCGTTCGATCTTTCTCTTTTCGCTTCGGTCGACCGCGCCTTTCATGCGCTGCCGACATGTGATCAATCTTTCATGCGCTGCCGACATGTGATCAATAAGGAACCCGTGAGCGAGTATGCGATTGCTGCTGGCGTCTCTAAGCTATGTCTGGCTGTTGGGGCCAGTAGGAGGCCGCGCCCGCCTCGCGAAGCCGCTTTGGCCTGGCAATTGCAATAGATGGCGGCAGGCCCGTCGATAACATCCAGGGTCGACCAAAGCCCACGGCAATTCGTTGTCCGGGGGCTTTTTCGTGCACGATGGGAGCGAAGAGTGCCAGCATGGCCTGCCGGCAACCAGGTCGCTAGCGGGCAGTTCTTGCGGGGCCGCCGACAGCGCTCGAGCCTCGCAATCACTGAAAAAGAGGATGAACGCCCCCTCGTGCCCGACGAGAATGCCGGACTCAGGGAACAGCTCGTGTATCCGCAGCGCCCCGGGGATCGAACGGCTGCGGGAAATGGAAGAACTTAACGGGCTCATCGCCAAGCGCGCGGCGAATCCAGGACACGCCACGTCCCGTACCTTCAATGACACGTGCGTCGGGCACGAATACCGCGTGCCTCATCATCGGCATCGACGTCGCGATCACTTCAGGGTCGCGGCTCAGCTCCTCGAGCGCCGCCTTACGCTCCATCACCACGCTCCGCTCCCACGCCAACTAGGCGCAGAGCGCCGCCACGGAGACGAGCAGCAGTCGGACCGAGAAGCGCGGGAGGCCGGCCCGCCATTCGAGCCGGAAGGATGCCAACATCGTGAAAATGTACGCGAGTCCGTGAGAGCGCGCCGAGCGCCTCCGAGATAGAAAAGGGCCACGAGGTCTTCAGGACCTGCGCGGCCAATCTGGATCTGCTCGCTGCACGAAGAGTTAAACGAGCTTGGCCAGCGCATCGAGCGTCTGACGGGCGGCCGCGAGCGAGCCGGTCTCTGCCACGAGCTGTTTGGCATTAAGCAGCGCGCGGAGCGATAGGCCTCCCACGCTCTGGACCTTCCGCGGACGGCCAGGACGCCGGGCCCCGTTTCTCGAGGCAGCAACCATGCCCGTGGCTCGCTTGCGGACGGTGCTCACCATTTGAGCGCTGACTTTGAGTTTCTCGCCCGCCAGCTTCTCGATGATGTCACGGTTGCGGGCCTCGGGCCCGAGCTCCGTCAAGGCGGCGCGGATGCGATCGGATTTGCTTTGTTTACGGCGGGCCATGGCATTCTCCAGGAAGCAAGTGAGGGTGCCGCAGTCAATAGGTGTCTAGTGTCGGCTGCAAATTGCTCGACGTCAAATGGCACTTTCGGCAGAACTCTCCTGGATGTCTGACCAACCTGCATTGATCTTCGGAAGATTGAACCGCCGCCCCCTTCGTCTACAATCGACCAGCGGACTATTCCCCGCCACCACCTGGGGCAGGGGACAATTCATCATGGCAGACCCTTCCGGAAACGGTCCTGCTAAGGCGACCATTGATACGCTGGAACGGAGCGACCTCGGCTGGACGCTGTTTTCTGCGCGGATCCAGCATCCGCCGCCAGCCGAGGCCCTCCGCGCCCACTTAAGCCCAGAGCCTTTAGCAGTGGCAAGCGGACCACCCCGCTTGGCGCGTGCGCGCCACCCTTGGCATCGTGTCCGGGGGACGAGCGGTCGCCATGCATGTATGGCACGACGAGCTGGCGCCTCTGGCCAAGTTGCATTCGACATGGCCGCCACAGTGAGCCGCCGCTCGTGCAGCACGGCCGCCGGTCAGCGATCATGCCCAGCATAGATCCACATCGGCTTCGTCTTGCCTGCCCTCTCGAATCCGCACTCCGGTAGAATTCGCTGGCCCGACCATCTGCCAGCAGCACGTGCTGGTGAAACCCGGCATAGCGCTCAAGCAGCAGCCGCATGAGCTCGCGGCCAATCCCCTGGCTCTGATACGTCGGCAGCACGAGCAAATGCGAATAATAGACGACCAGGTGACCGTCCGATAGCGCGTTCCCCAGGCCCACCAGCTGGCTTCCATCCCAGGCCGTAAACAGAGAGTGAGAGGCCAGCAGCCCCTTCAGCAGCGATTCAAGATTGTCGGCAGAGGAGCAATCGTTGGCGCGGTAAAGCGCAAGAACGCCCTCCTTTGGCAAGTGGCGCGTGTCGCGGTACTCGATGGAAGACATGGCGCGGAGGGCAACGAGGTGGGAGACTTTCGCCCGCAGCTCCTGCGGGGGGCGAGAAGTCAGAGCGGCATTTTCTAACGATCGTTAGCGTATCCGCGCTGTGACCGAGCCGTCCAGGCGCCGATCTAACGCGAGTTTCTTAGCGATTAGAACCGTGTTATAGTCTGCTGTTGGCCGGCATCTTTTTCTCCGGCCCGTTCTTTTCGGGCAGTCTCTTCGGGTAGTCGAACACACAATCGGTTCTCGCTGACTGGCTTTGCGGCCGGTAAGCGAGAGGCCGGTGGTGCATCTTTGTTTACGGTTTTCTCACCGTTTTGTGCGCGTGCAGGCGCGCCCGTTTCGGGGCTTCCTGTTTCACTTGTTCCCGAAAGGAATCTGTCCATGCAGAACTTGACTTGCGCGAGCCGCGAACTCTTTCGCCGCGGGCCCGACGAGCGCTATTGCAGCCTCGCTGCGCTCGCTCAGGATTGCCAGAGGCAACGCCTCGAATGCCAGGAGCGCTGGCTCCCCGCCGCAGACCTCCGGGTCTACGACGGCTCGAAGAACCGACTCCAGCTTGCGGCCGACGGCCAAGCGGTCTTCGACCTCACGGACTGGAGTTTCGGTCAGGTCTGCCGCCTGGCAGGCGTCGCCAAGGAAACGGTCAACCGGCTCACGCCGGAAACCGCCGGCCGCGTGCTGGCGGAAACGCTCCCTCAGCAACGGAAGCCTTTTCAGGTCTTCAGCGAGGGGAGCACGATCCGGGCCCTCCACCCGATGAGCTACCCCCGGCTCTACAACGCCGAGGTGGTCGAGCTCCTCGAGGAGTACTCCCGCGACTTCCAGCCTCCGCAAAAAGGCCTGGACGGCGCGACGGGACTCTACCTGGGAGAGCAGGACCTGTTCTGCTTTCTCATCGATCCGGCAGGCTGGATCGAGATCGAAGGCCAGGCCTTTGCGCCGGGCTTCTTCGTGTGGAACTCCGAAGTCGGGCGCCGCACGGTCGGCATCCAGACTTTTTGGTTCCAGGCCGTCTGCTGCAACCACATTGTCTGGGATGCAGTCGAGGTCGTCGAGTTCACGCGTCGGCACACCTCCGGGGTCCGTGAGGCCCTAGATGAAATCCGCCGCGCGATCGAGAAGCTCATTGCCAAGCGCGACGAGCGGAAGGACAGCTTCAACAAGGCAGTGAGCCGCGCCATGCAGACCGATCTGGGGCACGACGCCGACACGGCGTACACGGCTCTCCTGGATCGGGGCTTCGCGCGGCACTACGCCAAGCAGGCCCTCGAAATCGCCGGCGCAGGCCGGCGGTTCACGATCTTTGCCCTGGTGGACGCCATGACTCGGCTTGCCGGCAAATTGGACTTTGCCGGCGACCGAGCCGAGCTCGACCAGAAGGCCAGCTCGCTCTTGAGCCTGGCCCTCGCCGCCTGAAGGGAGTGTGTGGTCATGTGCTGCACGTCTCTTCCGGACGACGTGCCGTTCTCCCTCACGTGTCGTGAGTGCGATGCCGGCATGGAAGTCGTGAGCTATTCCGAGGCAATCGCCCTGGGATGGCTCGAAATCGATTTCGAACCCGACCTGCCGATGGCGAACTTCAGCGGGCTTTGTCCCGGATGTGGCCAGCAGGCGGAGGAGCAAATCGAGTAAGAGCGCAGCGGCTGCCTCGTCGAGGTCGTTGCTTCGCCAGGGGCATTTTCGGTGGGGCGTTCTTTGTTTCATTTTTGCAGAAAGGATAGCCAACATGGCTACGAAGCTGAAATCGCCCGCAGAGGCCAAGCGTCCCGTTCACGAGATCCGCTTGGGTCGGCTCAAGGCCGCCCTCTGGGAGCGGGAGACGCAGTACGGCCTGCGGTACAACGTGACCGTGGTCCGCAGCTACCGCGACGAGAATGGCCAATGGGCCCAGAGCCAGAGCTACGGGCGGGATGACTTGCTCAGCCTGGCCAAGCTCTTGGATCTGGCTCACACCTGGATCGTCGAGCAAGCGCAGGCGCCTGCTGAGACGAACGCAGATGGAGACGCCGACGAGGAGATCCCCTACTAGAGGTTTTTCGCGGGAAGTCATGCTTCCCAAGGCCCGAGCACCACCGGGCCTCTCTCTTTTGGTTCGACGGCGGCAGCAATTGGCTCGCGTGCTGCTGGTTGAGAATAGGATAACTCCGCCCGTAAAACGGCACTTGCGTGTGCGCGGCTCTCGGAAAAGACTCGAACACCTCGATGGACGGTGCGAAAGCGGCTCTACCTATGGCACGCGCAAAAGACAATCCACACCCTTTGGTTGGCGACCAAGTCGATCAGATGACCGCTCGTTTCGCGCGGAGCACGCAATGGCAGCCTTTCGTGGGCGCCACGTTGACAATGCGGTAATTCACTTCAGATAGCTTCCAGCCCCATTGGGCCGACGCTCAAGCCAGTCGCGCGAGCAGGTCGTCGAGGGCCGCTCGCCCTCCACTCGCAAGGGTGCTCTCGGCCCAGCACTCGGCAAGCTCCGAACCTTCGGCAGCCACGCGCTCCATGACCTGGCGAGCGGCGGACAACAAGAGAGTGACGTCGAGATCTGGATGCGCTTCCTTTATTCCCTGCGCTAGGCCAAGGTCGTATACGCGGCCGTACCGGCCGCCGTGCCGTTGCGCACAGGCTTCCGCCGTGCGAGGAGCCTTGGCAACACGACTGCCGCCCCCTCGGGCAGGACAAACCACCTCCGCTTGAAGCGCACGATCTCTTCGAGAAACCCGTAGCCCAACAGCTCGTCGCGGCTCCCCGGCACGCCATTGAGCGTGAGCTCCAACACCTCATCACTCGAGATGCGTGCCTTCGCCAGCCGCCAGCCATTGTCGAGCTCGATGAGAGCGCCGCTGGCGAGCAGTTCCAGGATTTCGGCCGCTGACGCCTCGGCAAGAGGCGTCCCGATCCCCAGCCTTAGCTTGACTCCGGGGACGTCCTCGGGACTGAGATTCAGACCGACCAGGGCTTGCCCCTCGGCGAGGACGGCCCTGGCGATCTTCACGCTGCGGATCCCGTTGGCGCCCATGATCTTGTCGTAGATCGGAAACACGGCGCCCGAGAGCACGTGGAACCGCTTGGCTTCGGTGGCCGGCGTTCGCTCGAACTCTCCGTCCCACCAGAGCCTCGCTTCGGCCCGCTCGACGGACTCGTACTTCTCAGTCAATTCGGCCGCTTCGAGCCATCGTCGGGGCCCCTTCACGCCCACAAGCGACACTTCGCTCCCAGCGAAACTACCGTGGTCCGCGGCGCCATAGATCCGTCCGCTCCGCAGATTTCGGTAGAAGCCGAGATTGGCGTTCCCGGCCGCAAAGTCGAAGCTGTTCCGCAGGACTTCGACCTCTCCGGCCAGTTCGTGCAGCAGCGTCCTTGCGCCGGAGCCCTGGTCCACATGCAGGATCTCGGGAGTCGTCACCTCGCGAAGATTGTTGGCCCGGATCTCCTCCACCCCAAAATCGAAGGCGCCCTGGCGCTTGGCGGCCTCCACCGCCGCGAGATACCGTTCGTAGAACCGCTCGAACAGCAGGTTTTGACTGGAGACGGGGAGCGCCATGATACGATTGAGAAATTGCTCGACGTTGGCCAGGTAGCTCTCCCTGACCCCGCTTCCATCCTTGTCGAGGACGCCCATCCGGCGAAGCTCTGCGAGCCCGAGCCCCTCAGCAGCGAATTTGCCTGAGGCGATCGCCTTGTAGAGGCCCACGAGCGCAGCTTTCCCGAATCCATCGGTCACGTCTTCCGGCCGGAATAGCGCGCTCGACAGCGAGTGCCTTTCCCCTTTGGTGAGCGCCCCGAGGGCCGCCAGCCGCTTCGAGACGGCGTTTACGAGTCGCTTTTGGCTCGCCACGTCGACGAGCGCCAGGTCGGCCGACCAGGAGAGCTGGAGGGCATAGAAAACCCGGCGCGCTTGGTTGGCGGCCGAGCGCTCGGCATGGACGCTGATGCCGGTCGACCCGGCGCCCGTAAGGACCGCGATGCGTTTCTGTCCCGCCTGAAAGAGACGCGTCTCATGGTCGTTGAGCTCCCGATGGGGAACGCCCGAGAGCTTCCTCCGCACGTAGCTGCCGTGCTCGAAGCGGTGGGTCCGGCCACTGATCTCAGCCACCATGCCCGTGCCAAACGTCGTCAGGATGAGATCGAGCGGATGCTCGGGAAAGTCGAGGTCGGCAGCCTTGTCCAGCAGTTCTTGCTGATGCCGCAGGTTTTCGCGGTTCAGCTCGGGGTTGCCGGCGCCGTCCTCGATTCGGACCCGGATGACGATTTTGGTGACCGGGTCCGTTCGTTCCTCGTACTGGTAAAGGGGGAACTGCTTTTCGATGAGGGCGACCATCATCTCGTGGGGCGTGGCGTCGATCTCCGCGAGGTCGAGTCCCTCGGCGCGCGCGTCGCGGACCTTCCTTTCGGTCAGGGCTTCGCCCGTGTTGAAGAGGCTCACGACGACGGACCTGCCAGCTTCCAGATCTTGTTGGATGGCGGGAAGCACGTCCTTCGCGGCATAGCTCATCATGAGCTGCAGGAAGAACCGCTGTTGGGTGGCATAGAACTGGGAATACCGGCTGCCGCGCGGCGGCTCGCCCGAGCGGCTCTCGGCCGCCTCGAACGCCACCAGCAGCTCTGACCAGAGGTCTGCGATGCGGTCGTACTGCTGCCTCTCCTCTGGCGACAGCCGGTGGAGGATTGGCTCGTATTCTACGGCGCTCTCGGGAATGACGGCGCCGTCGGGGCGCAAACTTGGACCGTAGCTGATGGTCCGGGAAAGATACGTGCCCACGCCTTTCAAATCCCGACAGAGCATCTCCATGGCGGCGACGCCGCCCCGCTCGATCGCCACCAAAAATGCCGCGAAGTCTGGAAACGGCGCCCCGGCCCCCCAGAGTCCGAGCCGCTCGTAGGGCGCCAGATGGCGGGCTTCCGTAGCCCCGGTCGCTGAAAAATACCGCACGCGAGCCCGCGGGAACTGCCGCTGCAGCGCGATCCCCATGTTGCCACGCAGCGTTCCCTGGTCGACCGTGGTCTTCCCACCATGCGGGGGCGCCGCCGCGTTCTTCATGAGGTGAGCCTCATCGAAGGCGATCACGCCCTCGAAGTCATCGCCTAGCCAGTCGACGAGCTGCTCGAAGCGCGGCCTTTCCCCATGAAAATCCGTCGCGAGCATCGAATACGTGGTAAAAAACACCCCCTCGTCGGCCTCGACCGGGGCCTTGGGGCCAAGGCGGGCCTGATGGATCAGTTTGAGCGGCAAACCCAGGGCGCTGCGGTCCCGTTCGGCATCCGCAACGAGCTGGTGGGAAGCCGAGATGTGAACGTGCTTGCGTTGGCCTTGGGAGAATTGGTCATAGAGGAAGGCGTAAAGCTCGCGGCCCTTGCCGATTCCTGTGCCGTCGCCGTTCCAGTGCCCGCGACGGGCGCTACTCGGAAGAAGCTGGCTTGTGACCTGGCCCGCATAAAGCAGATCTTCGAGCTGCAAATCAGAAACGCGGCCCTCGGCGATGACTTCCGCTGGCAGGTGATGACGGTAGCTGACGTCCGGCGGCTCAACGCACGCCATGGCAGCCGACTCGACGACGTTGGCAGGATGAGCATGGGCGCCAACGAGGCGAGCTTTCTGAATGCGATAGGCCGCAAAGACCGCCCCCTCCTCGAGCGCGAGCGATCGCGGCGGCTCGGTTGCATGCAACTCCCCGATGCCCGCTAGAGCCGGTCCAGCGTGCTGAGGAGCAGCCAGACTGCCCAGTCCAGCAGTGCTCGTTCCGTCTGCGGCAGGGGAAACTCCTCCTCCAGCAGCAGCGCGCTCGCCGTCTCGCGAACGAGCCGCGGATTCGCAAGCAGCAGCCGGTTCCACCGGAGCCATTCGTCGGTCGTCAGCGTCGAGTTCGGGATGTCCCGCACTCCCCCCGACCCGTCTTCGAGCAGTGCCGTTGCCAGCTCCAGGACCGGGTCCTCGTCGGGCGTCGGGCGCCGACCAAACTTCTCCGCGAGGATCGCTTTTGCCTCGTTCTCTAGCTCTCTCATGTATTCGTCCATACACATCCTCCTTCGCAATCTCCCTAAGCGACCAGTAAGCGTGCCAAACGCTCCCTGGAACAGACCAGTGAATCTCGCCGCGGTTTCCCGTGGAGCCGTCGTGATCGATGACGATCAACTGATGATCGACCGTGGCGCCAAACCGCAGATACGAGATCCCCTCCATCGTGAGGTTTGCGCGGACACGATAGCTCGCAAAAACTTCCTCCCACCAGCCCCTGGCATTTGGAGCTTGGAGCGACATGCCCGCTCCCAAGATGGCCACAAGACGCCCTCCCGGCTTTAGCCGAAGGAGTGCCTGCTCGACGTGCCGGGCGCCGAAGGCCGCGCTATGCCCCTCGACGCGACCTCCCGTTGCCGAAAAAGGCGGATTCATGAGAATGGCATCGTAACGGAGGTCTGCCGGCAGCAAATTGTCGAGCCGTTCGGCGTCGAACGCGGTAGGCTTGAATCCGAGCAGCCGCAGGAGGCTCGCTCGACGAGGATCGATCTCGTTTGTGTGGACCTCCCCGCCCAAGAGCCTGGCAAAACTGGCGAGGTTGCCCGTGCCTGCGCTCGGTTCGAGCACCGTCATCCCCGGCCGCAGCGCGGCTGCATGGGCAATGAGAAAGGCCGTGGCCGGCGGGGTGCTGAACTGCTGCAGCTCCACCTGCCTCCGATCTCGTCGGTTCTGCAGGGGCATGCGCTCGGTTTCGCCGAGGAGCCTGTCGAGCACCGCGTCAGGAGCGAGAAAGTCGAGTCCCAGACGGCCGAGGTAGAGGTTGAGGCCCGCTTCTGCCGCGTCGTAGGCGTCGCGGGCATGGCCGGCAGCGGCACCCAAGGTCTCGCGCGCGAGCGCGTTGAGATCACGGTTGTCGACGTGGCGTTCGGGTTCCGCGGCAAGGAGCTCAGCGAAGCGCTCCGCCAGGCGGTGCACCGGGTCCTTCGCCATCGGAACGCTCGCCGGGTCGTGCGCTTGCTCCGGCTCTCGCAACGCTTCAAAGTCGAGACTCAACTGGTGTTCGCGCCCGCCGACCGGCAGGTCGAGTTGCGACGAGCGCTGCGGTGGTTTCGAGGACGGTTTTCGTCCCAGAGATTTCATGATGATTTGCCCCCTAATAAGTCCCCAGATCGGCCGGGCAGGATGGCAGCGGCATGAATCCGAGAACGCGTTACCCGTGATATGGCGCAACCGGGCAGCAAGGTTGCATACGGGGCATTTCGAGCCCAAAGAGTGCCCGCGCGGCCGAGAGTCGCTCGTCGCAAGACCTTACTTGCCAGGGCCTTTCGCATAGCGTACCGTTTCGGTGCATGCACCAAAAACCAAGTCCAGCCCGCCGCTCGGTACTGCTCAGCTTTCGCTTTTTGGGGGCGGCCCTGATCGGGTCGCTCACCATGGCGATCGTCTGCGCGTTGGCGCCACTTCCTGCTCAGCTGGCAGTGCTCGGTGGGCTTATCAGCATCCTGGGCGGGCTCTTTCTGAACTACCTCGAGCAGGAGGAAGAGCGTGAGCGGCGGAGAGCTGAACTCTTAGAGCGTCTGGCGGTGCCGCTGTCCCTGGCCCCGGAGCACGAACTCTATGACCAGTATCTGGCGTTCTGCCGAGCGCTTGCCGGGCTTGCCGAGCAAAAAGACCCGATTCTTCGAGAAATCGCCCTGCTAAAGCTCTCGTCGGTGAACGGCCAGATCGAGTCTTTGGCCGGGGGCACCGTGGTTTTTGCGGGTACAGAGGCCTGGCGAACCGTCTATGAGAAGCTACTCAAGAGCCCGGACATCCAGGAGTATCGTTCGGTGGCCTGGGTCCGAACGAAGGACTATTGGCAGGACCCGCCGGGGCGGCAAAGCATGGAGGCAAACTTCCAGGCAGTCCACCGGGCGCGAATTCTCGTCGAGCGGATTATCATTCTTCGGGACGATCTTTGGCCAAAGCGCGACCTTCTTCCAAGTGACGAGCTCCTCCCGTGGATCGAGGAGCAGCACAATCACGGCATCTGGGTCTGTCTCGTGCGGGAATCCGACCTCTCCCATGAGGGAGATCTCCTGGCGGATGTGGGGATCTACGGCGACCGGGCGCTCGGAATCCAAGAGCTAGACGAGCGCTCCCGGACGCTTCGTTTTGTGCTCCACTTCGAGCCCAAGGAGATTCGGCTTGCCAAGGAACGCTGGGAGCGCCTCATGCTGTACGCCGTGCCCCTTCGCCAACTACTGGATCGAATTCCTGCGGATCAGTAGGATCGGGTTAGCCCCAAGGAGCGACCCGATGGAATGGCCGATTTACCTTGACACTGCCCGGCTTGGCCGCATGTCGCCGGGCGCTTGCCTGGCTCAGAAAGACTTCGCGGAGCTTGCTGGCGCGGCTGGCGCGTCGATCGATCTAGAAAGAGTGCTCACGCATGGATTCGCTTCCGGCGTGCCCCAATGGCAGGACCGCTACCGCGGGCTCACTGACTGGGGCGGCATTAGCCACCTCAAGTGCTCTCTTCGGAAGCTTGCGGGCTCGAGCCCAGAGCTTCCGGTTCTTCTTGCTAACCGCTCGGCCGAGCTCATGAAGCTCTCAGCTCGGCTCCTCTTCCATCAGTGCAGAAACGTGATGGTGACGGACCTTGGCTGGCCGTCCTATCACGCAATTCTGCAGACTGAGGCATTTCGTTCCGCTCGTTCGGTCACCAACGTGAGCCTTCGCGACGAGGCGCTCAGAGCAACTCTCGATGAGAACGACCTCGTGGAGCGACTCTCTCAAGAATTCGTCCAATCGAAATGCGACGGACTATTTCTTTCGGCCGTGAGCAACCTTGGGGTTTGCCTTCCCGTCGAGCGAATCGTTCGAACAGTGGAGGCCAAGGCCATCGTTCGCTTTGTCGTAGTAGATGGCGCCCAAGACTTCTGCCACGTGGGCCTCGACCTAAAGCATGGCTACAGCGACCTCTACCTCGCCGGTTGCCACAAGTGGCTTGCGGCGTACCAGCCAATGGGACTTGGCTTCTATGGTCGACGGAGGTCCGAAGCGTTCATCGAGAGGGTGCTCGAAGACATGCTTCTGTCCGGAGACCTAGACGATCCGTTGCTCCGATTCTCCCAAGAGCTTGAGACAAATGAACCAAGTGGCTTCGGCGAGACGGTCAATCTGGCTTCGCTTTTTGCCTGTCAAGGCGCTGTGAGCGAC
The DNA here is from genome assembly GCA_044221365.1 of Pirellulales bacterium. GTDB lineage: Bacteria > Planctomycetota > Planctomycetia > Pirellulales > JBGAPH01 > JBGAPH01. The sequence continues at coordinate 82,178 of JBGAPH010000027.1, forward strand.
GCACTCCGAGGCGGTGAACCGGCATCCCTTGCAACACGGCTGAGGAACCTCGACGCCGTTGCCAGCGTCGCAAAGTGCGCCGGTTGGTCTCCGCTCCTTCCGGCGCAAGAGCTTCGAAGCGGGATCCTGCTCCTTCAAGCAGAACGGCCGAAGATTCAGGCAGCGTCGCCGGCGTCGATTCGTTCGACCCTTGCAGACGCTGGTGTCGCGCTCACTGCGTACGAACGCGGCATCGTGCGGCTTTCCATGCCCGCGGATGTGCTTCCGAGCCAATCGCTCGACCAGCTTCGCCATGCTCTTCAGTTGGCGGCGTGACATGGTTCGGCCGCAGTGGGCCGTTGGGGCGGGTGCCGTGTGGTTAGTCCGCTGCGGCCATGAGTCTGTGGAGCGCAGTGGCGAATTGGGATTTGGCCATGATGATCTTCAGGCCGGGCGTTCCCTCGAAGGACTCCTCGCAGGTGCGGCATGATGTGTCGAAGCGGACCCACGCGCGTTGCTTTGGTCGCCCTCAAACGGCCGCACGATCTCCCGGCGGTAGCGCAGGACCGTCGTCGAGAGTTTGCTGAGCCCGCGCTCGGCTCGGTTCTGGTTGGCTTGTGAGAGCATCGAAAGCAACTGCTTCCGGACGGGTGCATAAGGCTCAAAAGGCAGGCAGTAGAGGTCTCGGCCGAGATCCTCAGCAGACCGGCGGGCCGCAATCTCACAGATGTGGGCCCGCAGCTCCTGATACCGTGCGCGCGCGATCTGAACCCTGACTCGGTACTTCCCATCGGGCGTGGCCGGCTCGTCGGGCAGAGCCTTCTTCAGGAACTGCCCACGCTTGACCGAAAGCGAATAGCCGCCGAAGACCAACGGCTCGCGACGGATGTCGCGGAGGTTTTGTCCTTCCTCGCGGAACAGCGCCTCGTGCTCGCCCTTGGTGGCCAGGAGCACAAAGAACCGCTCGAAGCGGAGGTAGTGGACGTTGGCCCGGCCAGCCTGCTTTCTCCGAGCCCGGCTCGAGCGAGACGGCGTGATGCCGTACTTGGCAATCAGCTTCAAATCGACCGCTGCCGGGTCTTTGCCTTCCGGGACGTACCCGGTCACGTAAAACCAATAGCCATGCGGCAGGTAGTTGGCAGCGAGCTGCTGAATGAATCCTATGAGACTTCCTGCCTCGCAGCGATAGTTGTTCATGCACCCTTCTCCAGAACAAAATGGGGCTCTCTTCTCTGGCCGAGCCCCGTAGCCAATACCACCTCAAAAGGGCAAGGAAGCTTTCCTTACCATCGACCTCAGGAAAAACGCACGAACCTTCGCACCGACCTCTGTTCACGGCGCCAGGGAGCAAAATGGGCGGCAGCGAACTACATTTCCTGTTCGCTGCCGCCTACTCCATAGGCGTTCCACTAAAAAACCAAATCGGCGGACACCCCGTGCCCAAGGCACACTTCGGGTGTCCACCGCCAATTCGCTGATCGAGGAGACATGCTCTCCCGAGCACGTCTCGTCGAGCCGCACTTTGTTCCAACCAAGGATTCGCTGAGGAGCCGGCAGGGGCCATACGTTGGCCCCCACCGGCGTCGCCAGCTACCTTCCGAAGAAAAACACGGCTGTCGGTCCTTTCGTCGGCCTTGAGTGTTTGGAACCACCCAAACACGGCACGGGTCCTGACTGCCTTGCCAGGAACACCGCCCAGTCACGTCTTCAGACTCCCGCCTGAAACTTGACCGGCTCTCTACTTGGACCACACTCCCCCTCTCGGGACTTTGAAACACCAGGTTGACAAGACCTGGCACCGGGGACCAACCCGGCCTCCCGAGAGGTTCCTGCGTTAGTGCTACGCTCCTTCGCGCGAGTCTCGTGGCTAGCGGGTTCATTCCCCGCGAGGCCTGTTTCTGCTGGCTTTATGTCCGGCCTTCCGGCGCGGCATAGTTTCGAGCGGCCCAAGGGCCAGCTCATTTCTCGGGGCAAAACGTAGAAACTCCCCGTTACCCAGAAGCCAGGGCCTTTCGCCGTGAGGAGCTGGCTATCGCCCGCGCCTCACCTTCTTGGCGTCGACTCTCGCACGACTGACCGGCAAGCGATTACTCGCCTTTCATGGTTGAGCTCTTCGCGGCCGCTGGACTTGCCAGCGGTCCCCGAGCCTGTCGGGCCCGGCACGCTTCATCGCTGAAGTCGTGACTCCCCACGCCGGCGCACGTTGAGCGGACCTCCGAAGAGGACCGAACCCCGTGGGCGGATTAGTGGCCACAGCTGGCCACGCACCGACTTTGCATAGCACGGCCTCGAAGGAGCACCCTCGAGGTTGTTCCGCATCGCCCCCGTCTCTGGACCCCAGGGGGCATCGGATAGAATGCTGAGATTGGACCGTGTTTGGATTCTGGCATACTTTGCCAGGGCCACAGGCTTTTGGTTCAGCAAGCCTCCGTCGAGTTGAGCAAGCAGTAGGGTAAGGGGCCAGCGAGTTACCTCCTTGCAATCGAGGCACTTTTCCAACCCCTCCCCTCCGAACCGGACGTGCAACTTTCATCGCATCCGGCTCTCTAGTGATCATTATGAGCGAGTGCAGGCCCGTCGTAGCGTCCGGAATGAATCCTCTGGTGGCAGGCCAGACACACCACCAACGACTTGCGTCGGCGGGCTGCCATGACCTTTTCCCAGCGGCTCGCGCCTGTTAGATCAGCCAGCTTGCGAATGTGGTGAACCTGAATCTGATCCTTCGATCCACACAGTTCGCACCGCTGAGCCAACAGACGCTGAGTGATCTCACTCCGTCCGCTCCAAACGATCGCTTCCGTCTCGCCAAGCGTCGCACAGTCGTCGCGACGGAGCGGGACGGCGCCGAAGTACGCCCGTAAGGGCTTCTTATCGGCCCCCCGCTCAATCGTGACCATGAGCACCTTGTAGGTGCCATCGACCGTGGTCAACTTGGCCTGATACTTTTGGAACACCTGACGACTGCTGCATCGCAGCTTACTTGCCAGGGTTTTCACCAGCGAACCTTGGGCAACCCATTTGAGCTTCCCAAAGTCCCCCAGGTTATAGGCCAGGCGGTAGTATTCCACGACGCCGCAGTACTCCGCCTGGTACATGGCCACGATTCCGAACGGATGATCATTCAACCGTTCAGGGAGGTGCATCGGTTTTCCGCCACGGGTGAATTTGGCACTGCGTGCTGCGATCACTCGCTTCGGAACCCTGAGGCCAATCCCGCCATTGAGACAGCGCTGACCGCGGTGGTCATGCTGGTCGTCGGCGTGATAGACGTGAACCTCATACCCCAGGAACTTGGCCTTCTCATCGCGCGCATGCGTGATGAGGGTTTTCTCGTCGCTGAGTTCGAGCTTCAGTTCGTCGCGTAGAAACGCGGCGATCTGTTGCTTGACGTTCACGGCCTCCTCTTTGGGGCCAGTCAACCCTAGCAGGAAATCGTCGGCGTACCGAACGTACCAGAGACGGCGAAAGTTGGGGTCGTTTGGCTCCCGTGAGGGAATCGTCTGAGCTCGCTTGGTCAGCTCCCAGGCCGTGGCCAAGTCTCCCCGCTTTCGCGCTCTCGCCGCAGCCACCGTGAGGCGGACATAGGGCGGATTCGTCTTCCTGCATCGACCCCGTGTGTTGGCCGGAATGAGTTGCGTTTCCACAAACCGATCCAGCTTGTCCAGTACCAGATTGGAAAGAACCGGGCTGATCACACCACCCTGCGGCACGCCGCTGTAGGTGGCATTGAAGCGCCAGTCCTCCAAATAGCCGGCTTCGAGTAGATTGCCCATCAGTCGCAGGAACCGACCATCGCGGATCTTCTCGCCAAGCACCTCGAGCAGCACCGAATGATCGATGCGGTCAAAGCAGGCGGAGATGTCTCCCTCGATGAACCACTTGGTTCCCGTGCCGTTGTGGCGTATCCACTGCAAAGCCGTATGACATCCACGATGCGGCCGAAACCCGTGTGATTGCGGGCTAAACTGCGGTTCATAATAGGCCTCCAACAGCAACCGGATCACTTCCTGGAGAAGTTTGTCCGACCAAGTTGGCATGCCCAACGGCCGCAGCTTGCCGTTCTTCTTCGGGATGTACGTGCGACGCACGGGCGTCCACCGATACCGCTCGAAGCGCACTGCTTCGATGATGGCATCGATTTTGGCCAAGGACATCCCGTCCACGGTTTCCGGCGTCACCCCGGGTGTCATCGCGCCTGCGTTGCGGTAAAGCTTCGCGTAGGCGCGGAGGTACAATTCTCGCTGAAAGAGCAGTCGATACAGCCCCTCCAACGGCAAACCACGTTGTCCTCTCTCATTCACGATGTTCAGAATCGTCTCGGCGTTCCGCATCTTGCGTACCTAACAATCCTTTCCATCGAATCACCTGTTCTCCTTCGCCCTGTGAGCGGCTTTCCCGCTTCCCTCGGCGGGGCGTAACTCCCGCGACTACTATGAGAACTCCGTCACCTTAGGACTCGCGTCCCTTAGGCGATCCCATGTTTCGTCATGGATGAACGTTCTAGAGCAACTTAGGTTCCTCATTCATCCCCTTCAATGGGCTCACTGCCCATCGTCCACCAAGCAGGGCGTCCACACACGAGAGACATGTTCGTGCGGTTCCTGATGGCGTCGGCGTTCAAACGTGCTACCGACGAGTGTACACTTGCACTCCTGGAGATTGAGGTTCAAACAATCCAGTCTTAACCCTATTGCTCAGGCGTTGCGGAACCATGCCTTACACGTCTTCGGGCATCTTCCGCTTTGCCAACATGCTACTTTCCCCTCCTCCTTTCGGACTCAGGTGGGTTGGTTCGCCTCGGAGTCATCAACCCTGAACTCCGGCCGATTCCATCGGCCATTCAATCCACGCGCGACATGGCGCACCGTCTCCGCGCACTCAGCTCTACAGCCAGGACTCATGACGGCTGGTTAGCTCCGTCCCCTTCCCTTGGCTGGTGTGCCAAGCTAGACCGGGTGAGTCCCTTCTTCGGAAAGCGTGTCAAAGCGTTTACGAACACTGACAGTCAAGGAGCCATCCGACGGCCCCTTCGAGGTGCTGCATACCATGAGATGGCACACTGGCGCAAGAACAGCGTTTGAGCGTCACTCAACCAGCGGTTCACGCAGCCCCTACACCGCCCCCACAAGCGCCGGGCCTGCCAGCAAGCGATCCGTAAGCCGGCGCCAAAAACGAAATGCATTTCGTTTTTGGCCGCACGTCGCGGACGGGGGAGATTGCACACTGCCATAAAGAAAGCTCGGTCACGGAACCGATCGAAGGCAACTCGAACTCAAGCCGATGTCGACGCTTCATGGGCCGATGGACCTCCGTCAGCAAGCTCGCGGGATTCGGCCTACTCATGAGCTGACCGAGCAGCCGGTCAAAAACGAAATGCATTTCGTTTTGGGCGGTGCGCCGCGGACCGACAAGACTGCACACTTCCCCCTTGAGAAGGCTTGCTCACGCAACCGATCGAAGGCAACGAACTCGAGGGCAGTTTGCCGTTCCGGGATTCTGTAAAAGCGAGTCCTGGCGAGGGGCTTCGAAGCACGACGTGCGCCGATTTCGCTTACCGAGGAGGCAGTCGACCCCAGGAAGGCACGCCTTGAGCGGCGGCAGTTCGGGGCGATAGACTCTCCGTCAGCGAAGCGCTCGCTGGGCTCGGCCGACGCGTGAGCTGACCAAAGTCGCGGTTCTGGCGGGTGGATCAAAAACGAAATGCATTTCGTTTTTGGATGGTCGGGCGGGGCCGCGCCGATGCTTGGGTGGGAGCCGCTTCTCGGCTCGCTCAAGCGGATTTGGCCGGGCCTGGCGGAACGGATTCGGATCGCGTGGCCTTCAGGTGGCGGCCCACCAACTCCTCGCGCACTTCCGTGAAGAGCTGGCCGCCTGCTCGCTGCAGACGCTCGTAGGTCGCTTGTTGGAAGGGTTCTGCTGCCGCCACGGCAGCCCGTTCGACGGTGGCCTGCTCGTCGCTCGACATGGCGCGCCAGCTGGTCAGCACGTCTTCGTAGGTTTTCGGCGGATTCTTCGCGGCGCCTGCCGCACGCACAAGGGGCGCCTGCACGGCGACTGCTCCACGTCGTTCCGCTGCGAGAAAATCCTCCGGCCGATAATCGTTGCGGATCGCCTCCACCAAGAAACCGGCGGAACTCTTGGACATTCGCGAATCATTGCGGTTTGCGAGCCAGTCGTGCAGGCGGATTTTTTCGAGAGCGCGGGCCTCGCCGAAGGCGGTCGCCAGCTCCTTCGCGGTCTTGATCCTCACCCCGCGGGTCACGAGCGCCTGGACTGGCGGTGTCAGATGTTCCTCAGCGACTTGGTTCGCGGCTCGAGTCCGCTCCAGCCTGATCCGCCACTTTCCCGGCGCGAGCTTGTGGTAGCGATCGGAATCGCTCTGGGGCACGAGAAACCCCACTTGCTCGAGCTCCTCGAGCATCGGCCGAGCCTTCCGGCGGAGCTGGGCGTTGTCATAGCGCCGAGAGAACCCCACATGCTCACAGAAGAGAATTCGCAGATCGAACTCGAGGGCCGAATTGTGCCAGAACCGCTTGGCCAAGAAGCGGTAGGCTTGCCGAGAGGCCGGGCGTTCGAGGCGGAAGTACAGGTCGAGGTCGAGATTACGGATGTTCTTGGCTTCGAAGCTGGCGAAGACCACTTCGTTCCAAGTGAAGGTCGACAGCGAATCGTCCTGGGCGCCGGCCAGGTCGCGGCCACGCAGGTCGAGCGATTCGAGCACGTGAAAGGTCCGGCTTCGCCAGCGCTTGACGCTCTTGTCCCACCAGGCGCCGTTGTAGTAAAGAGTTACGCTCGCCCAGCGCTGCAGCGATTCGTCGAGCCTCTGATATGACTTCCCGCTGTCGTCCCAGCCCAGGGCTGCCAGAATCGCGGCCCGTCGAAAGGGGACGGTCCGCGCCGAAAAGCCGTTCACGCTTTTGGTGAGGTCGACGAGCACGAGCAGGACGTCGCTGTCACGGGGAGTGGGCAATCCATATAGGTCGCTCGCCGAAATTGTCAGTTTGCGGTGAACTCGCGTGTTGCTGCCGCGGTCGTCGATGTCGTCTTCGAAGACGAGCGTCTTCTGGCCGGAGGGCAGTTCGCCGGCAATCGCCGCGAGGGGAAACTCGGCGAAGTTCAGCTCATCAACGCCGACCCAGAACACACGTTGCGTCTGGCCAAGCCTGCCCGCTGCCGCCGTCTTCACTGCTCCCTGCCTGAAAAAGGCATCTGGCCTTTGAGGATCTCTTTGGATCTTTTGGATCATAGATTAGCGTCTCCTAAGCTTGCGGCCCAATTCAGGAATTCGGTGGGTTTTCTGCCCCGAACCCCGGTAAAACGAGCCATTCTCTGCCCGGAACCCCGGCGAAATCTGCCCCGAATCCCGGAGTCTTCTGCCCCGAGCCCCGACCGAACCTGCCCTGGGCCCCGGTGAGCCGCTTTCGTTTCCTGCCCCGGGCACCGGAAGTTGCCCGAACCGCGGCAAGCCTTGCTTCAACTGGCTTAAAGCGCTCGCAGGGCCACCCTATCTCAAGTCTTCGGAAGGTAGCAAGCAGGAATTGCACGGCGCATATCGAGTCGCGGCGTGTGCGGGCGCGGCGATTATCAAGGCAAGCCCGGGACAGCTTGGCTGCGAAGGCCTGCATGGCCGGGCCGGCTTGGTTGGCCCACCTGGCCAAGCCAGCCAGGCAGCATGGCCAAGTTGGCTGGCCCAACGGTCTGGGCTGGCCAGGCCAACAGGACCCGCAAATCTTTGCTTGCCAACCTGGCCAGGACGTGCAAGTCTCGACATCACCATGCTGATCACATTCACGAACACGAAGGGAGGAGTAGGAAAAAGCACGCTGGCCTGTCATCTGGCGATCTGGCTGTTTGACCGCGGCTGCCGCGTAGCGCTGCTCGACACCGACCCGCAAGGCACGGCAGGAGAGTGGATTCGCAATGCCGAGCCGAACATTCCCGTCCGGTTGGCCACCGAGATGGACACGATCCAGGAGGCCTGTCGGGAGCTGGCGAGCACCCACGAGTTTGTCGTCGCCGATGCGCCGGGCGAAGAAGGGGAAGCGGCCAACACGATCACGCTGCTCTCGGACATGGCGATACTTCCGCTGCAACCGACGATGCCCAGCGTGCGGGCTCTGAAAAGCGCCCTGAAAAACATTCGCTTAGCCCATGCGCTCTCCCAGGGGCAACGGCCCGAGACGATTCTGGTCTTGAACTGCGTTCGTAAACGCCATGTACGCTCTGTCGTGCTGCGGCAGCAACTGCAAACGCTCGGCTATTCCATCGCCACGCAATCGGTCCGCTGGCTCGACGCCTTGGCAGAATCGTGTGACCACGCAGTCACACGAGACAAGAGCCTCCGCGCGGCCGAGGCCGCGGCTGACATTGAAGCGCTGTTCGAGGAATTGTTGGGCGAGCGGCTTTCCCAGAGGCTCGTCGGCAATGGATAGGGGCAAACCTGATTTCGCCAGCGAGCTTTCGGCGCTCGAACGAGATGTGACCGCCGAGGTGGGAGACGTGCTCCAAGTTCTCCGTGACCGCAAGCAGCCGGCCAAAGCCCGCAAGAGTCTCTCCCTCACCGATTCGCAACCCTCAACCGAAGCGGTGCCCGTGGAAGAGCTGCTGCATCGGCCAATGATTCGTCGGCCGAGCAGTTCACGGGCGCCGGCCCCACGACCGCGCGTGAAACACCAAGCCGATGAAGTCGTGGCCCTCGACAACGTGACCACTCGCCTGCGGCGCGACACGAACGAGCTGCTCACGGAAGCTGCGCTGCGCCAGAAGCTCATGAAACAGTCGCCGGACACGCGCCAAGACATCGTCGAGGCGGCGCTCGGTGAGTGGTTCGAGCGGTATGGCTTCCGACGTACTTCCCAGCCCGCTGAATGAAGCCTGGCACGACTTGAAAAGCCTCTAAGACGCCCCTCTGAGCCTACGCGTGTAATTGAAGTAGGTTGCCCGGCAACCGGTCCCGCGACGGACGAACTCGCGAACCCTAGACTCCTCGGATGCGAAGGTTGCGTCCGCTTTCAGTTCCAGCACCACGCGCTTGCGCAGGTTCTCGGGCGCCAGGGCGGCGACTTGTGTCCAGTCGAGGCCGGCCCGCTTGAGTTCTTCCGCACGGACGTAGAGCCGGAGCGAGGGCTCGAGAAAGCGGTGCAGGTTCGCAAAGAACCAAGCCAAGATCTCTTCGTCGGCGAACCATTCACAGGCTTTGCGATGCACTTCTTGAGCTGTCGGCGCGAAGACGAGCAAGTGGCCACGATCTTGGAGGGCCGCTACGTTGCGATTGAGGGTGCGCCAGTCATTGCAAATGATGGACACGCGGCTGGTCGTCTCGAACTCTCGCGGCACGCGGGCACGTTCCAGCGCCCGTGCCGCCGACTGCCAGGCCACGGTCTTGGTGCGTTCCGTCTGACAGAGGCACTTGAGCAGCCTGACGCCGTTGCGGTCCGCGTAGAGCGAATCGACGTCGTCGATCACGACCAACCGATCCTTGCTCCGATAGAGCTCTCCGTACATGCCGAAGGCCGTGGCGTTGCCCTGAATCCAGCAGGCCTCCGCGGGGAGAATGCGCCTTAAGGTGCGGCTCTTCGCCAACCCAGGGGGACCCACCAGAATCAGCAGATTGATGTGCCCTGCAGAAAAAGCGCGGACGTAGGTCTCCAGCTCCGCATAGCTCCGCAGAATTGTGGCCCCTGGTGGCCAATCATCGTGAATCTGTTTCGGCACGGAGGCTCCCGAGAATAGACGCTCTAAGGCGACGCTAGCGCGCTCGCGCGTTCAGTACAACGGGGTTGTTTTTCGTTAGACCGTTAGACTTGCTCACGAAGGTTGAGTGGGCAACACGTCGAAAGCCCTGGTATCGCATGACTGCGCCGCTCGGCTGTCCGCGCAGTCTAACGGGGCGATGCCACTTGCACTGTTGGACTCCCTCCGGCGCCTCGACCAGAGCTGAATTCTTCAATGAACTCAACGGCTTGGGTTGGGTGCCGAGGTCTCTTCTGGACAGAAAGGAATGAACCATGCTAGATCGAGCATGGAACATAATGTGCTTTATGGGACCTGCTTTCGCGTGATCGCGTGGCGCCCAAAGGAAATGCCATCGACGACTCCGACAAAACGAATGACCTGTTTCCGACCAATAGCTCGATGGTGCCGGCGGATGCCGCGTGCGAGCCGAATCTCTACGAACACGTCGAACTGGCCCCCGGCGTGGGTCAGGGGGGCGAAGAGAAGGTCTCGGCGTTTCTTGCCCGAGTGATGCCCGCCATCAATGCAGGATGCGGACCAACGGCAGCCACGACCGCCCTTATACCTTGGGTTTGCGATGTGCTTCTGTCCGACCATTCGGTGCAAGGGTATGGGCGAGACCTGGCACATTTTGTCCGCCACCTTCAGCTGGCGGGTATAGATCCGCTCGCGGCAACCGCGGATCATGTTCGGGTTTACAAGGCTGCGCTCCTCAAGGCGGGGCTGCGACCGACGACGGTTGCTCGTCGGCTCTCGGTTCTGCGCGGCGCTTATCGCCAGTTCGCGACCAAGGGGCTAATTCGGTGGGACGTCGCTCAAGAACTTGGGTCGGTCAAGGCGCCACCCGTCCTCAAGAACTCGACACCCGCACTCACGAGCAGGCAAGCCGTAGCGCTCTTAGAGGCTATTCCGACTGATACTCTTCAAGGCCTTCGCGATTCGGCTCTCCTGCAGACCTACTTCATCACGGGCTGCCGCGTCTCGGCGCTGCTGGCCGCCTGCGTCGGACATCTAGAGTTCGATGGCGTTGAGCACTACCTTCATGTCACAGAGAAGAGGAATCGAAAGGTCCGCAAGATCTTACTCGAGGCCTCGAGAGCGATCTTCCGCTATGTCGAGTTCGCCGGGATCGCCGAAGATCGAGAGGGACCCCTGTTTCGGCCGGTCACTCGCCAATGCGCTGGCTTTGAGCGGCGGCCGCTCAGCCGCAAGACGCCATGGCGGCTGGTGAAGCATTACTGCCGACGTGCAGGCATTGATCCGAATCGGCTGGGCGCTCGCGGAGTCGGGATTCACTCGCTCAGGAAGACCGCTATCAACGACGCTATCCGTAACGGTGCGCAGATACACGAGGTAAGAGAGTTTGCGGGACACGCCGACATCCGGACGACAGAACTCTACTTTGTGCGGCGCGAGGAGGACGCGGAAGCCGCGGCCAGGAGAATTCAGATTCGACCGAAGGGTTTGCTGAAGGAATTGTGATCGCTCGGATACGCGTCGACGACCACTCCTTGGCTTTGATTCACTCCAACCGCTTCGACTTACTGAACCGAGGGCAAGCAACCGAACGACACTCGTTAGCCAATTCGCACGAAGCGCACGGCGTCTGCTGCGGTAGCATTGCCGGTGGACACACGGGTTAGCGTGACTTTCGCCGGGCCATTCAGTTCAAACTCATAGGATCCCACCAACACCCAGGTCCCTGCGCCGACGTCCTGGTTGATGGACACCGTGCTAGCCCCGAAGCGATGACTGACTTGGTAGCTTGCCGAGGCATCACGGGGAAACCCGTTGCTGGAGCCGCCGCTATACCACACATAGACTCCGTACTGACCCGAAGAAGGCAACGTGGGGGTCCAAGAGGCTGTCCCGCCCACGGTGGTGGAGACTAGCGAACCGCCGTTGAACCCATTGCCGGCTCCGGAAGCAGTCCATGTCCCCGTGGTGGAAAACCGACTGAGATCCGAGTTGTCGACTACAATCGGGCCCAGTCCCTCGTCCGACAAAGCGCACAGCATCCGCCACAGTGGGATTGCCCGAAGTGAGGCGAGTGACGGTTACCTTCTGCGGGACCATTGAGCTCGAACTCATAGGATCCCACCAACACCCAGGTCCCTAGTGCTGACGTCCTGGTTGATGGACACCGTGCTAGCCCCGAAGCGATGTGTGACCTGGTAGCTTGCCGAGGCATCACGGGGAAACCCGTTGCTGGAGCCGCTATACCACACATAGACTCCGTACTGACCCGAAGAAGGCAACGTGGGGGTCCAAGAGGCTGTCCCGCCCACGGTGGTGGAGACTAGCGAACCGCCGTTGAACCCATTGCCGGCTCCGGAAGCACTCCAGACCCCCGTGGTGGAAAAATCGGCTGAGATCCGAGTTGTCGACTACAATCGGGCTCAGGTCCCCCGTCCGGACAAAGCGCACAGCATCCGCCACGGTGGGATTGCCCGAAGTGAGGCGAGTGACGGTTACCTTCGCGGGACCATTGAGCTCGAACTCGTATGTTCCCAGCAGCACCCAAGTGCCGGGAGCGGTGTTCTGATCGATCGACACCGTGCTAGTGCCGAAGCGATGTGTGACCTGGTAGCTTGCCGAGGCATCACGGGGAAACCCGTTGCTGGAGCCGCCGCTATACCACACATAGACTCCGTACTGACCCGAAGAAGGCAATGTGGGGGTCCAAGAGGCTGTCCCGCCCACGGTGGTGGAGACTAGCGAACCGCCGTTGAACCCATTGCCGGCTCCGGAAGCACTCCAGACCCCCGTGGTGGAAAACCGGCTGAGATCCGAGTTGTCGACTACAATCGGGCTCAGGTCCCCCGTCCGGACAAAGCGCACAGCATCCGCCACGGTGGGATTGCCCGAAGTGAGGCGAGTGACGGTTACCTTCGCGGGACCATTGAGCTCGAACTCGTATGTTCCCAGCAGCACCCAAGTGCCGGGAGCGGTGTTCTGATCGATCGACACCGTGCTAGCCCCGAAGCGATGTGTGACCTGGTAGCTTGCCGGAGGCATCACGGGGAAACCCGTTGCTGGAGCCGCCGCTATACCACACATAGACTCCGGTACTGACCCGAAGAAGGCAACGTGGGGGTCCAAGAGGCTGTCCCGCCCACGGTGGTGGAGACTCAGCGAACCGCCGTTGAACCCATTGCCGGCTCCGGAAGCAGTCCATGTCCCCGTGGTGGAAAACACGACTGAGATCCGAGTTGTCGACTACAATCGGGCTCAGGTCCCCCGTCCGACAAAGCGCACAGCATCCGCCACAGTGGGATTGCCCGAAGTGAGGCGAGTGACGGTTACCTTCGCGGGACCATTGAGCTCGAACTCATAGGATCCCACCAACACCCAGGTCCCGCGCCGACGTCCTGGTTGATGGACACCGTGCTAGCCCTGAAGCGATGACTGACTTGGTAGCTTGCCGAGGCATCACGGGGAAATCCGCTGCTGGAGCCGCCGCTGTTCCACACATAGACCGCATACTGGCCCGAGGACGGCAGTGAAGGGAGTCCAAGAGGCGGTGGCGCCGGTCGCCGTGGAGACTAGCGAACCGCCGTTGAACCCATTGCCGGCTCCGGAAGCACTCCAGACCCCCGTGGTGGAAAACCGGCTGAGATCCGAGTTGTCGACTACAATCGGGGTCACAGGGTCCCCCGTCCGGACAGCCGCACAGCATCCGCCACGGTGGGATTGCCCGAAGTGAGGCGAGTGACGGTTACCTTCGCGGGACCATTGAGCTCGAACTCGTATGTTCCCAGCAGCACCCAAGTGCCGGGAGCGGTGTTCTGATCGATCGACACCGTGCTAGTGCCGAAGCGATGTGTGACCCGGGTAGCTTGCCGAGGCATCACGGGGAAACCCAAGGAGCCGCCGCTATACCACACATAGACTCCGTACTGACCCGAAGAAGGCAACGTGGGGGTCCAAGAGGCTGTCCCGCCCACGGTGGTGGAGACTAGCGAACCGCCGTTGAACCCATTGCCGGCTCCGGAAGCAGTCCATGTCCCCGTGGTGGAAAACCGACTGAGATCCGAGTTGTCGACTACAATCGGGCTCAGGTCCCCCGTCCGGACAAAGCGCACAGCATCCGCCACAGTGGGATTGCCCGAAGTGAGGCGAGTGACGGTTACCTTCGCGGGACCATTGAGCTCGAACTCATAGGATCCCACCAACACCCAGGTCCCTGCGCCGACGTCCTGGTTGATGGACACCGTGCTAGCCCCGAAGCGATGACTGACTTGGTAGCTTGCCGAGGCATCACGGGGAAATCCGTTGCTGGAGCCGCCGCTGTTCCACACATAGACCGCATACTGGCCCGAGGACGGCAGTGAAGGAGTCCAAGAGGCGGTGGCGCCGGTCGCCGTGGAGACTAGCGAACCGCCGTTGAACCCATTGCCGGCTCCGGAAGCACTCCAGACCCCCGTGGTGGAAAAACGACTGAGATCCGAGTTGTCGGCAATCGAGACCTCTACGACCGTGAAGTCAACGGTCCACGAATCAGCAGACCCAATTGCGAGAGCGTTTCCAGCCAAATCGCTAATGCCCGAACCCAGAGCCTTGAGCGTGAGCGTGTAGCTGCCCTGGTCGCCGGTCAGCGTCATCAGCCCGCTCAAGGTGTACGTGATGTTGTCGCCCGTGGTCAGCAGCTCGCTGCCCGTCAGTAGATTCGGCCCGCCATTGCGAGTCAGACTCAGGTCCGCCAAGTCGAAGCCGCTCACTGCCTCGCTGAACACGATCTTAATTGGGCTAACCGCGCTTGTCCGCGGGTCGGGCGAAACATCGATGATGTCGGCCGTCGGGACCGACGTGTCGGCCACCCAAGAGTCGCTGGCGTTCACGACGAGCGCATTCCCCGCGCTGTCAGTGATTCCTGAGCCTGCGGCCGTGAGCGTGAGCAGGTAGTTCCCCGACGTACCCGTCAGACCCGCGAGGTTGTTCAACGTGAACGTGAGGTTATCGCTCGTCGTCAGCGTTTGGGCGCCGGTCAGCAGATTAGACCCGCCATTGCGAGTGAGCGCCAGGTCGGCCAGATTGAAGCCGCTTACCGCCTCGCTGAACACGATCTGGATCGAGGGGATCGAGGACCGCCGCGGGTCGGGCGACACATCGACGATGTCGGCCGTCGGCGGCGTCAGATCGGCCACCCAGGCGTCGGTCGCGCCGCTGGCCAGCGGGTTGGCCACGGCGTCGATGATGCCTGAGCCCGCGGCCGTGAGCGTCAGCAGGTAACTCCCCGACGTGCCGGTCAGGCCCGAGAGGTTATTCAGTGTGTAGACGATGTTGTCGACCGTGGTCAGCGTCTGGCTGGCCGCCAGCAGGTTGCCACCGCCGTTGCTGGTGAGGCTCAAGTCCGCCAAGTCGAAGCCGCTGACCAGCTTGTTGAACACGATCTGGATCGAGCTGATCGCCGTGCTCCGCGGGTCGGGCGTCACGTCGGTGATGTCGACCGTGGGAACCGACGTGTCGACCACCCAGGCGTCGCTGGCGTTGGCCGCCAGCAGGTTCGCGGCAGTGTCGGCAATGCCTGAGGCGGCCGCCGTCAGCGTGAGCAGGTAATTCCCCGACGTGCCGGTCAGCCCCGTCAGGTTGTTCAAGGTGTAGGTGATGTTGTCGCTGGTGGTGAGCGTTTGGCTGCCGGTCAGCAGGTTCGCCCCGCCGTTGCGAGTGAGGCTCAAGTCCGCCAGGTCGAAGCCGCTGACCGCCTCGCTGAACACGATCTGGATCGAGCCCACGCTGCTGCTGCGCGGATCGGGCGTCACATCGACGACGTCCGCCGTCGGCGGGGTCACATCGACCACCCAGGCGTCGGTCGCGCCGCTGGCCAGCGGATTGGCCACGGCGTCGACGATGCCGGAGCCGGCGGCCGTAAGCGTCAGCAAGTAGCTCCCCGACGTGCCGGTCAGCCCCGACAGGTTGTTCAGCGTGTAGACGATGTTGTCGACCGTCGTCAGCGTCTGGCTGGCGGTCAGCAGGTTCCCGCCGCCGTTGCGCGTCAGGCTCAGGTCCGCCAGGTCGAAGCCCGTGACCGGCTTGTTGAACACGATCTGGATCGAGCC
>JBGAPH010000028.1:0-66758 GCA_044221365.1 Pirellulales bacterium
GGTCAGTCCGCCGAGAGCATTCGACGGATCGCCCGAGATGACCTCGGTCTTCAGCTTGCCGCTGAAGGCGCCCGGGGCCGAAAACGCAGTGGTGGTCGAAGCCACGACTACGCCGCCCGTGGGATCGGGCTCTCCGGGGGCTGGAACGAGAACCGTACCCGAAGGAAGCGGGGCAGCCGAGGCCGCCTGAGCCAAGAAAACTGCGGAGATGCCGCAAACAGCTCCCACACGGAGCACGTGCCGCCAAGCATGCCGAATCATGGTGTGTACTTCAAGGGAGTCGATGGTCAAGCTGAGAACTCTAACCAAGGTTCATAAGATACTCAAACGATCCCCCCCGTCAATGGGATCAACAAAAAAAGTTTACCCAAATTGCCAGGCCGAGGCCGGACAATCCCACCTCCGGCTCGTCGGGAAAGGGGCTAACGACTACGTTGGGGCGGGTGTTGAAGGAGGCGAGGCAATGTCCGGCGACCCGCAATCTCAGAATGCCGTCCAGGCTCAATCAGCGCTTGTCGAGTGGCTCTCGACCCCGGCCGCCTTTCCCGACCACCCCGCCAACGTAGAGATTGCGGAAACCCACATTTCTTGGGTCTTTCTCACTCCGGACTTCGTCTATAAGTTGAAGAAGCCGGTTCGATTCGACTTCCTCGACTTTTCGACCCTGGAGCAGCGGAAAGCCGCCTGCGAAGAGGAGTTGCGGCTGAATCAGCGAATGGCCCCCGGGGTCTATCTCAGGGTCCTGGCCGTCTCTCGAACCCCGGCAGGAAGCTTCACCTGGGGTGGGGGCGGCCGCGTGGTCGACTGGCTCGTCCACATGCGGAGGCTTCCCGCGGAGCGGATGCTCGACGACCTGGTGCGCCGCGTGGCCTTGGAAGACGCGGACCTGGATCGGCTGGCCGAGACCCTGGCCCGCTTCTACGCACAAGCCGGCGCTACGACCATTGCACCGGCCGACTATGTAGCGGCCTATGCGAGCCGCGTAGCCGCCACTGCCCGGGAACTGGCAGATCCCCGGCACGGCCTTGATGCGGTGCAGGTGGAGCGCGTCAACTCGGCGCAGCAACGCTACCTGGCGCTTGCGGCCGATATCGTGGGCGCCCGCGCCGCCGCGGGCCGCGTGATCGAGGGGCACGGCGATCTGCGGCCCGAGCACATTTGCTTAGTCGATCCGCCGGCGATCTTCGATTGCATCGAGTTCAACGCCGCGTTTCGCCGCATCGATGTGATCGACGAATTGAGCTTTCTCGCGATGGAGTGCGATCAGCTCGGCCGCCCCGACGTAGGGCGAGAGATTCTGGCACGTTATCGCGCCGAATCGGGAGACGAGGCGCCGGAGGAACTCGTCAACTTCTACAAGGCGTATCGCGCAAGCGTGCGCGCCAAGGTGGCCGCATTGCGTGCGGCGGAGCATGCCGGCGCCGAGAGCGCGCGGGATCGCCGCGAGGCCGCCACCTATCTTGCCTTGGCCGACCGGTATGTTGCCGAGCTTCCTCGGCCGCCGCTGGTCGTCGTGCGGGGCATTTCCGGCAGCGGCAAATCCACCTTGGCCGCGCAGTTGGCCGAGCGCCTCGGCGCGCGGCTGCTGCGCACCGATGAAGTGCGCAAGGAACTGGGTTCCGCAGCGAATCACGCCGAACGCTATCGGCCCGAGGCTCGCGCCGCCGTCTACGACGTGCTGTTCGCCCGCGCGGCCGACCTGCTCGCGCAGGGGCTGATGGTGCTGCTCGACGGCACGTTCCTCGAACAGGCGCTGCGCCGCCGCGCCTGCGAAACCGCGGAGGCGGCAGGCGTGCGCTGTGTCCAGCTTCACTGCGTTGTCGCGGCGGAGACGGCCCAGCAGCGTATCGCGCGGCGGCAGGCGCAGGGGACCGACGCCTCGGAGGCCACCCCCGCGCTCGTCTTGCAACAGTTGGCGGCGAACGAGCCGGAGGAGCCAGCGTTCCCGGCCGTGGAGATTTCCACGGAGAGAGCGAGCGCCTGCGACCGGGCAACGAGCGCTCTGGCGGCCGCGGTGCGGTTTCCGGCGCTTTAGCGACCCACCGCACGTTGTTCGTGCACCGAGACCACTGCGCAAAAAAAAAAGCCGCCAGGGCGGGGCAGGAACCCTGGCGGCCTCGACTGGCCACTAGAGGACCGGGGCAGGAAGTCCTGAGTTAGTGGCCACTCGTAAAATATCGATTCCCAGAAGCACGTCAAGAGTCTGACCGACGAGAAGGTGGGGTTCTGAGCCGGTTTCGACCGTGAGCTTGGGCGGCCGCGCGTTGCGCGATGCCGGCGATTGCCCTTAGCTCGCCGTGGCGGCGTCCTGCATGACGCCCAGTTCCTGATACACGCCGTCGACCGTTTCCGGGGCCACCAGCCCATGGCCTTGTCCGGCGGCGGCCACGAGGGCCAAGTTGGCCAACTGGTTGATTCGCCGCGGGTTGCCGTGCGCCAGTGCATGCAAGCGAGACACGGCGTCGTCGCGGAACACCCGCTGCTCACCACCACGCTGCCGCAGCCGCTCGAGCAGATATTTTTCGGTTTCTTCGGCCTGCCAGGGGTCGAGGTCGACGCGCAGCTCGGTCAACTCGAGCACGCGCCGGCCGAGCCGGTGGAGGCGCTCGTTCGATGCGGCCAGCACCAGCGTCAGCGTGGAATCGCGCGCCCCCTCAAACTCGGCCAGACGGGCTACTTGGGCCAAGACCTCGCGTCCCGATTCCTCGACTCTTCCGCTGCTGCCGGCCTCGTCGGCGTCGTCGAGCAGCAGGACGGTGGGCGCATTCTGATAGCGCCCCTCGATCAAGTGGTCGGTCAGTCCGCGCCACAGATCGAATCCGCTGAGCTCGCGCGCCGGCGCCAGGCCAAGCTCGGCCGACAGTGTCCAGAGGAACTCACGGGGGCCCAAGCCGCCCACAGCGATGCGGGCCACCTGGCGGTTCTGACGCCGTAAATCACGGGCAAAGGCTTCGAGCACCGTGGTCTTGCCGGAACCAGGCGCCCCCAGCAATAGCCCGAGACGCCGCCGGGCGTCGACGAGGTAGTGCAGCCGAGCCAGGGCCTCCTCGAAGGCCGGGGTACGAAAGGGAGTCAGGCAGGCAGCGCCGAAGGGCGATTCGCGCAAGCCCCACGCATCGAGGTACATCGACTCGTCTCCCAAGACCGCCCCGACCACAGGCCGCGGTCATGCAATCGGCTGATCCCGCAACCTAATATCCTTCGGTATAATGCGCAGTCAGACTTCACGACGCCCGAGCGGTCGGCGCAAGTCTTTTTGCGAGTGCAACTAGCGTCGACGCCTTCTTTCCTTATGCCGGACCGCTTTTTCGTCGAGGGACCACTGGCCGCGGGGCCCGCCCGGCTCGAGGGGCCCGAAGCCCACCACTTCGCCCACGTGATGCGCGGCGCCGCGGGCGAGGAAATCGTCGTCTTCAATGGTCAGGGCGCCGAATGGCGGGCGCGCGTGGAGCGGGTGGGCCGCGCCGAGATCGCGTTGACGCTCTTCGAGCAACAAGCGAGCGACCGCGAGCTGCCCGTGTCGATCCACGTGGGCGCCGCGCTGCCGAAGGGGGACCGCCAGCGTTGGCTCGTGGAAAAGCTGGTCGAGTTGGGCGCCGCGCGACTGACGTTCTTGCAGACTCGGCGGAGCAACGCGCAGGCGGGAGACGAGGCGGGGCCCAAGCTGCGCCGCACGGCCATCGAGGCCGCCAAGCAGTGCGGCGGCAATCGCTTGCTCGAGTTTGGTCCGCGAACAGCGCTGAACGAATGGCTGACGAGCGCGCCCATGACTGCCAAGCGTTTTCTCGCGCACCCGGCGCAGAGTGCGGCGGGCGCGGGGGAGTTGCTCGCGAGCCTTGCCGGAGCGAGGGAGGTATGGTTTGCGGTGGGGCCCGAGGGAGGCTTCACGGACGACGAGGTGGAAGCCGCGCTTCAGGCCGGCTGGAGCATCGTGTCGCTCGGACCGCGACTGCTGCGGGTGGAAACCGCGGCGCTCGCGCTGGTGACGCTGGCGGCGGCCGCGTGCAAGGGACAGCGGTTCTAGTTCTGGCATCGCTGGCGAGTCCAGCATTTTGCGATAGGACTTGCAGAACCGTGTTGATCGAACTACGATCAACGGTGGCGAAGGATGCAAAGCCGCATGGAAGGTTTCTTCTCTTGGTCCGCATCGCTCGCCACGCCCGATCAAAAGTACGGGCCGCTCAACCTCAGACCGGTTCGGCGCTAGGGCAAGTAGCACAGCGACGATGGGTGGTTTTGTCAGAGACCGCCAGGAGTTGCCGTGCGGCGCCGGCCCACGACGACGAGAGGATTTCTGGATGCGTGTGTCCGGTCGGTAGGCGCTTTGGCGCGGACCGCCGGGTCGCTTTGCGCTTGCCAGCCTAGCATCGCGCCCCTTCGCAGCACAGACGCTGCGCGCTGCAGATTTTGTCGTCTGCGCGTTCTGGTCCCCGCCTTCGTCTAGCGGCTTTCGTGGAACCGCCGCCGTTCGCTCGGCGTCGAATCCGCGCCTCGCGCCCATCATCGCGTCGCCCTCCCCCACGAGGCACGTCCGTTAGCCACGGACAGAAATGAGGAGCCGCCCCATGAGCATCGCCGATTTTCCTTCGCAATCTACGCATTTCTTCCCACTCGGAACCAGCCTGCCCGAAAAGAAGTCCGCCCAGCCCCGCCTGCACCGCATTCGCGAAGTGCGCGAGCAGCAGGGGATGTCGCTGCGGAGCGCCGCTCGCCATATGAACATGGAACTGCGGGTGTTGCGCAGCCAGGAAGAGGAGTCCGCCGACCTTTCGCTGTCCGATCTGTACCGGTGGCAAAAAGTGCTGGACGTGCCGGTCGCCGACCTGCTCGAAGAGCAGGATTCTCCGATCTCGCGCCCCGTGCTCGAGCGGGCCCGGCTGGTGAAGATCATGAAGACCGCCGCTGCGATCCTGGAAAAGGCCGCCGACGTGGGGACTCGCCGGCAGGCGACGATGCTCGTGGAGCAACTGATTGAGCTGATGCCGGAACTCGAAAACGTGACCGCCTGGCACGCCGTCGGGCACCGGCGGTCGCTGGAAGAGTACGGGCGGATCGCCGAACGGGTCTACCCCGACGACAGCTTCGGAGACGACTGATGTGGGCCTGTGGTCGGACGCTCGGGGGGTGTGCGGCCGCGCCAAAGTGGCGTGGCGACTGGGCGTTCGGTTCGCAGGCTAAGCAATCGGCCCCCAACGTTTCGATTGGATGAATTCCTCCGAAATGGTTGCGATTGCGGGTGGTAGTGGTTACATTACCCCCTTGGAAGAGTAGGCGGGCGCCTGGGGGCGCCGCGTCTCGCTGCCTTGGACGACGGAGTCGAGGGCAGGGTCACAATGCCTTTCCAACTACTCCTTGGAACTGCGCTCACGTGGGTTAGGGAGGTATTCTACATGCCGAAAGTAGGTTTGATGTTCAGGGCCGCTGTTGCGGTCCTGACAGCTGGCATCGCCACAGTGGCGAGCGCCGGCCCAGTGCCCCTCGACTTCTCCATTGGCTACGGCGCCAATGGAGACAAGTCGTGGGAAGTGCGCAATCCCGAAGGGAGTGCGACTGCCGATGATTACGCTGCCGAAGGTACGGCTCAGACCGATGACTTCACCATCGACTGGGACCTGAGCGGCAAGTACGACCCGACGATCAACGGCGCCTTCTCGGTGACCAATCTGTTGGGCGTCACGCAAACGTTCACGCTGAACGTCACCGTGCCCGTGCCCGCCATTCCGGGCGCGACCAAGATGGGCGGCTCCGTCGGTGGTTCGTTTACCGACGCCGATGGCTCCGGCGCCGCGACGTTCGCCACGAGCGGCGTCACGGCGGTCTACACGGCGCTGATCGATGGCGCTTCGGTGGCTACGTTGCACCCGTCGCCGGTGTCGCTGTCGGTGGGCACCGCCTTTGACACCGGGATTGTTCCGGCCGTCAACTTCGGGCTTCCCGGCCTCACGGCCCCTGGTCCGGCGCTGACGACCGACATGAGCATCCAGCTCAAGTTCACCCTCAGCCCGCACGACACGGCCGCGCTCACGAGCGTGTTCGCCGTCGAGCCGGTGCCTGAGCCGAGCACCATCGTCCTGGCTCTGATGGGCCTGGGCTGTGGCCTGTTCATGGTCCGGCGTCGCAACCGCGCCTAGTTCGCTAGGAACGGCAAGCACGACTGGTTCGCCTGCGGCCTCCCGCGCCGGGGCTAACTCGAGCGCAAGCTTCACGAGCGGCTTGCCTCACCTTTCGGGGTGAGGCAAGCCGTTTCGCGTTGGCGGCTGCCTTGGTGCGCATCACTAACCCGTAGCGCGAGAGCGCGCTAGTGCTGCGTCACAGCTAGAAGTTCGGGTTGCCCTCCGCTACTAGCCCGCAGCGCAAGCAAGGAAGAGCCACATTTCCCTGGTTGAGCCGCGCGGACCCCCTGCACGGGCCGGGCAGCATTTTCGGCCAGCGCGCTCATTGGGCGATTTCGCCCCTTGCTTGCGCTGCGGGCTAGTGTGGCACAACCCGAAAAACAGGCTGTGACGCTGCACTAGGGAGCGCCACGCGGCCTTGGTCGAGCCCGGTCTGACCTCTTCACGGGCAGGGCGGCATTTTCAGTGCCCAACCGGCGCTCGCGTCCCTCGCTTTCGCGCTGCGGGCTATTGTGGCGAGCCCAATAAGCGAAGCCGTTGACGCTGCGATGGTGCGGCGACGGCGTCCAGCTTCGACTTGGCTGCTTGCCGTGTTGGCCGCCGGGGAGTGTCTGAGGGTTGCCTCGTCAAGCTTTGCGGCCTCCGCGAGCCCGCCTCAAGTGCGTGCGCCCAGCGGCCGACGAAGGATTGAGGAGCACTATCTGCGGGGTTCGGTGGCGCGCGGTACATGAGTCGGCAGCGGCTGAAAATCTTGGCGGCCGGCGCGATCCTGGTCGCCGGGTTTTCCGTTGCCCTCCTCTTTTTCCGCCAAGTCCGACAATCGCCGGTGACGGATACGGCGGCGAGCACCGAAAACGTCCCGCTACGGCAAAGCTTCAATCCGAGCGTCGAGGACGAAGGCGCCACCCCCCACCTCGCCGGCCGAATCGAGCCGATTATCGCTCCGGCTGCACCACCGTCGGCCACGGTGTCTCAGGCGCCCGCGGTTGACCCGGCCGCGACAACGCCGCTGGCCGCCCATCCGCCCCAGGTAGCCGACCGTTACCAGAGCTTTTTGCCTGGCCCGACCGATCCGTTCGAGTCGGCCGTCGAGCGAAAAGGCCCCTCGCGCAGCAGCGGTTCGCAGCCCCGCTACCGCCGCCACGTCATTCGCGACGGCGACACGCTCGCCGGCTTGGCGGAGCGCTATTTGGGCGATCCGTCGCGGCAGAGCGAGATTCTTTCGCTAAACCGTGAGGCGCTGCGGGCGTCCGATGTCTTGCCGATCGGCACGGTGCTCCGCATTCCACCGGCCGCTGCCTCGAGTTCGACCGCGGCGCCGACCTCGACCTCTTCTCCCTTGGCCGTGCCGACGATCGCCCCTTCGCCGGCCGAAGAGCCGCTGGTGCCCGTGCCTGCTGCCGAACCGGCGGCCGCGCCGGTGGTTAGCGCCTCGACGCCGGTCGAGCCGCCGATTGCGGTTCCGGCGCCGGCCGAAGAGGGCTGGCGTCCCGCGCCCGCGCCGTAGGCTCTTTCCCGAGGCTTTTCGGGCGATTCCGTTCGCGCTAGCCCATTCCGCGCGACCTAGGGTAAGATGGGCCTCTGCGGAAGCAAGACGCTTCGACGGAGGTGCGGGAATGCTGGACATGGACGGCCGAGACGTGGTGCTGCTCGTGATCGCGGCCTACCTGGCGATCACGGCGCTCGCGCGGGTGATGTCGGCGTATCGGCGGCGGCTGCTGGCCCAGGTTCGCGACGAGGCCGAGGCCGAGGTCCAGCGGCGCCAACAGACGAGCGAAGGGGAGCGGGCAAAGGCTGCCTAGTAGCCTCCCTGCGGCCCCTCCGGGTGTCGCTCGTCCTCGGGTTCCGCGCCGCCTCCGCGGCAACGTCGGTCCTAGATTGCGCGCATGTCGAAAAAGCTCTACATCGAAACCGTCGGCTGCCAGATGAACATGCTCGACAGCGAGCTGGTGGTGGCCAGCCTGCGCCGTCGGGGCTACGAGTTGGTGACGAGCCCGCGCTTGGCCGACACCATTTTGTTCAACACGTGCAGCGTGCGGCAGCATGCCGAGGACAAGATCTACAGCGCGCTCGGCCGGCTGAGGGACGCCAAGAGCCAGCATCCCGGCAAGATTATCGGCGTGCTCGGCTGCATGGCGCAGAAGGACCAGCAGCTCATCTTCGACCGGGCGCCGTTCGTGGATTTGGTCGTGGGGCCGGGGCAGCTCCACCAGGTGCCCGACCTGCTCGAGGAGATCGCCGCCGGGAGCGGGCAGAAGCTCGAGGTGAGCCTCGACCGCGCGGCCGGCAACCGGCAGACGGTGGAGCAGAGCTTCGAAATCTACGACGCCCTCCGCACGCCCGAGATGCGCCCGTCGCCCTATCAGGCGTTCGTGCGGATCATGATCGGCTGCGACAAGTTCTGCACCTACTGCATCGTGCCCAAGGTCCGCGGCCCGGAACAGAGCCGCCCGCCCGAAGTCATCGAGGCCGAGGTGCGGCAGTTGGCCGCCGAAGGCTGTCGCGAGGTGACGTTGCTGGGGCAAACGGTGAACAGCTACCGCTACATTTCCGGTGGGCGAACCTGGCGGCTTTCCGATCTGCTCGCCCGGCTGCACGAGATCGACGGCATCGACCGGCTGAAGTTCGTCACGAGCTTTCCCAAGGACATGACCGACGACCTGCTCCAGGCCGTGCGGGATTTGCCCAAGTGCTGCAAGTACTTGCACGTGCCGGCGCAGAGCGGCTCCGACGCCGTGCTCAAGCGAATGAAGCGCGGGTACACGATCGGCCAATACCGCGAGATGATGGGCCGCATTCGCGAAACGATGCCGGCCACCGCGGTCACGAGCGACTTCATCGTCGGCTTCTGCGGCGAGACCGAGGAGGACTTCGAGGCCACGGTCGAATTGGTCCGCGAGTCGCGGTTCAAGAACAGCTTTGTGTTCAAATACAGCGCTCGCCCCGGCACCAAAGCGCCGGAGCTGTTTCCCGACGACGTGCCGGAGGACGTCAAGAAACGCCGCAACAATCTGCTGCTCGATTTGCAGAGCCAGATCAGCGAGGAAGACAATCAGCCGTTCGTGGGCCAAACCGTGGAAGTTCTGGTGGAGGGACCTAGCAAAACGGCCCAGAAACGCGGGGCCACGGGGCCGCACCAGCAACTCGTCGGCCGCACGATGTGCGACCGGATCGTGGTCTTCGAGGGCGCGGAGCGCTTGATCGGCCGGCTTGTTCAGATCACGATTTACGCAGCGAATCCGTTTACGTTGTTCGGCGAAGTGGCCATCGCGCACGAGGGGCCCGAGGTCTACGCAATTTCAGGCCTGCCCGTGCTGGCCCGCTAACCCCGCCCGCCGCGAGACGTCGCGGCAGTCCGTTCATCCACGATCGATCCCGCGTCAGAGCCCCCGTCTGCCATGCACGTCGACCAGTTGCGTCGCTTCCTGGAGCATCCGGACGAAGCTGCCGCCTGGTTTGGCGCCCTGGGGCTCCGCGACGTCGAAAAGGCCCAGCGCGGCCTGGCCAACATGGCCGCCCTCGGCGTGCCGCTCGACCTGTTGGCGACGATCGGCGACCAACTGACCGAGCACTTGCCGCGCTCGAGCGACGCCGACATGGCGCTCAACAACCTCGACCGCTTTCTCGCGGCCCAGCGCAGCCCACTGTCACTGGCCACGCTCTTCGAGCGCGACCGCGAGGCGCTGCCCATCTTGCTGCAGATCTTCGCCACCAGCCAGCACCTGAGTGACCTGCTCGTCAGCGACAGCGAGGCCTACGATCTGCTGCGGCTGACCGAAGGGCAGCCTGTGGGCCGCGAGGCCCTGGTCGAGGAGCTCGCCGCCGAAGTCACGGCCCTGCCCGACGAT
Source organism: Pirellulales bacterium (assembly GCA_044221365.1). Classification (GTDB taxonomy): domain Bacteria; phylum Planctomycetota; class Planctomycetia; order Pirellulales; family JBGAPH01; genus JBGAPH01. The sequence goes on from JBGAPH010000028.1 coordinate 9,962, forward strand.
CGGGCGGTGATGACGGTGCTGCGGCGCTTCAAGCGCCGCGAAACGCTGCGCATTTCCTACGGCGACATCATCCGCGGCCAACGCCTGGAAGTCGTCGCCCGGCAGATTTCGTACTTGGCCGACGCGATTCTCGAGGCGGCCGTCCGCGCCGGCCGCCGCCGGCTCGACGAGAAATGGGGCGTCCCCCGCCGCGCCGACGGCAAGGCCGCCCGCTTCGTGGTGTTCGCACTGGGAAAACTTGGCGGCGCCGAGCTCAACTACTCGAGCGACATCGACCTGGTGTTCCTCTTCGACGAGGACGGCGAGACCGACGGCCAGCGCAGTCTTTCGAACCTCGAGTACTTCGAACGGCTCGCCCGTCAGGTGATCAAGCTCGTCGGCGAGACGACCGACCTGGGCGCCGCCTACCGCGTCGACATGCGGCTGCGGCCCGAGGGAAGCGCCGGCCCCATCGTCACGAGCCTGGAAAGCACGCTGCAGTATTACGACGTGCTGGGACGCACCTGGGAGCGGCAAGCCTTCGTGAAGGCGCGGCCGGTGGCGGGCGATCTCGACCTGGGCCAAGAACTGCTCGGCCGTCTCGAGCCCTGGATTTATCGCCGCTACTTGGGGCAGGCCGACATCGCCGGCATCAAGGCCCTCAAGCGCCGCATCGAGCGCCGCAGCGTGCGCGAGGGGGCGGAAACCCGCGACGTCAAGAACGGCCACGGCGGCATTCGCGACATCGAGTTCGTGATCCAGTTCCTGCAGTTGCTCAACGGCGGCGATCTGCCGGAGCTGCGCACCTCGAACACGCTCGAGGCGATCGCCCGGCTCGAGAGCTGCGGCTGCCTCACCGACCGCGAGGCCAGCCTGCTCGAAAAGAACTACTGCTTCCTCCGCAAGGTCGAGCACCGGCTGCAGATCATGTTCGATCTGCAAACGCATTTGCTCCCCGAGGAGCCCGACGAACTGCGCAAGCTGGCGATTCGGCTGGGCTATTCGGCCGAGCGCCCCGACTCGGCCCGCGATTCCTTCGAGCAGGAATACCGCACGACGACCGAGCTCAACCGCAAGGTGCTCGACCACCTGCTGCACGACGCCTTCGACGACGAGGCCCAAACCGAGGCCGAGGTCGATCTGGTGCTCGATCCCGATCCGCCCCCCGAGCGCATCCAGGCGGTGCTCGGCCGCTATCCGTTTCGCGACGTGCCGCAGGCGTACAACAACCTGATGGCGCTCTCCACTGAGAACATTCGCTTTCTCAGCACGCGCCGCTGCCGGCACTTTCTGGCCGCTATTTCGCCGCGGCTGCTGCAGGCGATCGCCGACACGCCCGACCCCGATTCGACGCTCGTCAGCCTGAGCCAGGTGAGCGACTCCTTGGGGGGCAAGGGGGTGTTGTGGGAGCTGTTCAGCTTCAACCCACCCACGCTGCGGCTGTATGTGGAGCTCTGCTCGTCGAGCCCCTACCTGTCGGGCATTCTGATCAGCAACCCCGGCATGATCGATGAGTTGCTCGACAGCTTGCTGCTCGACCGGCTGCCCTCGCTGGGCTCGCTCGAGGCGACGCTGGCCGACCTGGTGCGCGGCGCCGAAGACCTCGACCCGATCCTGCACAGCTTCAAGGACGTGGAAACGCTTTCGATCGGCGTCCGCGACATCCTGGGCAAGGAAAGCATCGAGGCCACCACGGGCGCGCTCTCCGACATCGCGCAGGCCATCTTGCGGCAGATCATTTCTCACGAGTACGGGCGGCTCGTCGAGCGGCTGGGACGACCCACGATTGGCGACGGCCGCCGGCAAGGGGAGCCTGCCGAGCTCATCGTGCTGGCCATGGGCAAGTTCGGCGGCCGCGAGCTGAACTACCGCAGCGACCTGGACCTGGTGTTTCTGTACGAGGCCGATGGACCTACCGAAGTCCTGCGCCGCTCACGCCGCGGCGAAACGACGACCAACCAGCACTTCTTCAGTGAGTTGGGCCAGCGGATCATGCGCGTCTGCAGCCGGTTGGGGCCGCTGGGCCGGCTCTACGACATCGATCCGCGGCTGCGCCCCACGGGCCGCAGCGGCATTCTCACCACGTCGCTGGCCGAGTTTACTCGCTACTTCAGCGAGGGGAGCGGCCAGCTCTGGGAGCGGCAGGCGCTGTGCAAAGCGCGGGCGGTGTACGGCGAGCCGCAGGCGGTGGAGCGGGCGCTCGACGCCGTCGGCCAGGCCGCCTACGGCCCGATCTGGCGCCCCGAACAGGCGGCCCAAATCGCCGACATGCGGCGGCGGCTGGAGGAAAGCTCGAGCCGGCGGAACATGAAACGCGGCCCGGGCGGCATGGTCGACGTGGAATTCATCGTGCAGATGCTGCAGCTCCGCCACGGCCGCGAGTTCCCCTCGGTCCGCGTGCCCAACACGCAGGCGGCGCTGCGGTCGCTGTACCAAGTGAGCCGTTTGGAACGGGGCGATTTCGAGTACCTGAGCGAGAGCTACACCTTCCTCCGCAAGGTCGAAGCCCGGTTGCGGCTGATGAAGTCAGGCACGCGGGGCGATCTGCCGGACGACCTGCAAGAGTTGGCTAAACTCTCGCGGCTGGTCGGCTATCGCTCCTCGGAAGCGCTCTTGGCCGACTACGAGCGGTACACGGAAGAAAACCGCCGCCGCTTTCGGCAGATCTTTGCGATTGACTGAGCCGCCCCTTCCAACGCCCACGCACCGAAGCGACGTCGCAACCCTATTCCTCTCCGTCGAGAGCGAGCGGTTTCCCGCACTCACCGGCTGATGTGCGATCAGCAATCCGCCGAACCGGCACGCAGGACCAGACAGCCCATTGAGGCACCCTCGCCCCGCCACCAACTGGCGAAGGGATCAGAAGCTTGAGCCCGTTCACGTGGAACCGTGATGATATAGCACGTCACGGCATCTCCGGGGAGGATCAAGTCGAAGACACTCTGCCTAAGGCCAGCAAATTGTTTCGCCTGCGCCACGGCATGGGTACATTCGCGGCCTTCCACCAAGACCGGGACGTCCAGCTTTACGAGTACCGCGTCCGTTTGTTTGTGCGGGCCATCATCCCTGCGTTCTGCAATAACGGTTCCGACCCATACTTCTGGCTCGTATGAGAACTCCGTGTCTGTAATGTCGACACGTTTACCGAGAAGGCTCCCGCTACACTGTCCCGCCAGCAACGCCGCCTGAAAACGCTTGTACCAATGCCACGAACGCATACGCCCTCCGCATAAATGCAGATGCCTCGATTCTACCGGCGGCCGACTCTGTGCAATACAGCGGGCTCGTGCGGCTTCCCGCAGGAGCCCGCTAACGAGTCCGTTGACCACTCGCCCCGCTCTGGTAGCCTAACCGTTCGGCCGACGAAGCTCTCTCGACCTGCCCCAGTCCATTGGCTTCGCGGGCTGCGTCCAGGGCCGCTCAGTTCCTGCCCCAATGAGCGGCCCGTATTTATGCGCTGGCCCCACCGACGACTTCTGTAGTCGCCCTGGATAGCTTTCCAGAAAGGGTGCTCATCCTCTGCGATCGAGTAGCGGGCGCTCTCCTGGCAGGCACACTCCCGTGTGCCGTGAGCTGAGGACCGGATAGCCCCTAACTCCGCGGCTGTGCGCATCGCATTTGGCCAGCGGCTGCCAACAAAACAAGCCTGCCTGAAGGTTTCCCTCCAGGCAGGCTCGAGATCAATCATCAGGCGCTAGCCGCCGCCGGACTAGCGACCGCGAACCACGCGACCGCTGGTTTGCACCACGGTCCGCTTCCGCTGGATCGACGCCGAGGATCCGGCATCGGGGCGGGGGGGACCGGGGCCGCATCACCCTCGACCGCCGCGGCCGGAGCGGGGGCAGCCGAGCCGCCACCGCAGGTCGAGCAGGTCGAGCAGGCCGGTTGGCAGCAGCTCTTCTTGGCGTGGCAGTTGTGCTTCTTGAAGAGGTTGGCGAACAGGCCGCCATGGCACTTCTTCTTGCAGCACGAGCCGCACGAGCTGCCGCAGGCCGGAGCCGAGCAGCAGGTGGGGGCGGCTTCGCAGCAGGTCGGAGCGGCTTCGCAGCAGGCGGGCTCGCAGGCCGGGGCTTCGCAGCAGGCCGGCTCGCAGGCCGGAGCGGCGCAGCACGAGGTCTCGCAAGCGGGCTTGCAGCAGCTCTTCTTGTGGCAGCCATGGTCGAACAGACCATGCAAGCCGGCGAAGAGGCCGCCGTGGCAGGACTTCTTGCAGCACGAGCTGCCGCACGAGCTTCCGCAAGCGGGAGCTTCGCAGCAGGTCGGGGCCGCCTCGCAGCAGGCGGGCTCACAAGCCGGGGCTTCGCAGCAAGCCGGTTCGCAAGCGGGGGCCTCGCAGCAAGTGGGTTCGCAGGCCGGAGCTGCACAGCAGCTCGGCTCGGGGGCACAACAGCTCGGCTGGCAACAGCTGCCGCCGTGGGTGTTCAGGCCGAGCATGCGATCCAAGAGCTCGAAGCCGAAGCTCTGGCCGCACAGGCCTACGCTCACCACAAGCGCACCAAAAACCATGTTCCACTTCATCGAGCGACGTCTCCTGTACGAAGGGCTGCGGCGCCTTGCACTTCCCCAGCCGGCGGAACCGACGCCTCGGCCATGCCCCACAGGGGTTAGGTCGACAACGTGGCACACTTGCGGCGAGCGCCCTGTAGGACTGGCAGGGAGTCGGGGGTGTGTTGTTTGGCGTAGTGCCAGGTGGGAAAGTCAGGCGGGCCGTCAGCTCTCACGGTCAACTGCGTCAGGACCAGTCGAGCCACTCCATGACTCGAACAATCCGATCCGGTTCCCTGACGCGCTCTCGAACGCACCCTGCGGCGCGTTGTTCTCGTTGAGCGACACTGCACGTATCGGCTGACCCGAAGAAGTGCCTTGAGAGGCCAAAAGTAATTTTCAGCAAATGGGTTACGGCTCTTATTGGGAAGAGCTTGCCGGGGGCGTAGACTTGAACGACGGTGACGGTTGCAAGCACTCCCTGGAAGCTCAATTGGCCCGCATCCCTTTGCCAATCGGCAAGGCCGAGCCGTGGCCGGGGCGGTTTGCCGGTGCGCGAAACTGTAGCGTCGCGCGCCAAGCCTTTCGCAACCCGAAGCCTTGCTGGCGGACTTCGCGTTCCGCCGGACACCATCAACGGAGAAGGGGTTCCCAACGGCCTTCGGGCGGGCCGCCTACTCACTCCGCGGCGCCGCAACGAACGCCGGCTCAGGGCTCTGCCTGCAAGAAGCGGTCGATCTCTTGCAGTTCTTCGGAGCTGAGCCGGAACTCGGCGGCGCCGGCGATCCCCTCGACCTGCTCCGGCCGCCGCGCCCCCACGATCGCCCCGCTGACAGCCGGGTTGCGCAGCGTCCAGGCGATTGCCGCCTCCCCCGTCGTGCGGCCATGCCGGGCGGCGATCTGCCCGAGCAGCTCGGCCAGCGCCAAGTTGCGCGAGAGCCGAGGCTCCTGGAATTCAGGGCTTTTGCGCCGCCAATCGTCGGGCGGAAAGTGGGCCGCACGTTCCATGGTCATGGCGCCCGTCAGCAGCCCCGACATCATCGGGGCGTAGACGATCACGCCGATTCCGTGCTCCAGGCAATAGGGGAGCACTTCGGCCTCGACCTGTGGGCGGACCAGCGAGTAGGGGGGCTGGAGCGAGTCTACGGGGGCGACCGCCCTGGCTCGCTCCAGCTGCGCTACGTTGAAGTTCGAAACGCCGATGCAACGGACCTTGCCCTCGCGTTTCAGCTCGGCCAGCGTTCCCCAGCCCTCCTCGAGCTGTTCCTCGGGCATGGGCCAGTGAAGCTGGTAGAGGTCGATCGCTTCGAGCTTGAGCCGCTGCAGGCTGGCGTCCAATTCCTTGCGGATCGACTCGCCCTTGAGGCTACGGAAGATCTTGCCTTGGTCGTCCCAGAGCATCGAGCACTTGGTGAACACCAGGGGACGCGGGTCGCGCCCCGCGATCGCCTGGCCCACGACTTCCTCGGAGTGCCCCAGGCCGTAGATGGCGGCGGTGTCGATCCAATTGATGCCCAAGTCGAGGGCGCGGTGGATCGCAGCAATCGACTCGCGGTCGTCCTGGGGCCCCCAGGCGAACTCCCAACCGCCGCCGCCCGCCGCCCAACTGCCGAAACCGATGGGGGTGATCCAGAGGTCGGTGCGCCCCAGGGGTCGCTTTTCCATGGCTGCTGTCCTGGCTAAGAGCTACGGAGGGCTCAACTTTCGCGACCAGCCTTAATCGTTGGCGGCCTGGCGCGTGACGATGGGGACGTAGCCGATCTCCAGGCCTGGGGGCGGCGAGACGAGGATCCCTGGATCAAGGTCCGCGAGCGTCCCGACGGTCGGCGGGGGCAGATATTCGCGGTCCTTGGTCCAGTGCTTGTGCAGCAGTTCCACTCGTTTTTGAACGGCTTCGCGCTCCGCAGCCGTGAGATCGGCGTTCAGCAAGGCGGGCTGATCGGCAAAGCGGTACCAGTAATAGGTGACGACGCTGCCGTCGCCGAGCATCGCCTCGAAGGGTCCCGCCGCCGGTCCTGGCTTCTTCCAACTGCTTTCCGCCTCCTCCGGGGTCACGTAGGGCGTCCGGTCGGCGCCGAGTCGCTGCGGAAACTCGACGCCAGCCAGGCCGGTCGCGGCCGGCACTTCGCGCCCCTTTACCGCCGCCCAGCGCGACCGGCCGTTCGTGTCCTTCTCCAAGCGGTAGTACTCGGGCAACGTGACGAGCGAACCGTCTTTGGAAACGGCCTCCTGCGCCCACTTGTAACCGTAGGTGGTCTCGTCGAGCGCGGTCGGCGTGGCGAACGAGCTCCAGGCGAGCGGCGTCTTGCGGTCGTTGGGCGTGTCGGGCAAATAGATTTCCCAGGTGGCGCCGCCCCCGCCCTTGAACGCGTGGACGGCGGATTGCTGGGCGTCGATCTCACCAGACGCCGCCTTTCCGCCGGCGAACCAGGCCTGCACATCGTCCCACAGCGCGGCCCGCTTGTAGGCCGTAATGCGGTGGATGAGCGGCGCATCTCCGTCTGTTTTCGCGGGGAACCATGTGGGCGCGACCCGGGCGTAGGTGGCGCCCTGTGCGTCGTTCGAGATATAAGCCGGGATGTGCTGCGTCTCCATCTGCACGGCCTTGTTGGGCTCAGACGGCCGGCTGTCGAGGAAGAGCCCGCCCAGCTTTGGGTCCTCGACCGACGGCCGAGACCAAAAATAGGGCAAGAAGCACGTCACAGGCCCCTTGAAGTTGCCAGTGTTTAGAAACAGCGTCCAGCATTGGTCGCCCGTCGGTACGTTCTGGCCAGCGGTGGTTTTCTTGGGAGACGTAAGCGGCAGTGGCAAATACCCGTAGCCGAACAATTCGCCGGAGACCCCCTGTTTCAGGTTCAGCCCATCCGGTGGCCAAAGCACCCACGGGCTGAGCTGGGCGATGGCGTAGTGGCCGGCGGGCTTGGACCAATCGCGGCCTTTGCCGGCGCCGGGACCGTTCGCCCACTCGACGAAGTTCAGCGCCACTCCTCCCATGATGAACTTGGGGGTCTGAGTGGCGAACCGGGTGTCGCGCCACCAGCCGAGACCCCCTTCGATGTCCGAGTAGTGTTCTTTCGGCTCTGGGCCATCGAACTGGGCGAACATCCACGTCCCGAAGAGGCCGCTCTGGAATTCTTGCCCGGGATAGTTCTTCAGCAGCGGCCACGCCGCCACATACATCGAAAAGCCTGCGTTGAACGACTTGTCCACCTTCTCATGCGGCACGAGCAGGTAACCGGCCATTTCGGCTTGTCGGGGCAAGTTGTCCTTCGCCGGCACGAGCGCATCGGCGAACGCCGCGCCGATCGGCGCCAGGATCTTTGCGGCGCCGAGATAGTGGTAGCCGCCGTTCGAGACGCCGGCGGCCAAGCGCTGCGACTCTTCCGCAGTGAATTGCTCGGAGACTGCTTTCTTCCGAGCGGCGTCTTTCGCCTCTTCGTCGAGCTGCGGATTCTTCTCGAACTCTTGGTTCAGCTTGTGTTCGAGTTCCTCCCTCCGCTGAGCAAGGGCGTCGAGGTCGTCGTCCCAGAACCTCGACGTTTCTACAGTCAGTACGTTTCCCTGGAATTCCGGCAGCGACGCCGGGACCCTCTGGGCCTGGCGGAAGTGCATCTGCGGGGGCTGCTTTCCCTCCTTGTCGCCGCCGATCCCCATGACGCCGATGACGAACGGCAGCTTCGGCGCCGACAAATCCTTCCGCACGTCGCGGATCAGATGGCCGAGCAGTTCGGCATACTCGCCGTACCCGCCGGGCTGCATTTGGTTGGGATACGACATGCCGTCCACGTAGTCGTTGAAGCCCTGAAACCAGACGAAGCCGGCCAACTCATATCCTTGAGCCGGATCGTAGTCGGGCACGACCCGTTTGATGTCCCCAAGGACCTGCTTCACGTGATCGATCATGTGGCGATAGAACACGCCGTTCAACTCGCGGTTTTGCCGGGCCGCTTCTTGCTCTGGATCAAGGCCCATCTCCTTCCAGCGCTGCCGGAAGTGGTCGCCAAAGACTCGCTCTCCGGCGCTCGGCGGACGAAAGTCGGTCATCAGGCTGCGCCCGCCCCAGGCCGTCTTGATGAGAAGGATTGGCCCCTCGAGCCGCTTCTCCAGCGTGAGGCCGAACGTGAACTCCGGACCAATCTTGTCTTCCGGGGCGCCGTAACCTGCCGTCAGCCTGCCGTGCCGCTCGCGCAGATCCGAGTAGGCGTCGCCCAGGCACCCGATGGAGGAGATCCAGACGCGGTCGCAAACCTTGGGGGTGCCATCGCTGCCGCGCATCTGCTGAAGGAGCGGAGCGGTTTGCGGGTCGTCGGCCAATGAGTCGAACGTCGCAATGCTGGCGTGCCCCTGCATGTTCGACTGCCCCGCCAGAATGAACACCTGGAGGGGCCGGGCGGCGTTCCCTTGGGCGAACACCTGCCCCGAGTGCCCGATGGCCACGACCGCCGCCAGCATGATTGCTGTGGCCACTGTGCGAAACTGCATACGAACTCCTGAGCCGAGATGGGTGATGCGGCACTTCCGCCGCATTGCCTGAAGACCACGCGCGGGCTGGCCACCAGCTACCAGCTACCAGCAAGCCCGCCGCTCACCATTCATCCGCCGCAGCCACCGCTTCAGCCGCCGCCCGCTCGTCGCCGATTGGCACGCACTCGAGGCCCACGTAGTCGCGGTAGCCCAGGTCGTGGGCCTGTTTGAGCACCCGGTTGTAGTGAATCTCGCCGGTGCCCGGCTCGTGGCGGCCCGGGTGATCGGCCAACTGCAGGTAGCCTACCTGGTCGAAACCGTCGCGGAGCCGGCCGCACAGGTCCCCTTCGGTGATCTGCATGTGGTAGAGGTCCCAGTTGATCTTCACGAAGGGGGAGTTCACTTCGCGGCAGATCCGCACGGGGTCGGGGCTGCCGTAGAGGCAGTGCCCCTTGTGGTCGACGCGGATGTTCATGGGCTCGAGGATCAGCATGACCTCATGCTTTTCTGCGATGGGGGCCACGCGTTTCAGAGCCGTGATGATGTTGGCATGCATCTGGGCCTGCGTCATGCCCGGCTGGTCGTTGCCGCCGACGACGGTCATCTTCCGGCAATTGAGCTTCTTGGCGGTCTGGCAGCTCGCTTCGATCTCAGCCACCACTCGCTCGTGATTTGCTGGGTCGTTCATTCCCGGCTCGAAGGGCCAGGCGGTGAACTGCGCGATCTCGAGGCCCAGCTGTTGGCTCTTCTTGGCGATCGCGTCGACATCGCGCCCGCGCCAGGGCCACAGTTCGACTGCGGGGAAACCCAGTTCGGCGGCGCGATCGAAGCGTTCGAGAAACGGAACCTTCGACCACCACATTTCGATGTTCACGGCAAACCGCGTGTTGGGTGTTTTGCCAGGCAGCGGCTTGGTCGCTGGCTTGGAGTCGGCTGCGCGCACGGCGGCAGGCGCGGCGGCGCCCGCCGCCAGAGCGGCGGTGGCCCCCAAAAAGGCGCGGCGATCGACGTTCGACATGGAAAAACTCGCTCGAGGGGCGGTGGAAGGATCGCGGTTGCGAAGCCGCGGAGCTTAGGTAGGGACTGCCGATTATAGCCGACGGCGGAAAACGTTGCCCATGTTTCCGGCCAGCCGCGCCCGTTTCAGGCGGAACCCTCGTCACAGCCGATTCCTTTTCTCACGGGCGGCGATCCGGGACTCGCGCTAGCCGGCCATTGCCTGCCGCCCCTGCCTGCCTCTCACGAATCCTTTCAGGGATGCCGCCATGGACCGCCGCAAGTGCTTGCATGTCTTCGCGCTCACGCTGTTCGCCTTCCCGAGCCTGTTTCACTCCGCGCCTGACTGTTGCAACCACTGCGGCAACAAGTGCAAGGTCAAGAAGGTCTGCCGCCTGGAGTGCACCGAGAAGGAAGTGAAGGAGACCAAGTACACCTGCGAATGCGAGGACTTCTGCGTTCCTGGCAAGAGCAAGAAATGCGGCTGCACCTACACGCCGACTTGCGGCTGCGTGTACACGCGGAAGAAGCTGGTGAAAAAAGAAGAGAACAAGAAGGTGCCGAGCACCAAGTGCGTGGTCGAGTACCTTTGCGAAAGCTGCTGCGCGAGCTGCGGCTGCCAGTAGAACTCTGGATGCAGACGGCGGAAGTCGCGGCCCTTAGCCTGCCGGCCTGAGCAGCGGAAAGAACTGCCCGCCCATCGGCTGACCGCTGGGAACCGGCGGCACGCCGCCGAGCAGCGGCTCGTCGGAGGCGGAACAGACCCCGTCGCGCATGGCATTGATCACCAGCGCCCGCCGCGGCCCGGCCGTCTTGTTGGCCTGCGAGCCGTGGACCATCAGCGGATGGTGGAAGGCGCACTCCCCGGCCTTGAGCTCGACCGCCACGGGCTTGTCGAACAGTTTCATCTGTTCGTCCCCCAGCACGGCCCGGATCGCGTCCATATCGCCCGCGAGTCCGGTGATGGGCAGCAGGGGCCAGCGGTGGCTGCCGGGGATGTATTGCAGGCAGCCGTTGTCGCGGGTGGCGTCGTCGAGGCCGATCCAGCAGGTCAGGTGGGCCATCGGCCGGGTCCGCGTCCAGTACGAATAGTCCTGGTGCCAGGCGACCACGCCGCCGTGTTTGGCCGGCTTGCAGAAAAGCTGGTCATGCCAAAACCGCACTCCGCCCCCCAGCAATTGGCTGGCCGCCATCGTGAAGCGGGGGTTCCAGAGAACGTCGTGGAACCCCGGCTTGATCCGCCAGGCGCCCAGAGCATGGAACAGGACGGTCGAGGGGTCGGTCGACTCGTTCGAGTGATACTCGTACCAGAGTTCGGCGCCTTCGTGCCCCGGCCGAGCGAGCTCGGCCAACTCCTCGCGCAGGCCGTCGATCTGGGCCTGGTCGAGCATCTTAACGCCTGCCAGGTAACCGTTTTCGTGGAAAAAGGCCACCTGCTCGTCGCTGAGCCGAAAGGGGGCCCAATCAGCCGCGGAAGTCGGCTGCGGAAACCAATCGGTGACGGGTCGATCGAACTGAGACAGATCGCGTGGCATAGGGAACCGGGAGGTCAGCGAGCGGGGCGGGAAGGCCGTTCTGGTCGATTCTTAGCCGTCGTCCGGCTCGCCGCAAGGGGGCGAGCGGCGGTCCCAAGTGAGGCTCGCCATTGCCTTTCCAACCTGATTTGGCCTGGCTAGACTGAATAATCAGGCTTCACGGCTCATCTTTTCTCAAACTCGCTCCGGGGCGGAGCTTGGACCGGCCTCTGCCGCCGGTGCAGCATGGGATGTCCCTGCCTTCTCCGAACGATGCTGGCGGCCAGCGCTGTGGCGTGGGGCGTTCTCGTCGCGGCTTCGTTTGGTCAGGGGCCGCCTCAACAGCCGCCAGACAGCACGCCGGTCGCTCCCGCAGCGCCCACGACCGCCGACGAGCCGCAGCCGGCGGCTTCGCTGTGGGAACTCCAGCCCAAGACCGAGTCGAACGCGGGCCCCTTGGTCGAAGTCGACCCGGAACTGGTTTACCTGCCCGACGAGAATGGGCGTCCGACGCGGTTGCTGGGATGGCGGATGGCGGATTTCCTCCGCGCTTGGCGCTGGATGCAGGCGGGACTGTCTCAGCCCCCTGCGGACTGGGAACTCACGACGCTGCGCTTGAGCGGCGAAGAGCGCAACGGCCGTGCCGAGTTTGCGGCGCGCCTCGAACTGCGGGTCCACGGTCAAGGCTGGCGCGAAGCGCCCCTTGATCTCCGCGAGGCGATCCTGCTGACTCCGCCCGACCAGATCGAATTCACGGGGGCCAAGGAGCAACGGTTCGAAGTCGACCCCAAGGGCCGCGGCTATGTGTGGCGCGTGCAGGCCGAAGGGGAGGCGGTTTGCAGCCTGCAATTCCGCTGTGCGGCGGTGTTGTCTCGCCGCGGCCGCGAACAGCGCTGCGCTCTGCATCTGCCCGCGACCGCGACCTCGAAGATCGAATTGATCTGCGGCAACAAAGTGGCCTCGGCGACGACCGTCGCCGGCGCCTATTTGACGCCGATCGAAGCACTGCCCGAGAGCCGCTCTCGGCTGGCGGTCGAAGGGGGCCGCGGCGACTTTTGGTTGGCCTGGCAGACCGCCCCCGAAGGGGCGCCCTCGGCCACGCTCGAAGCAGAGAGCCGAACCACCGTGAGTGTCGACGGCGCGTTCGCGCAGATCGATGTCGATCTGCAGGTGCGCGCCTTCGATGGGGCTCTGGCGCCCTTCGAGGTTCGGGCGCCCGCCTCTTGGCGGCTCCGCTCGGCTGCCGCCTCGGACCAAGCCGCACTGGCTCCGCTGGCAGCCGACCGTGGCTCTGCAGCCCCAGGCTGGAGGGTCAGCCCGCTGGCGGGCGACGCCCGGAACGTGCGGATTCCCTTCCAGTTCAGCGTGCCGCTCGAGAGCGTGGGAGGAGAGCGGTTGCTCAAGATCGAGGGGCTCGAAGTGAGCGGCGCGGTGCGGCACACCGGCCGAGTCCGCGTGGGAATCCTCGACGAGTCGCGGACGACGTGGCAAACCGTGGAAAATGCGCAGCGGGTTTTGGTCTTGTCCGCCGAAGGCGCCAGCGTGAGCCGGCCGGCCGACTACGCGTTTGAGACCTACCGGCAGCCATTTCGAATCGAAGCCGGACTCACGCGCCCAACGCCGCAAGTTGCTGTGGAACCGCGCTACGAAATCGAGGTCGACCGGCTGGGCGCGCGGCTCACGGCGGCGCTGCGCATTTCGCCTCAAGCCGGTCGGTTGGCCACCTTTCAACTCGTTCGGCAGGGATGGACGATCGACCGTCTGGAGCCTGCCGAGAGCGTGGCCTTCGAAACCGAAGAACTCGAGTCCGCCGAGTCGCTGACGGCCGGGCTGAGAATGCCGAGCAGCGGCCCCGTCGAACTCCAGTTGCGCGCTCATCGCAACTGGGCTGAGCCTCCGCCGGTGCTGTCGTTCGGCTTGCCCTACGTGCAGGCAGACGCCCAATCTCCCGCCCCCGTGGTCGTGCGGCCGGCAGAAAACGTGCTGCTCGTGCCGCTGGGCGGGCAAATCGAGGGATTGCTGCGCGAACCTCCCACCGCTGCGGACCGGACTTTTTCGCTCAACTTCCGCGGCGACGCGCCCCGCGGCCGCCTGGCGTTCGAGATGCAAGTTCAGCCGAGGCGCGTGACCGTGCGCTCGCGAGTGCAGGCACAGTTGGGAGGGGATCGCGCCGCCTTCGAGCAAGAGTTGATTTACCGAGCGGATTTTGAGCCGCTCGACATGATTGATCTCGAGTTGCCAACGGCCTTGTGGAATGCGAACCGGTTGTCGGTGACCATGGCGGGCGAGGAACTGGCCGGCGTGGCTGACGCCGCGCGGGCGCCAGACGCGCCGTTGCAGCGAGTCCGGTATCGCCTGCCGCGGCCGCAGCTTGGGTCGTTCCAGGTTCGCTTGAGCAGCACGGTCGGGCTGGGGAACATGCGCGACCCGCAGGGCCGCGCAACCTGGACCCTGCCGCTGGCGGGACCGCTGGATGGGCGGCTCGAGCAGAGTTCGGCGCTCGTTCGCGCTGCCGCGGCGGCCGACCTCGTCCCTGGACCTGGTCCGTGGAAGCCGGCCACAGCAGGCGAGTTGGAGTTGGCCGAAGGTCTATTGCTGGAAACGACCGAGCGGACAACCAGCTTGACGCTCTTGCAGTCGCCCGCCGCCGCGACCAGGGAAACCGTGGTCGAGCGGGTCTGGATTCAATCCTGGTATCTGGCCGCGGTTAGGCAAGAACGGGTGGTTTTGCGATTGCGCACTCGCGCGGACAAATTCGCCTGCAGCTTGCCGCCGGAAGCCGAGTCGGCGGGGTTGACCGTGTCGTTGCGCAGCGGCGACGGCGGTCAGGCGACCGATCTCGACGCGCCCTCGCTCCTGGGCGCCGACAATCGCGTGGTCGTTCCCTTGCCGCGCACGGCGCAGGGCGACGATCGCTATATCGTGGAATTGCGCTATCCCTGCCCCGAAGTCGCCAGCGAAAGCGGGCGCATCTTGCATCCGCCAGGCGTGGGTCAGGGGGTGTGGGTGCAGCAGGTCTGTTGGCAATTGTTGCTCCCTCCCGATGAGCATGTCGTCTCGCGGCCGCTCGGCTATAGCCACGAGTTCGCCTGGGGTTGGCGCCGCCTTTATTGGGGCCGGCAGCCGACGGTCGATCAGTTGCAACTCGAGGCCTGGAGCGGCGCCGAGCAGAGCGGCTTCGAGCCCCGCGACGCCAGCCAATACATCTTCAGCACGCAGGGCGAACTGCGGCCGCTCGTCGTCTCGACCGTGCGGCGATCGACCCTCGTGCTAGCCTTGTCGCTCGTGGGGTTTGTCGGCGTTGTGGCCGTGTGGCGAATCCCGGCGGCCTATCGAGCCGCGGCGGTAAGCGCCGCGGCGGCGCTCGTGGCGCTCGTCGCTCTTTGGAGGCCCGAGGCGGCCGCCCTGGGATTGCAAGCTGCCGTCTTAGGCCTGCTGCTAGGCAGCATTTCCATGTGGCTCGAGCGGCGCTGGGTTGCGGGACGTCCGACCCTCGTTTCCGCGCCCTCCTCTTCTTGGTCCGTTCAACGGGGCTCGAGCATCACCCGATCCGTGGTGGCGCCCTCCATGGCGTCGACATCGAGCGCCCCGAGTTTGTTGGCTCCCGACGAAGAAGAGCAGGGTGAGTCAACATGACCGGTCGCTTTTCGGCCGCCTTCCTACTGACCTGGGCAGCGTTGGCGGGGCAAGCTATGTCCCAGCCCCCAAACGCCCCGCAGCCGCTGCGAATTCAGCGGGCGCTGGTGCCAAAAAGTGCCCGCTCGGAGTGGAGCGGCGAACAGGGCCGGTACCTGCCCATCGACGCGGACCGCTTCGAGCGCTGGCTCGCGGCGCGTTTGGCCGGCTCGAGCGTGGCGACGCTCGACACGCGCATCCGGGCCGCCGACTACGAGGCTCGCCTCGACGACCAGGGGCGCCTGGTGGGCAGCAGCCGCTGGGAGGTTGAACACACGGGCCCGGACCCTGCCATCCTGCCGCTCGCGCCGCACGAGGGACAGTTCTCTCGGGCCTTCTGGCGCAGCCCCGCTGGCGATGCCGCGGCCGAAGTAGGCCTGACGGGCGAGCTTCGTCCGGGAGCGCTCGTCGAGGCTTCGGGGGTGCTCGAGACCGCGTGGCGACTCGAACCGGCGACGACCTCGGACAGCGATCGCCGGTATCGCGTTCGACTGGCCGAATGCGTGCAGAATCGGCTAACGCTGGCGCTCCCCGAGGCCTTAAAGGTGGGGGTCGATCGCGGTCTCGCCGAGCGCGACGGTGTTCCGCAGCAGGGCCTGCAGCGCTGGACGATTCGCCCGGATTCGCGACTCGAGGTCGAGATCCGCGTCGCGTGGCCCGAAGGCCAAGCTACGGACGCCCCGCGTTTGGCGGTTCGCCAAAGCGCGGAATACCGGCTGGCGCCCGATGGGCTCACCTTGGAGACAACGTTTGAGCGCGTGGCCCAACGCTGGCCGGAAGCGGTAACGGCGGTGCTGCCCCGCGGAGTGCGGCTGCTCGAAGCGACGCGCTCGGGGGCGGCGCTTCCCTGGGAGCGCGCAGCGGTCGACGGCCAAGGCGAACGCATCGCGATCACCCTGCCCGCCGAAGTTGGCGGATCGGGTCCCCTCCAACTCGTCTGCCGCGCGGAATTCGTAGCGGGGCAGCCCCTGGTTCTGCCCAACTTGCAGCTCGACGACGTTTTGTGGGAGGAGGGAACTGCCCGCATTGTCGCCGCCATGCCCCTGCGCGTGACGCGGCTCGGACTTTCACGCGCGCGGCAAACGGCCCTCGACCCCGACGGGGCGATCCACGTCCAGCTGTTCGAGACGTCCGCCGCGATCACGGTCGTGGCTTCCACTCCGGAGAACCCCACGCCGTTGTTGCGCGGCGTGTCGCTCGTGGCCGAGGGCGCCCGGCTGACCGGCGTGCTGCTCGCGGAGTTGGCTGGACCACGCGGCGATGCCCCGTCGCTCGAGGCCGGGCTTTCGCCAGCATGGACGATCGACGCGGTCGAAGCGGACCCGCTCGGCGCGCTCGAAAACTGGAAGCAGCAGGACGACCGCTTGGTGGTTCGTTTGGCCGCCTTGGCGGATGACCGTCGGCCAGCGCGGCTGACGATCCGCGGGCATCGCTCGTTGGAACCGAACTTGCAGCTCTCGGCCGCCGATCTGCGGATGCTCGAATTCCGCAACTCCATCGCGCGTCGCGATTTGGTGTCGCTGCGTGCGGCCGAGCCTTTGAGGATTCGAACCCGCTACGAGCAGGACCTTACGCTCGTGGCGCCGGAGGATCTCGACCTCGAGTCGGCGCGCTTGCTGGCCGAGCCGCCGCAGGGCCTCTGTTTTGCCTTTGACCATTCGGCCGAACGGCTGCGGGTGTCCTTCCTGCCGGGTACGCCCGAATTCGCCGCGGAACTTGGCGCCACGGTCAACCGGACGGGTGACGGATGGTCGGAAGAGTTCCAAGTACGGATCGCGCCCGCGAACCGACCTCTCGAAGAGGTGCTGATTCGGCTGAGCGAGCCGCGGCCCGACCTGGCTTGGCGTCTCGGCGATGCGAAGTCGCCGCAGCGAGTGCTGGCTCAGCCTCTGTCGCCCACGGACTTGGCGGAACGCGGCCTGCCGGAACGCGACCATGTCTATCGACTGAGCTTGCCGGCGGCACAGCCTGGGGCCTTCGAGTTGTTCGGCCGAGCTGAGCATCCCACGCGAGCTTCCCTTCAGGTTGCGCTGCCGGCGATGGTCGGCGCCGGCAGCCAGGTCAGCCGCGTCGCCGTGTCGGCGGCGAATCCTTGTGAGGTCGAAGCCAGTTCGCCGCTCGAACGATTCTTCCGTGAGCCGGCCGCCGGCGGCCAACCTTGGTCGACGGCTTTCCGCTACGACGCGTCGCTGCCCAGCGAGGCGCTGCAGCTTTCCGTCGCCGCGACGACCGACAACGCCGTACCGCGGGGCCTGTGGGCCTGGCGCGAGGTCGCGGAAACGCGCGTCTCCGCCAACGGCGCGCGGCTGCATACGATCACCCACTTTCTCGAGAATCGCGGAACCGAAGTTCTCCAGTTCGCGTGGCCGAGTGAGCTCAAGTTGTATTCGGTGCGTCTCGACGAGATCGCCTATCCCCTAGCGGCAGACCCGCCAGTCAACGGCCTGAGCCTGCGGCTCACCCCGGGCAAGCGGTTTCCAACGTTGCGGTGCGAGTTTGAGGAATCCGGGGCGTTGCTGGGCGTCGCTCTGCGACTCCACGCGCCGCGACTGAAGACGCCGTACCACGTGGCGACCCGGAGCTGGCGTCTCGGCCTGCCCGCCCGCTACGCAGCGTGGTCGCCGCGCGGCGCGCTGCGCGCGGCGTGGAGCGAGCGCTTGTTGGGGCCGCTGGCCAACACGACTAGGACCGAGCCTTGGCCTGCTTGGTGGCTGGCGCCTGGCCCGTCCTGGCTCGGCGCTCTCGGGGCCGCCGCGCCGGAAGCAGATCTCTTCGAAGCGCTTGCGACGGCGAGCATCACGCTGGCAAAAACGGAGCGGCCTACCTGGGGCCAGTGGTTCGCTGCCTGGCAGGCGAGCTTGATCCAGTCCGGCGTCGAACTGCTGGTTGATCGGAGCGCCGCCGCGCGCATGGGCGTCGATCCGCGCGAGGTTGCGCCAAGATGGTCTTCTCGTCCGACGCGCGAAGAAGTCGAACGTCTCCTGGCCGATGCGGGCTGGACCGTGCGATACTCTGGGGATGCGGTGGTTTTGACGGATGGCGATGCGGCGCAGTTCCTCGACGAATCGAGCGCCGCGCGCTCCGAATCCGTCTTACCGGCCATCGCCTGGCGCACCGGGGAAGGATGCACACCATCCCCTTGGCGCGTTCCGCCTGCGCCTCGCTACGCTTCCCCGGACGCGTCTCCGCTATTAGCGATTGGCGATGACTGGGCCGTCGTGGCTCGTTCTGAGGCGTGTTGGGCGCTGTTTGCGCTGGCCGCGCTGGGCCTCGCCGCGGCCACAATCGTCACCTATCGTTTTCGACCGCGATTCGCGCTGGCCCTCGGCGCTGCGTGCCTGCTGATCGCGGCCACCGTTCCCGCGGCCTGGGCGATCATCGCCGCCGCGCTGCCGGTTGGATGGATGTCGGGCAGCGCACTCCACGCGATCGGCGGTTTTTGTCGCAAATGCCAAGGCGTGGCCGCATTGCCAGGGGTGATCGCGGTCAGCGCGTTTGCGGCGTTGGGCGCCGCGGGAGCCTACGCCGTTCCCGCCTCCGCGCCGGTCTACCGCGTGCTGATTCCGGTCGACGATCAGCGGATTCCCCAAGGGGGCGAGTGCTTCGTGCCTTTGGAACTGCTCGCCGCCATCGAGGCCGACGAGCGCGCCGCCCTCTGGCCGGGCGGTTCGCCCGTGCTGTGGACCAGCGTCGACTATCGGCTCGATCTGTCGCACGGCGGTCCCCCGCGATTGCAGGTCGTGTGCGAACTGCATTCGCTGGCGCGGGACTGTCGGTTCCTTTGGCCGGGCAGCGATCCGCGTTGGGAACTGGTCGACATTCGCTTGGATGGCCGGAACGGGCCGACGGCGGATCGCGAAAGGGCGGCGTTGTTCTTGGCGGAACCAGGGCGCCACCGCGCTGAGTTCGCCTTTCGTGCCGTGGAGGGCTTGCAACCGCCCGGGCAGCTCGAGTTCGATTTTCCACCGCAGCCGAGCGCCCGCGTCAGCCTTACGGCCGGCGCCGGGCCCTCGGACGCGAGCGTGGTCCTGCTGGAACCGGCGCCCGCGGCAGGCGGTCGCCCCGGAACGTTCGGTTCCGTCGAAGCGCTGGGAGCACGGCGTCTGCGCGTGGCCGTTCAAGGCTCAGCCACAGCGGCCGCGCTCGCACCGCAGAGGGAGCTCTACTGGCTGCACGTGCGACCGGATTACGTGACGATCGACGCTCGGCTGCCGCTCACCGAAGGTTCGCCCGCGCCGCTGGTGCTCCGCTCCGACCAGTCCCTCCAAATCACCGCCGGCAACGTCGCCAGCCCAGCTTCGGAAACGGCCGGCTACCGTCTCGAGCTGCCAACTTCGAGCGCTCGAGACGGGGTGCTGCGCACGACCCTGCTCGCCCCGATGAGCGGGGTTGGACGCGTGAGTTGGCCGAATCTCCAGGGACCTACGAACGCCGGACGCTGGCTGGCGATTTCGATCGATCCGAGCCTCGCCTGGACCTTGCCCCCACCCGACCAGACGCGCGCAGTCGCGCCGCCTGAGTTCCTCGCGCAGTGGGGGGAAGCCGGCGCGCGCCCCGTGGCTGTCGTCGAATTGCCGTCCACGCCGCTCGCGTGGTCGATCGAAACCTCGCCACGCGCCGCAACGACCCGCGGCCGCGTCGTCGCCGACTGCGATCTCGCGTTGCGTCGAGCGCGGGTCGTCGTCACCGCCGACCTCGACACGACCACCGGCTACGTGCTCAGCCATGTCGTCGATTTGCCAGCGGGGTTCCTCCTCGAATCGGCCGCGGTGTCGCAGGAAGGCAACGATCGATTGGCGTATGCCGCGCGCGACGGCCAGGCGCTCTCCTTGTTCTTGACGTCGCCGGTCGCCGGACCGCATCGCGTCCGCATCGAGGGCAGCCTGCCGGTCGCGGAGAGCGGAGAGTTGGCGTTTGTGCCTGTCACGCTCGCGAATGTGGCGAGCGAGCCGTTTGAGCTGCGACTGTTCCGCCGCGTGTCCGCGCTCGCCGAATTGAGCCACGTGCGCGACGCCGTGCGCCAGGAACTGGCGAGCGCGCGAACCGACGATCCCGGGCGCCGCCCGCTGGCGAGCTTGACTGCGACCAGCCCCACGTTCGAAGCCCGCGTGCGCGTCGCCGCCAACGAGCCCGAGTTGGTCGCCGCCCAACTCCTTCGTCGCAGCCAAGGCGAGGAGAGCGCCGGCTACGACGTCGACGTCGTCGTTCAGGTCGCGGGCGGGAGGGCAGACGCACTGCGATTTCGCCTGCCAACCGGGTGGATCCGCCCACGCATCGAAGCGCCCGGCGCCGCGGTGGATTGGCTCGAGGGCCCCGCAGGCGAGACCTTGCTCTCGCTGCGGTTCCGCACGCCCCTCGTCGAAACGTACCGGTTTCGGGCGCTCGATTGGCGCCCGACCCTGCCTGACGACGCCCGGCTGCCTTACCTGGCGTCGCTCGATGACGAACATTGGCAGCGGTTCTTCGCCAACCCCGCGCCGACCGTTTCGCCAGGCGAAGATCGCGCCGCCCAGGGTCTGGCGGCAGCGCAGTTGCCCCCTTCGCTGGCTTCGCTTCTGCCGGAGCGGACTCTCGTTTGGCGCGTGACCTCGCTCGAGGCGAATTGGCGCGCAGACGCCGCGGAGCGGCGCTCAGCTCCGGTTGTTGAGTTGGCGGACTACGCCGCCTACGTCGACGCCGCCGGCGGCGCCCTGCTGAGTGCGGCGTACGATCTACTGCCAGCCGGTGCGCCCGAGGTGACGCTGCGACTCGCCGAGGGCGACGCTCTGCTCGGACTCGACGTCGAAGGACAGCCCGTTTTCGCGCGCGAGGCTGCTCCGGGCCAATGGCTTGTGCAACTTCCGTCGAGCGAATTGCCGCAAAGGCTCGAAGCCGTGGTGCTGCGGCCGCCCGGCGCCGCGCGCGGGGCCCTGGAAGCCCCGCGCCTGAGCGTTGGCTCAGGGCCGGGACTTCCTGTCGCCAAGACCTTGTGGATGGTAGGCGACGAGCGCTGGCAGGAAGTCTCGCCGGACGCGGCGCCCGCTGTCGACCTCGAACTGCAACGGCTCTACAGCACACGCGACCTATTGACCGCGGCAGTGGCTCAATCGGCCGGACGCGACGCGAGCGTCTGGCTGCGCTCGTGGCTCGCGCGGTGGAGCGAGGCCGCCCGCTTCGCGTGCGCCCAGCTGGGCGGCGCGGGACCGAGCGGCGCCGTTGATCAGGCCGCTCTCCTCAGGCGCGCCACGGCGCGGCAGCAACAAGAAGTTGTGCAGGCCGCCGGCGAGCGCGGTTGGCCTCCGCTTGCAGGCGCCGCCCCCGAGCGGCAGAATCCGGTGCGTTCGTTTTGGGCGGGTTTGGGCCGCCCGGTTTATCGCTCGTCGCGGAGCGGCGACCAGCCTGCCTTGGCGTTGCCCGTTCCCCGGTCGGTGCAATCGCTGCTTGGCCGGGCGACTCTGGGCGCTGCGCTTGCGCTTGCTGCGGTCGCCCTAGGCGTGGCCGCAGCTCGATCCCGTGGAGTTGCGCCCGGTGCGCCGCCGTGGGCCTGGGCCGCACTGGGCGTTTTCTGGTGGGCGTATTGTGTCGCGCCTTGGCTCGGGCTGCTGTTGGCGGCGTGGGCGGCCTGGCAAGCGGCTCCGCGGTCCTGGCGCGTGCCCACTTTGCCGCCTCGATGAGTCGCTGCCGCCAGGGCTGCGGGCGACCGCAACTAGGTCTGCCGCTTGTTGTTTCGCTCGCGGTAAAGTTTGCCTTGGCAGGCGGTCGGCCGTGTGATAATCTACGCCCCGCAATGGTCACTGGGCGGCCTGCTCAGTGGCGGCGAACGGCGTTCTACAGCGATCGTCGTGTTCGAAAGGGAAGGAGCCCACGATGCAGACCGAGACCGGATCGAGCCTTCGCGTTCACATTCGCTGGATGATTCGCCGCGACCTGGCCGAGGTGCAGGCGATCGAAAATCAAAGCTTCGAGTTCGCCTGGCAAGAGGAGGACTTCTTGCGGTGCCTGCGTCAGCGGAACTGCATCGGCATGGTGGCCGAATGCGAAGGACGCGTGGTGGGCTACATGCTCTATGAGCTCCACAAGAACCGGCTGCACGTGCTCAACTTCGCCGTCGCCGCCGACACGCGGCGCCGTGGCGTCGGCCGCCTGATGGCCGGCAAGCTGGTGGGCAAGCTCTCCCCCGAGCGTCGCACGCGCGTGATGCTCGAGGTCCGCGAAACCAACCTGCCCGCGCAACTTTTCTTTCGCGCCTGCGGCTTCCGGGCGGTCTCCGTAGTCCGCGGCTTCTATTCCGATTCTCCGGAAGACGCCTACTTGATGCAGTTTCGGCATCGCGCCCCCACGGCGCCGCCGATCGTGCTGCCCGAACGGATCACGCGGTTGGCCGGTTAGTGCTCCGCCAACGATCGGAGGCAGGCGGCCTTCGCAGCGGCGTTCGCCGCAGTTGGCAACGTTCGCGGGCGCACGGACGCTACCGCCTCTCGATCCCGACCCATGCCCGCGCCGCCGGGCCCGTGTAGTTTGCCCGCGGCCGGATGAGCCGGTTGTTGTCGAGTTGCTCGATCACGTGGGCGGCCCAGCCCGACACGCGGCTCACTACAAACAGCGGCGTGTAGAGCTCGATCGGCAGCCCCAGGTAGTTGTAGAGCCGGGCGCTCGGCCAGTCGAGGTTGGGCGGCAGCTTCTTCTCCTGCCACACGATGCCTTCGATGACCTCGGCCATTTGTTCGAGCGGCTCGTTGCCCGTGGCTTTCGCCAACTCGCCGCAGAGCGTCTTCAGGTAGCGGGCCCGCACGTCGCCGTCTTTGTAGACACGGTGGCCGAAGCCCATGATCCGCTGTTTGCGGGCCAGCGCGTCGCGAATCCAGACTTCGGCTTTGTCGGGGCTGCCAACCTCCGCGAGGACCTCCATCACGCGCTCGTTCGCGCCGCCGTGCAGCGGGCCTTTGAGCGCGCCGATGGCGCCGGTGACCGCCGAATGCAGGTCTGCCAGCGTGGACGCGATGATGCGGGCGGCGAACGTCGAGGCGTTCAACTCGTGCTCCGCGTAGAGGATCAGCGAGACGTCCATCGCCTTGATCGCCGCGGGCGTCGGCTCGGTGCGGAACAGCATCCACAGCAAGTTGGCCGCCAGGCCGCGATCCGGCTCGGAATGGACAGGCTCCATGTTTTGCCGCAGGCGCCCCCAGGCGGCCAGGATCACCGGCAGTTGCGCGAGCAAACGTTCCGCCTTGCGCAGGTTCGCGGCGCGGTCGTTCTGCTGCGACTCGGGATCCCAGTGCGCAAGCACGCTCGCCCCGGAGCGCATCACGTCCATCGGGTTCGAGTCGGTGGGCAGCTTATGCAGCCACGAAACGATCAGCGGTTCGACCGACGCCTGGCAGAGACGTCTGTGAAACGCCGCCAACTCGTCCTTCTTGGGCAGCTCGCCGTGGAGCAGCAGATAGGCCACTTCCTCGAACGTGCCGTGTTCGGCGAGCTCCTTGATGTCGTAGCCGCGGTAGAGCAGCCCGCTCGTGACAGTGCTGATCGCGGTCTCGCCGGCGACGACGCCTTCGAGGCCGGGGCGGTAGATTGCTTCGGTGTTGGTCATGCGGAGGTGGATTCTGGCGGGTGACCGTGGATGTCGGTCCGCACAGCGGACCCTACAGGTAGGGTCCGCTGTGCGGACCAATGGTGCTACGTAGGCGGCTGAAAATACGCGCGGTCGCGGTGTTCGTAGTCATCGTAATCGAGCAGGTCGTAGAGCTCTTGCCGGGTCTGCATCAGGTCGACCAGGCCGGCCTGTGTGCCCTCGGTGGCGATCACCCCCAGCGCCGCCTCGGCGGCCTTCATCGCCACGCGCAGCAGCGTCACCGGGTAGAGCACCACGGCGAAGCCCAGGTCCGCCAATTCGTCGAGCGAGAGCAGCGGGCTGCGGCCGAACTCGGTCATGTTGGCCACGAGCGGGGCGTCGATGGTGTCGGCGAAGCGTTCGAACTCGGCCTTGTCAGCCAGCGCTTCGGGGAAGATCCAGTCGGCCCCGGCGTCGAGGTATTGCTGCGCCCGCGAAACTGCTTCGTCGAACCCGGTCACGCCGCGGGCGTCCGTGCGGGCGATGATCACCAGATTGGGATCGCCCTTCGCCGCCGCCGCCGCCCGCAGCTTGGCGCACATTTCCGCAGAGTCGACGAGTGTCTTGCCAGAGAGGTGTCCGCAGCGTTTGGGCAGCCGCTGGTCCTCGAGCTGAATGGCGGCCGCACCCGCGGCTTCGAGTTCGGCGACGGTCCGCTCCACGTGAATCGCCTCGCCGAAGCCGGTGTCCGCGTCGACGATCAGCGGCAGGGGCGTGGCCTGGGTCAGCCGGCGCGTTTCGGCGGCCAACTCGGTCAGGGTGAACAGCCCCACGTCGGGCAGGGCCAGCGAGCCGGCCGAAAAAGCCGCTCCCGAGAGGTAAATCGCCTCGAACTGCAGCGATTCGGCCAGCCGCGCCACCAGGGCGTTGAACACGCCGGGCGCTTGGATCGTATGGCCATCAATGGCCTGACGCAGCAACGCGCCGGGGGAGGAGGTCATGGGCAGGGAACGGCCGATGGCGGTGGGGAAAGCGACCATCCTAGCCCTGTGCCCGGTCGCTCGCCAAGGCCGACGCTTCCGCCGCCCAGATTACGGAACGAACACTTCGCTTGCCTCAGCAGTGGCCTCGATTAGAATGCGCTGCTAGGCGTTCTCGTTGTCGGCCAGCGCGGGCTGACGCGCCGCCGCGAGGAGCGGAACCGATGGACGGGTGGTGGTGGATCGTTGCCGTGGGCTGCATCGCCATTCTGGCGACGGGCGGCGTTCTCGTCTGGCGCCCCGCGCGAGCAGCCATGCGGGCGTCCGAGTTGGCGAAGGCCAAGGCGGAGTTCCGCCGCCAACGCGAGCGGCTCGAAGCCCGCTTCGTGCAAATTGCCGGCTCGAGTGGCAAGCCGCGCGGCCTGGCCTGGACCAATTGCGACTTCGACAATGCGGTGACGTACGCCCGCGACCGTCGCAGCGGCCAGCTTTCGGCGTTCGTTGCGGTGACAATCTCCTTCGAAGCCATCGAAGGGGGGGGCATGGAAGACGTGGCCGCCGTCTCGAACTTGCGGGCTGCTACGGCGGTGTTCCACTATGTTCGTGGCGCCTGGGAAACCGAGGGCCGAGCGGTGTTCAACCTGAACCCCGCCGAGGCCATCGACCACTTCCGCGGCCAGCTCGAACGGCTGGATCATCAGACCCCGCGCGTCTAACGATCTCTCCCGACTCCGATTGCCGGTCCCATTCGACGGCGAGGAGGCCCCCGTAGCGGGCCGCGCTCCGCCAAGCTTTTCTGGTTTTCCACGAAACAGTAGGCTGGGACCGCAAGTATTGACTTGCGCTGCCGCCCGTGCTGGGCCACCCCCTCCCACCTTTCGTCGGAAGCAGGTTTGAGCATGCGATTTCGAGCCCTCGCCCCGTTCCTAGTCGTCCTTGGTTTTCTGGCCAGCCATCCGATCGCCGCGCTTGCCCGCCCTGTTACGGCCCAACTCGTTCCGCAGGGAGTCGTGGTGCTGCTGCAAATCCGCAGCGTGCCCGAGCTCAGAAGCCGTTGGCAGGGGACGGCGCTCGGCCAGATGACCCAGGATTCGCAGATCAAGCCGCTTGTCGACAGCCTCTACGGTTCGGCCCTGGAGGCGTTGGCCCCGGTGCAACAGCGGCTGGGCATTCCGCCAGAGCGGCTCCTTGCATTGCCAACCGGCGAGTTCACGTTCGCGCTCGTCATGCCCGACGAGGGCCGGCCGGCGCCTCTGATCGTGCTCGACGTGGGCGAGAATCTGCCCGAGACCTTGGGTGCGCTCGATAAAGCGGGCGTGAGCCTGGCCGAGCAAGGGGCGGAGCGCACCGAGCAGATCGTGGGGGACACGAAGCTGGTGGTCTTCCGTTTCCCCGGCGATCGTTCGCCAATCGCCTGGTTCGAGCGCGAGAGCACGATCGTGCTCAGCCCCAACGTGGCGCTGCTTGAGGAGGTAGCGGGCGCCTGGAACGGCAAGTCGCTCTCGAAATTGTCGGAGAACAGCGGCTACGCGGCGGTGGCCGAGGCGGCCGGAATGGGGCAGCCCGATCCGCCCGAACTGATGTGGTTCGTCGATCCGATCTCGATCGCCCGCCGTGCCATGCAGGGAAACCCGGTCGGCCAGATGATGCTGGCATCCGCGCCCATGCTGGGAGTCGATGGCTTGCTCGGCGTCGGCGGCAGCCTCGATTTGGCCTCCGACGAATACGACATGATCCATCGCGTGCAATTGCTCGTGAAGAGCCCGCGCGAAGGCGTGCTCGACGCTATTAGCCTGGGAGACGCCAAGCTCGTGCCGGCCGCCTGGGCGCCGGTCGATGTCGCCAGCCACACGGCCTGGCAGTGGGATCTGTTGACGACGTTCGACCGCGTGGCGGCCGTGTTCGACCGCTTGCCTGGCCAGCAGAAGGGAGCGCTCGCCGCACGCTTGCAGCCCCTCTTCGATCCTTACCAGATCGATTTCCGCGGAGAGTTGCTGCCCGCACTCGATGGACGGATCAGCATGGCGAACTGGTTCGAGCGGCCGGTTTCCCTCCAGAGCCAGGTTTCGCTGGGCGCCGTCGGGCTGCGCGACCCCGAGGCGGCTCGGCAGCTTTTGGCGCGGTTCGTGGCGGCGGTCGAGGGGCGGCTCGAAACGCGCGAGTTCGGCGGCGCGACCTACTATCGCTGGCTGCAACCGGGAGGCGACTCCGAAGAATCCACGGACGCGGAGGGACCTCCCCGTCCGCCACGACCGCAGCCGTGCTTCGCGATCATTGGCGACGATCTCGTGGTGGCCGATCGCCCGAGCGCGCTCGAGCGGGCGATCTCCACGGCGGCCGACCCCAAAGCGTCTCTCGGAGGCTCGATCGAGTTCAAGCTCATCATGAGCAAGCTCGGCCGCTTGCCCGGCGGCAAATCCCCCGGCATGTTTTCGTTTACACGGCCGGAGGAGAGCTATCGCTACTGGTACGAGATGGCGACTTCGGAGGCCACTCGCGAGCGGCTGGAGCAACAGGCGGAGCGGAATCCGTTCTTCGCCGCCCTGCATAAAGCCCTGACTGAGCACCCGCTGCCCCCGTTCAGCGTGTTCCAGCAGTACCTGGCGCCGGGCGGAGCGATCATTACGAGCGACGATCGCGGCTTCCACTACACCGGGTTCACCTTGCGGCGAAAGCGGGAATAGCCGAGCGGATCGTCGCCCCCGAGTGGCTTGCGCTCGAGTTCTGGCGCGAGAGATCGCAGCGTTCGGATCAGTTCCGCGAGGTCCCGCTCCGAGATCACCGCCAAGGGCAGTTCGTAGAGGCCGCGCACGTCGTGCAACCGAAATTCGACGGCCGGAAAGCTGGAGTCGGACCGCATCGCCGGATTCGCCTGCCAGCTCGCCAGGTCTTCCCAGGGGAAGTCGAAGCCCAGCGGCCAGGGATGGAGACGCACTCCCTGAGAATCGACGGACAGCGTGCCCACCAGCGGCACCAGCGTACGCGCGAGACATGCCACCCCGGCAATCGCGAGCCCGAGCCCGCAGAACAAAATTCGCTTGTCGCTGCCGGCGGACGCCGACAATTGACTGAGCAAGAAAACGCCCGCTCCGATGCCCGCGACGCCTGCCAGCAGGCGTGTCGCCACGGTTGGCCAACTTTGTCGCACCAGCGGCACGGAGAAGCCGCGTGATGGGCCCAGGCGGCGAAGCCGCCCCTCACGCGACCCTGCGGTCCAGACAGCGACCGGTTCGAGGCTCGCGTTCCTCATAACACGTCTCCGTTGGTTTCATTCGCCGCGTCGTCTGAATGGTCGAGCACGGGGCTGCGGGCCTGGCTGGCGGCTACGGAGCTCAAGCCCAAGTAGAACAATCCGATCGCGGCCATCCCCGCGACGGCCATCCACCCCGTAAGCAGACTATTTACGACGCAGCCGACGAGGGAGGCCGACAAGGCCAACAACCCCAGCCACAGACACATGCGCGCCGCGCTCACATGCCCGTAGGCCGGACGCCCGACCGGCTGGCCATTCCGCGAGCCAGCGGCCGGCGCGTCCTCTTCGCGGTGCAATCGGAGCGCGCCGTCGGCCGCGTCCTGGCCGACAGGCTGTTCCTGCCGCGTCGCTGTTCCAGAGATCCGTGGGGCTTCAATCATGCGGATTTCGCTGCGGAAGTTCAGACCGCGACCGCTGCTCGCAAGGCAAGCCTCGATTGCCGAATTAGGAACGCCACGCCGGAAGAGAACTTCCCGACCTTAGGTGTAGATGGGGAAGTAAGTGGTGATGGCCTTGGCGATCATCAAGTAGAGCGGGATCCCGATCGTCACGTTGTACGAGAACGTGACGCCCAAGGAGGCCGCCAGCGGCAGCGTCGGGCTGGCCTCGGGAATCGCCATCCGTTGCACGGCAGGCAAGGCGATGTACGAAGCGGCGCCGCACAGTACGGCGAACAGCGCATAAGTGCCCAGGTCGAACGGCGTGCCCAACCACAGGCTGTAGAGGTGAGCGATCGTCATGCCCAAGGTGGCGAAAACGTTGGGGGCGATCAGGGCGTAGGCCACAAAGGTCCAGCCGGCCGACTTGAGGTCGCGGAGCTTGCTCGAAGCCGTCATGCCCATCTCGAGCAGGAACAGGCACAGGATGCCTTGAAACAGGCCGACGAACAGCGAGTCGTCGGCCGCCGTCACCTTTTCGCCCTGCAGCCGGCTGACGAAGCCGATGATGATGCCGGCGAACAAGAGATAGATGCCGGGGTTGAAGAACACCTCGTGCAGGAGTTCCTTGCTCAGGAACGACGAGGAGTGCGAGGGCTTGTCCTCGGCGCCGCCCGTCGGCGTGGGCTCGAGCGAAATGTCGGCTTCCAACTCCTCGGCCCGCTCACGATCCGACTTCCCGTGGCCATGGTCGGAACCGTTGCCATGGGAAATCGAATGGCTGCGGCCCGTCACGCGACGCACCGTAGCCGTAGCCACGCCCCCTTCTTCGGAGTAGCGGCCGTGGGTGACGACGGTTTCCAACTCTTCGTCGATTTCGTCCCCGTGTCCCGCCAACCGGCGCGCCGCGGCCAGGCGGCGGGCGCCTGCACTGCGGTAGCCCACTTCGTCAGGCATGTTGCCTTCCGAGTCCATCCCGCCCCGACGCAAACGGGCCACGATTGCCAAGGCCACCAAGCAGCCGGGAATTTCCATCACCGCCAGCATGACCGGCATGTACGCCGCGTAGGCGATGTTGGCCGCGGCCAGCACTCCCAAGCACGTGACAAAGGTGCCGGCGGAATCGGAACCGTAGTAGCCTGCCACGGTCGCGGCGTCGACCCGCCGCAACTTGGTGAAGAACCGCAAGATGCCGTAGGCCAGGAGGCCGATTGCGAGGTTCGTGAAGAACCCGATCACCATGAAGCCCAGGGCTTGCTTGAGCGACCCCGCCGAGAGCGTCGCCAACTCCTCGCCCCCGTGCCAACCGATGGCCAGCAGCAGGTAGATCGTGATCGACTGGTAGAGGACCTTGGGGAACTCGAACTTCACCCGCAACACGGGAACCAAGAACCCGGCGTAGAAGAACAGCAGCAGCGGCTTGAAAAGGTTGTGGCTGACGTTGTAGAAGAATTCTTGCAGCACGGGCGGTTCCCTCTTGCGATTCGAGTGGCGGCGGGCCTCTTGATTTGCTTCACGCCTAGGAACACCGTTAAGGCAACGCGTGTGCCAACCGCGTGGCGCATCCTGCAAATGGTCTCCTGACGCTGCCGCCGCCAGCGGCCATCTCATGCGCCAAACCATTGGGAGAGAATGCTTATCGACGAATCGCCGGCAGGTGAGTTTTTTTCGAGACGGCGGCGGCCCGCGTTCGAGGCCGCGCATTTTGAGCCATCGCCGGGCTCGCGTGCCTAGAAGCTAGACGGTCGCGCGTCTAGAAAATGACGGCCTTCTCGGGCGTGGCGCCCGCATTCCTTGCGCGCCTGTAAGGTCTAGCCCGCCCAAAGCTTACGGGCTCGTCAGTCTCGGCTCCTTCCCCCCGGCCGTTTGCTGGTAAGATTGATTATTGCGATGCCATCCGATCCCGAGTGCGCCGATGTTTCTGCGTGCCTCCCAAACCGCTGCCAAGCCAAATACCCGTTATCTGCTGCGCATCATCTCCCCCACGATCCTGATCAGCGCACTGCTGTTCGGCCTCGGGGTGGTGGCCGCTTGGAACGTGCAACGGCAACAGGCGACCAGCTCCGAGGTGGTGGCTCTCGAGGTGCATAACCTGCTGGCCGCAGAGGACCTGCTGCTGATCGTGCCCGAATTGCGGCACTTGCTGCAGCAGTACCTGCGGACCGGAGAACAGCAGTACCTCGATCAGGTGGGGTTGCTCGAGCCGGAGATCGATCGGCACCGCGCGGAAATCCACGCGAGCGTGATCGCGCCCGACACCGCGGCCCTGCTCGAGAAGACCAACAACGGCTGCCAAGAGCTGTTTCGCGAAGTCCGCACCCTAGGGCAGTTGCCGACTCCGGAACAGCGGTCGAGCGCCGTCGAAGCGCTGCTCGACGACCTGATCGAGCACCGGATTCTCGAACCCACGCGCGAATACGTCGACCTCAATCGCCAGGTCGTAGATCGTACGAACGCGGCGAACCGCCATACGGCCGATCAAATGCGGCAAGCCTTTTTGTTGCTGGGGCTCTGCGGAGGCGGCGCCGGGCTGGTGGCCGGTCTCTCTATTGCCCGCGGACTTGGCCGCTCCATCCTGCAACTCGACGTGTCGGTGCGCGGCGCCGCCGGCAAGTTGCAAGAAGTGGTGGGGCCCGTCACGATTAGCCGCGTCGACGGCTTTCACGAGCTCGAGCGCGGCCTCCGCGAGATCGAGGCCAACATTGCCACGGTGGTCGAGCGGCTGCAGCAGCGCGAACTCGAAATCCTGCACCAACAGCAATTGGCCGCCGTAGGACAACTGGCGGCGGGCCTTGCCCATGAGCTCCGCAATCCGCTGATGCCCATGAAAATGCTCGTGCAAAAGGCGCTGGCCCGCTCGGATGATGTCGGGATGAAGCGACATCAGCTCGAAGTCATTTTCGAGGAGATTCAGCGGCTGGAAACGCTCATCTCGGAATTCCTCGACTTCGCGCGGCCGCAGGCGCTGGAAAAGCGCTTGATCGACTTGACCACGGTGGTCCGGCAGGCCATCGATTTGGTGGCCCCTCGGGCGGACGTGCAGCAAGTCGAGATTCGGATCGATCTGCCCGGAGAGCCCCTCATGGCTCTTGCCGATCCAGCCCGCTTGCAGCAGGTGTTGCTGAATTTGCTGCTCAACAGCCTCGACGCCATGCCTGAGGCCGGCGTCATCGAGGTTGCGCTCGCCCGCCGTTGGCTGCCGAACGAAGAGGGCGAACGAATCGTCGTCCGCGTCAGCGACTCCGGGCGCGGCATCGTGCCCGAACTGTTGCCCCGTTTGTTCGAGCCTTTTGTGAGCACGAAGCCCACCGGCACCGGCCTGGGGCTCACGATCTGTCACCGCATCATCGAAGACCACGATGGCACGTTGCGGGCGGCAAACCGACCCGAGGGAGGCGCCACGTTCGAGGTTTCGCTGCCGGCGGCCCCCCCGGGCGACTTCGAACCCCATCCCTATTCCCCTGGAACCGAGCCCGCGCTTCATGCCACGCTTGCTGGTGATCGATGACGAGCCGAACATCGTGTTCTCGATCAAGGAATGCTTGGGGAGCGACACGCTCGAGGTGATTTCGGCCGGTTCGGCGCGGGAGGGGCTGGCGCTCGTCGCGCGTGCCCAGCCCGACGCGGTGATCCTCGACGTGCGGCTCCCCGACATGTCGGGCCTCGACGCTTACGACGCGATCGCCAAGATCGACTCGCGGTTGCCGGTGATCGTGATCACGGCCTTCGCTTCGACGGAAACCGCGATCGAGGCCATGCGCCGCGGGGCGTTCGAGTATCTGGTGAAACCGGTCGAGCTCGATCAATTGGCCGCGGTCGTCGACAAGGCGATCGAAATCAGCCGCCTGAACCGCGTGCCGGCCCTCATCGAAGACGACGCCGCCGATCTGGCGGCGGACCGCATCGTGGGCCAGTCGCCCGTGATGCAAGAGGTCTACAAGGCCATCGGCCGCGTGGCCCCCACCGATTCCACGGTCCTGATTCTGGGAGAAAGCGGGGCGGGCAAGGAACTCGTCGCCCGCGCGATCTATCACTACAGCCGCCGCAGCAAGCAACCGTTTTTGGCCATCAATTGCGCGGCCTTGCCCGAGGCGCTCTTGGAGAGCGAACTGTTCGGCCACGAAGCGGGCGCCTTCACCGGCGCGCATCACCGACGGATCGGCAAGTTCGAACAGGCTCACGGCGGCACGATCTTGCTCGACGAAATCGGCGACATGACCCTGGCCGCACAGGCCAAGGTGTTGCGCCTGTTGCAGGACCAGGTCTTCCAGCGGCTCGGCGGCTCGGAGTCGATTTCGACGAATGTGCGGTTGCTGGCCGCCACGAACCACGATCTCTCGGCGCTCATCGCGGCCGGCAAGTTTCGCGAGGATTTATTCTACCGCCTCAACAGCTTCACGATTCGCGTCCCGGCCTTGCGCGAGCGCGCCGACGACATTCCGCTGCTGGTGAACCACTTCATCAAGCGGTTCAACCGCGAGATGAACCGCAGCGTGCGGGCGATCACCGACGAGGCGATGCGCGTCTGTCAGTCCTACGACTGGCGGGGCAACATTCGCGAACTCGAAGGGGCGATCCGGCACGCCATGGTGAATTCGGCGGGCGACGTGATCACCCCGGATTCGCTCCCCAGCCGGTGCGGCGGGCACGAAA
This sequence comes from Pirellulales bacterium, assembly GCA_044221365.1. Lineage (GTDB taxonomy): Bacteria > Planctomycetota > Planctomycetia > Pirellulales > JBGAPH01 > JBGAPH01. The sequence continues at coordinate 42,868 of JBGAPH010000028.1, forward strand.
CGGCCGCGGGCCCTGCGACCCACAGCCCCGCCGAAGAAACCGATCTGCTCGCGCTCGTACGGCAGTTGCTGGCCGAAGGCCACAACGACGTTTACCAGCAGGTTCTCACCCACGTCGACCGCGTCGTGCTCGGCGAAGTGCTCCGCCAGGTCGATGGCAAGCAGATGAAGGCCTGTCGCCGCCTCGGCATCGCCCGCATGACGCTGCGCAGCAAACTACGGGCGTGCGGTTTGCTGGGGCAGAACGCCGGAGAGCTCGAGCCGGAAGATGCCGTGGAGTAATGCGGCCATCCTGTTAGGCGCCGCAGGCGTCAGGCTCAGCGGCCTCGACGCTTTTCGCCTTGCCATTGGCGGCCAGCAGACGGAGCTTCAGCAGCAGGCGGCGATCTCGTTTGACCACCAGACTCGACACCTTGTCGGCCGCCATCGACCCAAACACCCGTTCCAACGATTCGTCGTCGACATCGGCCAGCGTCGCCTCCCGCCTCAGGTAGCGCTGCAAGCGCGCAATCGTTTCGGCGCAGCGGCGAAAGGAGGTAGGCGAGAAGGCGCTCTGCCGGGTGGATAAGAGGTCGTGTAAGACAACGTCAGAATGCATCGAGGTCGGCCATCGCTGGAGCCATCGGATCGAGAGGCGGCTTGGAAGACGTCCTTAGGCAAACCCCGTGCCGCGGGGGCCTGCGGCGGGCGGGCAGGCCTGTGTGATGCGAAGTAAGTCATTGCCGCATCTGGCTTCCGCGATTCTCTTCCACGCCTCGCGGCTCAAGCGTTCGCTCGGCTGCGGCAGGTAAGGAATTAGACTGCCGGGCCAGATTCTGGTCGCATCGCCGACCGACGGAGAGGAACGCCACGGCGGCTCGAGGAGCGGTTGCAACCGCCAGGTCCCGACTGTGCGAATCGCAAGAAGCGGCGAAATTGACGTGTGCCCCCTCGAGTGTCAGATTTGCGTTTGCAGCCGTGCCCGACGCTTTGCCCAGCACGGCTTGCTTCACCGCATTCGGAGGGCGCCGTCTTGATTCCGAACCTGGACTGTCAGTCGTCCGTACCCCCGGAGGCGACGTCGAGCGAGATCCTCTTCCGCGCGAAACGCCAACTCGACGCCAGCCCCTGCCTGCCGCTTCACGCCCTCGAGTGTCAGTTCGCCAACGGCACGCTCGAAGTGCGCGGCGCCGTTCCCACGCGCTACGCCAAGCGTTTGGCGCTGTCTTGCCTCACCTGCATCGAGGGCGTCCAACTGGTGATCGACTCGATCGGCGTGCAGTTTCCCGGCAGTTGAGCCAAGACCTAAGGGGGCAAGAGCCGCCGGAACCCGTGCGCCAAGACCACCGCAGCGAAGAGCGCGTTGCGCGGCAGCAGACCGGGCCAAAAGAGCGGCGCCGGACCTCCACCGCCAGGGGAACCCGCCTGAAATTGGCGGCTCAGGCGGTCCGCGAGTTCGAGCATCCAGTTCGGAGTGCGGGGCCATTCCCAGAGGCCCGCCAGCCAATCCGCTGGTATCGCTGGTTCACCGTGGGTGGCGCCGCAGAGGGCGCCGACGAGGGCGGCCACGGTGTCGGTGTCGCCGCCGAGCCGCACGGCCTCGCTCACTGCCTCGCGCAGATCTCCTGCGTGAGCCAGCCAGAGATAGAGCGCCACCGGAACGGTGTGAACGACGTAGCCCGACACCCCGCGCCGGGACCCCAGATCAGCGACCAGGCGAGCCGCAGGATCGCCGCGCTCGAGCGCATTTGCAGCCAGGGCGAGTGCTGCCGCGAGTTGCGCATTCGTCGCGGCGCTGCGTACTTCGTCGAGCGCCTCGCCGCGGTTGATCGGCGCTCCCGCGGGCGTTGAAACGGCTCGGCGTGCGGCGATCGCCACCACCAGCGCCCCTTGCTCGGCGCGCGGATCGGTGTGCGTCAGGCGAGTCGACGCTTGCACGAACTCGGCCAACATCTGGCGATCCTGCAGACACGCTCCCAAGAGCGGCGCCCGCATCGCCGGGCCGTTGCCGGCCGACGCCACGCCGCTGCGCTCCGGCGACCAGCCGAGCCACAGCCGCGCGGTAGCCCGCAATGTTGCCAGGCCCACCCCGGCCGGAACGCCGGCCAGCCACCAGCGCAGCCGCCGGGCCAGCGCTCGCTGGAAGGCCGCGGGGTCGGCGGGGCATTCCAACAGCGACTGGGCTACCAGGCATGCGTGCTCGGTGTCGTCACTCGTCATGCCGCGTCCGAGCAACAGCCGGTGATCGAGCGCGCGGCCCCGCAGCCGTCGGGCGACGCGCCGCGGCGAAAGCCCCTCGAAGGGGAGCCCGATCGCGTCGCCGACGGCGGTACCGAAGAGCAGCCCCGCCAACTTATTGCGGCCAATCGCTGAGCTCGGGGTCTCCATATTCTTGAGTCTACCGAGCGGCCGCGAAATTCTGCTCACGACTGCCATTTTTGGTCGATCAAAAAACGCTAGTTGACACGACAAACAGTTTCGTTAGCATAACGCTGTCGGCGGTTTCTGTTGTTCGACCTGTCGGTTTGGAGGGATCGCGGTGTTGTCGCGTAAGCGTAAGTGGGGTTTCACGTTGGTCGAACTACTCGTGGTCATCGCGATCATTGGCATGCTCATCGCCCTGCTGCTCCCGGCCGTGCAGTCGGCCCGCGAGGCGGCTCGGCGGACCCAATGCACCAATCACCTCAAGCAGCAGGGGTTGGCCATCCACCTCTACTGCGACGCGCTGGGAGTGCTTCCGCCCGCCTATGTCGGCAACCCGAAGGCCACCGGCTCGGCGGCGGGGATCTCGTACCCCGATGGCAACGGCAACGGGCCTTCGGGCTTCGCTTGGGGGGCCCTGTTGCTCCCCCAGTTGGAGCAGGGCGGTCTCGCTGCAGCCTTCGACTTTCGCAAACCGTGTTGGGCCAGCGAAAACGCTGCGGCTGCCAAGACGCGGCTCACCGTCTTCCTCTGTCCGTCGGCAACGGGCGGCAGCAGCGGCTTCGACTTGGCCAAAGGTGTGGGAGACGCCTGGGACCCGTCGCTCTCCCCTTCGCCCTTCAGCCCGGCGCCCTTTTTTGCCCACGCCCACTACGTAACCAACGCGGGCATCCACCAGCCGTGGGGCCGGGAGACTGCGTACGAAGATTTCCGCAGCCCCGAGGACGTCACCGCCGGCGGCCAGAAGTTCGAGGCAACGATCGACGGCCCCTTCTATCGCAACGCTCGCCTGCGGATGGCCGACATCGAAGACGGGCTCTCGCAAACCGTGTTCGTGGGCGAGCACAGTTCCGTGCTCAGCGACAAGACTTGGGTAGGCGTCGTTCCGTTTGCGGTCACCTGCCCCAAGGCGCCGTTCCCCTCGGCCTGCAACAGCGGGGGGGCGCTGGTGGCCGCGCACAGCGGGCCCGATACCCACGATCGTCCGCAGGTGGTGATCCACGCCCCGAACAACCCGTTTGGCCACACCGACGAGATGTACGCCGAACACCCGAACGGCGCGAACACGCTCTTCGGCGACGGCGCGGTGCACTTCGTGCCGGAGGCCATCGACCCATTCGTATGGGTCGGGCTCTCGACCCGCGACGGCGGCGAATCAACCGCCCAGGCTGGATTCTGATTCCGAACCAAGATGTCACTGGACCGTTGGGAGATTCGAACTGTGAATCGGAGTAAGTGTTGGCTGCTGGGGTTGGCCGTATTGGCCGGCTTGTTCGCCGGCGGCTGCGCCGACACGCCCCAACTAGGCAGCGACGAAGCGAGCTGGACCACTGCCGACGCCCTGTGGACTGCGATTACGGCCAAGAACCCGACCATGGTCGAAGACTGTGCGAAACGAATCCGCAAGCTCGAGAGCTCGGGCAAACTCGCCCCCGAAACGGCCGCAGCCCTCCAAGCCCTGATTCAACAAGCGCGCGAGGGAGATTGGGACGACGCGCGCGGCGAGCTCAAGACCTTCGTGCAAGGCCAACGGCGGCCGGCCTAGTGTCCGAAGGCCGGCTCGTGCGGGCTGGCTGCGGGCTCATGCGGCGGAGCGTCGTGCGCGTCTTGCGGCTCTTGGCCAGGCGCAGAGTGCCGCTCAGCGGCGTGCGATTCCTCGTGATCCGCTGAGCCGTGCGGAGCGGCCGTGCCTGCGTGAGCGTCGGCCTGATGTTCCGCGCCAGGCTCTTTTTCAGGCGCCTGATGCGCGTCGCCCGCGTGCTCATCGCGCGGCGACTTGCCGTGAGCTTGCGGCGGCGGGCCCGGCTTGGGGGTGCGTTGGTGCGAAGGGGCCAGGCTTTCGACGATCTCGTCGAGCATGAACACCTCGACGCGCGAGCCCTGGGTGCGCCAGTCGTCGCCCACGCGCGGCGAGGCGGGCTCATAGGGCCCGGCCTGGCTCAGCCGGAACCGCTCGGGCAACACCCCCCGCGACTCGAGGTGGCTCCGCACGGCGTCGCAGCGGGCATAGGAGAGCTGCCACACGCTTTGTTGCTCGCCGTCAGGGTTTTGCGGCCGACGCGTGGAGTGGCCGCGGATCTCCACCTTGTAGGGCTTGCCCATCATCAGGGGGACGATTTCGTCGAGCCGCCGCTTGCCGACCTCATCGAGCACGGCCGAGTGCTCGGGAAACTGCACGGCGGTGCCGACCGAAGGCTTATCGCCGCCGTGCACGACGACCAGCCCCGGCTTGAGCGCGCCCGGCCCCTTCCCGCTGTCGTGCAGCGCCATCGCGGCGCTCGGAGAAGGGAACTTCGGCCCGGGATTGCGCATGCCCTTCTGCACGCCGCCGCCGCCGGGCGTGCCAGGGCCCTTCGAGACGGGGATGTTGGGGCCAGTGCCGGCCGACTTGCTCGACACGCCGAAGGGATCGTTGAAGTACTGCGCCACCGCCTCCTTGATCGGCTTGTTCTGCGCAACGATCCACATCACGAGGAAGAAGGCCATCATCGCGGTCACGAAGTCCGCGTAGGCCACTTTCCATGCACCGCCGCCGCCTGCCATGTTGCGCGCCGCCTTCCGAGCGTGATCCGTTGAGGGGTGGGTTTAGGCCAACCGCGTTACAGCGCGTCGACTTCCTTGAACATCTCGTCGAGCTCGGCGCGGGTGGGGCGGAACTCGCTGCTCACGCCGCGGCGGGCCTGTTCGATGGCGATCTTGGGCGCCAGGTCGTTGGCGAAGCCCAGGATGGCCGACGCCATGGTGCGGAAGAACGCCATCTCGGCGTGCCCGAGCAGCTCCATGCGGCCCGCCAGCGGACCGAAGAACCCGTAAGATGCGAGAATGCCGAGGAAGGTGCCCACGAGCGCGGCGCCCACCTTGTGTCCGATTTCATGCACGGGGCCGTCGATGGCGCCCATCGTGATCACGATGCCGAGCACCGCGGCCACGATGCCGAACCCGGGCAAGCCGTCGGCCGTCTTCGAGAGCGCGAGCAGCGGAGCATGGTGCTCGTCTTCGAGCACCTTCATTTCGGTGTCGAGCAGGCCGGCCAACTGGTCGGGTTTGGCCGAGCCTTCGATGATCGGCGAAAGCGCGCCGCAAAGGAACTCGGTGACGTGGTGGTTGTGTGCAAGGCCCGGATATTTGCTGAAGATCGCGCTGTCGTGCGGATTCGAAACGTGCGACTCGAGCGACATCAGGCCGTCGCGCCGCGCCGTTTTCAGCAGATCGTAGAGGAGCTTGAACAGCTCCTTATAGGCCCCTTTGTTGTAAGGGGTCCCCTTCAGGCACTGCAGCACCCCCTTGGTCAGATCGACGAGGATCTTCTTCGACGACATGATGATCAGCGCGCCCAAAGCAGCGCCGCCGATCGTCACGACTTCCGAAGGGTGGATGAGCGCGCCGATATGGCCGCCGGCCCAGGTGAACCCGGCCAGCACGCTGCCGATGACGACGATGCAACCGACGATGACGATCATGGCGACCTACGGTGGGAACGGGAGGCAGGCGGTGCGGCGGGCCCAAGCAGCGAACGGCCCCTCGGCAGGGGCCCCGGGGTGCGGCCGATCGCTACAACTATCTAGCATGCCGGTGGTTGCAGGGCCGGAGGTGGGCGCCGGGGCAGGCGGGATCAGGGGGAGCACGATGGGGTTCTAGTACGCAAATCGCTTCTGCCAATTAGGTTACGGCGCGCGATAGGTCGCGCCGCTTGCGTGAGTAGATCGCCCGGCTCGGCCGCCGCTTTCCAACCCGACGCATCAGGAGCGAGGCGCCCTCCCACGGCGGCATAGTCGCGCTCGGCTTCCCGCCGCCGGCCGGGCTCCTATAATTCACGTTGCCGAACCAGCCCTGCCGATCTTGGCTGGGCTCCTTCTAGCTCGCGGGGGCGAAATGGTATCGACCGGGCAGTGTGAAGCGTGGGCGGCGTGCCGTGGTTGGTCAGTTGGCCACGTTAAAAGCTGACCAAAATCTTCAATTGCTGAAGACTCGTTTGCTTTGGCTGCCTAACTAAACGGCATCCCCGACTGCGAACCTTCGTCGGAGAGGTTCAAAAGTTGGCCACCTAATTCCGAATCGCCTCGAGTCATCGACGGGTACGTTCGAGGCTAAACAAGTTCCTGTCTGACTCGGCCCCGACCCTGTCGGCTGGGGAGGCCGAGCGATACGCAGAAATAGGCCGACTACGCACGTAGAAGTCGATGTGGAAATGTCGCGGGACGCGGGTTCGATTCCCGCCGCCTCCATTCGGCACCGTCCTTGTCAGGCGGTGCCTTTTTTTGTCGATCGGTGTCACAAGGTGCTGTTGGGCAGTTGCTTACGCGTGCTGGTTCATACGCCGTCCCGTGCCGATCGGCGACAGTCGGCGACGCCTCCGGACAATCGAAGACCGCTGGATTCCTGACAATGTCCTGACAAGGGACCGGCAGCCCACGGAGTGCCCGGGCCTGATCCTCGATGCCAATGTGGGTGTACCGCATCGTCATATTAATGTCGGCATGCCGGGCGAGTTGCTTGGCCTCCGGGAGCGACGCGCCGTTGCGGAGCAACTCCGTAATGTGGGTGTGCCGACCGGCCGCGTGAAAGTCGGCGATGCCCTCCTTGGTCTGGTAGGGGACGCCCGCCCGCTCCAAGTCCTTCTTGACCATCAGCCAGGTGCGGCGCCGGGCCAGCTTTGGAAACAGCTGCTCGTCAGGGCCAAACCCATCGAGCCAAACACGCAGCAGGCGGATCAATTCTGGATGCAGCGGCAGCACGTCCTTCCGCCGGTGTTTGGAGATCGTGGCCTCGATCGTCACGGTGGGTGGATTGCCTTCCAACTGAAAGCTACGTGGCGTCAGGCTCCCGATTTCACCACGCCGTAGGCCGGTCAGGTAGGAAAGCAGGTAGATCTTGGCCCGTTCCTTCCCAGAAAAACACTGGATCGTTTTGTCGCTGGATTCAGCGGCCAGGATGAGTTTCCGGAATTCATCGACCGAGAGTGCTCGACGCTGATGGCGAGTGTCGATGGCAGCATTCAGCCGCTCGATGCCCACGACCGGATTGGCTGCCAATCGCCTCTTCTTCACGAGCCAATTGCAGAACCCCTCGAACGCCTGCAAATAGTGGTTGTACGTGCGGTGTCCGAACTTCTCCTTGTCGCGGAGGCCGATTAGAAATGACTCGACGCGTTCGGCGCTCAGGTCGCGGAGTTTTCCGAAGTGGCAACCGGCCACGATACGTCGCACACGAGACAACGTGAGCTGGACGTGCTTCGTCGTGTTCTTACGATTCACCAGGCTGCGCTCGAAGTCATCCACGTGCTTGGCGACGCTGGATTCCATCCCTTCTGCCAGTTCGACCTGCTTTGGATCGATGAAGCCGGCTCGACGTAGGCGAGCCTCAGTCTCCAGCTTGACTGCCAGTTGTTCGGTCAACCCCTTGTCGGTGAATCCCTTTCGCATCCGTTTCTTGCCGTGCTCGTCCTGGAACTCGAAATACCAGGGGGCATTGCGCTTCCGCTTGTTGCGGCCGAGTTTGAAGACCGATGCCATTGGTTCATTGCCTCTAATGCGAGGAGCGTGCGTCTGGTATTGGGCAACCGTCAGTGATCCACTTTAGCGCAGCAGTCCGACTCCAGCGAGTGCTGCCGCCCAAGCGGACCGGCGCAGGCAGTTTGCCAGCGCTCAAGAGCCTCCACACCGTGCGCGGCGAAACTCCTAGCATTCTGGCGAATTCCTCGGCGGTGATCAGCAAGGCGCTGCTTTCGTCAACCGCCGCCGAATCGGATTGCCGTAGTAAGTTGGGCAAGGCAGGGTCCTCCACTCTCGACGTCGCGTCGCGAGGCGTGGGTTGAGTTCTAGGTCCGGGACTAGGGAGTTCGCGACGGCTCGATGAACGAATCTAAGAATCCGGTTCCCGCTGAGATGGGGCACGGGCCCCTTCGCCGTCGCGCAGACCACCGCCAGCGCGGCAGCGCTAGAAACACCCGAGCACTGGAAGTGTCGGCGACGGAAAGGACGCCGGCGGCGCAGCCGTGCGCCGGTACTCACTCACGGCCACCTGCTGGCGTGAGGCTCCGCAGTGGTGGTCGCGAACTCGCGCTACTCCGCCGGCGGTCCTCAATCTGGCCCTTTCGCAAGAGCGAGTGCTCGGTCGCGGAGGCAAGCGCCCATGGCCGATTTTCCAGTTCAACGCAGGCGAGCCAGCCGGTTCCCCGCGCGTTGGCCGGGGCAGCGTCCCGATCAGGGGCGTAGGGCAGCTGCGCATGTTTCTCCTCGCAGTCGAACCCAATGCGCTCGCGGGCTTTCCACGCAGGAAGAGTAGCGTCGACAGCAGCACGGTCACCAACTGTCTCACGGCGAACTAGAGTCGTTCTTGTGGGCTTCTCTCGGATGGGGGTGACAGGGTCGGCGCCTGACTAGCGCTCGCAAGACGCCTCCGGTCAGGTGACCAACGAATAACGTCGACACGCCAAGCCTCTACCAACTCACGCGCGGCGAGTTCCCCACTAGGCAACCCGGGGGATTTGGTCAGGCTGTCGCGGCATATGACGCCATTCTCCGCCAGCTTGGCCATGAGGAATCGAGAGTCAGCCCCTCATCAACGACGAGGTATGCGTTGAATGCTTCAGTGTGCCGTGAGTGATCGTACATTGAGCGGCTCGATGCCTTTAGCGGGGTACCGACTGGTTCGGCATTGACCGTTCTGGTCCGCGGCTGCCATCCGATCAGGGGCCACTCACCAAAAGAGCCCTTCGGCCAGGGTTCCCCCTAACGCGTCCAAAAATCGTGTTAGGTTCGAGCGTTATTACTTATGGTAGAGGAGTGCTTTCGCTACGTTGAAGAGGCCAGCGTTCGATGGGCCACTATCGGATCGTTGCCGTTGATCGAGACTGCCTGTGCGGAGTCCCGCCGCATTATCACGTTGCGGCGGATGGTCATTATGCGCCAGTCGCACCACGGCGATTCGTTGCCCGAATTCTGGGCCGTCGGGGATCTCGAGACGAACGCCGGGGCGAGTTTTTGCGTGGGACCGGCCAGCCTCTGCCGGCCCGTGCAGGTGAAGCAGGCGAGATGTCCCATCTGTGCGGAAGCGATGCTGGAGATTGGGCCTGCTCCGCTTGCGCTGGGACTGCCTTCGCTGCCGCCGGGCGAGGAGGTGTTCGATCCTCCCTCAGCAAGACCACGCCGCGGCTCCGACGAGGCCGAGAGCGACCCAGCCTAATCGGCTAGCGCGTCGCGGTGTTCAGGCCCCAGCGCAGTGGCTATGCCAAGCGGTTCGCCTCTTTGGGACGCTATCCGGCAGACACGAGCGGAAAGCGTTCCGCCAGCACCCGTTCGAGCGTGGCGGCCATTTCGGTATAGCGGGGCTTGGCGATCTGGGCGTCGGCCCCCACTTGCTGTCCCTTCTTGGCGTTGTCGTGCGAGACGATCGAGGAGAACAGGATCACCGGCAGCGCGGCGAGTTGCGGGCTCTCGCGAATGCGACGCGTCAGCGCGAGCCCATCCATGCCCGGCATTTCGACGTCGCTGACGAGCGCGCCGACGCGCCGGCACAATTCCTCAGGCGGGCCGGCGGCCGCGAGTCGCTGCAAGTGGTCCCAAGCCGCCCGGCCATCCGTAAACCCCGTGATGTCGCGGTAGCCGGCCTGCCGTAGCGTGTCGCGCAGCATCTCGCTCACCAGCGGTGAGTCTTCGGCGAACACGATCGGCAAATCGGCTCGGCTGGCGACCGGCACGTCTCGGCTGCTGGGGGCGGCGTGACGCGACATGCCGACATCGGCGCCGATCGACTCGAAGTCGAGCAACTGAATCAACTGGCCGCCGCGCGGCACGATGCTGGTGACGGGGGCTCGATGGCCGCGGATTTGCGGCATGGGCCGCACCGTATTCCAGGACGTGCGGAGGATCTGCTCGACGTCGTGCACGCGGAAGGCGATCAGCTCCTGGTTGAACTCCATGACGACCATCTTGTCGGTCGGCCGGGGACGGCTGATCTCGCCGCCGCCGAACAGGAACTGCACCAGATTGACGAGCTCCACCAACTGGCCGCGAATCTGCACTGCGCCTTCGACGGTGGGGTGCGACCGCGGCAACCGGGTGGGCCGGTCGATCTTGAGCACTTCCCGGACCTTGGCCACGTTGACTCCGAACAAGGAGTCACCGGCCCGCAACACCAAGATTTCGAGTTCGTTGGTGCCGGCCTCGAGCAGAATTCCCGTATCGATGCCACAGGCGACGAGGGGCTTGGACATCGTGTTCTCGGCAAGCGCCGCTGGAGGGAAGGAACCGGCAAGCTCGATCTAGGCAGGCAATGCCAAATCCTAGGTTGCGGCGAGCAACGTGTCGGTTCGCGTGCGTTCCATATGCATGCGTGATCGATTGGGGCGCGCGGCCCTAAGTCGAGAGGCTGCGGCGCAGGAGACATCCCTGGGGAAGCGGGACCGTTGCCGGCGGGCGCTGTGCGGAACCGCGCACGGGCTCAAGAGTTGCCCTTGGGGCGCTCGAGCTCCATTAAACCACAGGGCTCCGTCCGCATTCGAGCCGTTGCTAGGGGCAGCATTGTTCCGACGTGAGCACCGACTCGATCTTCGTCAGCAGGACGGCCGGCTCGAAGGGCTTGAGCAAGTAGCCGTTGGCCCCCAGGCCGCGCGCCTCTTCGACGATCTGCCGATCCGACGCCGAGGTGAGCACGATCACGGGAATCTGGGCGTTCAAGGAGCGGATGCTCCGCAGGAGTTCGAGGCCGCACGAAACAGGCATCAGGATGTCGGTGATCACCAGCTCGAACGGGCGTTCGAGGAAGCGGGCGTACGCCTCGGCGCCGTCCTTCGCCTCCTCGACTTCGAATCCGCCCATCCGCAGGGCGTGTGTCACCTGGGTGCGGATCAGGCTCGAGTCGTCGACAACCAGTGCGCTCAGCATGGACAGCTTCCTCCCGAGACAAACTTGATTCAGAACAGCACGGAGCTCGCGGCCAGGGGCGCTCCTAGCGCGTCGTGGAATTCACCGGCGAGCCCACATTCGAGCGCCACCGATTCCGCGGCCGAATGCAGCTCAATCACGAGAGGCGTGAAGCCGCGGGGCCATTCGAGCGGACGCGTCCGGCCCACGATGGCCGCCGGCAGGCTGAAGCGCGCCTGGCCGCAGGCGAAGCTCCCAGCCGCGCGGCCGACGATCGTGTTCGTGAGTTCGCGCACGGCGTCGGCCACGTCGTCATTCAGATAGCTACAGGGGCGCTCGAGCAGCAGCGAGGTCGCACGGCAGGCCGTGCCGCGCGGCAGGCTCAGCGCCACGACGCCTCGCACCTGCCCGCTCAGTCGCGTGGTCGCCGAGACGTCAAAGGTCGGAGGCGCGGACTGCTTGACGTACGGCGGACTCGGCTCGAGACGCCATTGAAACATCCGCTCGAACACGTAGACTGCCTGCTCGACCAACGGCACGTGCAGCTCGGAGGCAGCGGGCGCTGCGCGCGGAACCACTCCCGGTAACCGCCCCATGAGTGTGACCCTCGGGCTCGTGGCGAAAGGCGCTGACTAATCGGCGGGGCCGGGAAGAACCGGCCCGTAGCAAGCACGCGATTGGCAACGAAGAAGTCCTGCCCACCGGCCGCCCGACCGGGATTGCGGCGCCAGAGACGCCGCAAACGAACCCTATCTCATGGCCGCAGCGGCTGCCCAACACCAGGGAAAGAGCCAGCGCCCAGAGGCCAATGTCAGGGTTCCCCCTCGGGCCTAGGCGGTTGTCAGACTGAGGCATCGCCTACCGCTGCCAGACAGACGACGCGCCGTAGCTCTCCAGGAGCATTCCCGTCGTTCCCGGGGATCATGCGGCAACCGTATTCGCGATGAAGAGTCCGTTTGTTGCAAATACACGGGTTTGTTGCGGAGTTATTCCCTGGAATGCACTCGAAGGGGTCTCGCCGGCCCAAGTCGTGACTTACGTTGGAACAGGGGCAGCCCCCGGCTGACCCGGATTTGCCGGCGCCGCGCAAATCCCTTGGGACGGCAGAGAGGCCGGTCGCGCTCAGCGCGACCGGCCTTTCTCTTCACCCTCGCCAATGTCAAGTTGCACCGCTGCAGTTTGAGCTAGACTTCTTTCGGAATCCTGAACAACGGACGCCAGCCGGGAGTTTGGCTGCCCCCCTTGCAGGGCGTTCCGAAGGTTGGCCGGAACAGTCACGTCGCTGTTCCGACCGGTCTACTCGTTTCCGGATCATGAGCACTGCCTCTGATGCTGCGCGCCGTCTACGAATGCGCGCCCTGCTTCTAGGTTCGCGGCCCATCGGCAGGGAGCCTCGGGCGCCGTTCGCAGTGCCGGGTCGGCACGCTGCACCATGCAAGCCCGAGCTCGGTGCGGCTTTCACGCCAGTTCGACCAGCGCACGGTGGCCGGTTCCCAACGTCCCCAGAACAACACCTCGATCGATTCGCCCGCGCTCCACGGCGGCGGCACGGGGCAGGCGACTTTGAGGCCGCCCAGTGATTCGTCGACAATGACGCCCTCGTAGGTGAGGCCGGCGGCGCGCAGCTGAATCGCCGTCTCCTCCCGATTGGGAAAACGCAGCCAACGTCGTTCGCTTGCGGTCATGGAAGGCCCTTGTGAGTTAGCAGGCACGAAGAGCCTCGACGCAAAAAGCTGACTTGCGAGTGTCTCTTGGAGGGCGCGAGCCCATGCCAGGGATACTGCTAGGCACTGCGGTGGTTCGCGGTGGCACTGCGCGGGATCGATTGGTAATCTGGAGTCAGCGAGACCGGGGCTGGGCCGCCACTTGAACGGCATTCGGGGCGGCCCGCCCCGTTTCCTGTGGCTCACGGAGCGGCAGAAGGATCTGCCCCCGTTGGCCGCGGGGACGAGCATCTCTATGCAGCGACCTTATCGTGCGTTTGCTGTCCAGCATCTGATCGACTTGTTACTGTCTTACCGCTTCAAGCTGGATCACCGTCCAAACTTTCGTGAGCAGCACCTCGGCGTCGAACGGCTTGAGCAGGTAGCCATTCGCTCCCAGCTTGCGTGCTTGTTCGACGATCTGCCGGTCCGAGGCCGAGCTCAGCACAATCACCGGAATGCGGGTGTTGAGGTGGCGGATGCGGCGCAGCAGCTCCAAGCCGTCGCAGATCGGCATCAGGATGTCGGTGAGGATCAGGTCGAACGATCGTTCGAGATACCTCGCGTAGGCCTCGGCGCCGTCCTTGGCCTCGGTGATTTCGAAGCCGGCGTCCCGCAAGGCATGCGCTGCTTTGGTGCGGACGAGGGTCGAGTCATCGACGACAAGAGCGGCAGGCATGAGCGTTCCCTTCCCCAAGACTGTCTAGAAGAGGACCGCCGCGCCTGGATGGCGGCCGGGCGAAGGAAACGCCGCGAGGGATTCGGCCTCGAGACCGATCTCGAGGGCCAGGCTGTCGGCGGCCGAGTGCAACTCGATCACCACGGGCGCCAGATCCGCAGGCCACTCGAGCGGCCTCGTGCGGCCGACAAGGGCCACCGGCAAACTGAACCGCACTCCCTCGCGCGTGAGGAATCCTGCGGCGCGCCCAGTCACAGTGTTTGTGAGCTCACGAACCGCATCGGCTACGTCGTCATTCAGGTAGCGGCTGGGGCGTTCGAGCAGCAACGACGTGGCTCGGCAGGCGGTTGCTCGGGGTAGACTGAGCACCACCGCCCCTCGCACGCGTCCGGCGAACCGCACGATTCCCGAAATGTCGAAGGTGGGCGGCGACGAGCTCTTGACGTAGGACCGGCTCGGCTCGAGCTGCCAGGCGAGCAGCCGTTCGAACACATAGCAGGTCTGCTCCACGAAGGGCTGGACGAGTTTCAGGTCGATGGTTGGATCGTACGGCGCGTGCGTGGGCGCCGCCGGCGACTGCCGCATGCTATGCCCCTACATTCTGAAAGTGCATGCCCAGGGCCCGGCGAGCCGGGCCCTGGGGCACGCGAGCGAACAACATTTCTGCCCACCGGTCGCCCGACCGGCGCGGGCCCTTGCGGCCGCAGAGAACCTTATCCCAAAACGCGGCTGACGGAGGCTTCCTAGGGAAAATCCTTCTGAAGAGCGGGCGTCTCGTCGCGCGCTGAGCGAATTCGGCTTGCGGCCCGAGGTCGATTCTTTTTCGTCGCGGGACTCCAGGGCAACGATGCGACCGTGAGTGGTATTCGCTTTCAGGAAAGCGGCGCACTTGGTTTCGCGACGGACTGCTCGAGCATGACGCCCCACGCCCGTGCGCTGCCCAAGACGGCGGGCGTGCAGGGCGGCTGCAAGCCGCAGGTTGCCTGGTCCTGGGCCGAACGATCAGTCGCCCGCGGCTTGCCGCGAGGCTTCAGGATTCGACGCCTGACTGGAAATGTACTCTGCGCACGCGCAGGCCGGTGGCTGCCGCCACTCGAGGCCAAAAACTTCCTGGTCATCGCGCCACTCCGTCCAGCGCACGACGGCGGGTTCCCAGCGCCCCCAATAGAGGACGTTCACAAGATCGCCACTCGCCCAAGGGGGCGCGTCGGGACACGTCACGCGCAATCCCCCCAACGATTCGTCGACGATTGTGGCGGCGTACGTGAAGCGTGCGTCGCGGAGCTGAGTCGCTGCGCGCTCGAGCGGCGGATAGCGCAACCAACGGCGTTCGTTCGTACACATGCGCGGCACCTGACGCGACAGGACTTGGGGTCGCCTGCCCGAAGGTTAGCACTTGTCGCTGACTCGGGCTCGGAGCTGGGAATGCGCGAGGGTTGTTCCTAGGACCGACATCGGCCGAGCAGCACGCGGTCCCTCGCTAAGTTCAAGTTGATGCGTTCGGCTAGAGGTTTCCCTCAGGCCGTTTGTTGGCTCGCTCGCCCGGGAGCAACCGCAGGTGTGGCCGGGTCGCTCGCCGCACCCAAGTATCGAGCTCCCTTGAGCAAACGACGCTTCTCGATTGGAAGATCAGACCGGTTGATCGGCCGCGTGGGTCAGGGATTCGGCGTCAGCCAACCGAGAGCCGATAGAAACCTCGCTGGTCCGTGTGATGACGTAGCGTCTCTTGACCGCACCGATCGAGTCCTCGCGCAAGCCAGAGAACGAGGTCTGGCGGTTGACGGCCCCAGGATTCGTTTCGACTTCGCTCGCCCTGTGCGTTGGAAAGGAGGGCGTTCTGCGCTGTGAGGCGCGAACGATTGCCCCATGAGCCATGAAGCCCCCCTGTCCGCCCTGTTGGAAGTGCTGGCACGGAGCCAGCGCGAGCTTGAAAGCCTCGAAGCCGAGCGCGCGCGGTCGAAGTCCGTCAGGGAGCAAGCACGATCGCTGATCAGCGGCGCCGGTTGCGGTCACGCGGTCGCTGACGTTCCCGCCGAGATCGACTGCGCTCCCCCCGAAAACCCGGCGACGTCCTGACGCGACGATCGGCCCGGAGCCGCCTCGGCCCCCGGCGTGCAGCGCGCGCCGACTCAGCGGGCCTCACCTGTCATGCGCTGGCGTCGACGTCGAACGCGTTTTCCCGTGCTCGGCATCGCGAGACGAGCTTAGAGGCGGCACGTGTTCTTTCCGCGCGAGATTCCTATCTGGGACCATCAGCGGCCGACGGCTCGGCCCGCGCTTCATTTCCGAGCGCATGAAAGCTGGGGAGGCGATCTTCCCAGCGGTTGGCGAAGGCCACGGCGCCGCCGACGCTGTAGTCGGCCGCCGGATGGGCCGCCAGGTAGGCCTCGAGCGCTGCCACGGTCAGAGGGGGCGAGAAATAGTAACCCTGTCCATAGTGACCGCCGAGTTCCTGGAGTGCGAGAACCTGCCCCGGCTCTTCGATCCCTTCACAAACCAGGTGGATGCCCAGATTGTGGGCCAATACCGCCAGGGCGTGGAGGAGCGCGGCCGAGTCCTGGGAGTGGTCGATTCCCTGGATCATCGAGCGGTCGACCTTGAGCGCGTCGACCGGGAACAGGTGAAGCGAAGCGAACGAAGAATAACCTTTGCCGAAGTCGTCGATCGCCAGATGAAAGCCGCAGGCCTTGAGCTGGCGCATCGTCTCCACGGCGGCGTCGACGTCGCTGACCAAGAGATCCTCGGTGACCTCGAGCTGTAGCCGCCGCGGATCGAGCTGGGCCCGGTCCACCGCGGCTTGGACTCTTGTCAGCAGTCGCGGACAGGAGAACTGCTTGCGGGAGAGGTTGAGGCTGAGCAAGGGAGGCGCAGCCGCGCCCAGCGTGCGTGTCCACTCGGCGAGTTGGCGACAGCCTTCTTCCAGCACCCACCGACCCAGGTCGAGGATCAGGGGCGACTCTTCCGCCAGCGGAATGAATTCGGCGGGACCGATCGGGCCAAGCTCGGGGTGCTGCCAGCGCAACAGCCCCTCGACTCCATGCAGCGCCCCCGTCGACAGGCTCACGATCGGCTGGTAGACCAGCGACAACTGCTGCGCAGCGATCGCCTTCCACAGGTCGTGCTCGAGCTTGATGCGGCGGAGCAGGCGTTCGCGGAGCGCAGGAGTGAACACGGCGCAGCGGCTGCGTCCGGCACGCTTGGCTTCGTACATCGCGGTTTCGGCGTCGCGGAGCACGTCCTCGGCGCGCACGTAGCGCGGATCGCCGCAGACGATCCCGATGCTGGCCGTGGGGAACACTTCGTGGCGGCTATGCTAAAAAGGGCGAAACAATTCCACCAGCAATTCGTCGGCCAACGTGGCGGCGGCCGCCTTCGTCGGGACGTCCTCGAGGAGCACGACGAACTCGTCCCCTTCGAGCCGCGCGAGGCAAGGGCCTTGGGACTGGGGATCGCGCGCGAGGGGCTCGCCGCCGAAGCGGATTCGCAGCCGCCGCGCGATCTCGATCAACAGGGCGTCCCCGAGGGCGTGTCCAAAGCTGGCGTTGATCAGCTGAAAGCGATCGAGGTCGAGGTACAGGAGCGTGAACCGCCGTCCGGGGGAACTGCGGGAACGGAGCATCGTCTGCTGCAGTCGGTCGAGGAAGCAGGCCCGTTTGGGCAAGCCCGTCAAGCGGTCGAAGAAGGTCGCCTGCTCGAGCTGATGACGGAACACGGTCTCGCCCCGGTCGTGGTCCGTCAGATCGAGGATCACCCCTGCGAGCAGCGAGACCTCGCCGCTGTCGGCCGCAGCATACACGGCCCGCCCCTGCTCCCAGACCTGCCGCGTGCGACCGTCCGCCCGCACCATCCGGTAGGCAAGTTGATAGGGCTGGCTCTTGGCAATCGCGGCGTCGATCGCCGTACGGACGGCCAACGCGTCGTCAGGATGGATGAGGCTCGTCAGCGTCCGCTCGCCGCTCAAAAACCCCTCTCGGGAAAACCCGCTCAGCCGTTCGAGCGGTCCTTGCCAGCTCGTCAGGACCCGACGGTCGTCTGCGATTGCGCAATACGACACCCCCGGAAACGATTCCAGCAGCGAGGCCCACGGTTCCGCCGCGGGTTGCGACGGATTCGGGGCGCTGGAGACGGAGGCCCGTGGAGCCTCGACGGCGAGGGGCGGCGTTCCGTCGGGCCGTGAGCTTGCTGGTTGGTCGGGCTGCGGCTTCATGGTCGGCGGTCGTACCCGCCAGTGCCAGAATGCCGCCAAGGTCGCCCCCAGTAGAAGCGCGATCGTCGCGGGGCGATTGGGCTGCGTCAACGACCGGAACTGCGATGAGCGGGGTTCGCCCAACCGGCGGCGGTACACGGGATGCGGGGACGCGGGGGCGAGCGTTGACGCCGACCACACGCCGAGACCAAACCGCTGGGCGCCGTACTCGCGCAGCGCAGCCGGCTTCTCGGAAGCCTCGACGAGGCTGGACGCGCCTACGACAACGAAGAGCGCAAGCCCGCGCAGGACTACCGACGGGGAGGGTCGCATCATGACGGCCGCCCAAGGTGCAGGATCTATCTCGTCAAGAAAAAAAGAAGTCCCCCAAGGCTAGCTTTCTCAATTGTCATTCGTTGCCCTGGCTGGAACATCCGCGGTATCGCCAGAACCGCGACGTCCCGCGCATACGGCGCAGCCGTCCCCCGCGGGCAGGGGATTTGCCGTGACGACTCAGGCCTGTTCTCCGCATTAAAAACCTTGACATAGGGTTTTCCAGGGCAGCCCCCCGGCTGACCGGAATTGCACCTGCCTAGCAATTCCCTTGGACAGCGCGAAGGGCCGGTCGCGCCGCAGGGCAGCCGGCCTTTCTCTTTCTATTCACGCGGAAAAGTCTCCA
Organism: Pirellulales bacterium; assembly: GCA_044221365.1. Classification (GTDB taxonomy): domain Bacteria; phylum Planctomycetota; class Planctomycetia; order Pirellulales; family JBGAPH01; genus JBGAPH01. The sequence goes on from JBGAPH010000028.1 coordinate 61,378, forward strand.
GGCATGCGACCCGCAGTCCCACCGGTGAACCCGATCGAGACCAGGCACAATGCGGACGCCGCCAAGCTCGCCGAGTACCGCGCCCGCGCCCTGCTGGATCAGAGTTCCGAGTTTCTGGGGTTGATCGACACCAACGGCTGCGTCCTCGAGGCCAACCAAGCCGTCCTGAGCTTCTCCGGAGTCTCCCGCGCAGAGTTTGTCGGCCGGCCGTTTGGCGAGACGCCGCTCTGGACGAGCGCGCCGGACTCCCTTGCGCAGCTGCAGCATGGGCTCCTGCAAGCGACCGCCGGCCAGTTTGTCCGCTTTGAATCCCTCCACATGGCCGCCGACGGCCACCAGCGCACTCTCGACTTCAGCTTCAAACCAGTGAGATGCGATGGCGAACCGGTCCTCTGGGTGGTCTGGGAAGGACGCGACATTACGGAGCGCAAGCTCGCTGAAGATCGAATCCGTCAAGCGAAGGAAGCTGCCGAAGCGGCCTTGCACGAATGCGAGTTCCTCCGGCAAACCCTCGACGCGCAGGCGATCGTGGCGATCCTCGACACGAACGGACGGTTCGTGAGCTTGAACGACGCCTTCTGCCGCCTCAGTGGCCAGACGCGCGAGGAGCTGACGGGCAGTGACTGGGGCGTCATCAGCTCGCGGGAACAGCCAGCCGAGTTCTGGCAAGCGGTCTGGAAAACCATCTCGAGCGGCCAGCCGTGGCGCGGCGACGTCTGCCTCTGCGCGAACGACGGCACGGCTTCCTGGGTGGACTGCATCATCGCTCCCTACGTGGGGGTCGAGGGACGCATCGAGAAGTTCGTGTCGATCAGCTTCGACATCAGCGGTCGCCGCCGCACGGAGCTGGCCCTCAAGCAGTCTCACTCGGACTACGTCGTCGCCCAAACCAAGGCCGAGACCCTGGCCATCAAGCTGGGCTTGCGCAACCAAGAGCTCGAAGCCGAGCGGGCGCGGGCCGAGGAGGCTAGCCGCTTCAAGAGCGAGTTCCTGGCCAACATGAGCCACGAGATCCGCACGCCCATGACGGCAATTCTCGGCTTCGCCGATCTGCTCGTCGAGGACTCGGCCGTGCAGCGGGATCCGGCGCGGTGGCTCGATTGCATCCGCACCATTCAGCGCAATGGAGAGCATTTGTTGGAGATCATCAACGACATCCTCGATAAGATCGAGGCCGGACAATTGCAGGTCGACCCGGTCGACTGCGCGCCCGCCACGATTCTCGAGGAGGTGCGGACCTTGATGAGCGTGCGAGGCGCCGCCAAGCGCGTGCGGATCGAGATCGATTGGGAAACGCCCGCGCCTGCCCGGATCCACACCGATCCGGCGCGGATGCGACAGATTCTCGTCAACCTGGTAGGCAACGCGGTCAAGTTCACCGAGCGGGGCAGCGTCAGGATCCTCTGCAGGGCCTTGCCCCAGCAGACTCCCCTCCTGGAGGTCGATGTGATCGACACGGGGATCGGCATGACCCCCGCGCAGCAACAGCGGCTGTTTCAGCCGTTCAGCCAGGCCGACGCGTCGACCTCACGGAACTTCGGCGGAACCGGCTTGGGGCTCACGATCAGCAGACGTTTGGCGGCAGCCCTCGGTGGAGACGTCCAACTCGTGGAATCCACGCCCGGCATCGGATCGCGGTTCCGCATGACACTCGCCACGGGGCCGCTCGAGGGACTTGCGCAGGGGGATGGACGCTCGCGTAAGGCGCGGGAGAGCCCCGACGTTCCCTGCGCAGTTCCAGGCGCCTTGGAGGGTTGCCGCATCCTGCTCGCGGAAGACGGTCTCGACAACCAGCGGCTGATCCAGCTCGTGCTCGAGAAGGCGGGAGCCCAAGTAGAAGTGGTGGGGAACGGCCGGCTCGCCGTGGACCAGGCGCTGGCGGCGGATCGAGATGCTGCGTTTCATGTCATTCTCATGGACATGCAGATGCCGGTGCTCGATGGCTACGAGGCGGCGGCCCTGCTGCGGGGGAGCGGCTATCGCGGGCCGATCATCGGTTTGACCGCGCATGCCATGAGCGGCGATCGGACCCGTTGCTTGGCCGCGGGCTGCGACGAGTACGCCACCAAGCCGCTCGATCGTCACAAGTTGATCGCGACCGTTGCGGCGCAGTATGGTGCGGCCTGCCGTGCGTCCCGAGTCCTACGTCGTGAGGGCGCCGAGGCTATGCCCCCAACGGCGGAGCTGACGGCCGCGAGCGAATTCGTCCAGGCCTGACTGCGGGGCATACTCGGCCCAGGGTTTTCGGCAGGATGGCAGCTTACGACCTAGGTTTTTCCAGGGAGGCGTACGGGGCAACGCCACCCTCAGGCCAGGCGAACCACACCATCAGGCGGAGCAGAATGCCATGACCCCGGAACCAAGAACATCACGTCCCGCGAATCGTCAACCCGCGCCCACCGCCGATCGCCGCCGCTGGAAACGTTTTCGGGACGCCAGCGTCCAGATCGTCGCCTGGCCGGGCACCGAGCGGGCCCAAGAGGCCGAGGTCGCCGACGAGTCGTTCGGCGGCATCGGCCTGATCCTCCGCGGTCCGCAGGTCTCCGTCGGGAGCGCCTTGGAGCTGCTCTATAATCGCTCGCCGATGCGGGCGGTCGTGCGCAACGTCGCGCTCCTGCCGGCTGCGCGATTCCGCCTCGGCTGTGAATGGGAGGCCGAAAAGCAACACTCCCTCACGCTGCCGGCCGAGTTGCGCGAAGATCTGCGCGGCGGCGTGTATCTGCTGGCGGCGCTCTACGGCCAGCACGACTGGATGGGCCTGGGGCGCGCTGTCTGCCGGCTCCGGCAACGCGCCGTCGAGCATGACCTGCGCGACGTTGTCGCCGCCGCGGATCTGTTGCTCGACGCCCTCGCGCAGCCGAACGTGCAACGCGCGTATGAAGGGCTCATCGACGAAGTCGTGGCCGCGGTGGCCCGCGCCGAATGGGGACCGGCGCCGGCGGGCCGATGATCACAACGGCTCTGAGCCGTACGCCGCGGACTCGGGCTGAGTTACGCTCAGCAGCTGGATCAGCTGCACCAGGTTGGTGACGCCCAGCTGTTTGAAGATGTTGGTGCGGTGAAACTCGATCGTCTTCTCGGCAAGCGCCAGCTGCTCTGCGACGCCCCTGGTCGAGAGTCCCGCCATGAGCAGTTCCGCGATCTGCCGCTGCCGCGGCGAGAGCTGAGCCAGGAGCGCCGCGACGGTCTGCAACTCGCGCTGTCTCGGCAAGGCCGCGACGGCCTCTGCCATCGCCCGCTGCACGGCCGAGGTGAACTTGCTGGCGCTGCAGGGTTTCGTCAGCACGTCGCTGGCCCCCTGCTTCATCGCCTCGATCGCGAGCGGCACGTCCGCTTCGCTGGTCACGAAGACGGCCGCAACACCGGCTTGGCCCCGCGCCAGCACTTGCTTCCAGAGTTCGAGCCCATGCATGGCCGGCAGCAGGCACTCGAGCACGAGAACGGTCGGGCCTTGCGGACGGAACTCCGCGAGCAAACCTGCGGGTGTGTCGAAGACGCGCGCTGAAAGCCCGACGCGCTCGGCGAGCTGGACGGCCATCCCCGCAAACGCGAGATCCGGGTCGACCACGTAGACCTGGACCGGCTCTTCCATGGTTTTTTTCCCACGGCGACGGCGCCCCGGTCCGCTAGGGATTTCTATCGGCCGAACGGGGGGCGAGGGATTCAGGTTCGTAGATTTTTCCGGTCCGGACGAATAGCCCGTTCGAGTCCGTCGATGCCAACCGACAGTCAGAAACTAACCTATTAGGGCTGGGCCCCGCCCACGTCCCTCATCGCCAAATCGGGGGCCAGCGCAATGCTGATGGGCCAACTTACACGGACCATTGCCCAACTCGAGACGTTGGGGAAGCGAGCGAAACGGGATCGAGACGTCCTGCAATCTCAAGCGGGAACTCTCGTCAACGACTGTCGACGGGCCCTGTATGCCGCAGGGTTCCTTAACTTGGCGCGCGAGTCGCTCCCTTGGTGCGGCTCGTGTCCGCCGCGCGACGCGATTCGCTTTCTGCGCGGCGCTCTCGCCACGGTAGAAGCCGCGCGGCCGACGGCCGCAGTGCTGAGCGCGCGGGAAGCGGCCGCCTACCTGGGGATCAGCCTGACGAGGCTCAGGCAGGCGGCACGGGCCGGCGAGCTCCAGCCCGCCCGCGGTGGATCAACCCGCAAGAAGTGCTACGCACGCGCGGTTCTTGATGCCTTCGCCGCCCGCCAGCGACCTGGAGACGCGTAGCGAGCGCAGGGCCGCCACGTCTCAAAGCACCAAGCTAGCGTCCCCGCGATTTGCCGAGCCGAGGTAAATGTTGGCGTCGCCGACAGGCGTCAACGGCGTAGCCTATGAGTACGATAAGGACCGCAATGCAGAGAATGCGGCTGAACGCAAACAACCCGAGGTCGTACGGCATGACAGTTTCCGACAAACAAGAGGAATCGGCATCCTGTGATGCGACGGTAAATCGATGACGCGAGGGGCCGGACCAACGCGTCACGCGCCCGCCGCAACCTTAGCTCACGCCGCAGAAGGCGACCGGCAGCCCCCCGAAGTCGGCAGGCCCGTCCCAGCAGATCCGAGCGAGGGCAGTCGGCCGCAACCCAGGTTATGGCGCTGCCTCGGCGAGGCCAGCAGCGCGACCGCTTGGCCCAGCACGCAGATTATCTGCAGGGCTGGGTCCCTTCGCCATGACGGATCGGATGCGCTGCCGGCCTCTGCCGAACCGTATCCCGCGGTCCTGCTAGCCGCCGGTGTGGCACTCAAGGCCGGAGCAAGGCATTTGATGACTCCGAGTCGCTCGACTTCAGGAACTGGTGCACGGCCTCTTCCGCTTGCATGCTGCTGGGCCGCAGAAACTGCACCAAGGCCTCCAGACGCCGAACTTCGTTCGCCAGCCGCTTGAGCTCAGCGCGCCGCGCCTCCAACTGCGTCTGCAGATCGCCCAGCGCGACCTCCAGGTCATGCCCTTCAAGCTGGGCCATGTAGGTAGCGATCGCAGCGCTGTGCGGCTGCGAGCGCGGACCATTCTGCGGTTCCGTGCTCGAATAGGAATTGGCTGCTCCTGCAGAATCCTCGCTCGTTGTCTGGGCCGCGTCGGGCCGTTGCTTCACGGCGGCGAGGACTTCGCCCATCATCCGTTCCAGTCGTCCCACACGATCCTCGACGGACTGCGCCGCGACGTTTCCGGTGAAGGCGACGCTGGCCGAGCCCGCCTTAGTATGTTCGGACGCTTTGGCGGTGGTTGCGTCGCTGGCGGTAAACGTAACCGACGTAGCTTCGGGCACGTCTTGCTGCGCCATGACGGGCAAGACCAGCATCCCAATCAGGGCAAGCGTCAACCCAGTGGCGCGGCCCATCCGCGTGGGAACGTCGTAGCGAGTCAACATGAGAAACCTCC
>JBGAPH010000028.1:66811-97283 GCA_044221365.1 Pirellulales bacterium
GGAGAGAAGCCCCGTAACCAAAACCGCTTGCCAAGCAAGGCGCCGAAGCCGGCGGCTCGGCGAGAAAGTCGATCGCCTGCCACAATGCATGCGCGTAAGCGGAGGCCCGCTCGGGCCAACGGCCGACCACCGCACCGTCACAGCACAGCTCCTCGGCCGCCCTGAGCTCGCGTCGCGCCCACCAAGCTAGGGGCAGCCACCAATAGAGCGTCAGAATCAGCAGTTCGAGGCGGCGCAGCCAGTGATCGCCGCGGCGCAAGTGCACCAGCTCGTGCGCCAAGATGCTCCGCACGCCGTCAGTATCCAGCTGGGCTAGAAGACCTCGCGGGAGCAGAATTAGGTGAGTCCGTCCCCAAGTCCAAAGGAGCGGCGAAACTCGGCCGTCAACCAGCCGCACCTCCGGCGCCCGCGAGAGCGACAATTCGTCGGCAAGCCGGCGCGTCTCAACCTGCCACTTGTCGGGCGCGCGGACCGTCTTCGCCACCAGTCGCCGAAATCGCCAGACACGACCGAGGGTCAGCGTCGAGATGCCCAGGGCGCCCAGCACCCACAGGGCAAAGGCCGCTTCCATCCACGGCCAATCCCCGGCATCGGGCTGGGCGACGCGGGATTCTTCCGTATGCCGCGTGGACCGGAAAGCGAACTCGATCTCGGCAAGCTCCACGCTCGCAAGCTGCTCGGTACGGTCGGTCGCCACCACAGGTTCACGGACATCGGCCCTCGGCCAAGAGAGCGGCACCAGCGGCGGCGCTACGAGCTTGAGAAGCACCAGGATCCAGAGCCCACGAGTCAGGTGCGGATTGTGGCTGAATCGCGACAGCAGGCAAGCCGGGAGCGCCAGGCACAGGGCGCCCAGCACGTTGCTCAGGCAAATCGCGAGCAGCCCACTCACGTCTTCCGCCTCCTCGCCGGCCCCTCGTCCAGGAGCCGACGAATCGCCTCTCGGTCTTGGGGGCTCAGTCGCCCTCGTTCCACGAAGTGCGTCAAGATCGGGGTCAACGAGCCTTCGGTCAGCTTATCGGCCAACTCCACCAGTTGTTGGCCCGCGAAGTCGCCCCGCGTGATGGTGGGGGAAAAGCGGTGCGCATCGCTGTCCCGGGAGCGAAGCACGAGTTTCTTGGCCTCGAGGCGGTGCAACAGCGTTTGAACCGTTCCCATCTCGTTGCGGCCCGCCTGGCCGTACAGGAACTCAGCCAATTCGCGTGCCGTCCGGGGCGACTGGTCCCAGAGACAGCGCAATACGCTCAACTCGGCCTCGGGAACTTGGAGCGGCGCAGCAGCCATGTGGAATCTCGAGTCAGCAGCTCAAACGCCCGAATGATAGACTGACGGTCTATCTACGTCAAGAGGCGCAGGAGTCTGAAACTCGATTGGCTGGACCACGGCGACTCGACTGCCCGGTTCCCGCGAGTCGCCCGTCTCAACGTCACGAGGCCGCCATTCGCGCTGGCCTACCGCCAAGCCCCGACATCCACGGGCTCTCCGCCGGCACGGCTTACGGCGGCATGTACGATTCGCGGATCGATGCCTTCGGTCCAGAAGTGAACGGAGCCATCGCAGAATGCGGAATTGACTCCGTCGTGGAAGCTATAGAAGCCGTTGCAGTTCTCCCAATTCAACGCCAACTCGGAGACCACGGGACTCGACGAAAGCACCCAGATGCCGTCAATCGGATCGGCGTCTGGCAACTGATCGACGGTGCATGCGCCTGGCCGCGGTTCACGAGGCGAGAATCCGCCGTTTCCTGAGTAGTAACCGGGCTGCCCCGACCGCTCGCCGACCAGCAGGGTATTGGAGAGCCCATCATCGATGTCGGCGAAGCGGCCACCTCGGCCGGTCGGCATCGAGGGCCCTCGATTCGGGTCGATTGCCGCCAGCGATTCGGCATACCAAGCGGCCGTCAGTCCGCCGGCCAAATCGGCGACAAGCTGTCCGTGATAGAGCGCGCCCACGAGGCTCGGACCGACTTGATCGGCGGCGCCCACCTTGGGCACGACGGTGATGCCGCCCCTTCCCCACGGGATTCGCCAATCATTCATCACGCGAGGGTAGCCGGGCGTCGAGGGACATTGGTACTGCGGGATGACCAGCCCCAGCAACTCCAAGTTCTGAGCTTGCTCGTACCAATCGCCCGGATGCTGTGCGACAAAGATGTTCTGCTGTTCGAGAAACGGGAGCAATGCGAACCGCCAGCCCACTCTCACGTTCCCAGCACGACTGGGGCCAGACATGACCGGCGGCAGGCAACCTGACTGCTGCTCATAGAGATGGAGGGCCAAACAGACCTGTTTCAGGCTGTTGCCGCACTGTGCCCGCCGCGCCGCCTCTCGCGCCGACTGCACCGCCGGCAACAAGAGCGCAACCAGGATGGAGATGATTAGAAGAGCAACCAGCACTTCCACCAAAGTGAAGCCGCGGCGCCGGAACATGGACGCGTCCTTTCCTCGAAGCACGCTTGAAAGACTTGCTGTTCCAGCTGTCGATTGTACGAGTAGGGCGAGCGCGATGCTACTAGCGCTAGGCGATACGAGGGAACTTTAGGGCAAGCGCAGACCGGACTTCGGATCCGCCTGGTCGAGGACCGCATTGATCAGGGTCGACAGGTCCACCGGCTTTGTCTCCCGCTTCCTCGTTCGTCAGGACGCAGGCACCGGGTCGCTCCGTGAACCCGATCGACGACTCCCTCGGGACCGGAAACTCGCCTGTCGTGCATCAAAGGATCGCGAACCAAGGAATCCTGCCCGGCAGCGGTCGGCCATTCCCGCCGCGGGCCGCCGCCCAGCAATTGAGCCGCCGTCCCTCAGCGAGAATCCTTTTGGCGGCTCCCCAGCATCAGGGTTCGCCCTCGGACTTGGCAGATTGAGCGTCCCCCAACAGCCGCACGAGCTGGACGACGTTCGTCACTCCCAGCTTCCGGAACATCCGCGTGCGATGGTACTCGACCGTCTTGTCGGAAAGTTCGAGTTGGCGAGCGACCTTCTTCGTCGAGTACCCTTGGCATAGCAATTCGACGATCCGCCGTTGCTGCGGCGTCAGCTCGGTCACATGCCGGACCGCGGACGCCGAGGCCTGCTGCTGGCGAAAACGAGCGTCCGCTTCCTGGAACGCTTGCTGAATCGCCGTCACCAGCCGGCTGCCGGCGCACGGCTTGACGAGCACGTCGCTCGCGCCGAGTTTGATGGAGGCGACGGCAAAGGGCACATCCGCGAGACTCGAAACGAACACGGCCGATAGGCCGGGTAGGTTTTTTTCGCGGAGCTGCTTCCAGACTTCCAGGCCATGTAGCTCGGGAAGGACGGCCTCGAGGACCAGCACCGCGGGCCCCGTCAGCGCTAAACCTTCGAGCAGTTCTCTCGGCGAGGCAAGGATCTGGGCCCTCAAGCCGGCTTGCTGGGCAAGTTGCGCCACGTTCTGCGCAAACGCCAAATCAGGGTCGAGCACGTAGACCTGGGGAGCGTGGGCCACGGGAGCGATCGGCAGGGAGGCTAGTCAGGGTGGGAGCCGCGCAGTGCGCAAAGGTCCTAGCCCAAGACCTCCGCACGACTCGGCGCAGCTGCCGAAGGAACGGCAACGCGAGGCTAACACGCTAGGTTCGGCGCCACCAGGGCAATTCGGAACCGCAGAGCTAGGGACCTAGCCAGCCGCGCCAGGGAAACCGCTTGGCGAGTCATCCGTTCTTTCCGTGCACCGGGCTAGGGTTTTCTTGGAGTGTGCGTAGCGCGCTCCAGGGGCACCCTTTGATCCGCAGCGCAGTGATTCCTATGGCTGCTTCTCCCCGTGGACCGGCGGAGCGCCGACGCTGGCGGCGATTCCGCGATGCGAGCGTCCGCGTTACCGCCTGGCCTGGCACGGAGCGTTCTCAACAAGCCGAAGTCGTCGATGAGTCTTTCGGCGGGATTGGGTTGATCCTGATTGGCGTCGCACCTGAGGTCGGGGAGGCGCTGGAGTTGCTCTACAACAACGCCCCGATGCGGGCGCAGGTCCGCAATGTAAGCCCTTTGCCAGACGACCGAATGCGCGTCGGGTGTCAGTGGCTGGCCGAACACACCTCCCAGGCTACTGCGCCGCTCCAGGAAGAGCTCCGCGGCGGACTCTGTCTGATCTCGGCCCTGTACGACCGCCGTGACTGGTCGGGACTCGGGCGGTCCCTCCGCCAACTCCGTGAGCGCGGCAGCGCCCATGGGCTCGCGGCGGTCGTCGAGGCGGTCGACGCGTTGCTGGCAGCGCTCGCTGGGCCCGACGCGACACGCGCCTACGAGGCCCTCCTCGCCGAGTGTATTGCCGCTACCATGCCTGCGGGCTGAAGTCGGCCCGAGTTGGAACGAGCGCAGACAGAGGGAATGATGAACTGCACGACTTGCGGCGTGCCGCTGCCGCTGCGCCGGGTGGAACCGGGCGAACGCTACGATCTCTGGCAGTGCACGAATTGCGGTGAGATCGTGCGAGGGGCACATGATCCGCAGGCCCGGCCGGCGATCCGCGCGAATTGTTTACCCGCCTTCACGAGGCCGCCGGTGGAGAAAAGCGAGTCCTCTGACGATGAATAATGCCGTCGCACAGGTCAGTTGAACTCACCACGGCGGTTTGGTGAAGCGCGTGTGGCGCCACACTCCAGAGACCGCCGTCGGCCACCCGCGTGACGTAGAGTTCCTCCCTGAGCGGTAACAGCCAGTCAACTTCCCCACGTAGGCCCTGCTCACAATCGCCGAACACCGCTGACGGCACGCGTGTCGCAATGACCCCCATTCTCTGTGCTAAGCATCGTTGCGGACGCCTTCCGCCCAACACAGCGCATACCAGATGGCAGCGTCCCTGCGGGCGCCCCATTCCCGAAAGTTTGCCAGTGCTTCGTCGAACCTCACCTGGCCGAAGCCAAGTGATCCTGTGATCAGATCGCGCGCCGTCTCCACCACGCCGATGGCGTTCTGAACGAAAGCGGGGAACTCGGGTTGTCCCGCGCAGGAGCCGAAGAACACCCAATGATTGCGACGCGGCTCGAGTCCAGCTTCTGACAACAGCTCGACCAAGCGGCGACCGATAAAAGGGTCGCACCCCAAGTGTTGGTAGGCAGCCATATATGCTTGCCACAGTTCCGGCAAGCCCGCTGGCTCAGGCCAAGCTCGAAACACCTGATGATCGTCGTCGGCGAGAATGACTCGGCCGCCAGGCCGAACTGCCCCAGCCATCTGGCGAACGACCTGTTCCGGATCTGAAACGTGCTCGAGAACGAAGCGCGCATGAACGACGTCGAATGCTCCCAACTCGGACGCATTCAAGGGAAGGCGCTGGGCCTCGCCGACGCGCCATTCGACCAAGTCCGACTCTCCCGTGGCTAGCGCCTGCCGAGATGCTTCTGCCAGTTGGTTGGGGTCTCTTTCGACACCAACGACGCGCCCCTGCGGCCCGACGGCACGCGCCATAGCGCGAGTGAACTGGCCGAGGCCGCAACCAACGTCCAGCACGGTTTCGCCGCGGCGTAGGCCCAGCTCCCGGAGACAGGCTTGATTGAGCAGGTCGTTCAGGTTCGACAGACGCCCTTGTTCTGGAGGCTCTGAGCCGTGTAGGTAGGGCTGCACGCTTGGGATCTCACAGCGTCGGTGGAGAGGGAATTGCTGAGCAAGGGACCGATTCGCGCCGGCCAAGGTTCGCTCAGCGGAGCCGAATTGCCCTGGGAGCCGAAGCCAGTTGAACCCGCGGCGCTTGCCCTGCACGGGCGGCAACATGGTACTGCAGCCATCGTAAGTCCAAGAGGTGGAACCGTCAGCTGGCCTAGGAAGCGTTGCCTATTCACCAGGGAACACAGGTTGGCCTCTGGCCGCGCAAAACGTACTCCGGCCCTTGGCGGAGGCGGTCGTGGACGGGCATCGGTCACCTTAAGTATCGAGTATTGGCAGGCCCCCACCGTTCGTCCTGAAGTGCTCGCGAATATGGGACTCGGCGCCGAGGCCAGACCGACCGAGGAACCGAACCGCCAGGCGATCCGCCTACCCGTACTGGCAGTCGCATCTTGTTTATGCCGTAGCTGCTTGGGGATCACGCAACGGCCTTCGAGTTCCAGAACCTTGGGTGATTGGCGCTGCCGGATCGGTAAAGGCTGAAAGTCGGCCTGCGAAAAACCATCCGGGCGAAACGCTGTGCCTGAACGGCCGCGTGGCTAAGCCGTTTGGATTGATCGAGTCGGCTGTTGATCGAGTACAAGAAGGCCGCTGTGGCAAGTCCTTACTGAAAAAGGACTTGCAATCGAAGGAGCCGGGCAGGCGGACTACCGCGCCCCACGGCAGGACCGGCCGGAATGGGCAAGCTGCGGGACTTGGCCCTGCGGGACCATTCGACGTGCCCCGGCTCCTCCTAGGGCGAGGCGGAGGTACTTTTCGAGGAGAATTCGCGACCACGGAAGCACTATCATAGCACGGACTCGTCCGAGCAACCGGGACAAATGTGGTTTGCCCAGTGGCCGTCACTCCCTTGAAGTCCCCGCCGTCCGATAGCGACCTGCTAACCGCCTATGTCGAGGCGAACGATCAGAGCGCGCTCGCGCACTTGGTCGGCCGGCACGCTGCCATGGTGTTCGGAGTGTGCCGAAGGCATGTTTTTCACCAACCCGACGCCGAAGACGCTTTCCAGGCCACGTTTCTGATTCTTGTCAAACGAGCGAAGACGATACGCAATCGCGGTTCCCTGGCGGCCTGGCTCCACAAAGTGGCCCTGCGCGCAGCTCGGCAAGCCAGACAATCGAGGAGGAATGCCATGCAGAGCCAGGAGCGCACACTCGTCGAAGTCCCGCAGCCGGGCGCCCATTCCGATCCCGGCCTACGTGAGGCGATCGACGTTTCACTCGACGAGCTTCCGGCCACGGAGCGGGCAGTCATCTTGCTCTGCGACGTTGAAGGCTGGAAGCACCGTGAGGCCGCGGGGATTCTAGGACTGCCCGTCAGCACGGTGAGCAATCGGCTCGCGCGCGGTCGAGCCGCATTGCGGAAGAAGTTGATTCGTCGAGGGGTCGTTCCGAGTTTCGCTGGTGTTTTCGCGGGCATGAACTTGCTCGCGCCGCGCGAGGCCGTGTCCGGCGAACTGGTGGCGACGGTCCTGGCCGCCTCGAAGCTGGTCTCGGACGGCGGGCTAGTCGCGACTGCAGGGCTACCTAGCCGCATCGTGGGGCTTTGTCGAAGGGCGTTGTTGTCGCTCTCCGCATCCGAGGCCTCTCTCGTGGGCGTCGTCCTAATTGGACTTGCGTTCGCGGCGTCCGCCTTTCCAAGGCTGCCGGCTCACGTAGGTGATCAGGACGCGCCGACATCACGCGTGATCGTGATGACCGGCTCCTCGGTTTCCAGCAACGGGGGCTTGCCTATCCGTCTGCCGCCACCGGCGCTTCGGCGGTTTGACCATTCATCGCTCAGTATCAGGAGAGCAAGCGTTCAAGCTGCTCCGAGCCAGCCGTCGTTCCTCTTTTGGGGGCAGAGAACGCCCCGGAGCCTGCAAAGTTCTCCCGCGCCGAAGCTGCTGGGTCCGTAGAGTTCGCCCATGTTCGAGAGACCGATCTTTACATCACGTTCTTGTCAGGAGCGTTACCGTGCCCGACCCTCGAGAGTTTGCTGTTCGTTCTGCGTTCTCGCGCTGCACCGTGATTGCCGCCGCGCTGTGGTGCCTGTCCATGGAGTTGCATGTCGCTGCGGGCGAGCCGGCCGAGTCCGCCAACGACATTGTCCGTCGCTGTGAGTTGGACAAGGTCGCTCGTCTGCAAGAGTACGTCCGCAAACATCCGCACGCAGCGGATCGTTTGGCCGCAGTGGATGAGCAGGTCAAGGTATTCCTGCGCTTCGGCAGTCGTGAGGAGCAGAATCAGGCGCTCGAGGCGAAGCTGGCTCTGGTGTCGGCCGCAAAGCAGGCCGAGGTCAAGGACTACTTCAATACGGTGGCCATGCTGGTGCAACTGAACGTGCTGGACGGCAATCGTACTCGCGCCGAGGAGCTCGTGCGGCTCGCACGCGCCTACGCGGCCAACCACCCGCAGCACGAGCTGCTCACGGGACTAATCGACCAACTCGCCACTGCCCTGCAGCGGCCCGCGGTCGGCGAGAGGCTCGAGATCGCATTCCAGAGCTTGCAGGGTCAGGCGGTTGATCTGGCCGAACTGCGGGGGAAGGTGGTTCTCGTCCACTTCTGGGCGACAACTTGCAGGCCCTGCGTACAAGGCCTGCCAGCGCTGACAAAACTCTATGGGAAAGTCCACGACCAGGGAGTGGAATTCATCGGGATCTCCTTGGATGACGACGTGGAGAAGGCCAAACGGTTCATTGTGGACCACCGTGTACCTTGGCCCGAGTACTGCGATGGCCGCGGTTGGCAGTCGGAGCTCGCGAAGCGTTACGGCATCTTCTCGCTGCCTTCGACGTTTCTCTTGGATCGGGCTGGCAAGATCGTGGCGGCCAACTTGTCGGATGCGCAGCTCGAGGCGGAGATCCTCAAACAGTTGGGCCAGCGTGAGTGACCTCAGTCTGAGCTGGTGCGTGACGGTTGCGAATGGGGGTGACGAAAAGCATCGCTTCAGCGCGACTCCACCGCCCCTTCCACGAGAATCGTTTGCGGAACCACGCTATTCACGTCCTCGGAGCGATAGAAGCCGACGCACTCAACGCGACGGTCTTTCGCGGCCGGTACCCTCTCGTCGTGCGTTCGACGAGGAACGATCCAGTTCGTCGAGACCTCGGGAGAGCAAGTCCGCGAGCCGTAGCAAAGGGAGCCGTTTTCGGCCCCATTGAGACGTGGGAGCGGCCAAGCTGCCAACGAAGGCGAAGCCAGCGCCGGACGTGGAGCGGCGAGCACGCGTAACCGCCCGCCCCGAGCGTGAGGGGACGGCGGGCGAAGACAGACAATCCTGGTGCCGAAGATTATTGCCGCAGGTTCGCTTGCACCAGTCCACGCCGCAGCAGCAATCCGCCGAGAATTCCCCACGCTGTCAGGAGAGCCGTGGCCGGTTCCGAGACCACTTGAAAAGAAACCCGGTACACCTCGAGGTCCGCCGAGAGCTGGCTGTCGAACTCGTAGCCGGCGGCGGTGTTGAGCCCGTTGAATGCGTTCAACTCCTGGAAGTCGAGACTCACCACGCCATTCTGCGGCGTCCGTAGCGCGTTGGTCCCGATCTCCAAGAATGCCGCCTGCAGTGGATCGGTGGCCTCGGAGCCGGCGTCCCAGATCGCGCCGCCCGTCAGCACGATGCTGGTCAAGTTGAGTTGCCCGCCGGCGTCGAATAACTCGTACTGCATTGGCGAATCGTTGCCCACGAAATGGTCGTTGCTCGGCACGACCATCGAGCCGAAGGTCAGGTATCGGTTGACGGCCGTGTCGACAGCAAACACCTGCGACGCCATGCCCCCTGGCAACAACGGGCCCGCCGGTTCAGGGACGACGGTGCCGAGCGTCGCGGCAGGCTCGGCCGCACCGAAAGCCGGAAACCATGCGCTCCCGCTCCCTCCCTCCGCGATCGAGATGATGGCCTCGCCGGCGGCTTGGCTACCGTCAAAGGAATCGTAAACACCAGCATGGAAACCCAGCCGGAGGGGAGCGAACGCAATGCTGCCCGTAGGCGCCAGGTTCTCGATCTTGACCTGCACTTGAACAACAGCGCCCTGTCCGGGAACCTGCAACAGCAAGCACAAGGCGGCCCAAAGCGCTGAACGAGAGATCAACTTGCTCATCGACGATTCCTCAGGGTTGAAGAGATTCCACGACGCCCGCGACGTGCGGAGGACGTCTTTGGCCCTGAGTATGCAGCTCTCGTCCTTTTTGTGTCGGTGAGGAAGAGAGTCGGACTCGCCGCTCGAAGACGACCAGGCTTGAACTCGCGGGCACGCGACGAGCAGTCTTTCGCCCGAACCTCAGCACCTGGTGGGTAGGCGTGTTGGTCGCCGGGCGCCCAGCGGAGTCACCCCATACTGCCGCACGACACGGAACATCAGAGAAAGGCTAACCGGGTCCAGGGGGCGGCAACCGCCGCCTTCTGCCCACCAACCATTCCAGAGCGAAACTCACCCTCCACCGACTGCGCCCAAAGACTCCGCTGAATCTCCCCAAGCAGGCATGAGCCTCCCTCGCCCCGAGGCCACAATCCTTTGGGAAGGTCACCTTTGAACAGGGAGTCAGTCTCGGGTAAGTAAGCGTCCTCAAGCCGCTGGCCGAGGACCTACTGGCCGATGGGCATCGCGTCGACGCCGATGTAGAGCCTGGGCCGCGCTGTCACGGCCTCCGGTGCCCTCGACGTCGAGCACTTAGGCACCCGACCGCGCGTCGCGGACGAACTTTGTCGAAACGCCGCTCAACGACACCGACGCTTGCGAACGTCGGCTTCGGCCATGAATCCGAACCTCGCGGCGGTCTGCTCCTATTGCCGGCATCTGTATGAGTTCCTTCAACCCGACTTGATCGTGTCCACCCTCGCCCCACCGTCATGTTGGCGACCTATCTACCTGGGCAGAGCCGGGGCGACCAGGAACGCCTCGTTGCCACCCAGCGGCCAGCACTCGCATCCCAAGTCGCGCTCGAAGTGTGACCGAAAGGTGTCGGCGTATTGACCGGGACGGGATCGCGACGCTATGCTTCCGGTGCCCGAGAGAGAGAGTTGCTGTAGGTCCTGAGGCCGCGGACGGCTCAGGCGCGGAAATGCATCGCGTACATGGCAACTGTTGACGTCGTATCTAGGGTGGTAATCCGTGTCTGCTCTCGCGGGTGGCGGCTACGCGACGACCCAGACCATGTGCCGGCGTGGTACCCAACATCAGATCCGTGGAATGGAAGACTCCGAGGCTCCCCGAGGTCGGATCGCGAGTGGCGTTCGTGGCCCACTTCTGGGCCTTGGGCATACTTACCCTTATGAGGTCGCCGAACTGATCCCGGCGATGGAAACCGGTTACGCCGGGCGGTCGATCGACGCACAGTCCACTTACGTGACATTGCAGAATCGCGGGACGCCCACGGGATTCTCCCGCGCGCTTCGTCCCTCCTGTCGTGGTTGATCCGACGGGCGAACCGCAGCGACCTAAGCCTGCCTGAAGGCGCTGCAGGAACGCGGAGACGACAGGGCCGCACGCGGAACGCAGTACTTCGTTCAAAACGGCACACGTGTGAGACCGACCTCGCAAGTAAAAATGCCCCCCTCATTATGTGACGGCGTCTGCGCTACAAGCCCGTCGGACGCTTCACGATGCGTTGCATGGACATCCGCGGCAGGTGCGCTCGTCTGGGGCGTTTTGTTGGCCGGTCTCATTGGTTCGAGCTCAGACTTCTCTTGCAGTGGAATTCAGATGGCTTTGTTCGTGGTGGCCATTCTCCACACTGGACAGGCGATTGCATCCGCAGTCTCGTTTAAGCTCGGCGCGTGCTTCGCCGCGGTCACCTTGGCTAGCGCCGCTACAATTCTATTCGGGAATGCTCAAGATATTACATTGTTCACTACGCCATTGACCTGCTCTGCCTGCGCCCTCGTCATTGTGCGTCGTCACTCTCGCTGGTGCACCACAAGAGTACCGGACAATACTACGTAGTGCCGGACTCGCGGGACGCGCGGCATGTTGCTGGTGTGTTAGGCGCGACCAGGTGATTGGATGCGAGGCTTTGCTACTCGCCGCAGTGAACGCCGGAATCGGACTCATAGGCGACCACGACGTCAGTTTCGAGGCTCGTCGCGCTGCCGCGGTTGCTATCGCCCATATCCGCTGACTCGCTGTCGCTATAACGTCGAGTTTGTCGTGCTTCCGATGGGCCCAAGTCGCTCGGTCATAACGGCCTTTGGGTCGCGCCGGGCACTTCGTCCGAGATCTTGGACGTAGTCCAAAACGAAACACGCGAGTCCCGTTCTCCCGAGACGAATCTCGGTGGAACGACATTCGTTCGGCGAAGCCGAAACTGCCCCAGGACCGGAGCATCGCCTCGCGTTACGATCGGGCTCGGAGCATTCCCCCGCATCCATCGTGCGTCAACCTTCCCAGTACTTGGAGGCGGCAATAGTCGCCGGCTGGCCCATGAAGCGCTGCTTGTTCACCTGGGAGCAGGGCGTCGGACTTGGACACGTCAGTGTGCTCAAGCCCCTGGCCGAGGCGATATTAGCCGATGGGCATCGCGTTTACGCGGCGATGCAAAGCCTGGGCCGCGCTGCAACGGCCCTTAGCGGCCTCGACATCGAGTACTTGCAGGCCCCCCACCGCGCTTCGCGGACGAACTTTGTCGAAACTCCGCTCAACTTCACCGAAGTGCTCGCAAACGTTGGCTTTGGCGATGAATCCGAGCTCGCGGCGCTCTGCTCCGCTTGGCGGCATCTCTACGACTACGTACAGCCCGATTTGATCGTGTTCAACCACAGCCCCACGGCCATGCTGGCGTCTTGGGGAGAGTCGGCGCGCCGAGTGGTTGTGGGCACCGGCTTCGAGATCCCACCCAATTGTCATCCGTTGCCTGCCCTGCGGGACTGGCTGCCACACGATCCGGACGTGCTTTCCGCGACGGACGAGGCGATCCTGGCAACGGCCAATCGCGTCGCGACTCGCTGGCGCGCGCGCCCCCTCGTGCGGATAAGCGAACTCTACGCTGGCTGTGACCTACAGCTGCTGGCGACCTACCGCGAACTCGATCACTATCCGGGTCGCCCCGCCAATACGGAATACTGGGGTTGCTGGCCGAACCAAGGTGGAAATCCGGTCGTCTGGCCGGCGGGCGACGGACCGCGCGTGTATGGCTATCTCAAGCCCTTTGACGGACTCGTCCGGCTGCTCGAGCTGATCCAGCGCAGTGGTAGTTGCGCGCTGATCTGCCTCGATGGAGATCCGGAGCCAGCCCGCAGGGCGTTGCCCCCGGCCGACAACCTCATGCTGACAAACCGGCCGCTCGACCTCGCGGCCGTGGGGCGCGAATGCGATCTGGCCGTGCTCACGGGCAGCCACGGGGCGACGGCCTCGCTGCTGTTGGCGGGAAAACCGGCCCTCTACGTGCCGAATCACCTCGAACAGTTCCTCACGGCCCGCAGCGCCACTCGACTGGGGGCCGGCATGTCTGCCGACCGCAAGAATCCGCAGCATGTCGCCGCCCAGTGGGAGCGTGCGCTGCGTGAGCGGGCTCGTTTGGCTCAGGGCGCTCGTCGATTCGCCGATCGCTACGCCGACCACGATCCTCAGCAACGTCTGCTAACCGCTCTTGGTCGCATCAAGGCCTTGGTCGCGTGAGGCCCGCAGCCACAGCCGCCGCCCACAGGTGCGGCGGCCGTGGCCGTCAGCGAGCTTGACAGCGGTTCCAGCTACTGGGAAGCGGCGTCCTCGCCGATCTTGTAGCCGAACGCGTCCAGGTCATCGCCTCCCGACAGGTAGTCGTAGGCACCGTCTCCGGCCGCCGAGTCAATCGAGTTGTTCACCGCGTAGAGGTAGTCGGTGCCGGCCTGACCGTAGAGCTGGTCGGCGCCGGTTCCGCCGTGCATCGTGTCGGCCCCGTCGCCTCCATAGGCGTTGTCGTCGCCGGCGTCCCCGAACAAGTCGTCATTGCCCGCATCGCCGAACACCCAGTCATTGCCATCCCCGCCGTAGGCATGGTCATTGCCGTAGCCGCCATAGAGCTGATCGGCGCCCGCGTCGCCGAACAGGTAGTCGTCGGAGTCGAGGATGCCCACGGCCAGCAAGGCCGCGCCGTAGACGAAGTCGTTCCCATCTCCTCCGTACAGGGTATCGGCCCCAGCGCCGCCGTACACCGTGTCATTGTCGGCCCCGCCCGACACGATGTCGGCCCCAGAGCCGAGCGAGTACTGATGGATCGGCTGCGCACCGGAGCCGGTGTCTTCGCTCACCGTGTAGAAGGTGGCGCTATCCGTGGCCCAGGCGATCGCTTCGCGGTTCCCCGGATCCTTCGCATTGGGAAGCTGCACGGGCGCCTTGGTCGTGAGCAGCGTGGTGAGGGAGTTGCCGGTCGTCTCCCGAACGAACAGCTTGATGGTGTCGTCGCTCTTGAGCAGGACTTGCAGTCCGCTGGGAGAGATGTCGCCGCCCGACGGAGAATCGTTGGGAGTGTTGGCCGCGAAGGCCACCGCGCCCTGGTCGGTGAGCGACAGGGTGGCGCCCGTCGACCAATCCGTCGCCGACGGCTTCGCGACCCGGTACAGATGGGCGTTCGCTCCGGCGGCCTCGCCGGTCTTGCTGACTGTATAGATGTCTCCGGTGAGCGGGTCGACCATCAGCGTCTCCGAGTTGCGCGCCGCGGCGCTCGGATACTGGAGCTGGATGCGGTCGGTGACCGTGAGCGTGCCGCGCGACCCCGTCCCCATGTCCGACACCAGAATCGAGGGCTCCGCCACGCGGTAAATCGTGTAGCTCGAGCGTGACAGGTGGTTGTCGCCGATGTCGGCAATGTAGAGGTAGTTCGTCGAACCGTCCCGGTAGAACGCCATGTCCTCCCAGTCGTTGTTGCTGACGGTGAAGCCGCTCCCTTGGAGCGTGTAGTAGCCGCGGCTGGCGCCGGCCGAGGCGCCGCTGAACAGATTGGCGAACAATTCCACGCCGTTGCCGCCGTCCTCGATCGACCACATGATCTGGGTGCTCGTGCGGCCGAGGACGATGCCGGAGGCCTCGTTGATGGTCGGGCCGCCGGTGGGGCTGGAGAGCGCGGCCAGCACCGTGGGGTCGGAGTAGCCGTCGCCGGCCAGATAGTCGTTGCCGGCTTCGCCCTCGACGGTGGTGTCGTTCCCGGCGCCGGCGTTGATGGTGTCGTCGCCGTTGCCGCCGCGGAGCGTATCAGCGCCGTCCCCACCTTCGATCACGTCGTTGCCGTCGCCCCCCGTGATGGTGTCGTTGCCGCTGCGTCCGGCGAGGACGTTGACGGCAGTGTTGCCGGTGAGCGTGTCGTTGAAGGCGCCGTTGGCCGCGTAGATGTTCTCGAAATTGGAGACGCTCGAGAGCGTGATCGTCACGGTGCTGCCGCCGGAGCCAATTGCCTGGGCTCCCGTCGAAGCCAACGTTGCGGAGATCGCGACGTTGAAGTCACTGAAGTCCAGCGAGTCGGCCCCCTCGTTGGCGTTCTCGGTCAGGGTGTCGCTCCCCAGTGCGCCGGGGTCGAACTCGTAGTCGTCGTCCCCCGCGCCGCCGGCCAACGTGTCGTTCCCGTCAGACCCCTCCAGGCGATCGTTGCCATCACCGCCGTTGAGCTGATCCGCGCCGCCGTCTCCCGTCAGCTGGTCGTTGCCGCCGTAGCCATACATCACGTCGTTCCCATCAGCGCCGTCGACGGTGTCGTCGAAGGGGCTGCCCTGGAACGTGTTGTTGCTATTGGCGGAGCCATCGAAATGCACGTCGGTTTGCAGACCGGCGGGGAATGGGTTCAGCACGACGTTCCGCAGGTCGACGGTGTCGTTGCCGCCGTTGCCGGAGACGCTCGTGTCGATCACGATGTCCTCGACGTCGGCGGCCTTGACGTTGCCGCCCCCCGGCCGGGCCACGGTGTAGGTCGAGGCGTTGATCGTCACGGTCACTTCGTTGCTGCCGTTGACGCCGACCGAAACGGTGTCACTAGCGCCGGACACGCCGTCGCCCGCGGCTTGGCTGATTGTCAGCGTCCCGAAGACTCCGTCGGGCCCGAAGGCAAACACCGCCGGCGCAAGCCGCGGCTGAAGGCCTTCGAGGCTGCTGCGACGCATTCCAATCGGCGGCCTGCGCCGCATCGCCTGCGGTCGGCAAACCGACAAAGCCCGTCGACCGCGGGTCGGCTCGGATCGAAATCCCAACATCGCCAAGAGACGCATCCAAAAACTACGCTGGCAAGACATGACGTCACTCCTAGCAGAAACGGTGTGGAACGGTTGACGACGACTCCTCCCTGAGGCCCGTCCCTGCGGCAAGATCCGCCGCGGCTTCTCGGTTCAGCGGCCGCGCCCGACCCAGCGGGCCTGCGCGACGCTTCGCAAGCTCGGCGAGGATCGGCTCCGAATTGCTCGGCCAGTCTCACCGGGCCGTGATCCTAGGCTTGCCCCCCAGCCTGTCAAATCTTTGCCGTACTGCTTACGGCGGTGCGGGCGCCGATCGCGCAGGAGATGTTCCCGCCGGGCCGCCTGCGGATCTCAGGAGCATGGCCCCGATACAGGTCTCGATCTCTCGCATCAAGTAGGCAGCATGCCGACGCTCCGTAGAATCCAACGCGGCCTGCGAGCCATCGAAGAAAGGCTGCAGCAGGCTTGCCAACAGAGCGCAGTGATTGGAGAGTTCGACCAAATCTTCGTGATCTGGTTCAGGCGTCGCCCTCCGGCTTGAGTCGAGCGCCGTGATCGGAGTCGCCAGTTTGTCCTGGCGTCGCCGCTTGCCGGCGACGTGGCTCGCCCCGGTGCGCAACAGACCGCTGCCGGTGATCTCATGACCGGCGGACCTTGCCTCCTGGAGGTACGCGAGAAAGTGTTCCTCAGGTACGGCGGCCTCCCGTTGCCAGCGAGCGGATTGGTCGCGTGACACGCCCAGGGACTCCAGTTTCAAGATCGTGGTCCGCGACCTTGAATTCCTATTTCCTCCATGGAGATTCAGGGCGGATAGCAGGGCACCGGCCTTCCTCTCGGCACGCAGTCTGGCCTCCGCGGCCTGGTTCTGAAGGTCAAGACTGCGCTTCGCGCTCTTCGCGTAGCGGCGAACGGCCTCGGCCCGCGACCGCAGTTCCATCAGGTCCTCGATCGTATTCGCCCGGGCAATCGCGCGCCCCACGGCGCTCAATTGGGCCAATTCTTGGGACGGCTCCGCCATGGCTCGTCTCGGCAGTTGCAGCGTGAAAGGGAATCGCTTGCAACAGGAACGGAGTCGTCAGCCACGTTTTCGCGAACTTGAGTCCGAAGTCCTTGGCGTGCTTCGGGAAGCGAAATGCACAACAGACTTGGCGTAACTTTGCGATGCAGACTCTCCGCGATCTGCCCCGCACGGGATGGGGGGGATGGTACCCCACTGCGGAAGAGGTCGTCACAAACCGGAAGTGCCAGGATATCCTGCTGCCAGCATTTTCACCGTGAGAGTGGCAGCGGGAATTGAACTCGCTAACCGCTTTCCAGATCACGCCTTACAGCGCACGCCCTGTCCGCAGTGCCGAGTTCGGTTGACGCGTCCGAACGGTATGGAGCGGAGACAAACGGATCGCAAAGTGTTGGCAACACGCGAGATGCCATCCGTCGCGCCTCGGTACGACGAGTGGCCGCCATCTTAAGTCGAGGCGACGGGATTTGAACCAGCCACGAAGGCATGTTCCGCCTTGCCTTTGCTTCGAGGGCTCGGCCCTCCTGGGTCTACAGCGTTTCGATGGTCCCGTTAGTGATTGTCCTCTGAAGGTTTAGGTCACCACGGGCTGGCCACGGGTCAGCTCTCGGAACCTCGGCGTTGGAGCGTTTACTGTGCCAAGGCACTCTGTAACCCTCTATGGCCTGGAATGCAGGACACATCGCATATAGCCGCGCGGAGGACTCGACGTTGCGACCTCAAACTGCGCGGCAAACCTATCGGGATCCCGGCATCCAGGTAGGGCGGAGTGGGCAGCAGTATCGGGCCTGGAGCTGCGAATCAGCGCCCTACTGCCCTGAGGATGGTCCCGCACGATCCCGGCGCACGATTCCGAAAAAACGGATCTCGCGGGGCTCCTAAGAGGTTTCCTCTCCGCTACCATCTTCTCGACCCCTAATAGGCCAAGCCCGATGTTCGACCGGGCATCAAGCTCTGCTCACGGCGGTATCGTCACTTGCCCCAGGCGCTGCGTCAGGAAGCATCCGAGCAGATCGCGATCAGCGTCAGAAGAACGGAACCAGGTTTCAATGAGCGATCTCAGGCGCGGGTCAATCGAGGACAGGTCGAGACAGTTCGCGACGGCAGAATCCTGACAATTTCCTGACTCGCAAATGTCCGATTCCACAACCTCCTGTGGCGTAAGGACGTTGTGGCAGAGAGCCCGCTCGTTCGATTCCCGCCGCCTCCAGTTCCCCCTGATCTGCTGGCCGTCGCCCGAAGCGGCGAGGGCCGGCAGATCAGGGGTTTTTCGTGCGCGGGAGGCTGCGGTCTACGTTGCGCGCCCACGGCCAGAGATTGTGCAAAGCGCGGGCTGGCGAGCAGCGCTGTCTGGCGCGAGAATTGGGCGGAGGTCGCTGAGCGGCGCTTCAGTGCGATCACTCGAGATCATGGCTTCTTGCCAATTCGTCGAACTCGGCGTGGAGTCGCTGCGATGTCAACACCCCGTCCCACCTTGCCTCCCGGTCCATCGTCCCCTGCTTGGTGGCAACTGGTCCGTTTCGCGGGGGACCCGCTGGGCCTGCTCGACGAATGTCAGCGGCGCTTCGGCGATGCATTCACGCTCAACATCGCCGGCAACGCAAATTCGTCATGCTGTCCGATCCGAACGCCGTTCGCGAAGTGTTTCGCGGCGATCCAAAGGTGCTCCACTCCGGCGAGGCCAACTCGCTCTTCACCGCGACCGTGGGGCGGAATTCGGTGTTGGTGCTCGACGGAGATTCGCACGCGAGGCAACGCCGCGTGTTGGTTCCGCCGATGAAAGGCGAACGGATGCGGGCCTTCTTCGACACGATGCGGGCGGAGACGCTCGAGGCCGTGCGGGCGTGGCCGCGCGGGACCCCGTTCCCCACGCTTCCTTCGCTGCGACGCATCACCTTGCGCGTCATCCTGCGGACGGCCTTGGGGCTCGAGCGCGGGCCAGACCTGGACCGTTTCGAACGAAAGATCGAGACCTTCTTGGCGAACGGCAGGCAGCGCTATGCGCTCGTGCTCATGACGGTCGTGTCGATCGAACGGCTGAGCGGATCGCGGTGGGCGCCGCTGTTCCGGCAATTGAGCGACCTGGACGACGATCTGTTTGCGTTCATCGCGGCCAGGCGGCGCGGTGAACACGCCGTGACCGGGCAAAATGTCCTCGATGACTTGCTGAGCGCGAAACACGAGGACGGCGCTGCGCTCGACGACCGCGAAGTGCGCGATGCGCTCATCACGATGCTCATCGCCGGACACGAAACCACGGCTCTCGCGCTCTCCTGGGCGCTCGTCGAGATCGGGCAGCGTCCGCAGGTCGTCGATCGACTGTGCGACGAACTTGCGCGGGTCACCGGCGGCGGGCCGCTGGCGGCGGAGCATCTGGCGGCCTTGGAATACCTTGATTGCGCGATCCGCGAGAGCCTGCGGCTTCGTCCGATCGCACCCTTCGTTGTCCGCAAGACGATGCAGCCGTATTCGCTCGACGGCCGCGAGTTTCCGGCGGGGGTCGTGCTCTGCCCTTGCGCGTATCTGGTCCATCGGCGCGAGGATCTCTATCCTTCGGCCGGCGAATTCCGGCCGGAGCGATTCCTGAAGCGCCGCTATGGGCCGCATGAATGGTTTCCGTTCGGCGGCGGCAACCGGATCTGCCTCGGGATGCCGTTTGCGATGTACGAGATGAAGGTCCTGATCGCCACGCTCCTGAGCCAAGTGCGGCCGACTCGCCCCGCGGGCGCTGTTTCCAGAGCACGGCGATATGGCATTGTGCTGGGGCCCGATGATGGGGGTCGGATCATCGTGCAATCGATGCACGCTCCAACCCAACCTTTGTTGGAGTCGGCCGCACCGCTTGCGGTAGGTCCTAGTGTTTCCCCTAAGGCGACGTCGCCGTAACCGCTGCTTCCCTGAGCGCTTGTGTTGGTTGCACCTTCTGATCCATCGGCCGATTTCGGTAGGCGTCTGGGGGAATGTCCGGCTTCCGCGGCGCTGCATGATGCTAGTGTTTGGGCATGAACCCTGAAGCCCCCCTGTCAACGCTGCTCGAAGCACTTGCGCTCAGCCAGCTCGAGTTGGAACGGTTCGAAGCCGAGCGTGAGCGGTCCACAGCCCTTACGGCCCAAGCGCGATCGCTCATCCAGCGCGAGTGCGGCGGTCGAGCGGACACGGACCGTGGCGACGACGCGCTCGAGGGGTAACCGGCCGTGATCGGCGCGCCCGGTTCGCCGTGACCGCGGTCCGACTGCCGAAGGCCCTGGCCACGGCGGGACAGGCGGCAAGCGCTATCGCCCAGCAGGCTGGGAAATGAGCGCCTAGTCCTTAACCAAGCGTATTCCGTTCGTCGTTGTTGGGGGAGGGATTTGCGCAGCGGGGTTGGTCCGCGGCGGGTGGCGGTGGGGTGCGGTTGGTTGGGGTTGTGGGGCGGAGGCGAGGTTCCCTTCGGGGTTGGGTGACGGCTTGGTTTCGCGGGCGGGCGCCATCACGAGCTCTTGGGTTGTGCTCCGGCGGCGTCGGCCGTACGACGGCGCGGAACGATGCCTTCAGCACCGCAGCGGATACCCTCGCGCATGGCGGCCGCAGCCATCCCGCCAGGCGAAAGAACTCCGGCAGCCGGGCGTTCCAGGCCAACAGCCGCACCACGATGCCGCCCGTCTTCACCACCAGCGCCGGCAACCGCATCCAGGAGTTCACGAAGCTGCGGAACTCCAGACCCAGCAGCCGTTGCTTCGCCGCAGGCCGCGCCTGCGCCTCCGGGCGCGCGCGGGTTGCGGGCGGCTCCGGCAGCAGAGCGCCAGCCACGCTTTGAGGTTCCAAGCCAGCGAAGTCATCACCGCTATACGCTTCGTTGGACAACAGGTTGTCGACCGGCACTTGAGGCGCGCCCTCCTTCAACTGCGCCAGCACGTTCTCCTGCTGACACCGTTGGTTGGCCGAGAACACGATCTGCTCCTGCCTTGCTCTCCCAGTCGTTGGTGAGATAGAGGAAGTAGCGATAGTCCTCGAACAGCGCGCCCTGCGCGGCTCGCTGACTTGCAGGTTCTTGCGGACGATCACCAGCCGATAGGTCGTGCGGCAGGCCGTCGGCCGATAGGGCCGCTCGGTTACCTCGCTCGTCGACCAGGCGGGGTCCTTGAAGCCGCGGCTGCTCGACGGGCGCCCTGACCCCGCGCGGGCCGGGCCCGCGATGGGCCGGAAGCCGGGGTTTTCGCCGGCCTTTTCAAGGGTTTCCAGGCCGTGTCCGGCAAGTCGTCGGCCTCCACGTGCTGCCCGGCGGTGACGTCCAGGCCGAACACGAACCGCACGTCCCCTGGGCATGCCAACGATCGAGGTGCGCGGTCTGCAGAGAAGTCGGTGTCGTTGCGGAGCAAGATCCGCCGGAAGCCCGCCGCGCGGCGCAGCGCGAGGCACTGGTCGAACTGCTCCGCCGCGCCTTCCTGGCTGGGGCGGTTGCCGCCCTGATTGACCAGCCGCAGCACCTCGCCCGTGTTGGCCAGCGCAGCACCCAGCGGATGATAGCCCCACCGGCCTTGATAGTTGAGGTCCACGCCTTGCACCTCGGCCGCGGTTTCCACCAGGGTTCCATCGGCTTCGATCCGCGGCTTCCGCGAAGAACTCGGGCGGCTGCTCGCTCCACACCTGGCGCGCGCGTCGTAGGCCTCGTGCAGCGCAGGTCGGCGCGCGGTGAAGCGGCGGCAGGAAGTCGCCCGCCGTGGTCGGATCGGGAATCCGTCGGCAGCCGGTCAGATCGAGATAGGCCTCGTCCTGCCTGCGCAGCTCGAGGTCCTCGACGCAGAGCCGTGCGTTGTAGGCCAGGTTGAGCACGTGGTCGCTCTCGTGATACGGCAGATGCACCTTGAACAGCTGCAGCCGCTCGTCGATCGCCTGCGCGGAGCCGAGCCGCCGCACCAACTGCTGCTGACGCCGGGGCCGCCATAAGATGTGCCCACGCCGCGGCCCGCCAACTCGAACTGCACGCCGGGGCTCTGCATCGGCTGCGAGCGATCCGCGGGATAGCGGTTCTTGTCCAGCCGCCGCTCCGCCGCCGCTTGTGTCGGCCAGCTGCTCGTCGATAATCCGCTTCACTCGAAACTCCTTCGTCGGGGTTGGCTTCATGAGCTTCGTACACCCATGAAACCCCGCCCACGCCCGAAGGATTTCGAGTTTTTTTACGCCCCCACCCCGCACGACCGCCGACGGTACGCTTGGTTAAGGCCTAGTTACCGCCGAGTTGCCTCGGCAATCTCTTTGTTTGCTTGGCGGGCGTCGCTCGCCTATCCTGCGGGGGTCATATCCTCCAGGACGTTTCCCATGAGTCTGCTCTCCCGACACCGTGCGGCCGTAGCAAGCGCCGCGGCGCTGGTTTGCTGGGCAAGCCTGCTTTCGAACTCCCAGGCCGGGGAGCCGGGCTTCAAGCCCCTGTTCAATGGAAAGGACCTGACCGGTTGGCGCGTCGGATACACCGATCTCGCCGGCCAGACGGCCTCCCCCGATGGCCGGTTTGCGGTCCAGGACGGTGTCTTGGCGGCGGTCGGCTCGAAGGACCTGCCCCCGAAGATGGTCGAGCTCGAAACCACGGAGTCGTACGACGGCGACTTCACGTTGCGGCTGGAGTTCCGAGCCGCGAGGGACGCCAACAGCGGCCTGCACCTCCGCGACAAGGCCCTGGCGCATCAACTGCAAATTCGCGACTATCCACGGGCCGGCCCCTACAAGTCGCTCGCGGGCTACAAGGAGGGAGACTGGAACGCAATCGAGGTCGTGGTGACCGGCGGCAAGGCTCGCGGCGCCTGCAACGGCGAGCTGCTCGAGGCGGCCCTCGAGATTCCGGCCTACGGGCCACTTGCTCTGCAATCCGAGATCAATGTCGTCGAGTACCGCAACCTGCGGGTGAGGCGCGACGATCCAGGCCAAGTGGTCCAGCGCGACATCCCCTACGCCACGCCCGCGCAAGAGCGCCAGGTGCTCGACGTCTATGCGCCGCCCGGCGCGAAGGATCGGCCCGTCGTGTTCTGGATTCACGGGGGCGGCTGGCAGACCGGAGACAAGTCGAGCATTCAGCGCAAGCCGCGGGCGTTCACCGACAAGGGGTTCGTGTTCGTCTCGACGAACTATCGGCTGCTGCCGCACGTTCCGATGGAGACGATTGTGGGCGACGTCGCCCAGGCGATCGGCTGGGTCCACAAGCACATCGCGGAGTTCGGCGGCGACCCAAGCCGGATCTTTGTAATGGGCCATTCCGCAGGAGCTCAACTCGCCGCGCTCGTCTGTATCGATGGGCGTTACCTGAAGGCCGAGGGGGCGCCGTTCGCAGTCCTGCGGGGCTGCGTGCCGGTCGATGGGGACACTTTCGACGTGCCGGCCATGATCGAAACGGCGGAAACGCGGCGTCGAGTGCATGGCCTGCCGCAAGCGACGTACGGCCACCGCGAGAAATTCGGCAACGACCCCGCGAAGCACCGCGACCTTTCCGCCGTGACCCACGTGGCCCCAGGCAAGGGCATTCCTCCGTTCCTGATCATGCACGTGGCGGAACATCCCGACACCGGCGCGCAGGCCCAGCGGCTGGCGAAGGCGCTCGAGAGCGCCGGCGTCTCGGTGCAGCTCTACGGCGCCCGGGAATCCACCCATAGCAAGATCAACACCGATCTTGGCCTGCCTGACGATCCCGGCACCAAGGCCTTGTTCGAGTTCGTCGGCGGGGTGCAGCATAAGTAGCGGGGTACGTTGGAAAGGAATTCGATACCGCAACTTTCGCCTTGGCCGCTGCTTGCGTCAGAAACGCTGCGGAGCCTCCGCCAGAAGACTGGCGTTCCTCGCGCGATCCGGGCAAAATCGGGCATAGGGTTTGCACCCCTGTCCCACGGGGGTCAAAGGTTTTGGCTCAGTTTGCGCGCGCCACGCTCCATGCTTGCTCTCGCCCTCGAATTCGCCTGCATTTACTTGGTGATTCTGGTCTTCGGGTACATCGTGCCGGCCGGCCAGCTCTACGTGCGGTATCACCTTCTGCAGACGCCGGAAGACGAAGCGCGGCGAATTCAGTTGCGGCGGCCGACCTCTGAGCAAACGTGGCGCGAGATCCGTTTCTCGCTTCTCTCGATCACGATCTTCGCCGTCATGGGCACGGCCCTCTTCGAACTGTGGCGGGCGGGCCGGACGGGCCTCTACACTCACCTGCACGACTACCCCTTGTGGTATCTGCCCGTCAGCTTCGCGCTCAGCTTGTTCCTGTTCGACACCTACTTCTATTGGCTGCACCGCTTCATGCATTGGCGGCCGGTGTTCCCCTACACCCACTGGGGCCACCACCGCTCGGTCAGCCCAACTCCCTGGGCGATCTACTCGTTTCAGCCGGCCGAGGCAATTCTGCAGTTCGTGGGCATCATGCTGCTCGTGGTTTTCTTGCCGATGCACCTGGTCGTGTTTTGGGCGTTTCTCTCGTTCGACACGCTCGTGAACACCGCCGGTCACACGGGCTACGAGATCATCCCCCAGGCGCTTTCGCGGCTACCGTTGCTGCGGACGTTCAACACCGTGACGCACCACGACGCCCATCATACGAACACGCGGGTCAACTTCGGCGTGTTCTTCAACATCTGGGACCGGTGGATGGGGACGTTTTCAGAGGGAACGCCCAAGGCGCTCACGCGGGAGACGAATGAAAACCGGGCCAGCGCAGCAGCAAATGTGTCCGTTGGGGCGCCCAAGTGATTTCTGCTAGCGGCTCGCAGCGGCCGTCAACTCGCTGAGCCGCAGTCGCTGGCGCCCCGTCGCATCGAAGTTGTTCGGATCGAGCCAGCGGCGAAACGCCTGCTCGAGCGCCGGCCACTCCCGGTCGAGGATCGAATACCAGGCGGTGTCGCGCGCGCGGCCCTTGTAGATCGTGGCCTGGCGAAACACCCCCTCGAAACAGAAACCCAGCCGCTCGGCAGCCGCGCGCGAGGGGGCGTTGAGCGCGTCGCACTTCCATTCGTAACGCCGGTAGCCGAGGCCAAAGGCTCGCCCCATCAGGAGGTACATCGCCTCCGTGGCCGCCGGCGTCCGCTGCAGGAGCGGCGCGTAGTGCAAATGGCCCACCTCGATCGTGCCCACACTGGGCGTGATCCGCAGATAGCTCGCTAGTCCCGCTGGTTGGCCGCTGGCTGCCTCGACGATCGCAAAGAACTGCGGATCCTCGCCTCCGGCGTCTCGTTCGAGCCACGCCTGAAAGGCAGCCAAGTCGGCGAAGGGGCCGTAGGGCAGATAGGTCCAACTCCGCTGATCCGCGGCCGCCGAGAGGGCTGCGAAGAGCGGCGCTGCGTGCCGGCCGGGTTCGAGCGGCTCGAGCCGGCAATACGCTCCCGTGAGCGATGTTCGGGGGGGCGTGCCCGCGGGCCTCCAGTCGGGCAATGGCCGACCGATGGGCTGACCGAAGGCGTTGACGATTTCAGACACGAAGGGCCTCGACAATGGCAAACTGAGATAGGCGCGCGGAATAGGCGATCGTTGTAGTGCGCCGGAAGGCTTGCCGCAATTGACCCGATCTGCCTGATTCGATATAGATTCGCCCCAGCTTGCCGCGTTCGGCCGCCGCAATTCTGGCGACCGCGGCAAGGCTTTTCCCTCCTTCCTCTCTTCCGCAGCATGATGTCGAGCGCGAAGCCTGCCCGACCTCCCGCGCCGCTGCCGGCGCGCGGGGGCGTGCCTGCGCGGATGCATGCCCTCTACGTCACGAGTTCGCAGCGGACCGGCGCCTGGCTGGCCGAGGCGTTCGCCAGCGACAGCGCGGCTGAGGTCGAGCTTGAAGAAGTGGTCGGGGCCGCAGCGGGGCTGGCCCGCCTGCGCGAGCAATCTTTCGACGCGGTGCTGGTGAGCCACGAGCCGGGCCGGCTCGACGCGCTGCAACTGGTCGAGGGCCTGCGGGCCGGCGGGGCCGACGAGCCCGTGGTGGTGCTGGGGGCGCAGAGCGAACAAGAAATGGCGCCCTTGTGCTACGAGACCGGCGGCGACGCGTATGTCTGCGTCAACACAGCCACCACGCGCGCGCTGATTTGGGTCGTGGCGCGGGCCATCGAGCGGCAGCGGCTCATCCGCGAAAACCGCCGGCTCCAGCAGCTCGACCGCCAGCGGCTCGTGCATGAACATCAGGAGGTCGACCGCCTGCTTGCCCAACAGCGGGCGCTGCTGGCCGACTTTGAAACGTTGGCGGAAAGTCCCAGCCAGACGCCGGTCCCCGCCGCGAACTCGCCCGCCCGCAAGCCTTGCGAATTCGACGCCGCCGCACTGCCGGATACGCTCGTCAACCACTATCGCGAGTTGCTGCGGGCCCACGTCATCATGGGTTCCGGCAACCTGGGGGCGGAAATGAGCCTGCTGGCCGAACTGCTCGCCTCGGCTCGCATCGGCGCGCAGCAGACGATGCTCCTGCACCTCCAGGTCTTGGAGGAGCTGATCCGGGGGCTGGGCACGCGCAGCGCCCGTCACGTGATGACGCGGGCCGACCTGCTGGTGGTCGAGGTGCTGGTGCATTTGGCC
The DNA here is from genome assembly GCA_044221365.1 of Pirellulales bacterium. GTDB lineage: Bacteria > Planctomycetota > Planctomycetia > Pirellulales > JBGAPH01 > JBGAPH01. The sequence continues at coordinate 93,058 of JBGAPH010000028.1, forward strand.
GAGAACTATCGCCGCCGCTATCTCGAGCGACAGCATCCCGCTCAGCAGCTCGAGCTGCCGGGCTTCAGCGAGACTGCGGCCGCCTAAACGCTTGCCGCGGTGGCTGCTGACCGGCTAGCCTTGGGTTCCCGCGCCAAACTGCCAGCGCGGCGCCACCCGAGGGATGTTGAGCCATGACCGACGCACACACGACCGTCGCCGCGCTCCGCCAATTGGTCGGCGAGTTCGTGGCCGAGCGAAACTGGGGGCAGTTTCACACGCCCAAGAATCTGAGCATGTCGCTGGCGATCGAGGCCGCCGAGTTGATGGAGCACTTTCAGTGGCTCACGCCCGAGCAATCGCGGGAGATCGCCGGCGACGAAGCTCGCCGCAGCGCCGCCGGCGAGGAACTGGCCGACGTCATTTGCTACGCGCTGGCGCTGGCCAACGAGCTGGGGCTCGATGTTGCCGCGGCGATGCAGGACAAAATGCACAAGAACGCCCTCAAGTATCCCGTGGCAGAGTATCGCGGACGATTTGGGCAGGGCGATGCGCGTCCTGTCGATCGGGCCGATTAGTGGGGCCGTGCCGGCGCGCGGATGTCGTCTTTTCGGCATCGCTTACATGGCGACGCGCTCGAGAGCCTGGGGGTTGCCCCTGTCCGTCCCCCCCGCCCCAACCGAAGTGCGCAGTACGGTTGAGCGGTTAGGCGTTCCGTCGCGGCAGGGCCCGTAGCAGGGCGACGGCGGATGCACTCGACTCTGCAGACCGAGCACAGAGCATGAACCCGCGGGGCACTTCGCTGGACTCGACCGAAGTTCCGCCGCGCCCGGCGGTGGGCGCGGCGAAATCTCTGAGCCGTTCGGAGAGCTTCGTCGAGAGCTGCGAATGGCACCTGGTCGGACGCCTGACTCGTGAAGATCACCTGCAGAGCATCCCGGTGTCGACCACGCCCTTTTGGATTGGCCGGCGGCCCGACATGTCGCTCTGCCTCTCGACCCGCACGGTGTCGAGCGTTCACGCCGTGCTGCACCAGGAAGAGGAACTGCTGGTGCGCGATCTCGGCAGCACCAACGGCACGTTCGTGAACGGCCATCGCGTGCTCGAAGACACGATCGTGCGTGCGGGCGACCTGCTGCAGTTCGCCGACGTGGCTTTCCGCGTGCAGCCTGATTCCGGGGGGCGTGATTCGGCAACTCAGGACATGGACGTCGAAGACCAGGCGCTGGCCCTGATTCAGTTCGAAAAGCTGCTCTCCACGCGGTCGGTGGTGCCCCACTATCAGCCGATCATCGCGCTGCCGGAGCGGGTGACGATTGGCTACGAATCGCTCGCGCGGAGCCGCCTGTATGGGCTGCGGTTCCCGGCGTCGATTTTCGGCGCCGCGGCCCACTTTCGCAAAGAAGTGGAAACGAGCTGTCTGCTGCGGCACTACGGCGTCACGCAGGCCCGCCACCTGCCGGGCAACTTTGCCCTCTTTCTAAACACTCACCCCGCCGAACTCTGCGACACCGACCTGATCGAGTCGCTGCGGCTGCTCCGCGAAACGGCCGGCGAGCTGCCGATGGTGCTCGAGATTCACGAGTCGTCCGTGACCAGCCCGGCCCGGCTGCGCGGCCTGAAAGCGGCGATCGGCGAGCTCGGCATCCGCTTGGCTTACGATGACTTCGGCGCCGGACACGCGCGGCTGCTGGAGCTTTCCGAGGCGCCCCCCGACTTCCTCAAGTTCGACCGCAAGCTGATGCGGGGGATCGACAGTGCGCCGGTGAGCCGCTGGCGGCTCTTGGCCGATCTGCTCAAGATGAGCCAAGACCTGGAGATCGACGCGATCGCCGAAGGCGTAGAAACCGCAGGCGAAGCAGCCGCGTGCGAGGACTTGGGTTTTCGGCTCGCGCAAGGCTTCCAGTTCGGCAAGCCGCTGCCGGCCAGCGCGTATCGGGCGCGCAGCAGCTAGCTGCGCTCACTACTCTTTGGGGATCGCCGCCAGAGCCGGGGCCCGCACCGTGCCGAAGTCGATGACGATCGACTCGCTCTCGCCCTCGAGCACCACCTTACGTTCCAATCCCAGCCACTTCCGCGGCACGCGGTTGGGCACGCCACACACGCGGGCGAAGGTGCACAGCAAGATCCGCAGATCGAGCCACAAGCCGGCGGTGGCCGCGTACTCACGGTCGAGCACGATCTTCCGCCGCACGTCGTCGAGCACGGTGTCGGGCGGCAGATTCACTTGCGCCAGGCCCGTAACCCCCGGCGGCACATCGAGCCGGGCCAGATAGCCGGGGATCTTCTCCTGCAGTTCCGCGACGATCTCGGGGCGCTCGGGGCGCGGACCCACGAGCGACATGTCCCCCATGAGCACGTTGAGCAACTGCGGCAGTTCATCGAGGTGGTACTTCCGCAGAAACTTGCCCAGCGGGGTGATCCGCGGGTCGCGGCGCGTGGCCCAAACCGCGCCGGTGCGGGCCTCGGCGTCGCAAGTCATCGACCGCAGTTTGTACATCGTGAACACTCGGCCGCGCAAACCCGAGCGGGTTTGCCGGTAGATGCCTGGTCCCGGAGAGGTGAGCCGCACCACGACGGCCAAGACCGCCATGAGCGGCAGCCCAGGCACGAGAAAGACGAGGGCCACCAAGCGGTCGAACCAAGATTTGTAGCCCAGGCGGGCGATGACCGCCGCAGGCGCGTTCCGGGTATCAGAGCCGGGAGCAGCTTCCGAGGAGTGAACGAATTGACGTGGACGGCCGTATTTCTTGCTGGTGACCTCGATTGCCATGCGATCCTATCCCAGGTGCTCTCGTGGTAGCGAAACCGAGGTGCGTCTTGCACTTCTTGCCCCGAATGTCCCTCCGCCAGGAACTCCGGTTGGTCCTGCACGAGCGCAGTTGCTCGTGCCCTTGTTGAGCCCTGAGGAAGACGCCTGGCGGAGCGCCAGAGCATCGATCAAGGACTCTGCCTGTCTCGAGTGATGCGGGCCGCTGAGCCCTGCCTCGTGCGCGCGGCCAACGTGTTGCCGGCTGGGATATTGGCGCATCCGATTGCCCGGATTGTGCCGAATAAGCGGCCAACAACGGTTTTAGCTTAGTCGCCTGCCGAGAATCGGGCAACCGTTTGGAAGGCCTGCGGCGACGCGTTAGCAGAAAAACACCAAGGGAGGCCCCTCTCGGGGGCTACGAAGGACACTTGGGCGCCATGGTGGGCGCCGCAACGGCGCAGGTGTTTTCCCTAACCTGAGCGACAGCCCTCTCTTAGCCGAGGCCTTGGGGAGGCGCATCGGCAAGTCTGGCCCGGGGAGAACCAGTGTTGCAGCCGCGGCAAAGTCTTCTTGCGAACCCGCGCAGCGTCGACAGGAGCAGTCCGCCGACGAAGGCGCTAAAGTCACGGCACGAGTTTGGATACCGCCCTAGCAGCGGCCGATTCCGGCCTAATTCTTGTTCTTGCAAGTGCTTGCGGAACTTTGTTGCTGCGCCACGGTTGTAATCCGGAGTAACTCTTCACCCGCGCGATCTGACTCGGCCCAGCGAAATTGGCCACGATCGCCGCGTACTCGAACGCAGAGGGAGCGTGTCTATGACCGGCTACGTCTTGTCGGCAATGTTGGGAATGTGGGGCGCAGATTTGGACTCCGCCCATTTACGCCCGTGGGCCACCATGCTCGTAGCGCAGGCCGCGGCAGCGGCGCCGGCTGCGGGAGACAAGGTCGACGGGGATAAAGACCGAGGCGACGAACGACGCGGACCGCGCGAGGGACGCCGCGGCGGCCGGGGCTTCGGCCGCGGCCCCGGAGAAGCGCGGGGCGGCCGCCCTGACGCAGGCGATCGCGCCGAACGGCGCGAGGGCCCCGGCGGCCCGGATCATCGCCCGGGTCCGCGCGGCCCCGGTCGCGCCAACGGTCGCGAAGGGGGTGAACGCGGACAGCACGCCGCCGGGGAACATGGCCGTGGGCCCCGGCCGGGGTTCGGCCCAGGCCGTGGCGGACCGGGTGAACACGGCCCGCGTCACGCTGGCCCGAGCCCGCGCGCCGGCGGCCCAGGCCGTCACTACGGTCCGCCGAGCCGCATGGTCGGAGGTCGCTCTGGCGACAGCTTGTTCGATCAACTCGACCGTGATGGCGATCATTCGATCAGCCGGGCCGAATTCAACCGCGGCATGATGCGGCTGATTGGCTTCCCGGGACGCCCCACGCCGCCGCGGCCCGAACGCGACTAGTTCTCCGAACTCGGTGAAACACAAGGACGGCGGCGGCCGCC
>JBGAPH010000099.1:0-12266 GCA_044221365.1 Pirellulales bacterium
GGGCCGGACGGTGACGGAAGACGAGTTCGAGCGCGGCGAGGCGCTCCGCAAGCAGGCTTCGGCCCAGGTCGAGTCGTCGCGGGTGGCCCTGGTGCAAGCCGAGGCCGACTTCGAAACCGACATCCTCACCGCGCGGGCCGCCGCGGCCGCCGCGCAAACAGCCGCCCGCAACGCCAAGATCGAGCTCGACTACTGCCGCATGACGGCGCCGATCAGCGGCCGGATCACCGAGACCTACCACGACGTCGGCAATCTGGTCGGCGATGGGCAGGCCTCGCTGCTGGCCACGATCGTGCAGATCGACCCGATCCACGTCTACATGACGCTGAGCGAGCGCGATTTTCTGGCGTTCCAGCAGTCGGGAGGCGAGTCGAGCAAGGCCGCCCGCGTCGAGATGGGGCTCGACGGCAATCAATACCCCCACCAGGGAACGATCGACTACCGCGATCCGGCCATCGACTCCGGCACAGGCACGATCCGCATGCGCGGCCTGTTTGCGAATCCTCGAGGAGAGATCCTGCCGGGGACGTTCGCCCGGTTACGGCTCGCGCTCGATCAGCAGCACAACGCCCTGCTGGTGCCGGAACGGGCGCTCGGGACCGATCAATCGGGGCAGTATCTGCTCGTGGCGGGCAAAGACGATCTGGTGGAGTACCGCGCGGTCAAAGTCGGCAGCCGGGTCGACGATCTACGCGTAGTCGAAGGGCCGATCGGCCCGCAGGATCGCGTGATCGTGGAAGGTTTGCTGCGGGCGCGGCCGAACATGAAGGTCGTGCCGAAATCGGCCACGGCGCCGGTTGCCAACGTGGCCGGGAGCGCCGCTCCACCGGCACGCAACTAAACCACGCTCGCCCGACGGAGCGCGGCGCGCCCTAAAGGACTGATGGAACAACGGCCGCATTGCGGCGCTCAAGCCAGAACTCCGCATGTTCTCCAAGTTCTTCATCGAGCGGCCGATCTTCGCCAACGTCATCGCCATCGTGACGATGCTGGTGGGGGCCGTGGCGCTCGTGAACCTGCCGATCGAACGCTATCCCGAGATCACGCCTCCCACCGTGATGGTGATGGCCTCGTATCCGGGGGCCGAGGCGCAGACGCTGGCCGACACGGTGGCGGCCCCCATCGAGCAGGAGGTGAACGGCGTCGAGAACATGCTCTACATGTCGTCGACCTGCTCGAGCGACGGCAGCTACAAGATGACGGTCACCTTCGAGGTCGGCGCCGATCTCGACGAGGCCCAAGTGCTCGTGCAAAACCGATTGGCCGCGGCCATGCCCCGGCTGCCGGAAGAGGTGCAGCGTCAAGGGGTGACGGCGAAGAAGCAGTCGACCAACATCGTGCTCGCGGTGTCGCTCTTTTCCGACGACAACCGCTACAGCGATCTCTACCTGGCCAACTACGCCACGCTGCGGGTGAAGGACCAGCTCAGCCGCGTGCAAGGCGTGGGCGACGTGCTCGTGATCGGCGCCGGCAACTACGGCATGCGGGTGTGGGTCGACCCCGAGAAGCTCAAGTCGCGCAACCTCACGATGGAAGACGTGCTGCTCTCGATCCGCGAGCAGAACACGCAGGTTGCCGCGGGGCAGGTGGGCTCGTTTCCGGCTCCCGACTCCCATGCCTTTCAGTTCAACGTGACCACGCGGGGCCGCCTGGGCGATCCCGAGCAGTTCGGCAACATCATCATCAAGGCCGACGACGAAGGCGCCGAGCGGCTGCCGGAGGCCATGGGCCAGGGCGCGGCGGCTCACCGCGGCGGCGCCGCCCGGCTCACGCGGCTCAAAGACGTGGCCCGCATCGAGCTGGGCTCCCAGGTCTACGACCAGTGGTGCGAAATCAGCGGCCAGCCGGCCGCCACGCTGGCCGTGTTTCAGTTGCCGGGCGCCAACGCGCTCGACGTGGCCGAGGCTACGCGCAAAGCGATGGAGCAGATCGCCCCCTCGTTCCCCGCTGGGATGAAGCACATCATTCCGTTCGACACCACGATCTTCGTCGAAGAGTCGGTGCGCGAGGTCTACAAAACGCTTTTCGAAGCCGGCGTGCTCGTGCTGATCGTGATTCTGGTCTTCCTGCAGGATTGGCGGGCCGTGATGATTCCGGCCACGACCGTGCCGGTCACGATCATCGGGGCCTTCGCGGCGATGTACGCTCTGGGCTTCTCGGTGAACATGCTCACGCTGTTCGGCCTGGTGCTGGCGATCGGCATCGTGGTCGACGACGCGATCGTGATCGTGGAAAACGCGGCGCACCACATCGATCACGACAAGTTGCCGGCCAAAGAGGCCACGATCAAGGCGATGGGCGAGGTGCTCGGCCCGGTGATCGGCATCACGCTCGTGCTGTTGGCGGTGTTCCTGCCGACCGCGTTCCTGGGGGGCATCACCGGGCAGCTCTACCGGCAATTCGCGCTCACGATCGCGGCCACCGCGCTGATCAGCGCGATCAACGCCGTGACGCTCAAGCCGGCCCAGTGCGCGGTCTACTTGCGGCCGACGAAAGCCCGCAAGAATTTTTTCTACCGGGCGTTCAACCGCGTGTACGACCGCTTCGAAGGCATCTATACGGCGATCGTCAAGCGGCTGGTGCGGCACACGGCGCTCGTGATGCTTGCGTTCGTGCTCTTGAGCGCGTTCACTGCCTGGTGGTTCGTGCGGATTCCCACCGGCTTCCTGCCGACCGAAGACCAGGGCTACGCCATCGTCGCCATTCAGTTGCCTGACGCCGCCTCGCAAACGCGCACGCGGGCGGTGATCGGCCAGGTGAACGACATCCTGCGGAAGACGCCCGGCATCAAGGGGTGGTTCCTGCTCGGCGGCCAGTCGATTCTCGATCAGGCGGTCGCCTCGAACGCGGCGGCCATGTATCTCACCTTTACGCCGTGGGAGGATCGCATCGGCGATCCCGCGCTCTCGCAGGAGGCGATTCTTGGCAACCTAATGGGTCAATTCCAGCAGGTGCGCGAGGCGATGATCTTCTGCTTCCCGCCGCCGGCCATCATGGGCTTGGGCGTGGCGGGAGGCTTCGAAATGCAGTTGCAGGACCGCGGCGGCGTGGGGCTGCCGGAATTGCAGCAGATGGTGCAAGAGATGGTGGCCGCCGGCAACTCGCAGTCGGGGCTCGTTGGGCTGCGGAGCACGTTTCGCTCCGGCGTGCCAATGCTCTATGCCGACGTCGACCGCGAAAAGGCCAAGAGCCTGGGCGTGTCGCTCGACACCGTGTTCTCCACGCTGCAAACCGCGCTGGGGTCGGCTTACGTCAACGACTTCAACAAGTTCGGCCGCACCTATCAAGTGCGCGTGCAGGCGGATCAGAGGTTCCGCCTCGACCCCGAGGACATCGGCCGGCTCGAGGTCCGCGATCGGCAGGGGAATATGATCCCGCTCAGCACGATCTGCACCATCCAGAGCAAGCTCGGGCCGCAGGTCATTCCGCGGTTCAATCTGTACCCGGCGGCCGCGATCACCGGCAGCGCGGCGCCCGGCTATAGCTCGGGCGAGGCGCTTGCGCTGCTCGAGCAGATGGCGGCGCAGAAGCTCCCGTCGTCGATGGGCTACGAGTGGTCCGGCATGAGCTACCAGGAGAAGCGGGTCGGCTCGCAGGCGGTCTACGTCTTCGGCATGGCCGTGCTGATGGTCTACCTGGTGCTCGCCGCGCAGTACGAGAGCTGGCTGCTGCCGGCGGCCGTGATCCTGGTCGTGCCGCTCGCGCTCTTGGGCACCGTGGCCGCGGTGGCGGCGCGGGGGATGGACAACAACATCTACACGCAGGTCGGCATCGTGCTGATCATCGCGCTGGCGAGCAAGAACGCGATCTTGATCGTGGAGTTCGCCCGCGATTTGCGGAATCAGGGACGCAGCATTCTGGAGGCGGCGGTCGAGGCCTCGCGGCTACGTTTTAGGCCGATCTTGATGACCTCGTTCGCATTCATCTTCGGCATCTTCCCGCTCGTCGGGGCCACCGGCGCAGGCGCCGCCGCACGCCGCTCGCTGGGCACGGCGGTGTTCGGCGGGATGATCGCGGCCACAGTGTTGGCTGTCTTCTTCGTGCCGGTCTTCTATGTGGTGATGCAGCGGCTGAGCGAATGGCGCGCAAACCGCAAGCAGGCGCGGGAAGAGGCCGCCGGCCACGCCGTTCCGTTCCAGGTGCATCTACCGCACGAGCACGCGGTGGCGCGGGCGGGCGAGCGCGTTCCGCTGTGATTGGCGCGTGAGTGGAAAAGCCAACTGCCGCCTAGTTCGCGGCGTTGAGTCTCGCTCTCAAGCTGCTGCCCAGAGGGAGTGATCGTTCAGCGGGAAGGGCCCGCAACAACTCTGGTTGATCGACCACCTTGGTCTCGCGCCACTCTCCGTCCGCGGGCAGCCAGACGGAGAGCCCGATATCGGCGGAGTAAAACCAGAGCCGATCTTGGTCATCGAGCGTGAGAGCCCAACGGTGCATGGCGCTCGCGCTATCACCGGAAACCAACAGCACTTTCCCGTTTCGGTAGAGCTGATACTCAACGGCGTGCCCCTCGCCGTCTGGTTCGAGCCGCACCACGAGTTGGGTCGCGTCGGGAAAGAGGTAGTTACCGGGGCGGACGATCGCGTCGCCGCGTTGCACTTGCTGCGGCGAAAAGTCTTGCCGACGGGCGCCACGCTGAAGTCCGACGACCAAGGCCAGGCTGACCGGGTCCGTGGTGAACAAACAAACACCGACAATCGCGACGCTTATCGCCACTGCGCTTACCAGCCACTTTCGCGATCGCGGCATGCGCATCAACTCGAACATAGAGCCAACCTCCGGCAGTTTATGGGCGCGCGGAGTTCATTCTACAACGCTCTCGGCAGTTCCTGCCATGGCTGCAACCCTGCTAATTTGCGGCAGCAAGCGAGAGCAGAGAGGACGGTGTCGTTACGAGAGAATGGCGTGAGGTTGGATAGCGTCACGAGATCAGTTCACCCGGGCTGACCTGCATCTGCCGCAGATGCGGACGATCCAGCACGGCGAACGGCTGGGCCACCGATTGCCAAGATTCTCCACGCTGCTCGATCGACCGCTCGGCGAGCGGGCCCAGCGTGTTGCCGGCCAGGCTCAGGTAGCGGATGCTCCCGGGGCGCAGCCCCATGATCCGGGCGCAGGTGGCGTCGACGGCCGTGGGGTTCGTGCCGACGAGGACCAGGCCCATCGGTTTGGGGCTCCCCATGATCGGGCCGTCCCCTTCCATGCAAACGACGCCGTCGACGATGGCCAGCGTTTGGGGCAACGAGGCGTTGATGTCGAACACCGTTTCCGGAATGCCGGCATGGTGCAACACGTTCTTCGGCCAGCCGTATTTGATGCCGGGGATCACGCCGTAGAGGTTCTTGAGCGAGGCGGTGAGGCCGACCCAGTGATGGGTCTTCATCTTCGGCAGCGATACGATCAGGTCGGCTTCGACCACGGCCTTGGGGAACCAGAAGCCGGGCAACTTGCTGGCGCGGCCGGCGTTCTGCACCCAGCCCAGGTCTTGATAGTTGAGGTCGGCGAACGGCAGCTCCGCCGAATCGAGCGCTGCTTGCAGGCCGGACTCGGCGAGCGCCATGTCGGTGTCGCGGACGTGCCCCGGCCCTTCGCCGACGGTGACGCTCGCGCCCCAGCCGCGAAAGGCCTCGGCCGCGGCCAGCACGATCGCCGGGTGCGTCGTCATGTGGGGCGCGGTGCGCGTCGGCTCGACGAGGTTCGGCTTGAGCAACACCTTGCGGCCGCGAAGCGACTCGGGCGTGAGCCCGGTGGCGAGCAGGCCGTCGCGGATCGTTTGCACGAGCGGCCCGTCGTAGCGCTGGTTCTTGGCAATGAACACGCGGCTGGGCTTTGTGAGCATGTCGCGGATGCTCGCGTAGCCAAGCAGGCCGGCGAGCGCGGCGCCGCCGCCCACCAGCAGTGCGCGGCGGTCGATCAGCGCGGGCGAACGCTCGGGCAGCGAATCCACCTCAGGCATGGGCTTGGCCGTTTCGCAAGAGATCCAAGAAAGCGCTGCGCGGACCAGCCGCAGCGAGCGCTAGCAAAGCGAGCTTCCAGAGCGAGCGATCCCGGACCAGCACGCGTTCGGCGGCCGCCGACAGCACGCGCTCGGCCTCGGGGCCGGGAAGCGCTGCGTTCTGCGCCGCGAGGCCGAGCAGCGCCGCCGAAAGCGAGAGGGCCGTGGTCTGCTGCGGCGCTTCACGGCGCAGATAGCCGCACGTGCGCTCGAGCCGGCCGCTCGGGTCGGCTTCGCCGGCGAGGGCCAGCGCTGCCCAACCCGAAGGCTCCACGTGCGGCCGCAGCAGTTGGCCGAGCACCGTGGTGTTGCCGTAGTTGCAGCCGCCTTCAGGCAGCAGACGGTCGATCAGCAGCCGCGCCGCCTCAGACGCCCTTGGCGCAGCGCCTTGCCTGCTGACCTTGAAGGCGACGAGCGCCAGCGCCGTCGGATCGTTCCAGGAGTGGGTGCCTTCGGCCCAAGGCCAGCCGACGAGCGTGCTGTCGTGCCCCAGATGCGCGATGCGGGGCATGCTCGTCCCGGCGATCTGGCCGAGGCGGGTCAGGCCGCGCGCGGCGGCTTGTTCGAAGGCGAGCTTGTCAGGCAAGCCCTGCGCCGCCGCAGTCTGCCAGGCGGCCACCGCCAGCGAGGTTGGCCAGCGCGGATCGGTTTGGCCCGCGACCACGGGCAACCCTCCGTCGGGCGCTTGCGCGGCGAGCAAGGCCTGCAGGGGCCGAGCCGCGGCCGGGTGGTCGTGGCAGACGAGCGCGAGCGCCGCCCAGGCAGTCGGCTCGGCGGCAGCGGCCTGGCCGGGGTAATAACCCCAATCTGGCGCCATGGCGACGGCATCGAGCGCTCGCGAGATCCAGCTCATCAGCGTGTCGGCCCAGGCCGCCGTATTAAGGACGAAATCCGCGGCAAGCGGCCGCGGCGAAGATCTGTCGCAATCTTAGCTCGGGTTCGGTTAGGCGGGCGGCGACCGCCTGCACGGGCCGTGCGTTCCTCTGAGCGTAGGGTCGCGCGGGCTGCGCCGGCAAGGACATGCCCCGGGCTGGCGAACTGGCAAGATTCTTCGCCGCCGCCCAAGAATTTCTCAACTTGCCGATTTGACATCGCGCCGAGTCGACCTAGGTTTTGAGTGACAGGGGGATGGACGCTTCGGCGTCAGCCCAATGTGAGCCGGGCCGCGTGGTCCGGCAGCGTCAGGTCGACCGTCGGGCTTGCTCGTCCAATTGATTCGAGTCCCTCGGAGGTCTGGCGTCGCAAGGGCCTGCACCCTCTTCATCCTCGACAAAGGCAAACCGGTCGCGAGGCCGGGGCGCAAAGCGCGGGGCCTCTCGAGCTCGCTCGGGAGGCGGCCTGGCTGCCGAAGGGATGGAGCCGCGATGAGCGACTCGCGATGATCTTCGGAACACTGTGAGGAGCGATCCTCGGAGTGTTGGTTGGAAGCCTGCGGCGCAGCGGTGCGACGTAGGCTTGGGCGATGAGGAGTGGCTACCTGTTGATAATTCGAGTCCTTGGCTTCGTGTTGCCTGTGCAGCAGGCCAACGTCGGCTGCTTGGCGGTCGGCGTCGCAGCAGCACGAAGCCCCGTTTCAACAACTCGGCGGCCGTTCGGTCTTTCGGGCCGGCGGACCGCCACGATTTGGGGGAAGATCCGATGAAGAATTTCGCTCTCAAGGTTCAGCGTTTTTTGGTTTCGGAAGACGGCCCCACCGCGGTGGAGTACGCCGTGATGCTGGCCCTGATCGTGATCGTCTGCTTGACGGCGATTAGCTCGATCGGAACCAACGCCAACCAGACGTTCAGCACGATCGCCAACTCGATCGCCGCTGGCAGCTAGTCGGCCTCGCCAAAAGGTCCCGGCGGCCCCTCCCGGCCGCCGGGACCGCGCGCTGTTGCGACTGCCCGCTCGACGCCTCTCCCGAGGCGTCGAGCGGGCATTTTGTGTACTAGGCTTGCGGCGAAGCCACGTGCGCACCGGGGAGCCCCGAAAAGCGCCGTGGACATTCCCAATTCAACAAGCCGCGGCGCTCGTTTCGCGCCGTCCTACGTCGGAGGAGAAACGACGCAATGACCGAATCCTGGTCGCTCGGGGCAACCTTGCTCCAACACTGGCACGTCTGGTTCGTGACCATCGTCCTGATCGTGGCGGCGGTCATCGACGGCTACCAGCTCAAGGTGCCCAACTGGCTCACCTTTCCCTTCATCCTCAGCGGCTGGGCCTATAGCCTGGCCTGGTACGGCTGGGAAGGGTTGCTCTGGAGCCTGATGGGGACCGTGGTGGGCTTGGCGCTGTTGCTGCCCGCCTACGCCATCGGCGGCATGGGCGCGGGCGACGTGAAGCTCCTGGCCGGCGTGGGCGCCTGGGTCTGGGGCACGGCCACGTTCTATGCCTTTTGTCTGTCGGCCATCGTGGGCGCGGTGATCGCGGTGGGCATGGTGCTCTACCGTCGGGCTTGGGGCAAGCACCGCCAGCAGTTTGGCCACATCCTGTCGGAAATCCTCACCATTCGCGATCCGAACGTCCTGGCGACGATCGCCGCGGGGCGGAAGAGCTCGATGCTCCTCCTCCCCTACGGCATTCCGATCGCCATCGGTTCGATCGCCTACTTCGCCTGGTCGGGAATGCTGCTATGAACGCCTGCAATCAACAACCTGTCCGCCGCTGGCTGCCGGATCGCCGGGGAACGGCCGTGGTCGAGTTCGCGCTCATCGCCCCGCTGTTTCTGCTGCTGCTGTTCGGCATCTTCGAGTTCGGCCGCTTGGTGATGGTGCAGCAACTCATCACCAACGCCGCCCGCGAAGGCGCCCGGATGGCGGTGATCGACGGGGCCAACGACGCCAACATCAAGACCGACATCCAGACTCGGCTGGCCGGCTCGCACGTGCCCAACGCGGTCTGCACCGTGTATCCCAAGATCGTGGATACCGTTAATGGCGATCGTAAGAGGGTTACCGTCAGTGTGCCTTTCAGTCAAGTTAGTTGGCTGCCGGTGCGGATGTTACCCATGACGCCCACGACCCTGCAGGCCGAATGCGTCATGCGCATGGAAACCGTGCAATAACATCCGGCAAGGCCGCCGCACCTCCCCGCAGAGAATTGTCGGAGAATTCGCCTCATGCGTCCCAAGTCGCTCATGTTGTTGGTCCTGGCGCTGGGCTGCGGACTGGTGGCCTCGGTGGGCATTAGCCAGGTCATGGACCGCAAGCCGGTCCAGGCGCCAGTCGGGGAGACGCAAGACGTACTGGTGACGGTGCAGGACGTAACGTACGGCACCCCCCTCACGGCGGAGGCCGTCAAGCTTGAGAAGTGGCCCAAAGACAAGGTGCCCGCAGGCGCTCTGGCCGACGTGCAGAAGGTCACCGGCCGGCGGGCCCGCGGCAAGCTCTTCAAGGGCGAACCGATTCTCGAGGCCAAGCTGCTCTCGGCCGAATCCGGCGCGGGCGCCTCGACCGAGATTCCCGCGGGTTTCCGCGTCGTCTCCGTCAAGGTCGATGCTAGCACCACCGGCGGCAGCCTGGTGCTGCCCGGCGACCGCGTGGATGTGCTGGTGAACGTCCGGGCCAACACCGGCGCGGGCATCATGGAGACGAGCACCAAGACCATTCTGCAAGACATTCGGGTCTTCGCCGTCGACCAGGTGTATAAGGTCGAAGCGATCGAAGACCAGGAGAGCGCGATCTCGGCCAAGACCGTGTCGCTGCTCGTCACTCCCTCCCAGGCGGAGCGAATCGCTCTGGCCGAGGAGTTGGGCAAGATTCGCCTGGCCATCCGCAGCCCCGACGACGACGAGATGGGCGACGCCCCCGGAGCGAACGCTAGCCACCTGTTGTCGGGGAGCGAGAAGAGCGACCGTGACGACGAATCGGGGAAGAATACGGAAAATAAGACCGACTTTGTCGACTGGTTGACCTCCAAGCAGAAGCCGACCGTGGAGGAAACCCCTGCTCCGACTGGCGCAGTCAATCCAGGATGGACGATGATCCTGTTGGTCGGGAGCGAGCCGAAGGAAGTCCATTTCGATGGCCAAAGCGCGCTGCCGACCGTGAATTCCGCCGGCGGCGGCGCCTCGGGGCCTGCCGCTCCGGCAAACCCGCTCGACGCCGCGGCCGCCGGCCTTCCGCCGGATGCGCCCAGCGACGAGCCCGCGGCCGCGCCCGACGGCGGTGCGCCGAACGATGATGGAAGCGACGCCGCCGCTCCGGCCGCACCGGCCGACGGCGGCAGCATGAACGTCTGGTAAACGAAGATTCCAGTGCATGAACCAGGCCGCCGGGTTATCCGGCGGCCCGGTCCATGAAACCGGTCGGACACGGATGGTCCGCCGCAGGGATGACCCCCAAGCGCTAGTTCCAGCGAAGGGAAGAACACGGATGTGCCGCCAACGTCTTGGGCAAAGGATCGCCCTACGCTCGGTCATTTGCGCGCTCGCGCTGAGCGCCGCTGCGACCTCCGCCCGCGCTCAGAGCGCTGCGGCCCCGAGCGGGCCTTCGATCGTACACCGGATCGCCGGTCCCACCGAGAAGCTGGAGATGACGGCCAATTCCAGCCGCATTCTCACGCTTGATCAGCGCATCCCGCGCGCTCAGGTGAACAACCAGGAAATCCTCGAGCTCACCGCGCTCTCCCCCAACCAGATTCAGGTGTTCGCCAAGAAGCCCGGCGTCACCCAGGTCAACATCTGGGACGAGAACGACCAGGTGCATAGCGTCGACGTCGTGGTCTATGGCGACGTCCGCGAGCTCGAACTCTTGCTGCACACCATGTTTCCCGACGCCACACTCAATGTGCGGGCCACGCAGAGCAGCGTGATTCTGTCGGGCTTCGTGGATCGCCCGGATCACGTGTCGCGGATCATCGAGATGGCCCGCGACTACTACCCCAAAGTGATCAACATGATCTCCGTGGGGGGCGTCCAACAGATCCTGCTGCACGTCAAGGTGATGGAAGTCTCCCGCACCAAACTGCGCCGGCTGAGCAGCGACTGGAACCTCTCGACCTCGGGCGGCTACGTGATGGGCAGCGTGAGCGGCTTGATTTCGGCCGCCGCCGCCTCGAGCGGCACGGTGCCCCTGGCCGGGGCCCAGGCCGCCGCCGCAACCGCCGGCAGCAGCAGCAATCCGTTCAATCTCGCCGACACGATGCGCTTCGGCATCATCGGCAACGACGCCGCGTTCTTCGGCCTGATCGACGCCATGCGGCGCAACGACTTGGCCAAGATCTTGGCGGAGCCGACCCTGGTGACCGTCAGCGGCCGTCCAGCCTTCTTCAACGACGGCGGCGAATTCCCCGTGCCGGTGCCGCAGAGCTTGGGCACGATTTCGATTCAGTGGAAAAAATACGGCACCCAGGTCGACTTCGTGCCCATCGTGCTGGGCAATGGCCGGATTCGCTTGGAAGTTCGTCCGCGGGTCAGCGAACTCGACCCTGCCCGCAGCATCTCGCTGGCCGGCACCACGATCCCAGCCTTGAAGGTGCGTGAAGTCGACACCGGCGTGGAAATGTCGGCCGGGCAGACGTTGGCTTTGGCGGGCTTGGTGCAGACTCGGCTACAGGCCGAAAACTCGGGACTGCCTTACGTCAGCGAACTGCCCTACATTGGGGCGCCGTTTCGCCGGATTCGCGACGTGGCTGAAGACATCGAGCTGCTCATCCTCGTGACGCCGGAGCTTGTCGACGCGCTCGACCCCGATCAAGTGCCTCCGTGCGGACCGGGCGAACGGACCACCCAGCCCAACAACCGCGAGTTCTACTGGCAGGGCTACACCGAAGTGCCGGCCTGCTGCACCGACGGCTCGTGCGAGGCCTGCCAGGGCGGCGCCGCGGCCGGCGACCGTGGAGGCATGCTGCCGCCGGGCGCGGTGGAGATTCCCCCCGGCCAACCGGCGCCTGCCCAAACGCCGGCTCAGGCTCCTGCCCAGGGAGCATCGCGCGGCTGGTCGCGGCCCCCGGCGACTGCCCGGGCGCCAGCGAACAACCGAGCCCCGGCCAACGCCCGGGTTCCTGTGAATACCCGCAGCGCCTCGCTGTCGACGGCCCCAAGCTGGGGCGGCGCAAAGGCCGACTTTGCCAATGCCGGCACGGTCGAATTGACCGACAGGGCCGTTGCAACCGGAGCGGGCCCGTCGTACCGCCGGAACGATACGGCCAATCCGCCGGTTTCGGCGCCCGCGGCCCTTGAGAGCGGCCCGGGGCTCATCGGTCCGCTCGGTTATGCCGTAAAGAATTAAGGCACCCTGTTGCTGGCAGTTCATTGCCGAATCGAAGTGGGGCTGCCCAGGGCAGCCCCACT
>JBGAPH010000029.1:0-90556 GCA_044221365.1 Pirellulales bacterium
CCGTACTTCTTCGCCAACCCGTCGATCGCCTTCTTGCACTTCTCCGTGGCGGCCCAGGCGTTGGGCCAGAAGCAGAGGTCGATCGTCCACCAGTCATCGGGGCTGCCTGCGGCCGCCAGGGCCGGCATGAAGTCGTCGAACTTCAGGTTCCCTTCGCCGAAGGGCGGGTGGGTGCTTGTTTGGTGTTCGTTGAGCGTGCCGTCGGAGTCGATGAGATGCACTCGGCCCACGCGCCCCTTGAGCCGTTCGGCCAACTCGCGAATGCCGCCGGGCAGGATCTCCTTCTTGCCAGGCTGGCGGGCGCCTTGCTGAGCCACATTGTCAGCATGGCAGGTGTCGAACATCACCATGAAGTTGGGATGATTCACGGCGTCGAGCACGCGGTAGATGTCGCTCGGCTTGTTGAAAGCGAAGCCTGGCTCGAACTCCCACACCACGCGCACCCCCTTGTCGGCCGCTTCCTGGGCACAGCGCTTCCAGGTCTTGCTCACCGTGGCGAGCGCCGTGTCGTAGTCGACCTGCTTGGTTACCTTTTCCGGACGCGTTTCGCCGGCCACGTCGCCCAAGGTCCAGGGATCCTCCGTGGTGTCGACGCGGATCACGTCAATGCCTAGGTCGTTCGCAAACTGCAGGTTCTTGCGGAAGGTGGCCAGATAGGAGCTGTCGTCCGGCGCGGTGATCAGCTTTTCGGCCCACAAGTCGGCCGCCAAGCCGCTGCAGCCGAGCCCGGCCTTCTCCCAACTCTCGCGCACCGCCGCCCGCTCCTCCTTCGTCTTGAGCAGATCGGGATTCGGGTGATCGCCGAAGCCGCCGAGCTCGAGCCCATCGAAGCCGAGCTTCGCCAGGCCAGAGACGATTTCAGGGAACGGAATTGGCCGGTCCTGGTTGAAGAGAAATGCCCAGGTACCGATGGAGATGCGTTTCGACATGGAGGGGTCCTAGGAGGGGCGAGTGTGCGGAGGAAACGAGATTCGTTATTTGGTTCGAACGTGATCGAGGAACGCGCGGAGCAGGGAGTGCTCGTCAATAGACTTGCGCTGATCCAAAAATATCGTGATGTCTTGCGGCGCAAGGAACGGAAACGCCACGCTGGAGCCTTGTTCAGAGTATTCCCCATCAGTTCCCAACGCATAGAAACGCAAGGCCGAGCCGTCGTGTCGCCAGACTTCCGGGACGCCCAACTGGGCGAACAGCGGAAGTCGCGGCTCCGAGCTACTCGTGACATCGACCTCGATTGCCAGATCCGGCGGTGGGTCTAGCCCCGGCTCATAGCTATCTTTGCCGCGCACGGCCGGCTCATGGGCCACGTAATAACACTCGTCGGGCTCTACGCCGCGTTGGTATCCCGGCGCTCGCAACGTTGTCGAACCAACACTCTGAATCACAATGCCACGATCAAAGGTCATCATCTCGACCATGCGGCCGATGAGCTTTTTCAGCCATTCATGATCGTGCCGTGGCGACATCATTTCGAGGTCCCAGCCGTCATACGAATGCCGGAGCGAATAGTCACCGAGCGCTTCTAGAAACTCCCCGTACTGCTCCGGACTGATCCCGTGCAGCACGGCGCGAATCTCGAGAACGCCTTGGCTGTAGCTGTGACGAGTGCGCACGTCGCCCAGCGCATTTAGGAGCTTGGCGTACATCTCCGGCGAAACGCCGTGAAGCACGACGAACTCGTCTTGGTCGGCAGTTCGCGACATGTGCGCCGTCCTCTCGTTAGCTCTCACCCAGGCACAGCGAGACGCTAGCCTCTGCCACGCAGCACTCCGCGGGCCCCCATCAGATCGTTGAGCCAATCATCCAATTCATCCCCGCCGTCCGCCCAGCCGCCGGCGGAGCGCCGCAAGCCCTCAGGCATCGTTGGCTCGTCAGCCGCCACCGGCTGGACGATCACCGTCACGGCTTGCCCATCAGGCAAGCCGAGCGGCGCGTCCAACTCGATAATCTTTCCGTGGACCACTCCGCGCTGGATTGATTCCGACATGTTGCGGCTCCGAGGAGGTTTTGCGGCTCTCCTGCCATTCTACCGCAGGTAATCCCCCACATTCGGCAGCTTTGCATGTACGTCGGGGCCAAAGTAGCGCAGGCCCACCAGCGGCTCGCTGCCGGTGTTTTCGATTTCCACGCCGGCCGCGGCGGCGTCGGCCGTGATGAACACCTCGTCCTCCGTCTCCTGGCCGAAGCGAATCATGGCCGGCGTTTGCAGCTCGAGCTTGCCGATGCGGCCGCTCCCCTGCACGGTGATCCAGCCGCTCGCGCCCGGGTCCTTGATGGTGCACTTCGCGCCGGGGGCCACCGTAAGCTCCTTGGCGCTAAAGAGCTGAGCGCCGTCGACCAGGCCGTACACGATCCACAGATCGGTGTAGCCTGGGCCGCTGTTCGACTTGTCGGCGATCGGCTCCAGGTAGTTGTGCTCCTTGAAGTGCGTGTCGACGTTCTTGTCCCAGTCGAGCTGCTCGATGATGAAGTCCAGGTCCTGGTGCTTGTCCTTGGGCACGTCCTTCACGAGCAGTGACCAAGGCACTTCACGCCCTTCCACGAGAGACTGGAACATGCCGAACACGTCGGAGCCCCACTGTGGCTCGTAGGTGCAGAGCGAACCCGGCGCGTGCAACACGCCCGGCGGAATCAGCCAGCCCGTGCCGCGCTTCAACCGATAGGCGCGCGAAAGGTCGAGAATGCCGTTGTCCCCCTTGCTCCAATCCTCCAGGCACTTGCGGAGCTGCTTCTTGGTCGTGCCGGGCTCCAGGCCCATGAAGGTGTAGGCGAAGTTGTTGTCGACGTTGTTGTATTGCGGCGGAAAATAGTAGCTTTCCGGCTTCCCTTCTTGCCCCGTGAGCTTGGCGTGCGCGAAGCCCTGGTGCATGTGGTGGGGGATCGGGCCCATGTTGTCGAAGAATTTCGAGTACACCGGCCAGCGGCTGTACTTCTCGAACATCGGCTTGCCGATCAGGCGGGCGCCCCCCTCCGCCACGGCGTCACGCAGCGTGAACCGCTGCTTCTCGAAGGTCACGTAGCTCAGGCCTTCATCCGGCACGCGCCCCTCGTTGGCGGCCTCGGTCGTGCTGGCGAACCAACGCTCGTCGATGCCGCCGCGGTGAGCGCCGTAGGCGTACCAATCGTCGGGGTGCAGCTTGATCCGCTTGCCGGGGTGCAAAAAACTCCGCGGCACCCAGGCCGGGGCCAGCCGCAGCAGTCCGCCCCCCGCGTCGAGGGCCCGGTCGAGCAAGGGGCCGATGTTGCCGGACTTGGGGCGGGAAGCGGTGGACATGTCTTCTGGTGCTCCGGAGGGGAGAAGGGTGGGCGTTGGCTCGAGCGGCGCAGGCCTGCCCAAGCCGAAGCGGTCGCGGCGACAAGGGGCTGCCGGTCCGGCGTTTTTGAACGCTGGAGCGCCGAAACGCTTGTTGTATTCGCGTCGCGACCGAGCCGCAAGCGCGCGAATCGTGCGTGCCCAGCGCCCCTCGGCCCCCGGCCCTGGCTATTTCGCCGATTCTGCGGTCGGGACAGGTCGCGCGGGCAGGCCGGCCCCAAGGCGCAACGGCATAAGCTAGCCTCTCCCTAGCGGGGCGATCGTTGCCGGCAACCGGGCTTCCACGGCCGGTCGCCCCTCTCCGCGACTCTCCCGACGCACCCCCAACGGCAGCCGCAACGAGCCGTCATGAACCCGTTGGCCACCACCGCGCTGCTGGTCTACTTGGTGATCGCCATCGTGCTGCGCTTCACCTACGGTACGTACCACCCGCTGTGGCTGGCGGCCCTGACGGGCGCCCTCGCCGTGTTCGCAGTCGTTGCACTCGCGAAACGCGAGACCGCAGGCAAGCCGACGCCCTCGGGCGCACCGGAGCTCAATCGATTGCTCTGGGTCGTTGTGGCCATTGGGGCCACGCTGCTGTCGGTCGACCCTCGCCTCGTCACTGCCACGACCCACGCGATCTTTGCCCTGCGCATCGAATGCGGGCTCGTGGCGCTGCTGGCCGCCGTTTATGCGATCCGCCGGCTGCAGCAGATCGAGGTGCTCGAGAGCACCGAGCTGCGAGCGGCGGTCATCTGCTGCGCGGGCCTGCTGATGGCGCGGGCCCTCACCATCTTGGCGGCCCCAGCGCCGGCGATCGACGTCTACGTCACCAACACGCTGGCCTGCGACCATGCCTTGGCCGGCGAGAACCCCTACGCCGCCCAATACCCCGACATCTACGGCGGCAAGTACGCCTACACGCAGCATTTCTTCTACTGGCCCGCGTACTTGCTGTGGGCATTGCCGTTTCGCGCCCTCGTGGGCGACATCCGCTATGCGGTGCTTGCGGCCGATCTGCTCACAGCCGTCGGCCTCTACGTGCTCGGCCGCCGGTTGCAGTTTCCGCGCTCGACATCAGCCCTGCTCGCGGCTGGCTGGCTCAGTTGCCCAATCAGCTTGCTCGTAGTGGAGTTGGCTTGGATCGATCCGGTGCTCGTGCTCGGCAGCGTGGTGCTGGCGCTCGCGCTAGCGTATCGCCGTTGGGTGCTAACCGGGCTCGCGATTGGGGCCCTGGCCGCGACCAAGCAATACGGCGGGCTCGTAGGTGTGCTCTCGCTGGCCTACGTCGCCTCCATCGATCGCCGCGCGGCGCTCCGCGCCGGCATCGCCGCCGCGGTGACCTGGGGCGCCTTGCTCGCGCCCTACCTGTGGCTCGACGCTGCGAGCTTCTACCGCAGCACGATCGCCGTGTACTTGAAGCAGCCGCTGCGGGCCGATTCGCTGTCGTGGGTCGCCTGGTTCAAGAACCGACTCGGCTTCGAGCCGGCTGGCTGGGCGCTCTTGGCCGCGTACTTTGGCGTGCTCGGCGCGGCTTGCTGGCTGCTGGTCTGGCGGTCGCAAGGACGGCTGGCCCTGTGGGCCGCTGCCTGCGCCTTGGCCTATGGCGCCATCTTCCTGCTCGGAAAGCAGGCGTTTTGCAACTACTACTACTTCGTCGGTTTCTTCGTCTTCCTCACGTTCGTGTTGGCCGTGGCCGAGCAACAGCGCACCGTACCGAGGACCACCCATGCCTAAGCTTGCCGAGCCCGAAAAGCAGACCGGCCGTCCGCTGGCAGTGCGAACCACTGCGCCGCGGGTTTCCGTGGCGATCCCGCTCTTCAACGAAGAGGCTGGGCTGCCCGAGCTCTATCGCCGGCTGAACGCGGTGCTCTCGATGCTCCCCGGCGGGCCGCACGAGATGGTGTTCGTCGACGACGGCAGCCGCGACGGCACGCTCGAACTCTTACAAACGCTCTCCGGCGTCGACTCGCGCGTCGTCGCGGTCGCCCTTTCGCGAAACTTCGGCCATCAAGCGGCCATCGACGCCGCGCTCGATCACACGACGGGCGACGTCGTCGTCGTCATGGACGGCGACCTGCAGGACACGCCCGAGTCGATCCCCGACTTCCTCGATCACTATGCCACGGGCCACGACGTCGTGTACGCCGTGCGCGTGGGGCGCAAAGAGCACTGGCTGCTCAAGGCCTGCTACGCCGGGTTCTATCGCCTGGCGGGCGCGATGTCCGACATCGAGCTGCCGCACGACGCGGGGGACTTTGCCCTCATGTCGCGCCGCGTCGTCGATCAACTCCGCGCCACGCCGGAGCGGCATCGCTATCTCCGCGGCCTGCGCTCTTGGGTCGGCTTCAAGCAGAGGGGCATCGAAGTCGAGCGGGCAGCCCGCCACGCCGGCAGCACCAAGTACAGCCTGCGGAAGCTGCTGCGGCTGGCGACCGATGGGCTGCTCTCCTTCTCGCTGGCCCCAGTGCGGGCAGCGAGCTTCTGCGGGGCGCTCTGTGTGATGGCCGGTCTGGCTCTCGGCACGCTCGCGGCCCTCCGCGTGCTGCCGGCGAGCGAAGCCGCCTGGATCGTCGCCGCAGTGGCCTTGTTCTCTGGGCTGCAGCTCCTGTTTCTCGGCGTGATCGGCGAGTATCTGGGCCGCGTGTACGACGAGGTCCGCGGGCGGCCGCGGTACATTGTCGAGAGGGTATTGCGGAACGAACAGTAGACGCCGACGCAACGGCGTCCCCCGGCGACTCGCCGGGGGCTAATACGCGCGGACGGCCCACTTGCTATGCTGGGGGACTTTGTTCCCCGCCTCGATGGGCCCGCCCGCCGAATGACTTTCGTTCAAATCTTCGCCGACCTCATTGTCCGCTTCCGCTGGCCGCTGTTGGGGCTGGGATTGCTGGTCGCCGCGGCCGCCTGGCTGCCGGCGGAGCGGCTCAAGTTCGACGAGTCGATCGAGACGATGTTCTCGCACCACGACCCGCTCCTCGGGCCGTTTCGCCAACTCAAGCGAACCTTCGGCGGCGACGAGGTGGTGCTGGCCGCTTACACCGACCCGCAGCTCATGACCCCTGCCGGGCTCGACCGCGTCGAAAAGCTCCGCAAGGAGCTGGCCGCTACCCCCGGAGTGCAGGCGGCCCTCAGCCTGGGGAGCACGCCGGCCGGCGCCGCCATCGTCACGCCCGGCCCACTCTCGCAGGCCCTCGTGAACCTGTTCGAGGGCTACTTGATTGGCCCCGATAAGCAGACCACGGCCGTGCTCTGCGTCTTGCAGCCCAAGCAGGTCGCCAAGACCTCGCGCCGCGGCACGATCGACGCCTTGCGCCGCGCGGTCGAAGCTCACGCGCCCGATTCCGGTGTCTTGGCAGGCGAGCCCGTGATGATTGCCGACGGCTTCCGCTATCTCGAGCGCGACGGCAAGATCCTGGCCACCACCTCCACGATCCTCCTCTCGCTCACCATCCTGTTCTGCTTCCGCAGCGTGCGCTGGGTGCTGATTCCGCTGGCGCTCGTGCAGTGGACGATCTTGGTGAACGAAGCACTCCTCTCGGCGAGCGGCGCGCAACTCACCATGGTCAGCTCGATGCTCGACGCCGTGATCACGGTGGTGGGCATCGCCACGGTGATGCACGTGATCGTGCGCTACCGCGAAGTCCGCGAGCGCGGCAAGCCGCCAGAGCGGGCGATGCGCATGGTCGGCGCTTCGCTCGCCTCACCGGTCTTTTGGGCGATCGCCACCGACGCCATGGGCTTTGGCTCGCTGCTCGTCACGAGCGTCGGTCCGGTGCAGGACTTCGGCCTAATGATGGCCCTCGGCTCGCTGCTCGTCATGCCGGCCGTGATCCTGCTCGTGCCAGGCCTGGGCCTGGCCGGCAAGCTCGACGCCGACCCCAAGCCTGCCTGGGGCGAACATTGGCTCGAGGCCGGCTTGCGCAAGCTCGTCGCCTGGGTCCACCATCACCCCTGGCCGGTAGGCCTCGGCACGCTGGGCCTGACCGGGCTGTTCAGCGTCGGCATCCTGTGGCTCGGCGTCGAAACCGACTTCACCAAGAACTTTCGCGCCGGCAGCCCCATCGTCCGCTCCTACGACTTCGTGGAAACGCGCCTCGGCGGCGCCGGCATTTGGGACGTCATCGTGCCCGCCCCGGCGCGGCTCGATCAGGCGTTTCTCAACAAGCTGACCAAGCTCGAGCAGCGGCTGCGAACCGAAGTGGTCCTCACCGAGGACGCAGGCCAGAAGTCGCCCGGGCTCACCAAGGTGCTAGGCTTGCCCGATGTGCTGGCCGTGATTCCGGCCTTGCCGGGCGGCGTGTTCGCGGCGGCGCTGCCGGTCGAGCCCAAGGTCAAAATGGTCGAGGCGCAGCTGCCCGAGGTCGTGCGCTCGCTCCGCGGCCGCGATCCCGACGATGGCCAAAACTACGTGCGGATCATGCTGCGGGCTCGCGAGCGGCAGACGGCCGAGAACAAGCAGCAGTTGATCGCCGAGGTAACGCGGATCGCCCGCGAGGAATTTCCGCAAGCGCAGGTGACCGGCATCTTCGTGCTGCTGGCCAGCCTGATCGACAGCCTGGTGCGCGACCAATGGCTGACGTTCCTGGTGGCGACGACCGGCATCGGCATCATGCTGCTGATTGCCCTCCGCAGTTTCCGCCTCACGGTGATCGCGCTCGTGCCCAACGTCTTCCCCACGCTGATGGTCACGGGCCTGTTGGGCTGGCTGGGGCTCAAGCTCAACATGGGGGCAGCCATGATCGCCGCCGTGTCGATGGGCATGTCGGTCGACTCGGCGATCCACTACTTGCAGGACTACCTGGAGCTCCGGCGCAAGGAGCGGCCGGTGCGGGCGGCGCTGGAAGCTGCGCACGAAAGCGCTGGGCGAGCGATGGTCTTTTCAACCTTGGCGCTCGTGGTCGGCTTCTCGGCGCTCGCGATGAGCGAGTTCATTCCCACGATCTACTTCGGCGTGCTCGTGAGCCTGACGATGCTGGGGGGCCTGGCGGGAAATCTGGTAGTGCTGCCGTTGCTGTTGACGCTGATCGACGGGCGCGGGTCGGGAAAAAATCCGTCCTGATTCAGCCGCCCTACCGCTCCCCAGCCTCGCGATATTCCCGCCGCTCGAACACGATCGCCGCGAGCGCGAGCCCGCCAATCGCGATCGCCGCCAGCATCCAGGCCCCGTCCTCGGCCGACACCGGCACGAACCAGCGCTCCGGCGGCGGGCTCACGCCGTGTTCCACGCCGATCGCCGCCATGATCGAGCGGCCGTAGAAGTTCACCGCCACCCGCTTCACGATCCCCGGCATGTTCCCCAGCACGAACTCGACGAACAGGGCGTACACCACGGCCAGAATCGTGGCGTGGCGGAAGCAGACCGCGAACAAATGGAACAGCCCCGCATACGCCAGCGACATGCCCACGAGCGGCGCGAGATACAAGCGAAACGCCAGCGTGCCGACCGCCCCCGCCTGCCAACAGGCCAGCCAATAGCCGATCACGATCGCCCCCACGATCAGCGGCAGCGTGGCCAGGAATTTGACGAGGATCAACACGGGGCGCGGCAACGGGCGCAGCAGCAGGAACACGAGCGTGCCGTCCTCGCGTTCGCCGCCGATGCTCGTCGTGGCGTAGGCCAGCGTGCAGATCGGTACGATAAAGCCGGCGAACAGCGTGAACACGAACTCGCCGCTGAAGCGATCGAAGGCGTCGCCGGGGCCGTCGAACCGCCAGCGGCGGAGCACGAGCACGCAGACCAACAGCGGAAACAACACCGCCAGCGTGGCGCTCGACCACAGCAGCCGATCGAACGTCAGCCAAAACAACGTGGCACAGCCGCGGAGCAGTCTCACGACACCTCCTGCTGCAAGTAGTCGAACACGGCGTCGGCCCCGGCGTCGATGATCTCGAGCCGCTCCACGCGCACCAGGCCGTCGGCCGCCAGGTCGCGCACGTGATCGAACAGCTTGCTGGCTTGCCGCGTGGCGATCCGCAACGTTTGCTTCCGCACTTCGAGCGATTCCACTTCGGGGCGCTCGGCCAGCCGCGCCGCCAGCAGCCGCACCGGCTCGGCCTCGATCTCCACCAGCGTGGCCCGCTCGTCGAGCAGGCTGCGGATCTCAGCCAGCGTCCCCTGCGCCACCACGCGTCCGCGGGCAATCACCAACACTTGGCCCGCCATCCGCTCGACCTCGTGCAGGATGTGCGTCGACACGAGCACCGTCTTGCCCGATTGCGCGAGCGCAGTGAAGATCTGCCCCAGCTCGCGGCGGCCCGAGGGATCGATGCCGTCGAGCGGCTCGTCGAGCAAGAGCACGCTCGGCTCGTGGACCATGGCCTGGGCCAGCTTGATGCGCTGCCGCATGCCACGGCTGTAGCCATCGATGCGGCGATGGGCGCGGTCGGTCATGCCAACCTGAGCGAGCACCGCTTCGGTGCGGCGTTTCGCCTCGCGGCGGCCAAAGCCATTCAGGCGGGCCATCGTGAACACGAATTCCCGCCCGCTCATGCCGGCGTAGAAGCGGTCGAGGTCGGGGCTGTAGCCGAGG
The DNA here is from genome assembly GCA_044221365.1 of Pirellulales bacterium. Taxonomy (GTDB): domain Bacteria; phylum Planctomycetota; class Planctomycetia; order Pirellulales; family JBGAPH01; genus JBGAPH01. The sequence goes on from JBGAPH010000029.1 coordinate 9,829, forward strand.
TCGCGCTTGGCGCGGGCAGACCAAGAGCGTCGCGGCCCAACGCGCACCTCCCCCAGGCTGGGGCGCAATTGCCCGGCCGCGAGCCGCATGAGCGTCGACTTGCCGGCGCCGTTGGCGCCGAAGAGGGCCGTGATGCCGGGGCCGATGCGGCAGTCAATCTCGTTGACGCCGATGACCGAGCCGTAAAACTTCGTTACGTGATCGAAAGCGAGGTCCATGCTGGCGTCAACGGGCTGCGGCCAGGGGACGCTCAGCGGTGCGGCCCGCCACGTCGCGCACGATGCGGCAGGCCTCGTCGACGTCGTCGCCCGACAGGTCGAGGTGCGTCACTGCCCGCACCACTTGCGGCCCGACCGCCAGCATCCACAGGCCTTGGGCCGCCAGCCGCTCGACGAGTTGGGCGGCCGTGCCGAGCGCGGGATCGACTTCGAAGATCACGATGTTCGTCTCGGGCTCGGGCCGCAGAACGAGGCCGGGGCAGCTTCGGATGGCTTCGGCCAATGCCTGGGCGTGGGCATGGTCTTCGGTCAGCCGGTCGCGATGATGATCGACGGCATGGAGCGCCGCGGCCGCCAACACGCCGGCCTGCCGCATGCCGCCGCCGACGACCTTGCGCAGGCGGCGGGCCTTGCGAATCAAGTCGCCGGGGCCGGCCAGCGCCGAGCCCACCGGCGCTCCCAAGCCTTTGCTGAAGCAGACGCTCACCGTGTCGAAGTGGCCGGCCCATTGGTCGAGCGGGATGCGGGTGGCCGCGGCGGCGTTCCACAGCCGGGCGCCGTCGAGATGGGTGGCCAATCCGCGGCCGCGGGCCCAGCGGCAAACATCGGCCAGTTGCTCGTACGGAAAGATCGAGCCGCCGCCGCGATTGTGCGTGTTCTCCAAGCACACGAGGCGGGTGCGCACCTGATGATCGTTGTCCGGGCGCACGAGCGGGTCGAGCTGCGCTCGCGTGAGGGCGCCGAATCGACCCTCCACCGGCCGCGCGGCCACCGCGCCCACCTGGGCATAGCCTGACTGCTCGTAGTTGTAGATGTGGCAGCCGACGTCGCAGAGGAACTCGTCCCCCCGCCCGCAGTGGGCGAGCACGCCGATCAGGTTCGACATCGTGCCGGAGGGGACGAAGACGGCCGTTTCCTTGCCGAGCAGCTCGGCCACGCGGCGTTCGAGTCGGTGGACCGTGGGATCGTCGCCGAACACATCGTCGCCGACCTCGGCGGCGGCCATCGCCTGCCGCATCGCCGGGGTGGGGCGGGTGACGGTGTCGCTGCGAAAATCGAGGGGCATAGCAGGGCCGTGGGCTAGGAAGTCGTGCGCGGGCGTGCAACAGGCAAATGCTTAGCGCTCAACCTAACCGGGGTGCTGCGGGGGCGTCAAGAAAGTGCAGGCGCGTTTCGGCGGAGGCCGCTGAAGGATCGCTCTCTCGCCTCGGCCCGCTGCTAGAATGAGCCTCATGTGGCCCCATCCAATCCTTCAGGGCATGCGCTATCCGGGAGAGCCGTTCGCCGGCCTGGCGGATGGTCCCGAACCTCCGGTCTGCCCTGATGAGGGGCCGACCGCGGGCAGCCTTTCGGCCGAATCGGCGTTCGAGCGAGGGCTATTCAGGGCTGGGCTGGCGACCATGACCCTAATGGTGCTCGTCTGGGTGGGCTGCACAGGCTACCTCGCCGTCGCGGTGATCCGCTCCCAACGGTCCATCAGCCGCGTGACAACTTCGCTTAAGGCCGACGGTTTTCAGGTGACGCGGGAGCACGTCAATGTCCTCGTGGCCGATGGCCCGGGCAGATTGTCTGCCGAGAGCGCGCGGGCCATGTGCCGCGCGGATTTCATCTACACGTACAAGATTCGCCAAGGCGCCACACACGACCCACTGCCGGCTGAGTTCGCCGCCGTGTTCGAGGTCACCGACGTTCCGCCCTTCCGTGAGTACAAGAAGCGGCCGGATTGGCAGAAGCGGCTGTCAGAATCGCCGTAGGAATCGCAACCGGAACACGCTCATGCACCTCAGTGTCTATCGCTTGGCGGCTTTTTGTTGCCTTCTACTTGTCGTCGCCGCCCCAGCCGCAGCCGCCTCGCCGCCCAAGCCCAACGTCGTCCTCATCTTCTGCGATGACCTGGGCTGGGGCGACGTGGGCGTCTACGGCGCGACGAACTACAAAACGCCCCATCTCGATCGGCTGGCCGCAGAAGGGATCAAGTTCAACGATTTCTACTGCGCGCAGGCGGTTTGCTCGGCGTCGCGCGCCGGGCTGCTCACCGGCTGCTATCCCAACCGCGTGGGAATTCTCGGCGCGCTGGGGCCGCAGGCGAAGATCGGCATTCACGACGACGAGTTGCTCCTGCCTGAGTTGCTCCGTCAAGAGGGCTACGCCACCGCGATCTACGGCAAGTGGCACCTGGGGCATCACCGGCAGTTCCTGCCGCTGCAACACGGCTTCGACGACTACTTCGGCCTCCCCTACTCGAACGACATGTGGCCGTTCCACCCGTCGGCGGGCCCCGACTATCCGGACCTACCGCTCTTCGACGGCAACGCAATCGTCAACGCCAAGGTGACCTCGGCCGACCAGCGGCAACTGACAACCTGGTACACCGAGCGGGCCGTGAAGTTCATTCGCGAGCACAAGGACGGGCCGTTCTTCGTCTACCTGCCCCATTCGATGCCGCACGTCCCGCTGCATGTGAGCGACAAGTTCGCCGGCAAGTCGGAGCAGGGGCTGTTCGGCGACGTGATCATGGAGATCGATTGGTCGGTCGGGCAAATCCTGGCGACGCTCGAGGAACTAGGCCTCGACGAGAAAACGCTTGTGATCTTCACCGCGGACAACGGGCCCTGGCTCTCCTACGGGCCTCACGCCGGCTCGGCCGGACCCTTGCGCGAAGGCAAAGGCACCGTCTGGGACGGCGGGCAGCGGGTGCCGTGCCTGATGCGCTGGCCGGGGCAGATTCCGGCGGGGCAAGTCTGCAACGAGCTGGCGGCGACGATCGATCTGCTGCCGACGCTCGTGACGCTCGCCGGCGGCGAGCTTCCCAACGACCGAGTCATCGACGGCCGAAGCATCTGGCCGCTGATGGCGGGCGAGCCCGGCGCGAAGACGCCGCACGAAGCGTTCTACTTCTACTGGGGGAACGAGCTGCACGCGGTCCGCAACCGCGACTGGAAGCTCCACCTGCCGCACGAATACCGCACGCTCGACGGGCCCCCCGGCCGCAACGGCACGCCGGGACCGTACAAGCAGACGAAGACCGAGCTGGCGCTCTTCAATCTCCGCGAGGACGTTGGCGAGCGATACAACGTGGCTGATCAGCACCCCGAGGTTGTGGCCGAGTTGATGCAGCACGTGGAGGCTGCCTGCGCGGATTTGGGGGATGAGTTGACGCAGCGTGCCGGGCCGGGGCGGCGGCCGGCGGGGCAGTTGCGAGTGGACGCAGCGCGGCAGTAACATGCAGTGCGTAAGCCTTCGCGGCGAACGGACCTTCCAATAGGCCAAGTCCAATGAAGATTGCCTACCAGAGCGCGCTACTCGTCAGTACGGTCCTTACGGTGCTAACGACCACATTCTCGATCTGGACTCGTGACACGTCTTTGATCACCACGATGAGCCTGTGGTGCGTCACGATGTTCTTCAGCAGCCAGGGACTCTACCAGGCGAGGAAGATCGAGTCGTTGGAGTCAAGGCTCCACAGCCAATCAGGCCCGCTGGCGCACGGGCCGAAGTCTGGGACGGCGCTAGAGCCCTCTGCAAAGATAGCGTAATGGCCTGGGTCATCGAGCGATGTACGGACGATGGGCGGGATCCGCCTTCGACGATTCGATATGCCTTTGTGATTACGGCCGTCTGCGCGATCTACTGTGGCCTCGCAGTCGCCCTGCGCCCTGCGCCGATGATGGTTCGCGGCCTGGTCTTGGGGGTACCTGTAGCGACCGGTCTTGCAGTTGCCGCCAACTGGTCGATCCTGTGCTACGGGCCATGGCTGGCTCGTTGGGCGCTCACATCACTCACCTGAGCCGTCTGCTCGGTCATGTTCATGCATGCGATCGACTCTCACTGGACCACAAGAGGATTGCTTCAAATCACAGCCTGTTACTTGTTCGCTTCGCTGATGGCATGGAGGCTGCGGCGCCACGGCATGCGACTCGCGTGGCGTTGACCCTGCCCTGGTCCGGCTAGCCCCTCGACCGAATGCGAACCAATCCGTCGTGGTTCAAACTCAACCAGTGCGTTTCGTAGCGGCCGTTCTTGCGGCGAAAGCGGACCAGCGCCCAGGGGTGGCCATACTCGTCGATTCCGCCGATCCGCAGCGACCTGCGGCGAGCGAGCAGCTTCTTATAAACGCGCATCGTCTCGGGATAGATGACGTAGCCCGGCTGCAGGAACTCGCGAAGATGGACGAGCCGCACGCGGTCGCCAGGCTTCAGCGATCGCCAGAGGTTGGGGTTTGTTGCCGGGACCGGCTTACTTTGCATGGATCTTCTCGACGCCGTCGTATGAGTCGGGACTCGGACTCGTTTCAGCGAGGTTCGCCGCGACTGCAGGCAAAACAGTTTGCCGACCCCAAACTCACCGTCGCAATCGATAGCCTGCAGCGTGCAGGATCAGTGCTGCCCCCAATGCAGGTATGGCAATTTCCGATACACAGCTGAGAGCGACCAGCGGGCCCTTGTAGACAAGCGAGACGGGCAGACCAACCTTGAGAAGGGCAGCCACGACTCCTGCCGCGAGAAAACAGGCTCCTAGGATGCGGTGCGGTCGACGCTGTCCCAGGAGCAAGAGCAATGGCCCAAGGCTCAACCCATACAGGAAGCCCCATTGCAAGAACTCGATCAGATGGAGAACGAGGAACTCATTTCTCGTCCAGAATAGTGGCGCGTCGGTCCGCGTGTAGGCAACCATCAGGAACGCCTTCGTCGAAGCGAGCGTAAGCCCCACGATCGTCATGGAGCTGAAAAGGTTCGCAAGCGTAAGTTTGTTGTTCGCCATGCCTACGCGAGGTCGACCGAGCGTGCATACGAATAGGCGAATCGGCAGCAGCAAGGTCGACGCGATCATTTCAGTTGCTGCCTCCGCCAGGAGCATTTCAAGCGAGAAGTAGGACACTTGCCGGTGCGCTTGAGTGCCTAGCAGATGCCCGACCGAGATCGATGTGGCAAGGAACACCGAAAGCGGCACGCTCATTAGCAGCGGGGCGTCCGCGAGGGCGCCAACGACCACGAGCAGCCCGACCGCGCCAATGCGGAGCCAATCAGAGTGCAGCGAGTGTGGAGCCCACGCGACGATTGTTCCCATCAGAATCGTCAGGAACAGAAGATACGCGGTCGCGAGGAGCGGCATGTACCACCTCCTACGTTTGGGCGCAGTTGTGGACAGCGGGCCCGCTCGACCTACCGATTCTGTGGATCCGTTTCGAATGGGCAATTCTCACTCCTTGCCGCGAAACCGTACGATCGCCAGAGGTTGGGGGCGGTCATGGCCTGGGGTTGCCCATGGCCGTCGGGCGACTGCCGCGGCGTCTTCATTTGCCTGCCCTACGAAAAAAACAGCTTGCCGATGACGAAGATGAGCACCATGCACGCCAGGAAGCCCAGAAAGCTCAGGCAAGACTTGCGAAAGGCCCGAAAAACAAGTTGCGGGTCATAGTCATCCCAGCTCGGCCGGCAGACCAGATCGCGCAACCTCTTCGGATAGGCCCCGCGTTTGGCGATCCAACTGAAATAGGAGCAACGTGCGCAGAAAACAACGCCGCCGAGGGCCGCGGCCGCGATCACCAGACCGGCAAAAACGCGGACGATCGCCATGGCCATCAACCGGCGTTGGGTTCGAGTTTGTCCGACGCGACGATCCGGTACGGCGGGCCTTCCTCGCGCAAACGCGGCCACGTGTATCCCTTGCACTCGGGATGCCGTGCCCTCAACTGCTTCCGACCTTCCGGCGTCGAGAACCACTCGAGTGCCAGGCGAGAGTGCAGCGCTTCGGCCTCTCGACGGGCCTGGCCTGGCGTCGCGAGCTCGAGCGGATACACCCCAGAGACTAAGCGAAATCGGACGGCGTACACGGCGGCCGACAAGACGTGCTGATTGAGTTGCAGCCAGACGCCGGGGATCCAATCGGCCTCGAACCACCACACCGATGGGGCGCAGCCACAGCGGGCCTGGACATCGGCGGGAATCAGGTCTTCGCGCAACCGTAGTTGCGGCCATCCCAATTGCCCGGCAAAGGCTTCCGCCGAGGCGATCAATTGCGGGCTTGGTCGGCTCATGCGTCGTCGGGCTCCCGCGGCCGCTTGCAGAGAAACAGCGACCAGACGCAAATCGCCGCCCCCAGCAACGCGAGCAGGTGATACCCCAGCAGCCGCACCACCGCCGGCCCGACCACAACCATCAGCGGCGGCCCGAGGGCCAGGGCGAGCAAGGCGGCGCGGAGGCCGAATTGGGGGCTGGAATTCATGAATAGCGCTGCTGATTGTCGGTGGCTTGCTCGTCAGTTCTACGTCTGCGCGCCTTGGATGAGCCGCGCCGCCGCGGCTGGATCTGCCCCGACAGCATCTCCGCGGCCTAGCTTGTCGAGCAACGCGGCGCGGCGTTCGATCCACGGTTGATAAGGCTGCAACTCGGTGGCCCGGTCCCAGTCCTCGAGGGCTAAGTCGAGCGCGCTCAAATGCTCGCGGATCTGCGCCCGCGTATAGTACAGCCCGTCGCAATCGGGAAACTGTCGGATCGCTTCGTCCAAAAGGCACAGAGCCTCGGCGTTCCTTTCCAGCATGTGCAGGGAGAACGCCTTCCACCCCAGGTTGAGCGCGCGATTGTGGCTGTCGAGCTCAATCGCCTCCGCGAAAAGGGCCAGGGCAAGTTCGTATTCGCCGCGGTCGTAGGCGAGGTATGCCCGAGCCTCGCGCACTTGCTGCTTCGTGGAGCGCGTCGCGGAGTTCCACTGCTCCACGCGGGCGGCTTCCTCCGCGACGACCACCGAGTTCGCGCCGATTTCGACCAGAATGTCGTAGGCGCGGCGGTGGCATTCCAGCTCTTCGTCGAATTCAGCTTCAACCGCGTTTGCCTCCGAGCGCGGGCGGGCGCTATTCGAGAACTCGTTGTGGGTCGCTTCATGGACCAGGATCGCGAGATAGCGGTCCGGGTGCTCGTGCCGCATGACGCGCCACATGATCGAAATGTTCCCACCCCGACCCACTCCAGAGCGGATACGCGCTACGTTGCCCGAGAACTGTTCCTCAATGCTAGCCACGTGTCGCGTCATCAAGCTCGCGGCTGAGGAGGCGAAGAGCCGGGCGAGAGCGCTTTCGGTTGCGCACAGAAAACGACGGGCGCCGCGCAGACGGATGCCATGGACCGTTTGCTTGAAAACGCGGCGCCGTCGAATCACGAAGGACCGCCAACCGAAGCGGCGGCGAAGGGCGCGTCGCAGCGCCGCCTTTTCGAGGGCGGACTGGCACGACGCACGCCCCGCATTTTGCCGCCAGTTGGCGTAGTAACGCAGCAACTCCGACTCTTCGATGTTTTTTCGATCCCAAAGTTGCGCCGCCACTTCCTCGTCCGCTTTGCCAGCCGCTTCCTCGACGGCTAGCTTCTCCGCGGCGGTGCGCGCACCAGCGCCGCGCTTGCGGACCAGTTCGCCGGCCAGATAGGCGGCCAAGTCGTTGACCGGAGTGTCGAGCAAATAGCCGGAGATCACGATCCGCGATCGCCAGAGCGTGCGCAACTCAGCATCGGAGCTGTCGTCACGAATGGTCAAGGACTGCTCGAGCACGTCGCGATGCGGCGTGTCGGCGAGGGCCTCGAGCGCCTTCGTGCACTTTGTCACAAACGGCCGCCGGCCGACGACGCGGATCGTGCCTACCGTCTGCTGGATGCAGTCGACGTACTCGAGTTCGGTTTTCAGCTTGGCAAAGAGGGTCATCGCGCTTGCCCGTCGCGGAGGTGCTTCGTCTAGCCCATTCTACTGCTTCGTGCGCCGAAACACCTTCATGGAACCGATTTTGGAATGCCACTCAGTAAAGCTCGTCCGAAGCGCCTGTTCTGCCTCGGGGTCAGCTGCTTGGCCCTCGATCACAACCTCTTCGAGCGCCGGCCAGGAAGCCATTAGTTCGATCGACTTGCGCGACAACGTGGCCCCTCCGAGAATAACGCGGTAACCCGGCTGCTCGGCAAGCTGAATGACCGACACTGTTCGCGCTTCCGTTTCGAGCTGCAGATAAAGGTCGTCGATCATATGGGCGTCGCGCCATCCCTCCCGAAGCCAACGGCCGAGGATCGCCGCGGCCACCGCCAGGACGGCCAGCGTCAGAAACGTCGCTCGGAGGGACCACTGGAAACGGCTCATGATCACACTTCGTTGCCATCCTACCCCCGCCGAAACGGCTCGGCGGCGATTTGGTGGGCGTCTTCATACACGATATAGCCCGGCGCGCGGGTCGTCGACATCACGATTTCGACCTCCGCCTGACGCAGCAGCTCCGCCAGCTCCCGGGCATGGGCAATGTGTTCGCGCGCCGTCGGCTTGAACCAACTGACCGCCTTTGATTGCGCGCCAGGCTTCCGCGAGCGAGCGAAGCGGTCCGGCTTTTTGAGATGCTTGTCGAACCAGCTCAACAGGGAACGAAGCCTGGCTTGCTCGACCGAACTCAGGCATGGGGCCTCCAGGACTGCATAGCCGGCCTGAAAAAGGCCTAGGGGCAGCCCCGAGTCTTCGTCGCAGGGTCGGATGACGGCGAATCGAACGAACATGGGAACATGCAGATGCAAGGAGGGTGAGCGGGCGTTCTAAGCGAGAAACGACTACCGGGAGCCCGTCCAGGTTCGCGCGGGCCGCACTCACGACCCAATTTGCCACTGCGTTGCCCGGAGTTGTGACGCCTCCGCCTGTGGTAGGATGCAAGTATGACGACAGCAGCGAAGACGAACATGGTCGCCCTTGCCGTCGCAACGGCCGCCACCGTTCAGCTTGCTTTGGCATGGCTCGCATGGCAGGACAATCGGTCATGGAAAGCGGCGATCGGGTTCTTTGCCGGTTCTCTTTTGCTCCTGCTCGCCAAGAATTTGCTTCACCGCGGGCAGGTTGCGATGTCCGGCGACACCGTCATGATGCTCCCACCGCCCCAGGCCGTGCGTCCATGGTTGGCCTGGTCTGTGGTGATCTTCTTCGGTGTTGGCTTCGTGATGTCGCTGGTGCTTTGCCGCGACCCCTATTTCAGCGCCCAAGGGCGAACCGGTCTCGTCGTGCTGACCGTGGCTGCTGCCGTAGTTGGGGTTGCCGCGTGGCGGAGACTACCCAAAGCGACCTTCCGCATGGAACGGCACAAGGCCGCGATTCGCGCCGGCGACCGGTTGATCGCCGCGGAAATCGACGTTGTTGTCTACTTCAACGACGTGGCCGCGGAGTGGGTGGCGTTCTGCGTTGTTCCAGCCGGCCCTTCCGGCGAACTCCCTGTGGATGCGACCGTCGCCGTTAGTTTAGGCGACGGCCGCAGCGGCAGCGCAACGATGCACATCAGCCCGAACGGCAACTGCGAATTGCAAGGCGTGAGTGCTTTGACCCCGGCTCAGAGCACCTGAGCCCCCACGGCGCTGCGGCGTATGGCACGCGCAAACGTGACAAATTCCCAAGAGCCGAGGTCTAAGACTAGTTGGCCGAGAGTCCGGAATCTCGGCAACGATCAGCGGGCTCTCCGTGGCTACGCGCTTGCCTTCCCCAGCGTCGGCGGAGAAAGAACTCGCCGGCGACCCACATGGCGCCGCCGCCAATCGCCATTGCTGCGGACAACGCGCCACCTCCTAGCATCGACCAGGACCATTCCCACTGAGACTGGTAGCGAAGCTGCAACGAGATCGCCAATCCGCTGGGCAACGAGCAGACCAGCAGCATCACGCCAGCAAACAACATGAGGCTGAGCAGATCGAAGGAGCCGTGCGGCTCCTTTTGGGTGTCGTCCATTTCTCGTCTCGTCGGCCGCCCCTCCAATACTACTGCGAAGCGGGGCGACCGCACAGTGTCGAGAGGCGCCAGCCTGACGCAGCCTTTCATGCGATCGGGCGCACTGCGCCCCGGAATTTCATGGCTCTAGTCCGGAATCTCCGCCTCGACCAGCTTCGCCAACAGAACCAGCGACTCTTGCCAGCCGAGATAGCAGGCCTCGACCGGAATCACCGCCGGCAGGTTTTCCTGCACTACGCTCAGCTCCGTGCCGCAGAACACCTGCTTCAGCGTAACGGTCGTGAGCATTTCGCCCGGTAGGTTCGGATCATCGAACTGGTCCGTGTAGACCAGCCGCTCGTTGGGCACGAGCTCGCGGTACGTGCCGCCGAAGGCGTGGCTCTTGCCGGAGCTGAAGTTCATGAACGACATCTTGTACGTGCCCCCCACGCGGGCATCTAGGTGATGCACCTTGCCGGTGAAGCCATTGGGAGGGAGCCACTTGGCCATGGCATCGGCATCGAGGAAGGCGCGGTAGACGCGCTCCGGGGTGGCCTTGAGCACGCGATGCAGGCGGACGGTGTTGGTGGACATGGGGACTGCTCCTGCAGGAATGACTTGGGCTAGGACTGCTTCAACGGTTAGTTTTTGGGTTCGCACACAAACCCGCAGCGCAAGCAAGGCACACGAGCGCCGGCTGGGCGCGCTGGCAGGGGATGCCGCCCGGCCCGAGAAGGGGTCCGGCGTGGTTCGACCAGGGATGCGTTGCTCTCCCTTGCTCGCGCTGCGGGTTAGTGTGTCATCGCGTTTCCTACTCTTCGCCGCAATCTGGCCTACCGGGCTTCTGCCGCACGCCCACGCGCCTCGACCAGCGCGTGGATTTGCGTGTCCGCCGGTCGGACTTCGAAGGGCCCGATGCGAACGCCGGGATGCTTCGACATGAGTGCGATCGCCTCCTGCATATCCTTGGCTTCGAGGAACAGGATGCCCCCCAGCAGTTCCTTGGCCTCCGAGAAGGGGCCGTCGGTCACCTGCACCTGGCCGTCGCGCCACCGCAGAGTGGCGGCCGTTGACGCACTCTGCAGCGCCTCGCCCCCGGCGAAATGACCGTTCCGCCGCAGAAGGTCATCGTAGGCGAAGCACTCTTCCATCAGCGATTCTTGCTCCTGCTGCGACAGGGCCACCCATTTCGTCTCGTCCATATACCCAAGGCAGACAAACCTCACAGCGTTCTCCTCTCAAACGTGACTTGGTCGCGAATGGTCTTGCGGAAGCGAGCCCGCTGAGAATACGTCGAACGATCCCTGGCCGAATCGACAACGGGCCGCAAAGATTTCTTGCAAACGCGGCCGCGGCCCGCCGACCCAGGGCCAGAGGGCGCCTTTAAAATCGGGACTGACTCCAGATCCCTTGTCGAGTGCAACCGCGGCGCCAGCCGGCCCACGCCTGCCCCCACAAGACGAAATACTCGCGGCCGAGATTTCCCCCGACCGCGGGCGGGGCAAATTGGGAGGGCCGCGCCCAGCAAATGGCGCGCGGCCCCCTCGCTTTCATCGGCCGCCGGCCCCGCGGGCGCATGAAAAAGCCCGTCCGGCAGCCACGAAGACTGCCGGACGGGTTACGAGAAGCTCACCACGAATTTGGCACATAAGCGGTGGGCTGTTTCGCCGACACAAATCAGCGAAAACAGGAAAATGTTAGGCTTTTATTCTTACCCCTACAAGGAGGGGCTCCGAATGCAGCCCAGGGTCGCGAAGGGTATTGGCCACAAAGCACCGATGCCGCGCAGGCCTAATATCGCCGAGGGGGCATCAGGGTCGTTTGGCAGCCCGTGAGAAGCAGGCCGCGCCGTCGGGCCGGCGTGTGCACCAACGAAGCGGCCCCGCCGGGCAGGGAAACCGGCAGGGCCGTCGATTCGCGGCGGGGCAACGGGCAATCGGAACCTACCCCGCCCTAAGAAGTGACTGCAAGCACCGTACCTGAGTGCGCATGAAAAAAGCCCGGCCGCCTCTGTGGGAAGCGTCAGCGGGCTGGCCACGGGGTCGCGGCGCCATCGCGGCTGCCCGAAGCCTAACACGGCTGCGGAGCATGACCAAGGAAATGGTCACCGGCGGCACCGCATGGCACGCACTCCAAGCAGTCCGACCCCGGCCAGTCTGTTCGTTTCCGGGCTAGGCCGCGTCTTCGCCCTCGGCCCGATCAAGGGCTCTCATTGCGGTCCGAAGCTGGGCGGCCAGCTTTCGCACCTGCCGGACCTTTTCAACTAACTCCGGGTCACCCTGGCCAGTTGCCCGGCGCAGGCGTTCCAGGCAGGCGTCGAGTGCAGACAGGCGTTCGTAGGCCTCGGGCGGAATCATAGGCGTCTCGTCGTTGGGGGCCGCTACGATAGCGGCTGTGCCTTCCCCAAGGCAACGCCAAGCTACAACGGCCTCGCCACGGGTCCCTTTCGACGCGCAGAGAGGCCGATTTATTTACGTGGGCCATTGAACCAGCGAGCACAGGGCCGAAGAGACGCAGTCCCGAACCTGGAGTTTGGACAGCCGAGCGCGGAACTTCGCGCCTTTCCAGGGCACTTGCGGTCAGACTTGTGTTAGATCGAAAATCGATCACTCGCCAGCACACGATTTGCGCGCATAGCATTGGCCCACTGTGTTTCTGCGATGAATTCGAGGCCCGAACTCTGGAAAGGCGGTTCGCCACCGACTATGATCCGCGCCAGGGTCAGCAAGCATCCTTGCTGCCGCTAGCGTTGACGGAAGCGCCTTCCGCAACCTCGCCCGCTGGCAGCCACACTTCGGTGGAGTTGCCGCATGGACGTCTCTCACAGGCACAAGGGCATTTTGGGCGTCGGCTCGGCTCGAGAGAATCACTCCGGCTGCCGAAAACTTTCTCCGGGCTTTGCCGCGATGCGGTTCCTCGCGGCATTGTTCGTGGCCTGGGTGGCCACGGGCCACCTTCTTTGTTGGGCGGTCGAAGTTCCGTTCCCCACCAACGTGCTCTGCACGAAGGAAGTGCTGAAAGAGGCCGAGAAGAACAAGATGCTCGTCGCCGTCCCCGGCAAGGCGGGCGAAAAGGGACACTTGCAGGGGCAGCTCGTCGACAGCAAGGGCAACATGATCGAGGTCTGGTGCCTGCAGGCCAACAACGACCACGGCGGGCCTGATCTGGGCTACTTGTACACCCCCAAGGGCGGGAAGAGCGTGTGGGTCGGAGCCTGCTCGCTTGTCGATGGGCAGAATCACTTTTGGCTCTCCTACGACAAGTTGGTCGGCGCGAAGGTGAACGGAGTGCCCACGGTCATCGTCGAAGAGTTCAAGGGGTTCCGCTGGCACAACTTTCAGGCGGACGACGGCAAGAACAACAAGAAGGTCGACTACGAGTACAAGTACACCGTCGCCGGGGACAAGCTCGCCATCTCGCGCACGGAAGGGACGTGGGTGAATTCGGCGGTCTTTCCGTTCCCGCGAATCTACCAGAGCACCGTGAAAGAGACCGAGAAGAACGGCCCGACCAAGGCGCCCGAGCAGTTCAAGGATCTCAAGCTCAACGGTACGCAGATCACCCTGGGCGACATCGACAACACCAAGGCGATCCAGGGTTTGGCGGCGGTCTACGATCCGGCTTCGCCTCAGGGCCTTCTGCAATACTCGCTCCTGGCCCAGGCGCTGAGCGGCAGCGGAGTTCCCAACGATCCCTTCACCGGCCTCGAAACGACGGTCGATCCGGGAGACGTGTTCTCCATCGCGGGTGAGGGCATTCATGATCCCGTTGTGTCCGGGTTGGCAGCTCAAGAAGGATGGGTTTTGGCGGGGCTCGATGAGAACATGGTCTCCTTTCGCTACGAGGGACTGACGCAGCTTGTGCTGCAGCCGGGCTCAGCCATCGACGGCTTCCGCTTCGCCAGCGAGGCCCCTCTGGGGGACGTGACCTGGGGCGTAGCCAGCCAGAGCGAATTCGGCGGCTACTACAGCCACGTCACCGGTGCGGTTCCAGAACCGAGCACCCTCGTGTTGCTGACGATAGCCGCGGTGACGCTGATCGCTCTCAGGCTGCGGCCGAGTCGGTCCCTTCGCGCGAGCTAGACCAAGCTAGCGGCGAAGAGGAACCGAGCCGGTGGCAGACCTGTGCGCCCGCGATTGATGCATCGACGGCGACACCGCCGCCGCTGTACGTTGTTCACTCCAGGAACGCTCAATCTCCGCGCGGCGGATGATCGAGGATGTGGCCGATCGGAATGATGTACATCTGCCGGCCCAGCCCCTCGTGCGATGCGTCGATGCATACGGTCCTGCCGTCGCGACTAGTCCGCGCATGCAAGTCGACCCGGTAGTCGGTGTCCTCCTGGGCCGTGTTCTTGAGCCTTGCCAAGGGCACAAAGAGTTGGCTGGCGCGGTGGTAGAGCACGAGGTGCTGGCAGCCCTGGAGGGGATAGGTGTCGAGTAGAAACCACTGGCCGCCAGGCAGGACGGTCGGATCGAAATCGACGCTGCCAACGTCCGACACCGGTTGCGGCTTGCCTGAACCGTCGTCTCGATAGAGCGAGAAGCGACGTCCCTCGAGGATCGTTTCGTCGTCGATCCAGGCATGGTGACTGGGAGTCCTATAGAAGAACCGCACGTCGCGGCCGTCTGCCGAAATCGACCAACCGCCGGTGTAAGTCGGCTGATCAGCGTTCTTGAGGAATGCGATGAACCGAGTCCCCGACGGGTTCCATCCTTCCCGAAAGAAGTAGAGGTTCGTTTTCCCGCTATACCCCTGTGGGAACGCAATCTCGGCCATTCGCTTCAGGCTGATCAGGAGCTCGACCTGGCCCGTGTTCATGTCCATCTTCTCGACCCCGATTTCGGCCGGCGCGATCTGCGATTCATACCGGTCGGGAACGCCGACGTAATTGGTGCTCTTGCCGTGCCTCATCCGCTGGAAGTCGTGCGTCAGTGCGAACGCTCCATCGCGAGAGACATCGTAGATTGGCCGGGGCAGGGTGCGCCGATGGCCAGTCTGAAAGTCGTAGGCTCGACAGACGAAGTGGCTGCCGTCATCGGCGAGGTCGTTCCACAGGATCTCCTGCGACTGGCCGCGCCAGCGCAAGCGGCAGCCTTGTTGCCAGTTCCACGCGGCGGCCTCGCCGACCTTGGTCCAGCGGTTGTCCGTCGTTAGGTCGATGTAGCCGATCTCGCCACGATCAGATGGCGTTACGTCGCGGTCCTGAAAATGGACTTTCATCGCCAGCGCGTACCGGCCGGATTCATCGAACTGGTCGCCCTCGAAGAACCAGAACCCCGTGAAGGCGGGTCGCTCCTTAGTCCCTGGGTCTGACACTCGGAGCACCGGCGCGTACCTCCAGTCCCTGCCTTCAACGACCTCCTGCCAACTTTTGCAGGTTGAGTATTCGGGTTCGGCGCCGGAAAGACTCCAAACGGGAAGTGCGAGCAAGGCCGCAGCACAGGCGACGGTTCGTCGACACATGGGGACTCCTCCGTTTCGGTCAGGCAGGAATTAGGCAGCTCGCCCCTTTCTCGATCTCCTCTCTGCGCTCGCGCACAGGCGCTCGGCGTGTCTCCGCGTCCCCCGGCGCACCACCGAGTTTGGCTACACTTTGGCTACATTTGCGACGCAAGCGATTGCGTGCGTCGATGACCGCGCAAGAAACAGGCCACGCAACCGTTTGCGTGGCCTAGCGTTACGTGAGCGGAGGGCACGGGACTCGAACCCGCAACTCCTTTCGGAGCACCACATTTCCAGTGTGGCCGCTAGCCATTCGCTTACCCTCCGGTGGCTCCAATTCTAAGGTACGCCGGGTGCCGGCGGAACTCCCGTCGCGGCCTGGGCTGCCCGACGGCCCAAGAGACGCCATGACCTATGGTTAAGTGGGCCACCGGGGGGTGGTTCCCCGCGCGGGCTGGGCGTCCCCAGCCCAGCCGGGTGATCCGCATTTGCCGCTCCGCCAGAAAAGCCAGGCTTCCATGCAAATCCGCGTTTTACGCACTGCCGGCGAAATCCGTGCGGCCGCCCCCGCCTGGGATGCTCTGTGGGCACGCAGCGAAGTGCTCGTGCCGACGGCGCGGGCCGAATTCGTGGCGCTGTGGCTCGAACAGTTTGCGCCCGACAAGCCGACCGCGGCCGTGCTCGTCGAACACCAGGGGCGGGCTGTCGCGGCGCTGCCGCTCGTGGAACAGCGCTGGAGCCGATTCGTGCAGGCGGGCGGGCTGCCGACCAATCCTTGGGCCTCGCACGGCGACCTGCTGCTCGACCCGGCGGCCGGCCCCGAGGCGATCGACGCGCTCGTGACCGCCGTCGGCCGCGACACGCCGTGGCCGCTGTTTCACTTCAATCCCGTAGCGCTCGAAACGCCGCGCTGGCAGGCCTTCGCTGCAGCCGCAGGACGGGCCGGCTGGTCGCTGCATCAACAGGCCCGCTGGCGCACGGGAGTCGTGCGGATCGCAGGAAGCTGGGCCGACTACGAAGCCTCACTGGGGCGCGAGCATCGCCGTAACCGCAAGCGCAACGCACAAACGCTCGACAAGGCCGGCGGCGGGCAGTTCGAGCTGCGCACCGAGTTCACGGCGAGCGAAGCGACCTCGCTCGTGCGCGAAGGGTTCGAGGTCGAGGACCGGAGTTGGAAAGGCGCCGCCGGCTCGTCGGTGCTGCGCTCGCCTGGCATGCTCGAGTTTTTCACCCGTTCGGCGCTGGCCGCCGTCGACGCCGGCTGCTTGGAACTGGCGTTCTTGCGGCACGCCGGACAGCCGATCGCCTTCGCCTATGGCTGGCGAGCCAAGGAAACTCACTTCTTGCCGAAGGTGGGGTACGATGAGAACTACAAGCAATTCGGACCCGGTCAGTTGCTCGTGATGCGCTGGCTCGAGGCGCTGTTCGCCGCGGGGGAGCCGCAAACGCTCGACTTCTGGGGCGAACTGGCTCCTTGGACCGAGAGTTGGAGCAACGACAGCTACGCCGTGGGGCGCATCGTGGCCGCCGGGCCGAGCCCCCTGGGACGCTCGCTCGTCTACGCCTACGAGAACTGGCGTCCGCGGCTCAAGAAGCTGCGCGACTATCTGCGGGGGGAAAAGGCGGCTGCGCAGGGCTGAGGACGCTCGACCTTCGCAGCGGTTTGCCGCGCGTGGGTCGAGTGCCGCTGGTTCCTGGTGCAGCGGCGAACGTCCGGTAGCGGGACGCTAAGTGAGCCACGGATTGAATTGCCGTTCTTCGCCCACCGTGGTGGCGGGGCCGTGGCCCGGCAGCACGATCGTGTCGTCCGGGAGCACGCAGAGCTTCTCGCGGATGCTCCGCAGCAGTTGTTCGTGGTTGCCGTCGTAGAAGTCGGTGCGGCCAATGCTGCCGGCGAACAGCACGTCGCCGCCGAAGACGACCATCGGCCGTTCCTTGCGGGCGATGAACACCACGTGCCCCGACGAATGCCCCGGCGTTTCGGCCACATCGAGTTCGAACCCGGCCAGCCGCAACGTGTCTCCCTCGCGAACGACCTCATCCGCGGGAGGGCTCACGAGCCGCACTCCGAAACCCGCGGAGAGGTTTTTCTGCGGATCGGTCAGCTTTTCGGCGTCTCCAGCGCCGATGATGATCGGCGCCGAGGGCCAGCGTTCCTTCAGCTTGCGGTTGCCGCCAATGTGGTCGCTGTGCCCATGGGTGATGAGCAGGGCGGCCGGCTCGAGGCCCCGCTCGTCGAGCGCCTCGAGAATCGCCCGCGTATCGAAGCCGGGATCGATTACCAAACAATCGCTGCGGCCTGGGCGCCAAGCGATGAACGTGTTCTGCCCAAAAGGCGCCGAGACGATGGTCTCGAGCGAAATGGCGGGTTCGGAGGGCATGACAGTTTCAGCAATTCAAAGCGTCGTTGGCGGCTTGGCATTCGGCACACGGAGTGTGCCGGCTACGGCGGTGTGCGGGCGACGTCTGCCTAGTGGTGCAGCTTCTTGTAGCGGAAGCGGTGGGGCTCGTCGGCGCCCATGCCGAGGCGCTCCTTCCGCTGCTCCTCGTAGATCTGGAAGTTGCCTTCGCACCAGTGGACGTAGCCATCTCCTTCGAACGCCAGGATGTGCGTGGCCAGGCGGTCGAGAAACCAGCGGTCGTGGGTGATGACCACTACGCAGCCGGCGAAGTTGACGATCGCCTCTTCCAAGGCCCGCAGCGTATCGACGTCGAGGTCGTTCGTCGGTTCGTCCAAGAGCAGCACGTTCGACCCACGCCGCAGCAGCTTGGCCATGTGAACGCGGTTGCGTTCGCCGCCCGAAAGATTGCCCACCAGCTTCTGCTGGTCCGGCCCTTGAAAGTTGAACCGCGCCACGTAGGAGCGGGCATTGATCTTCCGGCCCCCCATCTCGATCGTGTCGTGGCCGCCAGAGATCTCTTCGAACAGCGTGTTCTCGGGCGTGAGGGCGTCGCGGTTCTGGTCGACGTAGCCCAACTCCACCGTGGGTCCGATGCGCATCTCGCCCGCATCGGGCTTTTCCAGGCCCACCATCATGCGGAACAGCGTCGTCTTGCCGGCGCCGTTGGGGCCGATGATGCCGACGATGCCGCCCGCAGGCAGGCGGAAGCTGAGATTCTCGAAAAGGACTTTGTCTCCGTACGACTTGGAGATTTTGTTCGCTTCGATCACCAGTTCGCCCAGGTGCTTGCCGGGGGGAATCTGGATTTCGAACTCTTCGAGCTTTTCCTCGAAGCGCTGGTTCGACATCTCCTCGTAGGCCTTGAGGCGGGCCTTGTTCTTGGCCTGCCGGGCGCGGGGGGACATGCGCACCCACTCGAGTTCGCGATCAAGCGTTTTCTGGCGGGCGGAGGCCTGCTTCTCCTCGCGGGCCAGGCGATCCCGCTTCTGAACGAGCCACGAGGTGTAGTTGCCTTCCCAGGGGATGCCGCGGCCGCGGTCGATCTCGAGAATCCAGCCGGCCACGTTGTCGAGGAAGTAGCGGTCGTGGGTGACGGCCACCACCGTCCCGGGATAGTCGGCCAAGTGCCGTTCGAGCCAATTCACCGATTCGGCGTCAAGATGGTTCGTGGGCTCGTCGAGGAGCAGCAGATCGGGCTTCTCGAGCAGCATTTTGCAGAGCGCCACGCGGCGCCGCTCGCCCCCGGAGAGCGTGTCGACGCTCGAATCGCCTGGCGGCAGGTTCATGGCGTCCATGGCGATCTCGATCTGCCGGTCGAGTTCCCAGGCGTTGGTGGCCTCGATGCGGTCCTGAATCTTCGCCTGCCGCTCGAGCAGCTTTTCCATCTCGTCGGGGTCGGTCACCTCGCCGAGCTTGTTGTTCACCTCGTCGTAGTCGGTGAGCAATTGACGAATCGAGGCGACCGCCTCCTCCACGTTGCCGAGCACGTCCTTGTCGGGGTTGAGCTGCGGCTCCTGTGGCACATAGCCCACGGTGAAGCCGTCGGTGAGGCGAGCCTCGCCTTCGAACTCCTTGTCCTGGCCGGCCATGATCTTGAGCAGCGTGCTCTTGCCTGAGCCGTTGCGGCCGAGGACGCCGATCTTGGCGCCGGGGTAGAAGGCCAGCCAGATGTCCTTGAGCACCTCGCGCTGGCCGAACTTTTTGTTGAGGGCGCCGATCTGATAGATGTACTGCTTGCCCATGGGGGCTGACTGCTCCGGAAGCGCGAAAGCGAAAACGGCCGGAGGGCAACGCCGCCGGCCGAGGGGAAGCCCGATTATACCGGGGGGCGGGGAGATTGGGCAGGCGAAGTGGGGTGCTGCGGCCGTGCCGCGCGAGCCAGCAATCCCGCGGGCACGCCTTCTGCCGGGCGGCGAGGGCGGTCATACTGTAAGTACGTACCAAGCTGTCCGCCGGAGGGAAGCGCCGTGTCCCCAGGTTCGTTGCCCACCGACCTCGCCGACTATGTAGCCCACGAGGTGGCCCAGGGCCGCTACGTGGATTCGGAACAGTTGGTGATCGAAGCGCTGCGGGTTCATCGCGAGCTTCGACGCCAACACGAGGAGTTGCGAACTCTCGTCCAACAGGCGATCGCAGAGGGCGATCGCGGCGAGTTGGCGCCGCTCGACGTCGAGGCAATCATCGCGCGTGGCAGAGAGCGGTTGGCGGGGGGCTAGCCAGCGTGCCCACCGTCTACCGGACCGCCACGGCCGAGCGCTTGCTGGACGAGATTTGGCTGCATGTCGCCCGAGACAGCCCCTCCGCAGCGGAGCAACTCCTGCGCGCGTTCGACCGGGCCTGTCGTCGCTTGGCCGACTTTCCCGAGCTCGGTGAAGCACGGGAGGACTTGGCTGGCGGCGTACGACAATTCTCCATAGGGAAGTACGTTTTGTTCTATCGACGGCGCCCCGACGGGATTCTGCTGCTCGCGGTGTTGCACGGCGCTCGGGATGTTCCGACCGCCTTTGGCCAAGAAGTTTGGCCACGCCACGACCCAACGGATTAGCCCGATTGCGTGCCCCGCCCCCATGGGTCAAACTGGCCGCGGGCAGGTCGCGCGTCTTGCCCCGTTTCCCTCCCAGCCGCCGCTCGCCTGTGTCCCACGCCTCGATCCAAGAAGTCGTTTGTGTGTTCGGCCAGCCGGTGGCCGGCAATCCCACCCAGTACATGATGGAGAAGGCGTTCGTCGACGCCGGGCTCGATTGGCGGTATCTCACCCTCGAGGTGGCGGCGGCCGACCTGGCCGACGCCGTGCGGGGGATGCGGGCCATGGGCTTCCGCGGCGGCAACCTGACCGTGCCCCACAAGGTGGCTGTGTTGCCGCTGCTCGATGGTTTGAGCCCGGCCGCTGAATTGATGGGCGCGGTGAACACGATTCATCGCCAGGACGGCAAACTGCTGGGCGAGAACACCGACGGCAAGGGCTTCGTCGAGTCGCTGCGCGGCGTCACCGATCCGGCCGGCAAGAAGATTGTCGTGCTGGGGGCCGGCGGCGCGGCGCGGGCCATCGCCGTGGAGTTGGCCCTGGCCAGCGCCGCCGAGCTGACGATCGTCAACCGCTCGGCCGAACGGGGCGAGGCGCTCGTCGCGGTGCTCCGCGACAAGCTGCAGGCCGCCGCCGCTTATGCTCCCTGGACCGGCGAATACCAGGCGCCCGAAGGCGCCGACGTAATCGTGAACGCCACCTCGGTGGGGCTCAACGCGCCGCAGGCCCGCGTGCCCATCGCGGCAGCGAGCCTGCTCAAGCACCACGTAGTGGCCGACGTAGTCTTCAACCCGGCGCTAACGCGTTTCCTGCGCGAGGCCCAAGACCGCGGCTGCACTACGCTCGACGGCCTCGGCATGCTCGTGAACCAGGCGGTGCTGGCGTTTCGCCTCTGGACGGGACGCGAGCCGAACGCCGGCCTGATGCGCGACGCCGTGGAAGAATTCTTGGGCGTCTGATCCCGCAAGCGCCGTCCGAGCGAGCGGCGGGGTTCACCCCCGCCGTTTGCACGAGCATTGGGCCCAAATCCCGCGAACTGCCTTAAGCCGCCGCCACCGCCTCGAAGTCAGCCACCAGCCGCAGCAGCACTTCGTGCGTCAGGTGCGCCGAGATGATGCGGCGGCTCTGGCCGGGAGCTTTGGCATAGCGCAACAGGCCGATCTCGCCGCCGCGGCGCACGAGCAGTTCGTAATAGCTCGTGCCATCGTCGTCTTTCTGTGGCTGTGTGGAACGCATTTGCAGCGTGCAGCTATCGGCGTCGATTTCCACCGCGCCGATCGGCTCGAGCAGGTAGGTGAGCCGGCTCGTGAGCGCGTCGCTCAGCTTGCGGAGCCGCACGACGTCGGCATTCGCCAGGCGATCGGTGTCGAGGGTGAAGCGGCGGACCGCGCAGGCCAGCCGGTCGCACTCGTCGAGCTCCGCCAGCAGCCGGCTGCCGCCGTCGGTGATTTCGAGCGACTGGGGCCCCACAGCGCCGGCCAGTGCGGCCAGCTTGGCTTTCAACTCGTCTCGCATGCTCATGGCGTAGCGCCTCTTCCTGGAGACCGCCTGCCGCGGGCCGCCGTCCGTCGTTTCCGAACGCCGGCTGCCGCCGACCCTGCGGCAGGATCTCCTGTGCCCTTTAAGTTCTCATCGTTGCCGAAACCCAGAAAAATTAAGCCACCTTCTTCGAAGTATGCTCCGAGCCGTCGAAGGAGAGAATGGTCCGCGTCTCGTCGAGCGTGGTTTCGATGTGCACCGGCCGCGTCCATAGCCGGTGTAAGTTGGCCAGGGTGTCGCGGGCGTAGCTGGTTTTCAGCTCCACGCCGTGGTACTGGTGCTCGAGAAACAGCTCGCCGCGGTTCTTGTAGTTCCCCTCGCGGACGGCGATGATCGGCCGCCCCAGATTCGTCAGACTGAACAGCAACCGCTGCTTGATCTTAGGGAATTCGCGGCTCTCGATCTCGTATTGCTCGCGGCTGTTGTTGTAGCCGAAGGAAAACAGCTTGTTCTCCTGGCAGAACTCGAGCGTGAGGAACTCGTCGATGAACGTCACGTCGTTGTGGATCGTGCGGACCTCGAAGATCTTCTGCCGGCCCAGGTTCGTTTCCGTGTTCCAGACGCGGCGGCGCTCGGCGTCGTCGCATTCGTCATAGTCCTTGCCAAACCGCCCCTTGTTCCAGCGCTGCTCGATGTCTCGGTAGAGCTCGATCCCCACCTTGTACGGGTTCAGCCGGCCCCCCGAAGTGGCCAGCGTGCCGGAGTGGTGGTCGCAGTAGTTGATCACGTCCTGCGGCTCGAGCCCCTGGCGGGTCATGATCGTGGAGTGCCAGTAGCTGGCCCAGCCTTCGTTCATGATCTTGGTCTGCCCTTGGGGGGCGAAGTAGTAGGCCTCGTCGCGCATGATCGAGAGCACGTCGGCCTGCCAGGGTTTGAGCGGCGCATTCTCCAGGATGAACAGCATCACGTCTCGGCTCGGCAAGCCGGCCGTGGCCGCCCGCGCCGCGCGCTCTTGGCGTTCCCGCTCTTGCCGCGCCCGCTCGGCGTCGGCCCCCACCGCGCCCGGCGGGTTGATGAAGCGGTCCATGTACTGCTTGGCCTGAAAGCGCGGGGCGGCCGGCGCGTCTTCATCGTCCGCCTCGGCGTGGAACGCGTAGCGGTCGGCCGTCTCGCGGCGGCGGATGAACGGCGAGTGGATGTCGATCAGGTCTTCGATGCTGGTGCAGGCGTCGATGAAGTCTTCGACGACCTCGACCCCCTGCCGATCCATGTGCCGGCGGATGCGGTTGCCGTGGTTGGCCATCTCATCCATCATCTTGCGGCTGGTCTGGCTGAACCAATAGTTGTTCTTGAAGAAGTCGCAGTGGCCATATACGTGGGCCATCACCAGCTTCTGATCGGTCATCTCGTTCGACCGCATCAGATAGGCGTAGCACGGGTTGTTGTTGATCACCAACTCGTAGATCTTCTGCAGCCCGTAGGTGTAGCCCTTGCTGAGTTGCTCGTATTCCATGCCGAACCGCCAATGCGGATAGCGGGTGGGAAACCCTCCATAGGCGGCGATGGCGTTGAGCTCGTCGGCGTCGACCAGCTCGAAGATCGTCGGAAAGAAGTCGAGCCCGTAGCCGCTGGCATAGCCTTCAATCTTGCGCTGGGCCAGCCGCATGTCTTCAGGCAGCGGAGCGTAGTGCGTGGCGTCCATCATGCGTTTCCCCGGCGGCGCGGCCGCTATTTTCCTTTGCCCAAGAAGGCCTTGATCGAGTCGAGAATGCCTTCGCGGTTCTCGATTTCCGAGAGCACGAGCGTTTCGTGGTCCGAGCCGTAGGCCTCTTGCAACGTGCGGAGGTACTCGCCGCTGCCGTAGGGGCTTTCGACCTGGCCATAGCAGAACAAGTTCACGTGCGGCAGGATGCTTTTTCGCAGCAGCTCGAGGCTCCGCTGGTTGTCTTCGCCCCAGTTGTCGCCGTCGGAGAACTGGAAGCAATAAATGTTCCATTCCGTCGACGGGAACTCGCGCTGCATCAGTTCGACGCACGCCTTGTAGGCGCTCGAGATCCGCGTGCCGCCGCTCTCGCGGGTGTGGTAAAAGGTGTGCTCGTCGACCTCGCGGGCCACCGCGTCGTGGATGATGTAGCGAGTGTCGACGCCGTCGTACTGGCTCTTGAGCCAGGTGTCGATCCAAAAAGCCTCGGTCCGCACGATCTGCTTCTGCTCGTCGGTCATCGAGCCCGACACGTCCATCAGGTAAATGACCGCGGCGGCCGCTTGGGGCTGCTGGATGGTGCTCCAGGAGCGGTAACGCTTGTCCTCGTTGATCGGCACGACCCGCGGCTCTGCGGGCCGGTAGGTGTTCGTCGAAATCTGCCGCCGCAGGGCTTCGAGGTAGGTGCGCTTGAAGTGCCGCAGCGATTCGGGGCCGCTCTTGCGGACGCTGTTGTAGCGGTATTTTTCCTCGGCGATGTTGGCCTTGCCCTTGGGCTGGATGCGGGGGAGCTGCAACTCGTCGCCCAGGATTTGGGCCAGCTCCTCGAGCGATACGTCGACTTCCAGGATGTGCTGCCCGGGGTCGCCCCCCGCCTGGCCCTGGCCGCTCTGGTCGCCGGGTCCGACGGGCGTGCCGGGATCGCCGTCTCCCTGGCCCACTCCGCCGCCGCCGTTCTTTCCATAGCGGAAGTGGGGCACGTCGAGCTGGGGGATCGGAATGCTGATCAGGTCGCCCCCCTGCCGGCCGATCATCTCGCCGTGGGTGACGTACTTCTTCAGATTCTCCCGGATCTTGCCGCGGATGATCTGTTTGAACCGCGTTCGATCACCCTGGATGTTCATCGCCATGTGGCCCTCGCCGCCCCCTGCGAAGCAAGACCGCGCTTACGCGGCCAACTTCACGCCGGGCACTGTTCATCGTTACTGCCTGCCAGCGTTTCCTGGAAACTGCGCTCGTTAGCGCCAAACACCATTCCGGCGAGCGGCCAGCGTAAGCTGGCCGACTGAGTCGCCGTGTACGGTCAGCCGGCTGACGCCGGCCGCTCGCCGGACATGCGTTCGGCGAGGTTCGATGCACGCTGAATCTTTGCGTCTCGCTTAGTTCGACTTGGCGTCTCCGCGGGCAAAGATGCTGGCCACGTAGTTCAGCACGTCGGTGGCGCTCTCTTCGTCGTACCCGTAGTCGCGAATCAGCCGCCCTTTCACCACGTCGATCTTGGCCTGGGTGTCGGCGTCGATCACGTTCGAAACCAGGCTCGTGAGCTTGATCGTGTCCTTTTGATCCTCGAACAGCTTGAGCTCGAGCGCCCGGTGCAGCCGCTCGTTCGTTTTGTAGTCGAACGTGCGGCCGTCGATCGAGAGGGCGCCGATGTAGTTCATGATCTCGCGGCGGAAGTCGTCCTTGCGGCTCTCGGGGATGTCGATCTTCACCTCGATCGACCGCATCAGCCGCTCATCGGGCTCGTCGTATTGCCCGGTGAAGCGGTTGCGCACCTTCTCGCGCTGGGTGTAGGCCTTCACGTTGTCGATGTAGTTGGCGCTGAGCCGCTTGAGGGCGTCTTCGTCGGCGGCGATCGCCCGCTGCACCTCGTTCTTGACGATGTTGTCGTACTCTTCCTTCACGACCGACAGCAGCTCGCGGTAGTGGTTGCGCGTTTCCTCGCTCGTGATCAGGCTATGGTGCTTGAGCCCCGACTCGAGCTCGTTCATCACCATGAAGGGATTGATCGAGGTGGCCGTGGGATGGGCCACCAGGGCGTTGGAGATCTTGTCTTGCACGTAGCGGGGCGAAATGCCGTGCATGCCTTCGCTGGTGGCCTGCTCGCGGAGCTCCTTGATGTTCTCCTCGGTGAAGCCGGGCAGCGTTTTGCCGTTGTAGAGCTTGAGCTTCTGCAACAGCGTCAGGTTGGCGTTCTTGGGCTGTTCGAGCCGGCTGAGCACCGCCCACATGGCGGCCATCTCGATCGTGTGCGGGGCGATGTGCTTCCCCTTCACGGTCTGCCGGTTGTAGTCCTTCTCGTAGATCTTGATCTCGTGCGCGAGCCGCGTGACGTACGGCACGTCGATCTTCACCGTGCGGTCGCGGAGCGCCTCCATGAACTCGTTGTTCTGCAGCCGGCGGTACTCGGGCTCGTTGGTGTGCCCCAGGATCACCTCGTCGATGTCGGTCTGGGCGAACTTCTTCGGCTTGACCTTGTGCTCCTGGCTCGCGCCGAGCAGGTCGTAGAGGAAGGCCACGTCGAGCTTGAGCACCTCGACGAATTCGATGATCCCGCGGTTGGCGACGTTGAACTCGCCGTCGAAGTTGAAGGCCCGCGGATCGCTGTCGCTGCCGTATTCGGCGATCTTGCGGTAGTTGATGTCGCCGGTTAGCTCGGTCGAGTCCTGGTTCTTCTCATCCTTGGGCTGGAACGTGCCGACGCCGATGCGGTCCTTCTCGCTGAGGATCAGCCGCTTCACGCGCACGTCCTGCACCACGCGGGTCCAGTCGCCGCCGTAAAGCTTGAGCCGCTCGGCGTACACGTAGCGGCAGAACGGGCAGAGCTCGCCGCGAATCTTCACCGGATAGTCCTCGGCCCCGCGGCCGGCATTCAGCCGCGCGCTCACTTCGCCGCGGAATCGCTCAGGAATCAGGTGCAACGGCTCCTCGTGCATCGGGCACCAGTGCACTTGATTGGGATCCTCGATGTCGACCCAGCCCAAGGTGAACAGCGCTCCCTGCTCGCTGGCCGTGTAGTGCTCGAGGCCCCGCTTGAGCAGCCGCGCGATCGTGCTCTTGCTGCTTCCCACGGGCCCGTGGAGCAGCAACACGCGTTTCTCGATGCCGTAGCCCTTGGCCGCGCTCTTGAAGGCGTTGACGAGCGCTTGCAGCGTTTCGTCGAGACCGTACACGGCGTCGCGGCCCGACTCGTCGGGATCGGTGAAGAAGCGGTAGCGGGTTTTCTGTTGCCGCCCCTCTTCGTATGTTTCGGCGCCGTATGACATGATCATGTCGTACACCCGCTCAAAGGCGTTGCGGGTGACTTCGGGGCGGTCGCGCACCAGGTCGAGGTATTCCTCGAACGAACCCATCCACGTCTTGCGACGGAACTGCTCCAGATCCTGTTGCTCGCCGACCAGGCTGATGATTTCGTGGCCGCGGTTCATGATCGACTCTCCCCCGTAGTGTTTGGCAAGCGTCGCTGCCGGCGGCGGGGCCGGCAGCGGCGGTAGTGGCGAATCTCTGCTGCGCGAGAACGCGCGTTCCCTCGGGCGAACCTTCTCCCTCAGACGACATTCCCTTCGCCTTTCCGACCGCGCAGCAACGACCCCGGTTCGGGTCGGGCCGGCTGCCGGCGCCAGAAGCCGGCAGGGTCGGGGAGCATGCAGAAACCCCGGCTACCAACGAAAACTGCCGGTTCCCTGCCTAGAGAAACGCCCAGACCCAACGGCTAGGAGAACGCCGAGGTCGGAGAGAACTTGGAAAAGAGCGCTGAGAGTGTGGAGGCGGGCTCTGGTTTCTTTCAGGCTGGCGTCGGCGGTGCGTTCCGTCGCGCCGTGGTGCCGTCGGTCCCTCGCCCGGCATACTCTTCATCCGCCACCTTGTAGTATCGTTGCCCTCCCATCAGCAGGCAAGACGAATCGGTCGCGATTTGCCTTTCCTCGTCTGCGGAGTCTGCCTAGTTCTCCGCGGACAGCAGGCCGCGGCACGACATCGCACGATGCCGCCACAAGCGGGGACGCGCGGAAAAGTGAATCAGACACTTGGACTTTGGGCATCAGTCGACCTCCTGCATGAATCGCAGGAACCGCGCCTCCAGCATCTTCAGATCGCGCCCGTACACGCTCGTGAAGTCGGCCAGCCGCTCCGCCCGCGTGTAGTCGGTGAACGGGGCGCGCTTGGCCGTCTTCTGCAAGTACTGGGCATACTTGCGGGGTTCGGTCTCGACGAGGAAGAACGTGAGCGCCCACGATTCGGCGTAGGCTGCGTCCACGTCAGTCTGGAACATCTGATCGCTGGCGATCAGCTCCGCCGCGCTGCCGGGTCGGCGGCGGCCACCGGCGTACTTCCTGAACTGCTCGAGCCGGTCGCGGTTGATGCGGTCGGCCTGCTGGGCGGAACGCCGCGAGTCCGACACGCCGGGGGCCTCGAAGAGCGTCCCCAGCCCCTCGACCACCCACTTGGGCGTGCCGCCGAAGCGGCTGTGAATCCCGGTGTTGAAGGCCGTTTGGTGCGTCGCTTCGTGGATGATCGTTTCCGCGTTGTGCCGCCAGTCCTTCGAGTTGGGGCGGCCGCGGGTAATGTCGAAGAGCATGATCCGGTTCGTGAAGGGCGAGTAGTAGCCGAGCACGCTCGTGCCGACGTTCACCCCCTCGCGGGCCGCCTGGCGGATGAAGTCCTCTTGCGTCGGCAACACCACGGCCACCAGCGGGAACTGGGGGTTCTCGAGCCGGACGCCGCGGACGTTGAAGTAGTGCTGGAACGAGCGGTACAGCTCCTCGAACCGCTCGGCCCACTGGTCGCGCTCTCCGGCCGGATGGACCACCAGATAATGGCCGGTTCCGGTCACGTTGAACTTCGGGCCGAACTCGGCCTCGAGCAACGCCCGCATTTCGGAAGGGCTGTAGCTCTCGAAATTGCCGCTGAGCTGTTCGTAGTCCTTGGCGGCCGACGCGCGGAACGTGTGGAGCTGCCCATCGCGGGTAAGGAACTGCACGTTGCCGTCGTCGACTCCCAGCGGCTGCCCTTCGAGGCGCTGTCCCTGCACTTTGGCCCGCATCAGGAAGCGCGGTTTTGCCGCCTGGGCCTCGGCGGCCAGCCCCAGAATCGCTACGCCCAGAACAACCGCGCGAAGGGAGCACATGCCAGATCACCGCTTCTCTAGGCCGGGGAGTGATGGTCTTCTACCGCAAGTCTAAGTCACGCCCTCCCGCCGGGTCGGGCGGTTCGTAGCGATCGAGTCCGGCCGCGGCTGCCTTGCTCCGGCGAAAAGGGTTAGAATGACGCTATTGGGGCCGCTCGCCCGGGGAACCTGCCGTCAGGAGCTCGCGCCGTGGGGACGATGCTGATCTTGCTGGTGCTGCTGCCGGCCGCCGAACCGGCGGACGACGCCAAGCTGGCGCTCCAGGTGCGGAAGCTCGTCGCCGAGCTCGACGCCCCCACGCTCGCTGCCCGCGAGCAAGCGCAGCGCGAACTGACGGGGCTGGGCCAAGCGGCGCTGCCGCTCTTGCCTAAGGAAACGGGGCGGCTGTCGCTCGAGCAACGGACGCGCGTGGCGGCCGTGCGGCTGGCCATCGAATCCGCCGCCGCCGAGAGCACGGCCGCCGGCACCAAGGTCACCCTCTCGGGGGCCGATTTGCCGCTGGCCGAGGTGCTGGCCGCCATCGAGAAGCAAACGGGCAACAAGCTGGTCGACTACCGCGAGAAGTTCGGTCAAGACACCGAAGCCAAGAAGGTCAGCGTCAACTTCAGCGACACGCCCTTCTGGCAAGCCATGGATCAAGTGCTGGCGCAGACCGGCCTGGGAGTCTACTCCTACAGCGGCGAGCCAGGCCTGGCGATCGTGTCGCGGGCCGGCGGACCCGACCGCACCAAGGGCGCCGTGTACCGTGGCGCCTTCCGGCTCGAACCGCTGCGGCTCGAAGCCCGCCGCGACTTGCGCAATCCGCAGACCGACGGCCTCAAGGTGGCCATCGAAATTGGCTGGGAGCCGCGGTCGGCGCCGATCGCGCTCGTGCAAAAGCTCGAGAGCCTGTCGGCGGTCGATGAGAACGGCGCTCCGCTCGAGGTCGACGGCCGCCAGGGCCAGCTCGAGGCCAACGTGCAGCCGGGGAGCAGCGGCTCGGAACTCGAGCTGCCGTTCAAGGCCCCGCCGCGCACCGTGGCCAAGCTGGGGGCGATCAAAGGAAAGCTCTCAGTCCTGCTGCCAGGTCCGCCGGGCGTGTTCCGCTTCGAGAAGCTGGCTGCCGCCCAGGAAGTGCAGCAGCAACAGGGGCGCGCAAGCGTGACGCTCGAAAAGGTCCGCGACGTCGGCGAGGGAAGCTGGCAGGCCGTCATCCGCGTGCGCTACGAAGACCCGGGGCAGGCCCTCGAGTCGCACCGCGGCTGGATCTATCAGAACCCCGCCTACCTGATCGGGCCCGACGGCCAGAAGATCGAGGGGGGGATGGAGACCACCGGGCAGACCGAAACGGAGGTCGGCGTCGCCTACCTGTTTTTCACGGGGGGAGGCATCGAGGGGTACACCTTCGTGTACGAAACCCCCACGGCCGTGATCGCCGATGAAGTGGAATTCGAACTCAAGGATTTGCCGCTGC
The DNA here is from genome assembly GCA_044221365.1 of Pirellulales bacterium. Lineage (GTDB taxonomy): Bacteria > Planctomycetota > Planctomycetia > Pirellulales > JBGAPH01 > JBGAPH01. The sequence goes on from JBGAPH010000029.1 coordinate 39,879, forward strand.
CGTAGAACGGGCAGGCCCCGCGAAACGCCCTTGAGCATACTAACCCGCAGCGCAAGCAAGGGAGAGCCACGCGTCCCTGGTCGAGCCCGGCTTGACCTCTTCATGGGCCGGACTGCATTTGCGGCCAGCGCGCCCAAGTGTCGCTTGCGTCCCTTGCTTGCGCTGCGGGTTAGTGTGGCACAACTCAAACAACAAGCTGTGACTGGGCTGTAGCGTGGACGAGGAGCAATTGATGCTGCGACTTTTTCGAGGCTGCCTTCTTTCGCTGCTGCTGGCGGTGGTGGGCACGGTTCACGCCGCGCCGCAATCGCCTGCCGACGACAAAAAAGCTCCCGCCGCCAAAACGTCCCCAGCCGCTGAAAAAGCTCCTGCCGCCGAACCGGCTCCGCCGCCGGATCCCAACGTGGTGGCCCTGATCGGCGATCGGCCGGTCACGCGCGACGAGGTGGAGCGCGAGCTCGCCCCCATCCAGGCCCGCGGCGCCATCCCCGACAAGATGTTGCCCCTGTGGAAGGCCAAGGCGCTCGACATGGTAGTCGAGCGGCGGATCGTGCTCGACATGCTCGAGCGGAGCGAGCAAACCGTGAAGCCAGCCGAGATCGACGCCGCCGTGGGGCAACTCAAGCAGAAGCTCGGCGAGCAGAAGCTGACCTGGGAGGAGTTTCTGGCCAAACAGAAGACGACCGACGAGGCGATGCGCGAACAGATTCGCTGGCAGATGAGTTGGAATCGCTACGCTGCCCGCGAACTGACCGACGAAGTGCTCGACGACCTGTTCAAGTCGCAGCAGGCCGAATACGACGGCCGCAAGATTCGCGTCAGTCACATCCTGCTGCGTCCGTCCGGCCCTGGCGGCGAAGCCGAGATCAAGCGGCTCGTGCAGCAGGCAGCCGAACTCCGCGCGCGGATCGAAAAGCAGGAGCTGACCTTCGCCGAGGCGGCCAAGCAATACTCCGACGGCCCCAGCCGCAGCGCAGGGGGAGACCTGGGGCTGATCGCCCGTCACGGCGAAATGGTCGAGCCGTTCGCCAAGGCCGCCTTCGCGCTCGGCAAGGGAGAGATCAGCCCGCCGGTGGTCACCCCCTTCGGCATCCACCTGATCCAATGCACCGAGGTCGACGGCGGCAGCAAGACGGCGGCCGACAACCGCGACGAGCTCCGCAAGGCGGCCTCGCTCCTGCTCTTCCAGCGCATGGCGGCCCAAGAGCGGCGGACCGCCGAGGTGACGTTCACGGGGAATTGGCCGTACTTCGACGGGGTGACGCGGCAGTTGGTGACGCCGAAGTAGCAGGGGTGATGGCCAAGAGAGGCGGTTCCCTGATGACTCGCTTCACCCTTCGCACAATGTTTTGCCTGGTCACGGCGGTCGCTATTGGCCTCGGGGTATGGAATCAGGACGAATGGCGGCAAGAACGCCTGCTGAATCAGGCCAGAAGGGCTTTGCAGTCTGACCAGATCAATTACTCAGAGAAGGTCAATGGCAAAGGCGAGTATCGGCTGTCTTTGGACGGAAGGAACCTTACCCCCAAGTCAGCCCAGGCACTCGCTGCGGCGAAAAGCATCAAGTATCTGACTCTTGGTGGTCTGCCGTCCAACGAAGTCATTGTTGAGCTGTCGCAGGGCTTTCACTTTGTCTACAGGGGAGGTATCCAGACGAGATCAGCGGACCTGTATCGCTGAAGGAAGCCACCCCAACGTGATCGTCGAGACGCGCGAGCCTACCCCTCACTCCGCCTCACCCAGCCAGTGAGGCAGCGCGGTCAGTAACGCGCACGCAAGAGCGATCAACGTGACAAACCACATCAGGCGCTGCAGCGTCCACCTGGTTCCGGGATGCCGCCGGCGAATCACCTGCCGAGCGACTTCCATGATCAGCAAGGGAATCACCCAGAAGGCGATCGCGCCAGGCAGGTCGTCGATCGTGGGCAGCTCGCCTCGGAATAGTCGCCGGAGCGGCCCAACGTAACCATCCTCCCAACACGCCTGGCCGGCAAAAGTTGCTCTGCTGAGCAGGAAACTGAAGCCAACCGCCAAAGACGCCGCCAGCGGAATCCAGCGCGGCGAAGCGCTGAAGCAGCGGAACACTGCGATGGCGGCCAGCAGCCACGTTGCCCAAAACAGCAGCAAGGGCACGTCGGTGTAGACGACGGTGGCGAACATGCGGGTTTGAGTCCCTCGGAACAAAGCGGACCATCCGCAAAGCAAATGGCAAGAACGTCGGTCACCACGGCCCGGGCCAGGTCCTCCACGGACGTTTCCGGCCGGCGTCAAACGCGTGTCCCACCCGGCCGTCTAGAGTGATGATAACCTCGGATTCTCTGTGGTAGCGCAGGGAAAGGCCCGCTAGGGCTGCGGTGGTCAGGAGGGGCGAGGAAAGCTCGATCCGTTTTAGACTGCGGCTCTCCAAGCGGGCAAGATGGTCGAGCGCCCGGTCATCCAGCAACAGCGAGCGCAGCCTGAGGTCGTTCAGATTCGGGCACCGCGCGACGATTCGCTCGACGCTCGCGTTCGTGAGCAGTGAGCAAGGGCTGAGGGTCAGCTCGCGCAGGGCAGGCGATAGATCGAGCTTCTGCACATCGAGGTCCGACAACTCGGCGCCATACACATGAAACGACCGGACTCGAGGGCCCAGGAGTTTCGCCAGGCCTCGCGAGGTCAGCGATTTTGCGTTCCACAGAGAGATGCTTTTCAAGTTTGGCGGCAGCTGGACCATTTCCAGGTCAGCGTCGCTCAGGTCCGTTGCATCAAAATGAATGCACTCGAGCCCCGGCTGCAGGAGATGGGCGAGCGACCTCCCCGTCAGATGCGCGCAGCGTTCCAGGCTTAGCATCGTTAGCGACGCCGGCCACTCGCCAGGCTCGATCTCGAGGCCTTTCAGGTCGCAGCGGCCAAGGATCAGCTCTTCCAGCTTTGGCCGCAGCAGCTTCTTGAAGCCGGCCGCAGTGAGCTTCAGGCTGCCGGGCGCATGCAGGCTGCGCAGCTCGTTGAGCGACGCGAACTGAGCGGCGCACTCGTCGTCGAACTCGAAATCAACCACCTCGAGGCGAAGAATCTCGAGGTCCGGCAAATGGGAGCATTGGAGCACCGCGGGTCGCAGCAGGCGCTTGTCCGCACCGCAGTTCGGCTGAATATCGACAATTCGCGGCGGCACAACAAGCCACAACGGGAGGCTCCAATCGCGGCTATCTCCCAGCTGCCGGTCGTAGGCATGACGGACGCCCACGCAAGTGCCGGCCGCGGCAAACTCGTCGGCAACACGTTTCTGGGCCCAGAGACGCTGTGTGTATCGTCCGATCACCGCGAGCATCGCGCAGAGAAGGGCGACAAACACGAGGCCGGCGCGGAGCGAGAATCGGCAGCAAAGGCGGCGTCGCATATCCCTTGCCGGTCGGCAGCGTGAAACTCTGTTGACCAATGCGAGGCGCTGGCGGAGCGGTAGTACTACGACCATCGATCCCCGAGAGTTCTTCGCAAGCCAGAAAGAGATTCGGCTTGTCGGCCGAACCCGGGTTTCGAGGGCTCGGCAGCGGCGCCTTGCCGAGGCGCCATTTACAGCTCCACGCTCTCCCCCAACACCGGCAGCGCCACCTCCCAGCCGCGGCTGGTGCGCAGTTCGGCCGCCAGGCTGTCGGCCGCTTGGGGTTCACCGTGGGTGAGGAAAACGCGGCGGGGCTTTTCGAGGGGGGCGAGCCAGCGGAGGAGTTCGCTGCGGCCTGCGTGGCCGCTGAGGGCCGAGAGCGATTCGACGGCTGCTCGCACGGGAACCAGGCGGCCGTGGATCTTGAGTTGTTGGGCCCCTTCCTGCAGGGCCCGGCCGCGCGTGCCGGCGGCCATGAAGCCGCCGAGGCCGATCGTGTTGTTGGGGTTCGGCAGCCGCTGCTCGAGGTGGTGCAGAATGCGGCCCCCCGTCATCATGCCGCTCGAGGCGATGATCACCGCCGGCCCCTGCACCGCGTTGATCCGCTTCGATTCGGCCGTGCTGCGGGCAAGATGCACGTTGCGGCCGTCGAGCATGTTCACGGGCTCGGCCAACAGCGCCTCGCTCAGGTCGTGTTCGCCGGCGTAGCTGCGGTAGATGTCGGTCGCCGTGGCCGCCATCGGGCTGTCGAGATAGATCGGCAGCTCCGGCAGCTTGCCGTGGCGGATGAGCGTTTGCAGCAGATAGATGAGCTGCTGCGCGCGGCCCACCGCGAACGACGCCACCAAGAGCACGCCGCCGCGGCGCATCGACCGTTCGACGACCTCACGCACCGCCTCGAGCACCGTTTCGGGCGGATGGTCGCGGTCGCCGTAGGTGCTCTCGCACACTAAGTAGTCGCAGTTCGGCGGCGGCGCGGGGTCGTGATACAAGGGGGCGCCGTAACGCCCCACGTCGCCGGAGAAGACGATCCGCAGCGGCTGCTCTCCTTCGCGCACCTCGACCTCGATCAGCGCCGAGCCGAGCAAATGCCCTGCGTCGTGGTAGCGGAACCACACGGGCCCCGACGCGCGGCGCCACTCCTCGCGCTCCACCGGCTGAAACAGCGGCAGCGTGCGGGCGACGTCGCGGGCGTCATAGAGCGGCAACGCAGGGTGGTGTCGGGAGTAGTTCTTACGGTTGGCGTACTCGGCGTCGTTGGCTTGAGTTTCGGCCGAATCGAGCAGCATGACCTCGGCCAGCTCGCAGGTGGCGGGCGTGGCCAAGATCGGCCCGCGGAAGCCGGCGTTCACCAGCCGCGGCAGATAGCCAATGTGGTCGATGTGGGCATGGGTGACGACGACGCAATCGACTTGCCGCGCGGAAAACGGCGGCGGCCCCCAGTTCTTGAGCCGCAACTCCTTGAGCCCCTGGAACAGGCCGCAGTCGAACAGCACCTTGGCCTTGCCGGCTTCGAGCAGGTACTTGGAGCCGGTCACCGTGCGGGCGGCGCCATGAAAGGTCAGGCGGGGCATTCAGAGGGTCCTGGAGGAGCGCGGTGCGAAGGGGCGCGGCTAAGACAAGTCTGCGTCGACCGGGCGCGGTTCACAAGCATGCAAGCGGCTGGAAGGGCCGGACAGACTGGAAGCCTGTCCCAGTCGAAAGGGCCCACTCGTGGCACAGGCTTCCAGCCTATGCAAGTTCCCGGCGGCACAGCAGCACCAGCCCTCCCCGTTGACCCGGCTTTGGCCGGTGGCCTATTCTTCAGGGGTTCGGCCTTGCAGTCCCTGCCTGTGTTCCCACCGTCCTCCGAGCGAGATTCGGCCCCATGCACGTCGCGCTTGCCTCTGCGATTCTCCTTGCGGCCTCGGCCACCGGCAGCGACCAGTGGCCTGACTACCGGGGTCCCGACAAGCAGGGGCACAGCGACGCGGTGGGCCTGCCGCTGGAATGGTCCGAGGACCAGAACGTCGCCTGGAAGACGGCCCTGCCGGGGCAAGGCTGGTCGACCCCGGTGATCTGGGGCAACCAGCTCTGGATGACCACGGCCACCGACGAGGGCCGCTCGCTGCGGGCACTCTGCGTCGACCGCACGACGGGCAAGCTGCTGCACGACGTCGAGGTGTTTCACCTCGAGAAGGCGGGCGCCATCCACACGCAGAACAGCCACGCCTCGCCCAGCCCGGTGATTGAAGAAGGCCGGGTGTACGTGTACTTCGGCACCTATGGCGCGGCCTGTCTCGACACGGCCGATGGCCGCATTCTCTGGACCAACCGCGAGCTGAACCTCGACCACCAGGTGGGCCCCGGCTCGTCCCCCTGTTTGTATCGCGATCTGCTGCTGGTCACGTGCGACGGAACCGACGCCCGCTATGCGGCGGCGATTTCGAAGGTCGATGGCCACGTGGTGTGGAAGACGCCGCGCTCGGGGGTGATCGACAAGCCCCCTTCGTCGCGTAAGTCGTTCGTCACGCCGCTCGTGATCAAGCTCGACGGCCGGGACGTGGCGATCATGCCGGGGGCCGAATGGGTGCATGCGTATGACCCGCTCACCGGCAAGGAACTGTGGAACGTGAAGTACCCCGGCTACTCGAACGTGCCGCGGCCCCTCTTCGAGCACGGCCTGGTGTACGTGGGCACAGGCTACGACACGCCGGAGTTCTGGGCCTTCCGCCCTGGCGGGCACGGAGACATCTCCGAGAACGTCGTCTGGAAGGTCGACAAGCAGGCCCCGGCGCGCCCCTCGGCCATTATCGTGGGGGAGGAACTCTACATGATCAGCGACACGGGGCTGCTGACCTGTGTCGATGCCCAAACGGGCGAGAAGCGGTATACCAAGCGGCTGGGAGGCAACTTCAGCGGCTCGCCGATCTTCGCCGACGGCCGGCTCTACTTCTGCAGCGAGGAAGGAAAGACCCACGTCCTGGCCCCCGGCAAAAAGTTCAAAGAACTGGCCGAGAACCAACTCGACGGCCGCTTCCTAGCCTCGCCAGCCGTCGCCGGGCAAGCCCTGTTCCTTCGGACCGACACGCACCTGTACCGGATCGAGCTGCCGGCGAACTCGGCGGGGCAAGTCTCCGCCGCCCGCTAGCCCTCCTCTTGTAGGTCATGCTTCAGCATGACGATTCTCGCGCGGCGCCGCCGCAGGTCACCATTGGGCCGGTCGCTCGGGAACGTGAGCTATAGTTCTCCGTCGGCCGCAGGCACAGCCGGCCTAAGTCGTTCCTGATGCGGGCTTTCGATCGCCGACAGTAGCCGGAAAGACTCAAGCCCTTGCTGACCTTGGTCGACCGAATATAATACGGGGCTTACCGCCCATTGCGGCGGTACGGGGACGTAGCTCAATTGGTTAGAGTACCGGACTGTCGATCCGGTGGTTGCGGGTTCGAGTCCCGTCGTCCTCGCTTGTTATCTCCCAAGGGTTTACGCAGTTTACACGAGCCCGCTCTGGTCGGCTCGAGGTTGCTCCTGGGGAGAATCTGGGGAGCGGTGTGCTCTCGCGTTGCGGAAGTGTTGCTTGGTCCTTCGATGGCACCAAGGACACAATTCCGTCATGGCCACCCTCGAAAAACGCGGTAGCTCTTTTCGTATCGTTTTCTGGATCGCCGGACAACGATACAGCCGCTCGCTCAAGACCCGAAACGAGCGCGAAGCGTTCGCCGCCCAAGTCCGGCTCGAAGATAATCTTCGGCGATACGACCTGGGGCTTCTCTCTCCCCCTGAGGGGTCGGATCTCGCGGCCTTCTTGTTGTCTGATGGTCGAGAGACGTCGAAGCCGGAGCGCCCGGCTCTGCGCACCCTGGGCGACCTCTTTGACGCCTACTTCCGGTCGCTGCCCGAGGGCGGCCTTGAGACGACGACTCTCGCCGGGATGCGGCTTCACGAGCAGCACCTACGGCGACATCTAGGCGCCACGCTTCCGCTTCTGAGCTTACAAGCTCTCGAACTTCAGGGCTACGTCGAACGGCGTTCCAAAGAGCCCGGCCTCCGTGGCCGCAACGTAAGCCCAGCAACCATTAAGAAGGATCTGATCACCCTGAAAACGGCCTGGAACTGGGCAATTCACATGGGCCACCTCAGGCGGCCCTTTCCGAACCGCGGCCTGCGGTTCGGAAAAATCTCGGAGAAGCCACCCTTCCAAACGGTCGCTGAGATCGAAAAGCGAATCGCCAAGGGCGGGCTTTCCCTAGCCGAGGAAGCCGACCTCTGGGACTGTGCGTTTCTGACGCTCGCCGACATCGAGGAACTTCTGGGGCGAGTCCAGAACGCTGCCAGCCAGCCGTTCGTCTACCCCCTCTTCGTCTTCGCCGCCCACACCGGCGCCAGGAGAAGCGAAATGCTCCGCTCCGAGATCACCGATCTCGATTTCGCGGCAAGCTCGGTTCTGATTCACGAGAAGAAACGCGTTCGTGGAAAGCTCTCGACTCGGCGGGTGCCGATGTCGCCGCTCCTTCGCCAGGTCATGGCCGATTGGCTCAAAGCCCACCCCGGCGGAAAACACACGTTTTCACAGGGGTCAGGAGTCGTATGCAGCAAAACGCCTCGCAGGATGCCGCAGCCGGTCACGACCGACGAAGCCCACGACCATTTCAAACGCACGCTTCGTGGCAGCCGCTTCCAGCGGCTCCGCGGTTGGCACGTCTTTCGCCATTCTTTTTGCTCGAACGCGGCCGCCTCAGGAATCGACCAAAGACTGATTAACGCGTGGGTCGGGCACCAGACCGAGGAGATGGTGAAACGGTATCGGCATCTGCTGCCCGACCAGCAGCAAGAGGCCATTTGCCAGGTGTTCGGGAGCCAGCCTACGATTGACTGAGGGTCAAGAGGTCGCAGGTTCAAATCCTGTCGCCCCGACTATTTTCAGAAACGAGCCCTTTGGCGAGATCGTCGAAGGGCTTTTTTGCTTGAATTCCTGGCTCTTTTCGCACGTCATGCCGAGTTCAAATTTCACCGACTTATGACAGGGTATTTTTGAGCATTTGACGTAACCCATGTGGCAATCTGCTATTTCGACGGTTCAAACGGCATGAGCGATCTCGCCGACTGATTGGTGGAAGGATAAGCAGGACCTGGCACGACACTGGAAGTTCATCACTGTTACGTCATTGCGGAAGGGGATGGCATCGATGGCATCTCTTAGAGAGCGTGCAGTGCCGCTGGCGTGCGTCCGCTTCGTCTGGCGAGGTTCGGTGGGACTGGTCTTTGAAACACGATAGCGGTGATCACTGATCCAACCCGAAATGGTCTCCCAGTTACCCCAACTTATCTCAAGCGTCGCTTCGGCGAGTGCCGATAGAATCGATGTGGCATCCTGTAACCACGGTTACGACCTGCATATGCAACGGACGCGATGGCGAAGAATGCGCTCTTCAGATTCTTGGCACTGATACTCGTGTTGAGTTTGGGCATTTGCCCACTCCACGCCGGCAATCCGTTGCAGACCAACGACCCAGAGACACCGGGACCGAACGGCTGGGAAATCAACCTCTCGCAAAACTTGCGTTTCACACGTCCGGCGTTCGGACAGGCGCTGCCACTGATCAATGTCAATTACGGCTGGTTGGAAAACGACCAGTGGAAGATCAGCGTGCCGGTGCTGGAAATCGATCCGCACCCTGGCGCGACACATTGGGGAATCGGCGACATCCAACTGGGTTGGAAGTACCGATTTCTGGAAGAAGATGAAGACGGGTTGCAGGTGTCGATTTATCCGCAGCCGCTGCTCCCCACGGGCAATGCGTCGCTGGGACTGGGTAACGACCGGCTCGAATTGTTCTTCCCGGTGGAGGTCGGAAAATACTCTTGCGATGACAAGCTGTTCCTGTACGGTGAGGTCGGACACAACTTCGTGTTCGATGGTTCCGAGCAGCACAGTTGGTTCTTCGGCGCGGCGGCCGAGTATCAAGTCACGGATAAAATCGAGCTGGTCTCCGAAATCGCCCACATCACTTTTCCACACAACAATGGTATCGACGACCTGTTCTTCAATGCCGGCGTGAACCTGCAACTCTCGAAGCACGTTGCGTTGCAGACGGCGTTCGGCCGCAGCCTGTTTGATGAGGCGACAGGCGTCCCTTTCTTCAGCAGTTACATCGGACTGCACATCACATGGGGTGGTGAGGAGGACGATGAACAGGATACGGCGAACAATGGCTCGGATTCGCGAGTTTCGTCCCTGTTGCGGCGAGTCCTTCGCCGCTGACAAAAGGCGGAAACTGCGGTTGCGCTGATCTCGAATCGCTCAGTCGTCACGTTCAGGCGAGTCATGCGACTCCTCCGGCGGCTTGATGCCGCGGAAGGCGCGATACAGGGCAAAGTCGTAGCAAATCTTCAGGCTCGCGCCGATGAAGAGCGGGGCAGCAAGAGACGCTTGCTCCATGAACAGGCCCGCGAGCGCCGGCGCGACGGCCCAGGCCGCCATGCGAACCAGGTTGGTAACACCAGCGGCGATCGTCCGCTCTTCGGGCCGAACGATGGCCATGATGTAGGACTGCCGCGTCGGCACGTCCATCTCCACGAGCGATTCCCGCAGTAAAAACAGGATTGCCGCAACAGGGAAGTTCGGCGCAAACGCCACCGCCACCAACAACAGGCTGGAGGGGATGTGCGTGAAGACCATTGTATTCACCAGCCCGATTCGACCCGCCAGCCATGCGGCACCAAGGTGCGAAATGGCATTTGCGATGCGCGCGACGAAGAACAACACGGCGATAACTGACGGTGACGCAGCGAAACGCTCGAAGAAGAAATAGCTCAACAGCGTCGTCGTCAGGAAACCACCTCCCAGGCCGTCCAGCACAAACAGCGAGGAAATGCGTCGTAGCACCCGCCGGGTGGCGGGAGAAACGCGGCCCCATCCTGTCTGCACAAGCGGCTCGGCCGAAGATGACAAGCGGCCGTACATTACCGCACTGACGATCATCACCAGAGCATAGGCCGCCAAGGCCAGTTGATAGCTCGGAAGCTGCGCGTCGGGCGATTCGCCGGGACTGGCGTTGACGAGAGCCGGCACGCCCGCCGTCAACGATCCAAACGCGTGCCCCAAGTCCTGGATGATGTTATAGACGGCAAAGGTCTTCGTTCGCTCGCGGTCGGTCGTCACGGTCGACAGGATGGCCTGGTCGAGGATTAACGCCGCACCCCGGTCGCGCCCCATCCCGTTGAGCATTCCGACGAAGGCTGCGCAGCCGAGCAGCCACGGATGCGAACTCATGGCGACCCCGACCGCCCCAATCGCACCCAGCGTCGAGACAAGTATCAGGCTCCGTCTTCGTCCCCATCGATCCGCAAAAAACGTCGCGGCCAGCGACGCCAACGCGGCACCCGCCAAGCCCGCTGCCACAACGTAGCCGACCGTCGCCGGACTCACCCGCAGAAGCGACAAATACAAACCCAGCACGACGGCGATCAGGCCCGTCGCGAAAGATCGCAGAAAGGCATTGGCATAGAGCAACGTGCGGTCGGACATCTCTCCCCTATCATCTCTCCCGGCCGAGCAATTCGTCGGTGGCTTGACAACAAACCGCCCCACCGCTATCTTGTAACCACGGTTACATAATGCTTGACGCGCTGATCCCCGTCAAGGATGCGCACGGAGGTTCTTGGATGACCAGCACGCTTCCCGAGACGCAGGGGTCGTCTGCCCTCGATTTATCGCCTTCCCCGCAGAATGCGACCATGCCCGCGTATTCACTGGGAGAGATGGTGCGGTACGCACTCTATCTTGGCACGTTCGGGTTTGGCGGTCCGGTCGCGCTCGTGGGTTACATGCACCGTGATCTCGTCGAGCGGCGCAAGTGGATTTCGGAGGCGGATTACAAAGAAGGCCTCACACTTTCGCAGATCATGCCCGGCCCTCTGGCCGCTCAGTTGGCGATCTATCTCGGCTATGTGCATTACGGTCTGTTGGGCGCGACCCTCGTCGGCACGGCGTTTGTGCTGCCGTCGTTTTTCATGGTGGTTGCACTCGGCTGGGCCTACAAGCTGTATGGCGGTTTGCCTTGGATGCAGGCAGTCTTCTACGGTGTGGGCGGGAGTGTGATCGGCATCATTTGCGTGAGTGCCGTGAAGCTCACGCAGAAGACCATCTCCAAGAGCGCGCTACTGTGGGGCATCTACCTGGTGAGCGCCGCCGTCACGATCATCACGGAGTCGGAATCGGTGTGGCTATTTCTCGGTGCTGGCGTGATCGTATGGTTGGTCAAGACGCCGCCGAACTTCCCCCGGTTTGGCGGCTCGACCGCAGCCGGGCTACTTCCGTTGGGCATGTCGCTCCCCGGCGTGCCCGAGGCGGACTACACGACGCTGGGTCAAATCCTACTGTTTTTCACCAAGGCCGGCGCGTTCGTGTTCGGCAGTGGGCTGGCCATCGTGCCGTTCCTGTATGGCGGCGTGGTGAAGGAATACGGCTGGCTGAATGACCAGGAATTTCTCGATGCCGTCGCGGTGGCGATGGTAACGCCGGGGCCAGTCGTAATCACGGTCGGATTCATCGGGTTTCTGGTGGGCGGATTCAGCGGCGCGACGCTTGCGGCGATTGGCACGTTCCTGCCCTGTTACTTGCTCACCGTGATTCCGGCTCCGTACTTCAAGAAGCACGGCAAGCGGCCGGGAATCGTGGCGTTCATCGATGGCGTAACTGCGGCGGCCATCGGGACGATTGCGGGAGCAGTCGTAGTGCTTGGGCGTCGCACGATCTTCGACGGCTGGACGCCCGATGCGTTCAAGATCGTCGTGCTACTGGCAACCGTGGCGCTCTTGTGGAAGTTCCAAAAACTGCCCGAGCCTATCCTCGTCGCTGGCGCGGCGGCGGCGGGATGGATTGTTTACCCGTGGACACACTGAAGTTGGCGAATAGTGAGACCGGACGTGACTCATTGGCTGTTGCTGGTGTATCGGGTTCCCCGGGAACCGACTGCATCGCGAGTGTACGTATGGCGAAAGCTGAAACAACTTGGCGCTGTCGCTCTGCAAGACGCAACATGGGTACTGCCAGCCACGCCACGCACGCAGGAGCAGTTGCAATGGCTCGCGGCAGAAATCGTCGAGTTGGGCGGCGAGGCAACGCTGTTTGCCTCCGAGACGTTGTTCGCCAGCAATGGCGAGTGGCTTATCGAGCAGTTCAAGGGACCGGTCCGCGAGGCGTATCAGGAGATTCTGGCGGCGCTCAAGCGCAAGGATCGAGACCTGGCCGCCCTCTCGCGGCGGTTCCAACAAGCCCAGGCCCAGGACTATTTCAAACTGGAACTTGCCGCAGAAGTGCGGGCGAAGTTGCTCGACGCACGAGGAGTTGACAAATCATGAAATGGGTTACATGGGAGAAGGTCGGAGTGGACCGAATGGCGTGCGCTTGGCTGATTCGCAAGCAGATCGACCCCAAGGCCAAGTTTCTGTTCGTGCCGGTCGGCCAAACGAAAGACCTGCCCAAGGGGGCCGAGCCGTACGATATTCCGGGCGTGCGACTGTCGCACCATCAAGGACACTGCTCGTTTCACACACTGCTCAAAGAGTACAAACTCGACGACCCCGTGCTCCAACGGATTGCCCGAATCATCGACGAGGCGGACACGGTGCAAGAAGTGTGCGTGGAACCCGCCGCCGCGGGCTTGGACCTGATTTGCGAAGGGATTCGCCTCATTAGCCCCGACGACGATTCGGCCCTGGAGCGCGGGGCGATGCTTTACGACGCGCTCTATGCCCGATTGGCGACTGAGCAGTCCGCAGGAGGTGCGCCATGAAATGGGTGACTCGCGAAAAGGCGAAGGTGGATCGCGTGGCCTGTCCGTGGCTAATCCGAAAGTTCGTCGATCCCCGGGCGGAATTCCTGTTCGTCCCGGCGGACCAGGTAATGGTGGTAGCCGAGCGCGAAGGGGCGATCCCGTTCGACGTGCCGAATGCCGAGTTCGGTCATCATGGCCCGGAGTGCTCGTTCGAGGCCATCGTCAAGAAACATGGGCTGGATCATGATCCGGCAATGGCTCTGCTGGCGAAGATCGTCAACGGCGCGGACACCGACAATACACTTTGGAACCGGCCCGAAAGTGCCGGTCTCAAGGCCATTGCCGAGGGTTTTCGGCAGCTTGGTTTCAAGGACGATCACGAACTGAATGCGGCGGAGTGGATCGTCTACGACGCGCTCTATGCCTATTGCCGCGAGCAGACGAAGCACGGTTAGGTTGGTCTATTCACACTGAAGAAGGAGCATGCAATGTCACAACCGAAGCGTATGAATCGCCGTCAAGTCTTGCAGACGGCCAGCGTCCTTGGAATCGGCGCGACGGCCTGGGCGTCGTCGAACGTGGCCTCGGCGGCGGGCCTGCCGTTTACCGAAACGTCCGGTCTCGTGACCGGCCAGCTCAAGCCCCTAAAGTATCAGGAGATTCCGGGGCTGCTCACCAAGGAGCAGGTCACACCACACTATCAGGCCCATTATGGCGGCGCTTTGAAGCGGTTCGTTTCACTGGAGCAGCAGATCGACAAGCTCCTTGCCGGCAAGGAGCCGCTCGGCGGCGACGCCTACACGCTGATGCAGAAGGACAAGGTCAACCGAATGAACAGCGTGCTGCTGCACGAACTGTACTTCGACGGACTGACCGCCAAGCCCGCCGATCCGCAGGAAGACATCCGGGCGGCGCTCGCCAAGCGGTTTGGTTCGCTGGACCGCTGGATCGAGGACTTCAAAGCGACCTGCATGGCGGCGGCTGGCTGGGGCATTCTGGCGCGCGACGTGGTCAACGGCAAGCTCTACAACGTGGCCAGCGACCTGCACGAGGTGGGTGTAATCTGGCTGGGCCAGCCGGTTCTCGTGTGCGATGTGTACGAACACGCCTTTTACGTGGATTACCAGAACCGCAAGCAGGAGTACGTGAACAAGTTCGTCCAATTCCTGGACTGGAACGAGATCAACCGTCGCTGGCTCGCGTTGAACCAGTGAGGAACACTTTGTCCCCCGTTTGAAAGGCAAACCACAATGAACGCATTCCATTCCATCTACCGCCACGTTGGTGACATCCTCGTGGCTTTGGCCCTCGTGCTGCTTCTCGCTGTGGGCGGCTTTGCGGCCGACGCACCTTCCGAGAAGACGTACACGTTTGACAAGGACGCGACTGGCAAGCCGCCCGCCGGGTTGGTCGAGGCGCTTACGGCCGGGGGAGGCCCCGTGAAGTGGCACGTCATCGAGGCGGGCGACGCGCCGTCCGGCAAGCAGGTCGTGGCGCAGCTCAGTCAGGACTCTACGGGTACACGCTATCCGCTTCTCATGCTTGACGACTTCTCCGCGAAGGACGTTGATGTGTCCGTGAAATTCAAGCCGATCTCCGGGAAGGTCGATCAGGCTGCCGGGATCGTTTGGCGCTGGCAGGACAAGGACAACTACCTCGTCGTGCGGGCCAACGCGCTGGAGAACAACGTCGTCGCCTACAAGACCGTGGCAGGAAAACGCTCCAGCATCGGCACCAAGGGGGATGAGAAATCGTATGGCGTCAAGGCGGAAGTCCCGTCGAACAAATGGAGCACGCTCCGTGTCCGCATGGTCGGAAACACGGCTGAAATCTACCTCAACGACAAGAAGCTGTTCGACGTGGAAAACGACGCGATCACGTTGGCGGGAAAGGTCGGATTGTGGACCAAGGCCGACAGCGTCATCCAGTTCGACGATCTGAAGGTCACGTCGCTCGACAAGAAGTAGCAGCCTGTGCTACCTGACAAGAAGCAAAACTACATTCAAAGGAGACGACTCATGAACGCAAAATGGTTTTTGCAAATCGGTTTGCTGACAGCGATTTCGGTCGGCATGTCCTTGGCCGTGCAGGCAGCGGACGAAACCGCTGCTTCCGGAAAAGCCGTCCGGGCCTACATCACCAACTTCGGCGGCGACGGCATCTCTGTGGTTGATCCGATCAAGGGTGTGCTCGTCGCTAACATCGCCACCGGCGCGAAGCCGCATGGGGTGGCCATTGCACCTGACGGCCGGGCGGTGTACGTCAGCAACGAGGGGAGCGGCACGGTCAGCGTGATCGATCCCGCGACGAACAAGGTCACAGCGACTTGGAAGGCAGGGAAAAGCCCCAATCAGTTGGAGGTTTCGGCTGATGGTGCGCATGTCGTTGTGACGCTCAACGGCGACGACGCAGTGGCGGTGATCTCGACTTCCAGTGGAAAGATGGTGAAGACGATTCCCACGGGACGAGCGCCGCACATTGCCCTGCGCAGCCCAAGTGGCGACCGCATCTACGTGACAAACGAAGGGGACATGAAGGTTGTGGCGATTGATACGGCGACCTGGAAGGTCGCCGCTGAGATTCCGGTGCTCGCGTTCCCCCGCGTCCTGGCCGTGTCCAACGACGGCAATCGCCTCTACCAGACGATCCGCTGGCTGAACGGGGCGCTGGTCCTCGACACAGCCAAGAGCCAAGTCGTGGACCGCATCGCGCTGGGCGAGCCGAAATTTGCCGTCGAGGGAAAGGACGCCCACGGATTGGCTGTCACGCCCGATGGAAAAGAACTGTGGCTTACTACGCAAACCAACGACCTCGTGACGATGCTGAGCGTCGGCGACCACAAGGTGCTCGATCAAGTTAAGGTGGGGCGAGACCCGAACTGGGTCGGCTTCACGCCGGATGGCAAGACCGCCGTAGTGAGCAACACCGGAAGCGGGGACGTGAGTCTCGTGGATGTGAAGGCCCGCAAGGTGACCGGCACGGTCAAGGTGGGTCCGTCGCCGAAGCGGCTGGCCGTCGGCAGCGTCGTGCAGTAACTAGCGGAGGAATACCGATGCGATTGTTCAACAGAGATTGTGCAATGTTGTTCGCTGTGGCCATGCTCGCGGCGATGGGCTGCTCGCGCGCGAGTGGTCCCGCCGGTTTCGGCGAGGTGGTCGTTTACACTTCGATTGACGACGTCTTCGCCCGGCCGATTTGCGAGAAATTTGAACGCGACACGGGGATCAAGGTCCAACTCGTGCCTGACACGGAAGAGACCAAAAGCACGGGTCTGCTCAACCGGCTCATCGCCGAGAAAGCTCGCCCGCGCGCCGACGTGTTCTGGAGCGGCGATCCGATCCGCGCCGCTATCCTGAAGTCGAAAGGCATCTCCGCGCCGTACACGTCGCCCCAAGCCGCTGAGTTGCCGAAGCTGTATTCCGACCCGGACGGCCATTGGACCGGCTTTTCATGCCGCGCCCGCGTCATCATTTACAACCGCAACCTTGTACCCCAAGGTCAGGAACCTAAATCGGTGCATGACCTGCTCGACCAACGGTTCAAGAATAAGGCGTGCATGGCCAACCCACTCTTTGGCACGACTTCGATGCACGCTGCCGCCTTGTTTGCGAAACTCGGCGACGACGAAGCCAAGAAGTTCTTCACGGGCTTCGCTGCGAATGGCGGAAAAATCCTGTCTTCTAACGGAGAAGTGCGGCGGCGCGTGGCGGCAGGCGAGTTCGCTGTCGGGCTGACGGACACCGACGACTACAACGTGGCCCGCCTGGAAGGCAAACCAGTGGGCGTCGTGTATCCGGATGCGGACGGCATGGGAACACTGATCGTGCCCAACAGCGCCGTACTCGTTGCTGGCGGACCGAATCCGGACAACGGAAAGCGATTCATCGACTTTCTGCTGACGCCTGGCGTGGAACAGGCGCTTGCCGAGAGCGAAGCTGCCCAGATGCCCGTAAGCAGCGGCGTTTCCGTGCCGGCTCATTTCGTCAGGCTTGATCAACTCAAGCCGATGGAGGTCGACTACGGAGCGCTCGCCACACATCTTGAAGGGTTGACCAAAGGCTTCCTGAAGCAATGGGTGGACGAGGTTAGCCGATGAGTTCATGCCTGTGGTTGGAACGTCCGGCAGCGTGGCGACCCGTCGCGCTCGCCATGCTCTTCGCGTTGGTCACAGCGCCAGTGTGGCCGCTGGGCTGGCATGCGCTGACCGGCAGTGATGCACCCGAACTGGGCGGAGCGTTCTGGACAGCTATGCGAAACAGTTTGGAGATTGCCCTTTACGTAGTGGCGCTGGCCCTGGCCATCGGCTTGCCCGCAGGACTGGTCGTCGCGCTGTACGAGTTCCCTGGACGCCGGTTCTTCCTCGCTGCCGTGACGATCCCGTTGCTGGCACCGTCGTTTCTGTGGGCCATAGGCTGGTCGGCGCTCGCTGGGCACCTTGGTCCGCCAGCGACAGTGTGGATAAACGGCCGGTTTGGATGCTGCCTCGTCTTTCTGGCCAGTGCCGTGCCGCTCGTGCTCTGGATAACCTACGCGGCAACCATTTCCGTGGCCGGCACCCAGATTGAAGCGGCGAGGATGGCTGGTGGTGAGCGAACCGTCGTATGGTTCACCGGCCGCTACGTTGCCGTGACCGCGTTGCTTGCAGCGATCCTGGCTGGAATCCTCACCTTGTCCGACCCAGGACCAGGCCAGATTCTTGGCCAACGCACGGCGGCCTCCGAGGTTCTGACCAGTTTCTCGTCACTGTATGACTACGGACTGGCGGCTTGGCAATGCCTGACCTTGACGTTAGCCGTTCTCACTTTCGTCGCACCGCTCATGTTCCTCACTGCCGGTCGGCTGGCGTCACAAATCCTTGCCCGCCAAGTGCGTCCACTTCGACGAATCCCGGCCGGTCGCTATGCGCCCGCGATCTGTGCTGTTTTCTTCGCGATTGGTTTGTTGCTGCTCGTCATGCCCTTGGTCGGCCTGTTGTTGCCCTTGCGCGGCGGCGTTGACCTGACCCGCGCTTGGCGGGAAGTCGTGCGAACTGGTCCCAACACGTTGATTTACGCAGTGGGTACCGGCATGGTCGCAGCCGGGCTTGGGTTTCTTGCCGCACTCTGCGTCGGCCGCGGGCCACGCCTTCGGGCGGTCGTACTGGGTGCGTGCCTGGCGCTGTTCGCCCTGCCACCGTCGCTTGGTGCATTAGGCGTCGTGCAAACGGCGACATCGGTTCCACCGTGGTTGGACTGGCTCACGCGGAGCCGGCTGACGGTTTGTGTCGAGATGGGGCTGCGATTCTTCCCCATCGCCGCGATCATTGCTCTGCGAAGTTGGGGCAGCCTGTCGTCCACGTGGACGCAAGCTGCGGCCTTGCACGGCGTCCCGACGACAAAATACCTCGCGAGGGCCGTCGTGCCGCACATGCTTCCTGCGGTTGTGGCCGCGCTCTTGCTGATCGGTCTCTTGGCCACCGCCGATGTCGGCTCCGTGTTGCTGCTGCATCCGCCCGGACAAGGTTCGCTACCGCTGGCAATCTTTACCGTGATGGCCAACGCGCCGGAGTCGCTGGTTGCTTGCCTCGGTTTGGTTTACGTGGCGCGTGCGGTCGGGATCGCGTCGCGTGTCGTGTGCAAAACGAGGAGCGACCAACCATGAACGACCACGGTTTCGAGTTCATTGATGTCTCGAAGACCTATTCGGGCAAATCGGCACTCGCCCACGTTTCCATGCGAATTCCGGCCGGACCACACAGTGCCATTCTCGGTCCATCCGGCTGCGGGAAGTCAACCGCCTTGCGGCTGCTCGCCGGTCTGGAAGCACCCACCGCCGGCTCGATCCTGCTCGACGGGCAAACGATTTCCACTGCGGGACGAATTCTTCGTCCGCCGCACCTGCGCGGCGTTGCGATGTTATTCCAGGATCTGGCGCTCTGGCCGAACCTGACGACCCGTGAGAACATCCGCCTCGGGTTGGCGGGACTTCGGCTGAGCCGCCAAGAATCATCCCATCGCATTCACGAGGCCCTAGATCTGTGCGGGATCGCCGACTTGGCGGATCGCCACCCCAGCCAACTCTCCGGTGGCCAGCAGCAACGAGTCGCGCTGGCCCGTGCGCTTGCCGTTCACCCTCGATTCCTGCTGCTCGACGAGCCGTTTTCCGGCATCGACCTGGCGACGAAAACCCGCCTCCTGACGGAAATCGCCAGGCTTGCGAAAGAGCGACGCTTCCAAGTCATCCTAGTGAGCCACGACCCGTGGGAAGCGCTGGAACTCTGCGAGACCGCAATCATCCTGGACCAAGGAATTGTCCGGGGCATCGGCAAGGTGAATGAATTGCTCGCTTCGGCCAGTTTGGAACCTTTCCTGTCATTTCGCAATCTACAGGACCGCTTCTTGTTGCTGAACGATCAAACCGCACGGCAACAAAGTCCTGAAGACGCCATGAGCGGCGCACCTACTTCCCCGCCGAGCGCGTCGTCAGTAGGGGGTGAAGTTCCATGATTCGGAGAATCGTATCTTTCAATCTGGCTTAGACTTAACGTCATCCAGCCGCCTCCGCAAGCCGGCTTCCCAGCCCCGGACGCCGGCAACAAAAAGTTCAATAGCCGTCTTGTCGCCCCGACTTACAGAACCGAAGATGCCTGACTCCGTGGTGCGGAGCTGAATCTCCCCAGATTCGAAGGGGCACTCGGTTCGTTTTCCTCGCTGGATTTTGCTGAACCAGAGGTCGATCCGGCTGACGAACAGTCGGAAGACCTCCCGGCGTCGCGCACGTTCGGCGTCGGCCAGTTCTTGGCCTAGACTTCCTAGTTTGCCCACCACCGCCTCGATCGCGGCCGCCACGTCCTGCGGCTCTTTGGCGGCCTTGGCCTCCGCAATTTGGTCCTGCAGGTCTTCGCGAGGGGTGACCAAGTGTTCAAGGAGGCAGGCAACTATGCCTGTGGACCATGGGGAAACCGAGGCTGGCCATCGCCAGCCGTTCGGAGCCACCTTTGCGGACATCGTCGACGGTTTGTCCAACACCTGGCTGGTCGTAGCGCGGGCGGGTTTGCTGGACGTCCACAGCGTAATGGGCGCTGCCTGGGACTACAGCGAGTTCGTCGCCTATTGGGAGCAAGACGGCCGGCGGGCCATCGAGCACCCCACGTTTCACGCCAGCTTTCTGCATATCGGCTCCTGGCTGCAGTCAACGGTGAAATATCACGGCGGGGCTCACTTCGCGTACCCCGACCGCCAAGTCGTCAACTTCGCCAATATGTTGGACATCTACTCGTTTCACTCTGGCGGCGCACTCGTCGCCGCCAGCGACGGTTCAGTCCGCCTGGTTCGGCGAGCAGATCAACTTTGCCACCGCCACCGCCATGTTCTTCCGCGACGGCGGTGACACCCCCGTGATTGAACCCTAGCCAGAGTACTGGTGCTCTATGGCCGCGCGTCGACTTTCGGGCTTTACGGTCGTCGAAGTGCTCGTCGTGATCTTCATCATCGGCGTGCCGATCGCGCTCTTGCTGCCTGCGGTGCAGGCGGCGCGGGAAGCTGCACGGCGCGTGCAATGCCGCAATCATCTGAAGCAACTCGGCCTGGCCTTTCATGCCCATGCCCATGAGCATGAGCAGAAGCATTGGCCGGCGGGTGGTTGGGGCATTCATTGGGCAGGAGAGCCCGACCGGGGGTTCGGCCGCCGCCAGCCCGGCCCCTGGACGTATAGTCTGCTGCCGCAACTCGAGCAATTGGCGCTGCACAGCTCGGCGTCAGCCAGAATGAAGAGGGTCGCGCGCAGCCCGCATCCGCGCCTACGTTCCTTGGGGAAGGTCAAGGGGCGTTAGGTCGCCAGAGGCGCGGCCTCCGGTTAGAATAATCGAATGAGGCCGCTCATCTCGCGAGATGGTGTAGCGTTGGGTCATTGGCTCGGGGAGCGGGTGCGATGCGAATGGTGCCGACAATCGACATCTTACGTCGAATCGAGAGTTTGCGTTCGCGAGGGCACTCGGGTCTGCACCAACTGTTTCATGGCGATCTCCGACGCGGACTTGACCTGCTGGGGCGAGATGGCGTGGCCCATCTCATCACTGGTGAACCTTGTGCTTGCGTAGCGGAGCGCCTTCCCGATTCGGTGCTTCAAGCCTTGGAGGTGTTGCCGGAGCTTCACCACGCCACATACTGGAAGCTGACGCAGGATGCGATCGTGAAATACTTCGGGCAGTTTCTTGGCGAGACCCCAGACGCCCCCGGCTTCTTCATTGTGCATGGCTTGTCGTGGAGCGACCGCCTGGTCCGATCGACCTACTACCGTGACTCTCTGAGCATTGAGCGAAGCCGTGGCGAATGGCTGCCGAATGGCGACTTCGTTTTGCAGCTCGATCATATGGGCATTCGGCAAATCCAGCTGAACGGACGTTCTATCCCCTGGTTAGCCGCCCAAGGCCTAGATGCGGACGTCGACGGTCTGGTAAAAGTCATCCATTCCAACCGTACTTTGACGCCGACGAACCGGGTTACGTCAGCCTCGTATCGCGAACAAATCGGCGTCGCTCCTCCTGACGAGCAATCGAGTGCGTTGGTGCTAAACGGCCTGCACCCCGGCGTTCGACGTCGTCTTTTTACTCCTGCCCAGCAACCTGCTCGTGAACCGTTGAGCCTTTTGCCTTGGGGACCTCTGGACATTGAATCTCCCCAGTTCTCCGCGGAGAAAGCTATCTTGGACTTGGGGATCCTTCAGGTGCATCGGATGCGGCTCATCAATCCGGGGGATCTGCAATCCTTGGTTGTAATCGAGGAATTAACGTTTGCAGTCGATCGTCCGACCGGGCTTGTAGCCTACGTAGCCTTAGCCACATGGCCTTTCGGGGACGGTCAGGGGCTGATCCCGGAAGTTGCCCTGCAGGCCCTTTGGCAGCAAGGCCGCACCGATACTTAGCTAGCAGCGGAGGAGCATTTGACTCTGACAGGCGTTACAGGGAACGATCCCCAAGCGACGGATGTGTCAACTCATTGGGGCCTCGCCAAGCTCCACGTAGTAGCTGGAAGCCTGCGCTTCGAGGCGTTCACGGCAGACGATGCCGTTTCGAATGATCTTTCTGATCTCGGGTATAACCTCATTCAGGGATTCGATGAAGCCCGCTACCAGCAACTCTGTAATACGATCGCTGACGCCCCTTTGCTCCTTGCTGCCGTGTTCCGGCTGCCCGAGGGATTCAACGCCGGCGACATCAGTTCAGCCTTAAACACTTTGATCGTTGACCCGGCCGAGTTAGTCCCGGTCACGCAGCCCACTGACGCATATTTGCTTAGGCCTGCGGACCTGAGTAGACTGCGGCAGGGGGGCATGGAACGGACTCGAGACGACCAACAGCGGGGCGGCGAATGGCCCGACGACCCTTCGCTCACCGCGGAGCGGCTTCGTTCTGCAAAGTTCTCTCCTGCAACGCTGCGCGCCATTGCCGATGAAGCCCGATCCCTGCTCGATCAGGCACGGAACGAACTCGAACTCTTGGTCGGCACTCTGCCCAATGCCAAGTTCTCAGCTGCCGAAGCACAGCTCATGGCCGAGGAGATTAGCCGTCGCTGCGAGGAGCTGGGCTGCGTGCTCATCCGCTCCGACGGCGAAGCCTTTCGTTTGTCTGGAGGGACGAAGTCGACCTGGGAAATCATCCCGCTTGACCCCTCGACGCCTGTACAGCGGCATAGTCGGTTTCCGGCAGGCGTTCGGCTGACGGACCTTGTTCGGAGGTCGGAACCGCCTTCTCACCGGGGCTCCCCGGAACGCGACCTCACCAATCCCCCTAGCCAGGTTATGGAGGTACAGGAAGCAAAGGATTTTCTGCTGGCCGTAGGTCGTTGGGAAGGGCTTCCCGCTTCGAAACCGTCAGTCGTTCGTGTACAGGCGGCGTTGCAGGCGTTGGCGGACGCTCCCTTCAACGACCGTGAAGAATTGCTCGGGCTCGTGCGGTCACTGCAAGTCTTATCCAAGCACGGATTTATATTCGAGCTAGACGTGAATCGGGCGAATTATTCCGCGGGCGAACGCCTAACTTTCACTTCGGAGCCGCCTAGCGAAGGCCGCTCGCGAGGCCGTATGCACGGTTGCACCGTCGGAGATAGCCGCGGCCCGCTCAAGGCAACCTCCTTCATCCCACTGCGAGTCGCGCCCCCTGCGGACCAAGCGGCGCCTGAGAACCAAGTCGATGAATAAATAATTTTCCCGGCCGCTTGCCCAGGACTTGCCGTGGGAGTATTATACTCCCATGTGCGGTGCGGTTGGTAGCACGTCAGCCCGCTAAACCGCGCCGCTAATGGGGTTATATTACCCCCATGCAAGGATTCGAATGGCTCTTCACCGAACGCCGTCGCCGATTCCAGGCCCTGTTTCGTGGGCTGACGCCGTCAAACTGATCAAACGGCACGACGCTCAACTTCATCGGCTCAACGTTCCAGCGGAGTCGTTGCGATGCGAGGACGGCTATTTGGTGGCCGGCGCTTCGCGCTGGTCGCTTACGGAGCTCGGCTGGGCACAACTCTGTCGTCAGGTTTCGGCGCCCCCAGCCTATCTGCGGCGGCTCAGCGAGGATCTGCGTGGTCGCGTACTGGCTTTTCATGTCGGCCGCGGCGATCACATGTCGCGGGCGCTGGGCCATGCGAAGGGCCGACACCACAACCAAGTCACCGTTGTTGCCCGCGATGGCTGCTTTCGCGGCTTGGCGCGCGCGGACCTGCAAACGTTGCGGGCCGAAGACGTCGTCGAGCGGATCGGCGCCATTGGCGAGGCGGCCTTGGGGGATAAGTTTGACAGTTTTATCGTCCATCGACTGGACCTGAGCGACGAAGCATTCGTGATTGACCTGCGAAACACGCAGGTCATTTCCGAGCCCCGGCCTCAGGATGTCGTGCAGGCTGGCATTCGAGTTACGCATCACTTCCTCAACGATCACCCCACGCGCGTTGAAACGTTCTTATTTCGTCTGGTCTGCGAGAACGGGGCCGTTCGCCGCGAGTGCATCGGCGACAGTGCTTGGCGAGTCCGCCGTGCCACCGCGGCCAACCCACAGGGCAAGGAACAAACGCTTACGCGTCTCGAAGCGCTCGCCGGCGCCGTCTTTCGCGGCCTCCAACCAAAACTGAACGCGCTTTCGACCGCCGCAGCTCAGGCGTTCAATCAGCACGCAGACGCGCGACGGTTCATTGACGCCCAACTTCGAGCCATCCCCCGCCTCTATTCGCGCCGGCTGTCGGAGCGCATCCAAGAGGCCTGGGATGAAGAAGGCGCAGAAGCGACAGAATATGGAGTCTGGAACGCCTTCACTCGCGTTGCCACTCATACCCCGCCGCGGGAACTTCGACCGTCGGTTCGCAACACCCTGGAGCGGCTGAGCGGCGTGCTTGGAACCCGTGCTGCCCATTTTTGCCCACGCTGCTTTCATGTCCTGGATCCTTCCTGAAGTCGGTTGGCTCCTGAAGGCAGTCGGAGGACCCACCAATGAACCCTCCACAGGTCAGCAGTTCACCGAGCACCGCCGAGATGCTCGCCGTGGTCCGAGAGCAACTGGAACGGATCGAGTCGCAGCTCCGGCTGCTGGTGACTAGTCACGAGCGTGGCCTGGAGAAGGAATTTTATACAGTCAAGGAACTAGCGCTTCGTACAGGCAGGGCCGAGTTCACCGTCAGAGCATGGTGCCGCACAGGTCGCGTGAGGGCGACGAGGGTCCGTGGACCGGCCGGGATGCTTGGCGCGTTCAAAATCTCGAGGGATGAGGTCGCTCGAATGGAAAAAGAGGGCCTTCTCCCGCAGACCTCCATGTGGGCACGATGAGGCCGCACTGTACAGGAAACGAGCCCCCCCAGGTCAAGTCATCAGAGGAAACAGGGAATGCCCGCACCAAGGAAGCGCGACGGATTTGGAAACCGCCCGGGTCTGATCGCAAAGCCCGCCGGCATTTGGCGGCCTGAAGCTTGTCTGGCGGGATATTGCGATGGCACGGTGACGATCATGCCTCCATGCGAAGTCGTGACCGCAGTGGAAGCAATCCAGCTCAATGTCCGGATTGAGTATGCGCGTGACGAGGTGATGCCGCGCGAGCTGTTCCTAGGTGGCCGGCTGATCGTACGATGCATCCGACCACCTGTGCTTCCCAATCGCACTCGACGCTGCCTCATTCTCTCTGATTGCGATGACCGCATCCTCGAGGTTTGGCTCTACCTCGAACCAGAACGTCAGTGGGCCGTCGTCAACGATCCGCGCTGGATCTGTGGCATCCTTAGCTGACCCGAGAATCGAACCGGACCGCAACGATGAGCTTAGACGCAGACAACGAACAGCGGACGGCTGACTTGCCGAAGCACGACACGCGAAAGGCGGACCCATCCTGGCGGAGCGATGGCGAGCTGGTGACGATTTCGTCACCAGTTCCGGACTTCGAGGAGGCTGAAATCCTTCATCTGCTGGCGACCAATTCAGCTGCGCCCCCCGAACACCCCGCAATCCCGGTTGACCTGCCAGTCACGCCAGAACACCTGGCGACGATCCGCGACAGTATCGCCGAAATCGGCCAACAAACGCCCATCGTGCTTTGGAACGATCTCGACGGGCAGCGGTACGTACTGGACGGCCGGACCCGACTGGCGGCCTGCCAGGAGCTGGGCATCCCCGCGAAGTATGTGATGTTATGCGAAGACGATCTACACGGCCAGACGCCGACCGAGTGGATCATTGCTCGACACGCGGCCAATGGGGCAACGCGACGACTGACCGATACCCAACATGCGTTGTTGGGGGCACTTCTGTGCAAAGAGCTCGAGCTGGCCGCCAAGCAGCGCCAGCAGCACCAACCCTGCGCCGCCGACCAGGAAACGGGAAAAAGCTACGAGTTGGCCGCGGCGAAACTCGACCTGCCGCCGAACGCCGTTCGCCAGGCGCGGTCCGTGATCGACGACCTCGAGCTGTTGACGCTGATCCGCGCGGGCCGGCTTTCGCTCTCCACCGCGGCAAGCATTGCGCGTGGCAAGGAGCAGCAGCGGGAGAGCGCGCTGCATCAGGCGTTGACAGCTGAGTTTACGCGCAAGCAGGTGAGTTGCCGGCGCGACAGCTTGAAGCTGGCAAAGCGGCTGCTCGGCTTGGCAAAGGACGCGAAGCGTATTGCCGGCCCCGCGGGCTGGAGCCTGGCGTGGCTCGGCGGGGAGCTTACTGCAGCGGCGGCGCGCATCGAGCAAATGCTTCCAACCGCACTGTGTGCCGCATGCGGCGGACAAGGCTGCCAAACGTGTAACTGCCGCGGCTGGCTGACTTCCGAGGACGGAGATCGCGATCTTGAAACCGCTTTCTCTCACCAAGCATCGACTGAGCCGAGCCCACGAAGGAGTTCCGCATGAAAGACAGGCGTTCCAGGGTCACACGTTTTTGCAGTCTCCGAGCGGCTGGTGGCCGTCGCCTGCAGAATCCGAAGCGGCATGGGGTGTCCCAGAAGGGCCGGTTCCTAGATCTGCGGAAGCGTCCCGCCGAGAGACGCCAAACCAACTCCGGTGAGGCGCCGTGCGAGATCCGTTTCTCCTGGCCGGCCGGGCTGCTTGCGGCCTCAATCGTCGTCGGGGGCATAGGGGCGTATTTTTTGTCTTCCCTTTTGTAAGGAGTTGTTCATGTCTCGAGCCTCCCTCATGGACGCACCCATTCGCAATCCCGAGCAAGTCTTCGTGGTCGACTTGGCCATCGACACGTCCGGCTCGACGTTGCTCAATGGCGCCGCCGAGCAAATTCAGGCCGGCCTGGCGGCGTTCGTCACCGATCTCCAAAACGACCCGATCCTGGCCAACGCCGTTGAGCTGGGGGTGGTGGCCTTCGGCCAGCATACCACCACCGAGCGGCTCGTCGACTTCGGACCGATCCGCGACTACAAGCTTCCACAGTTCACCATCACGGGCGCCACGCCGCTGTGCGAGCTGCTCATGAAGAGCGTCGCGGACATCGCTCAGCGCCAGCACGTGCTCCGGCAAGACTGCGATCAAGACATTCGCCAAGCTTGGTTGTTCATGTTCACCGATGGCGGCGCAACTGACTCGAATCGTTTGCTTGCAGCCCAGCGGGCGCGGGACGAGGCCACGAGGCGCAACATCGCCGTCTTTCTCATCGGTGTCGGTGAAAACGCGGACTTGGAATTCCTGGGGAAGCTGGCCCAACCCAAGCGGCGCCCGCTCCGGCTGGCGGAAGTCGAGGACTTTGCGAAGTTCTTTCGCTGGCTGTACGTGAGCCTGCGCAAGAAATCCACGTCGCAACCGGACGAGGAGTTCGAGCTCCCTGACCCCATCAACGGCGACGATCAAACCCCGGGCTGGGCGGCAAACGGCTGAACCATGCGCGTGATCTTAGCCAATCAGCAGCACGCCATCCTCACCCAAAAGGTAGGCTCGGGGGGCGCCGGCACGGTCTGGAAGGACCCCTTCGATTCCCGTCGCCGAATCAAGATCTACCAGACTGGCAAAGGGGAGCCGGCCGCCAAGATTGACTACATGGTGCAGAACCCCCCGCGTTGCTATGACCCGCTTCACCCCCGTTATGCCTGGCCGTCGGAGCTTGTCTTCGACGGCCAGGGATCGGGGCAGGTCGCGGGTTTTGCGATGCCGGCCTTCGAGCGTGTCGTTCCGGTGGCCCATCTCGTCAATCCGCGTGGCCGCTCGAAGTGGATCACCTCCGCCTTCCTGCTGCGCGTGGCCCGGAGGGCTGCTGAAGTCGTCGCGGACCTCCACGCCGAGGACTACGTCATTGGCGACATCAACGAGCAGAACTTCTTAGTGGATGCGGCGGGCGAAGTCTACCTGATCGATCTGGACAGCATCCGCGTGGAGACGAACGCAGGCGTGGTGTTTCCCAGCCGGTTTGGCGTCTACGACTACGCCGCGCCCGAGCGTCAAGGCAAGCCTTTCGACGTCGGCGACCGGACCGTGTTCGAAGATCGCCACGCCTTGATCGTTATGCTCCACCGTCTGCTGCGTGGAGGAGAGCATCCCTATAGTTGCCGCTACACCGGCGCCGGCAAAGCGCCCGTCATGCTCGAGCGGATCCAGCGCGGCCTGTATGCAGACTCGGGCAAGCATCCCGAGTTTCAGCCGCCACGCGGCGCCCCGCCGTTCACGGACCTGCCGCCCGGAATCCAGGACTTGTTCCTGCGCACCTTCGACCTCGGCTTTCAAGATCCCACCGCGCGACCCGCGCTCGATGAATGGGTGGATGAGTTGACGAACCTCGACACGGCACGGGTCCGCGCCATCCCCCCGCGAATCTGGATTCCGCCCGTTCGGCCTCAGCTACCGACCCAGGCCGCCCCTCCCTCGCTGGGCTGGCGGCCGCGTCTGCCAGCGCTTCCGCCCCTGCATTGGCCACGCGTTCGCATTCCGACCGCCGCCGTCTGGATCGCTCTAGGGGTGTTTTTGGGTGTCGGCGGCATGCGCTACGGCCTGCCGTGGTGGCAATCCCCGGAGCCCTCCGTGGCCAGCACGGCGCCGGCGGCGGCGATGTTCCCGCCGCCGGCTCCCGGCACCAGCCGGAGCCGCAAATTCTTCGAGACGGCTCCGCAGTCGTCCCAATCCTTGCCCCGTCCGCTTCCCCGCAAGGGATCGCCCCGAGGCGCCCCCCATCAACCGGCCCTGTGGAAGGCCATCTCCCCCTAGCAGGAGTTGTTTCGTGTCCCGAATCGTGTTGCCCCTGTTGTTCGTCGGCTTCTTGTGGATGAGCGGCTGTCTCGGCGGTGGCCGCCATCGACCGCCGGAAACCGTCATCCCGCCGCGCTCGCCCGCGATCTACACGTCCCCCTACTCGAGGCCCTCAATGCTCACCACAATGCGGACGCTGTACCCGCCAGAAGAGTCGGATTCGGTGCCCAAGACCCCGACGCTGGCTCCCCTCAACCCATCCGCGGATTTCGTTGAGCCCGTCGTTCGAACTGTCTTCGTCACGGCGCAGGTCCAGCACGTACCCGAGGAAGAGTTGCCACTCGAGCAGCTGGTGGAGAGCCAGCGGAGCGAACTCGCACAGCGCGAGGAGGACCTGGTCGCCAAGGAAGAGGCCCTATTCGAGTCCTTGGACGCCGCTCTGGCATCCATCGGGGGGCCCTCGTTGGCCGGCGAACGGAGAACCCTTGAGGCTCTCGTTCCCGCGGTCCTGGCTCTGAAGATCCAAGCTCAGCACCTCGCCACCACGCATGACGAGTTTCTGGCCGCCCTGGCTCACTATAAGGAGGGGCTGGCGGCATTTCCGGCGACCGCGAAGCAACTGGCCGTGCAGAACCGGCGCTATGCCGCCGACGAACCGTACGACGATCTGCGGGAGACCTACTCGACGACGGCGGACATGTTCGAAGCGCTGGGGGTGCAGTTTGCAGCCCGCGCCAAAAGTCTCCAGGCCGACGAGCAAGCCGTCGAAGAGAGCTTTGCCTACCTCGAGCGGCAGGCCCTCATGCTCGATCGCCTTTCGACCGCCCTCGATGCGCTGCCTGCCTTGCCCGCAGGTTATACCCCGGATGAGTTGCTGGACGGCTTAAAAACCCATGCTCAGCGGTCACAACGGTTGCGCGACGCGCTGAAATCCTTTCACCAAAAACTGGTGTCTCCGCAAGCGATCTCGCCCACGGTCAAGGCCCTGGACAACGCTCGTCGCAAACCCAAGACCGCTCCGGTGCTGGCAAGTGCCCTGCACCGTGGGCGGAAGGCGGCGAAGTCCATCAAGTCGTCAGCGGTGCTAACCGCGCGGCGGGAGGTGCAGCCATGAGCTCGCTGCAAGGACCGGTTCCTCAGCGCTGGAAATGGGTTCGCCGCACGATTGTCGAGGGCGTGTGGCTGAACGGCCAGGTCTCCGAGACGTTGGGGGACCTGACGTTCTTCGTCAACGGAAACGTGATGTTCCACGGGCAGGCGTATGGGCCGCGGCAAGCGATCCACGTCACGCTCAACCAGGGCGCTTGGCGTGCCGTCCGTCCCGCGGGTAGCCGCCGCCTGACCGTCATCG
Source organism: Pirellulales bacterium (assembly GCA_044221365.1). Classification (GTDB taxonomy): domain Bacteria; phylum Planctomycetota; class Planctomycetia; order Pirellulales; family JBGAPH01; genus JBGAPH01. The sequence goes on from JBGAPH010000029.1 coordinate 69,963, forward strand.
CCGGATCCCGACGCAGCCACTTCGAGTTCGCGACCGGGCCGTGGACGAACACGTGGTACGAGGTTGCGCCGCAAGTGTTTCCGGCAGGCTCACGCGGGTCGGGGTTCGGCGGCCCACGCGAACTGCTGATCGGCGGTCTGCGCCTGCTGACGTGCTTGGTCCAATGGAGCCTGATCGCCCTGGCTCTTGGAATTGTGTTGTTGTTCGCCCGGGCGCTCTGGTCCTAAACCCTAATTTGTTGACGCTCTCCCCAACCCTTGCCATGCGTTTCGTTGGTCTCCAGTACGTGGTTTGCGCAATCTGCTGTGGCAGCTTGCCGGAGACCATGCACAGCCGAGCGCCGTCTCCCTTCTTGCGTTCCGCAGGAATGAATGCGCCGGCTCTTCTGGAGAACAACCCTATGTGGTTTAGCAAACGAAAAACGCACCGCCTCGAACCCGAAGTCATTCAGCTCACCGACGACTTGGTGGCGCTGCTGTGGGTGAACGCGGATGAAGCCGATGAGTCCCGTCGATTGCGCTGGTCGATCGGCCGCGTGAACCGGAATGGCGGTAAGCCCTTCCGCACGCTCCACGCCGCTCACTGCCTGCAGATCGGCGAGTTCGCAAAACGGCTTGCCAAGGGTTTGGCAGAGTCGCCCGACCTGCCCAACGACCTGCGGGTCAAGTTGGGAGCCATGGCCCAGCCGGCACGGGAGGCAGGTGACTTGACTCACCTGTTCAGCCCCGCGGCGCTGGAAGCCTTGCGCGCTCGGCGCGACGACGGTTCGGAACCTGGCAACGGCAATCCGTTGCGGTTCTAGGCCGCGGAGAGACGTCAACGGGTTGGAGGTCCTCGCCATCGCGAGGGCCTCCAGCCCACCTTTTTTTGAATGCCCTCCCACCAGCCTCGAGGCCCCGCCGATGTCCAAATCGATCCACCAGTGGCGCGATCGAGCCATTCTGCTGCACCTCGCCACCTACAACGCAGGTCTGTCGATCGCCTTCGGTAACCTGTTCTTCCAGGGGGAAAGCGCGGGACACATCCTGCAACGACTCGCCGGACAAGGGTTGCTCGAAGTACATCGCCAAGCTCTGCCGGGCCGGATCACCTATGCCACGCTCACCGCACGGGGCCTGGCTGAAGTGTCAGGTGAAACCGGCCGCAAGCGGCTGGCGCCGCTGGGTCCGGCCGCGCTCGACCAGGCGATCGCGCTCAGCTTCTACTGCAACTGCACCCCGGTGCGGCGGTTCCGGTTGAGCCGCCGCGACCTACTGCCCCTGCTGGCCCAGGCGACGCCTCCCGAGAACGCACCGCACATCGTCACCGACGAGGAGGGCGATCCTTGCTTGCTACGGGTCTATCACGCCACCTCACCGCTCAGCACCAGCCTCAAGTACCTCACTCAGCTCGCAGACCGGCTGCTGCGGACCCCCGAACTCGGCGCCCGCATCGCTGGCCGCGACTACGGGCTGTTGGTGCTGGGGCCGACGGAGCGCGCGTGCACGGCGCTCCAACGAGCCCTTCAACAAACCGGCCTCGATCGCGAGCTCCTCGTGCGCGTGGCCCTCGGACCCACCGCCGAGACACTCAAAGATGCACTCGGGACGCAAGCCTCCACTTAGTTCCCATGCCGTTAACGCCATCCCCAATGAACCGTGGACCATGCTTCGCTCGCTCAACCGCAACCTGGCGCCCGTGGTCGTCTTGCTGACCGAGCGGCTCCGCTGCGTAACGCCGGAGCAGCTCTATGCCTGGCAACACGGAACTCAGCAGAGTCTGGCCAGCTTCCGTCGCGCGCTGCAACCCCTGCTCAAGGCCCAGTGGCTCGCGCTGCGGCCGGTGATGGCTCACCCGCCGCTCACCGCAACGCCGCCACTCCATACCTGGCAGACCGGCGATCCGGAGCCACCGTTCGACCGTTTGGCCCACCTGGCCCAGCGGCGCTGGACACGCCCCGCCCAGCAAACCCAGCTCCTCACCGCGACCTCGAAGGCCTGCGGGCTGAGCGGAGCCGCGCTGCCGCGCACCGTGCGGACCCGCGAAATCAACCACGACCTGCTGCTGGCCGCGGCCTATGGGCAAATGTCGGCCACCGAGCCGGCGCTGGCTGTGCGCTGGGCGCATGAAGATTCCTACGCCTGCCGGCAGCGGAGCCGCGAGCTGGGAGACCTACGGCCCGACGCCTTGGTGCTGGGACCGCGGCCGCTGGCGATCGACTGCATTGGAAAATACGACGCCCGTAAGCTCCGCCGCTTGCACTCCGAGTACGCAGAGGCCTTCGGCGCCTACCGCTTCTACTAGAAACAACGTGTGGTGTTTGTGATGGCTGGTGCTCGCTCGATTGACCGTGGTCAACCTGGAGTCGAGTGTTCTAGCCGCATTTTCGCAGGAGGCAGCGATGGCGCACGGACGTCCCCCCAAATCCTTCTTGATCCATCATCCCGAGTCCCCCGTCGAAGCCTTGGTGCAGCTCGTGCTCATGCTGGCCGGGCTCGCCACCATCGTGTTCAACGCGGTTCGCTGGGATTGGTTCTAGAAAGGTCGGTAAAGCTGAGGCTTTTTCCGCCACGACGGGCCCCTGAACTTCTATCGAAGTTCAGGGGCCGGCGTGGATGGTTTTAGTGGGGGCGGCGTGGCCCGCCGCAGCAGCCGGCAACCAGCAGCACCAAGCCAATCGCCAGCCCTGAAGAAACGCCGGCCTGCACCGCGGAAGGCGAGAACCAGGGATCGATGGCAACGCGATACAAGACGCCCAGCAGCGCCCAGTGGGCCACGAAGGAGAGCAGGGGCCATGAGGTCGAGGGGCCGAGCAGGCTGACCACGAGCCAGCCGGGGACGACTTCCCGCAACTGGGCGCGAAGTGACAGGAGCGCATGGTTCATCCGACGAGCCTAGCACGACCACGCGCCGCCGCGCAATGAACTCGGACAGGCTCAACGGGAAAAATGGTTTAGGCCCAGCGAATGTGAGATGCATGACCCATGACCAACTTCGAGCATCATCCGGGCCCCGGCTCTGCAGCAACGTGGGACAAAGACTTGCGGCTGCCGCCGCCTACGGGTTCCTCTTCCCTGGTTCGTCGGGGGGGACTGGACTTCGTCGAGCTCAAGCGGCTCGTGACGATGCGGCAGGTGCTGTTCGAGGTGCTCGGCTGGCAGCCGACCGGCGGCCGCGGCGCCCAGCTCCGCGGGCCCTGTCCCGTGCATGGTTCGACCACGCCGGGCTCGCGCATCCTCTCGGTCCACCTCGAAAAACACCTCTTCCGCTGCTTCAAGTGCGATGCGGGGGGCAACCAGCTCGATCTCTACGCGGCGGTGACCCGGCTGCCCATTTACACCGCGTGCCTGGAACTGTGCGAGAAGCTCGGCTTCGAGCCGCCGCGCACGCCTGCCCTTTCCAGGGCGGCGTTGGTTCCGACCCCATCCTCTCCAACCCCCGAGGCCCCCATGTCCACCAATAAACCCGCCCCTGCGCATGAAATCCGCTACGGCCGCATCGTCGGCCGGGCCTGGAGGAACGTTCCGAGTGAGCCGAGCCAAGCCTCTTGGTACTCGGTTCAGATCCAACGTGAATACTTCGCCGGAGACCAAGTCCGCATGAGCGACCGCTTTTCACGGGACGAGCTGCCCGTTGTTCGCCTCGTGGTCGAACGCATGTATGCCCTGCTCTATGACCAGCCCCCCGATCAAGCCTCTTAGCACCGCAGACCCCTCCAATTCCTACTCAACGCCGTCCTACCAGCCATGCCCAAACCTTCCGTGAGCCTGTTTGCCCACAGCGGTCTGTCGACCGAGTTCGTCAGACCGAAGGTATTCACTGCGTTCGCCTTAGCGGTCTACTCCGGCACCCCTTCGGAACCCTGCTATACCCGCTTCCGCCAGGGCGACAGCGGTGCACGAACCCGGTCGTACGGCCCTCGGCCGCTCCCAACCCGCCCCCCCCCCCCTGCGTCGGCCACGCTGCGTGCCAGACACCGCCCCCGCCCGGCTGCCCTAGGCGGTCCCAGTTGCTGGGCCGTCCTTTCCCTGCCCCCGCGCGCTCGACGCGAGCCTGTGCCCGCCCATTGCTGTTCGCCCGCCCCTTACCTCCCGCGCGTCCGACGCGGCAGACCATCCCTGGCGCCACCCTCGTCCCGCCCACTCCGTGGACGAAGCCGCCCCGCGGCCCCCGGCCCGGCCGGCCGCCTCCGCCACGCGCCCAGCACCATGCTGGCCGGTCTTTGCTGCTCGGCGAAGCCCCGCCTGTTTGGTGCTGAATGGGCAATGCTTACCGGTTGTCGCCCTCCCTACTCGAGCGTTCTACGCGGCGATGACTGCGGTCATGGCCGAGGGGAACGCTTTACGACCGTCCTCGCCCCCTCGGACTACGCGACGACGGAATTTTGGAGGAGAAGAACATGGGCATGGATGTCTATGGAAAACAACCGAGTGCCGACTGCGGACGCTACTTCCGGGCTTCAATCTGGATGTGGGCGCCGCTGCTCGAGCACGTGCACGCCAGCTGCCGCGACCTGCTCAGCGAGGACTTGCTCGAGTCGTTGTCCTACAACGACGGCAAAGGCCCCGATGACCAGGTCACCTGCACGGAGCTGGCCAACCGTTTCGAGCGAGGGCTGGCTCAATTCCCGTCCGGCTTCGAACTGGAGTCGGATGACGTGCGGGTCAATGCGGAAGGCCGCTTTGTCCTTTGCGACCCGGTGGGGCCAAAACCAGAAAGAACGGTCTCGCCGTTTCGGATTGCAGGCGAAGAAATCGCCCGGTGGATTGCCTTCCTGCGCCACTGTGGTGGTTTTGCCGTGTGGTAAGCCCCTGCCTCATCAGCACCCTTGGAGGCCCTTCCCTGCGGGGAGGGGCCTCCCTTTAAGCCACAAGCGCGTCGGTCGCGAAAGGGCGCGGGTTTGTCGCGCTCCTGTCGCCACTTATCGCACACCATGGACCGTTCCCAGGTTCAACAACCCCTACCCGAGGTGAGCCATGCAAAGCAAACTCGTCGCAGTCCCGTCGATCCAGGAACCGATCACCGCCTCTCCCGGCTTCGCCAAAAAAGCCCTCTCCGACTACAAGCTCGACCTGATGGGCTTGTGCGAGTCTGGTTGTCGCTACTGCTCCTCGAACGCGGGCAACTACCTGCGGATCAACCGGCGTCGCTTTGCCGAGGCCGCCGAGCAACAATTGGGCCGGCGGCTGACGCCCAACGACGATCCCTCGCTGACCATTGTCTGGCCCGACGTCCTCGAAAGGCTCGCGGCCCAACTGACCAAGCGGCCCTCGACCTGGGGCCGTGGCAAGACGCTCGTGTTCTCGATGCTCACCGACGGGTTCAGTCCGACGCTTGTCGAGCGAGGCGTGACACGTCAGGCTCTGGAATTGGTGCTAAACGGCACGGCGTTTCGCATTCGCGTGCTTACGAAGAACGCGATCGTGGGCTCGCCTGAATGGATCGACTTTTTTCGAGCCGCGCCCGGTCGCTTCGTGGTGGGCCTGTCGACGGGCTCTGCCGACGATCGCTGGGCTCGGCAGGTTGAGTTGGGAACCTCTTCGCCCACGGAACGGCTTGCCGCCTTGGCCCGTCTGCAAGATGCGGGCGTGGCCACCTACGGCATGCTGTGCCCCGTGATGCCCGACGCTTTGGGCCAGGAGGCGGCTGGGCTCCAGCAGCTCCTGCAGGCCATCCAGCCAGAACGCCTCGAACACGTGTGGGCCGAGCCGTACAACGATCGCCAGAATTGGCGGGCCGTGCGGAGCGGATATCGGCCGGACAGTTTCGGCTACCGTTGGCTGACGGACGTCTACGAACAAGGGCAACGGTCCTTGTGGAGCGCGTACGCGACCGAACTCTACGAGCGTCTGTTGAGGGCGGCCGACGCCGGCCACTGGGCGGACAAACTTCGGTACCTGCTCTACGAGCAGTTGATCACGCCGGCCGACGCCGCCCGGTTTCAGGCTCCAAGTCTGCGCGGGGTGCTTTTGCAGGCCAAGCCCGCGGCCGACGGCTTGAGCCCCAACCTAGGCCTACGGCATCCATCCCACCAAGAAACTGCCTGAATCGTCCGGCTCGCCTTGAGCGTGGCCCCACTCCCCCAGGATGAGAAACTCCATGTTCGCGAACTGTGTGGCGCCCTCGCGCTCCTCGTGCATAACAAGGGCGTGGGATTTATGAGAGCACTGCGGTGCCGCAACCCGCGCCCCTTTTGAGGAGAACACATATGAATGGAAGCAAACGAGAACAGGAGCGACCTGGCGCATGCACCATTGAGCACCCGGCGATCGTGTCGAGGTACTCGAGAAGAGACGCCTTGGCCGATGGTGTGCTCGTCGATGTCACGGAGGCAGCCAAGGAAGCAGGTTTTCGCTATCCGGTGGCTCTGACTTTGGCGGTTCACGAGCGGTACGTGCGGATCCCGCGCGGGGTCGTTGGCCAAGACGAGTCGGGCCGCTGCTGGGACATTCTCTGGATGAGCCGCCAGGCCATCCGCAAAAGTGATCCCGGCGCGGCGCGAGTTTCGGTTCAACTTCACGTCCGCAATGACAACGACCGGGCCGAGCTCGTGTCGCTCGCAGCCGTGGTCGGGCCAGGCGATCAGGGCGAACCCGTGATCACGATCATGCTGCCCGAAGAGAGTTAGCCTGCTCCCGGGCCGGTGGACGCGCAAGCGTCCGCCGGCCTGTTCTCGGGCCTCGCAAGCCGTCGCCGTCGTCACTGTCGAGTCGGCCTCTGGGCAAAGAACACTCCCCCAATTCCCGCCTTCTAGGAGAGGACGCCCGTGAAAAGGCCCACAACCAAGTCATGGCCAATAACGCGAGCGTTTGGGACCGGCGGCACTGCGGTGCACCACGACCCAACGCTCTTTTGATGGAGGAAAACTATGCAAGGAGGATCAAAGGCAAGAGTGGGCCCGTTTCGTTTCATGCTCGAACGCGAGGATGGATCGACCACGCTGGTGCTCTGCAGCCGTGGAGCAGCCTGCAGCTTCGGCATCCTGGTCGAGGTAACGAGCGCGGCCAAGGAATTGGGCAGTGACGATCGAGTCGCTTTCAGTCGCCGGGCCTTCGAACGGCTGGGCGGTGAACCCGTGCGCGGGTCAGGCGCTGCGGTCGTCGGACTCACGCGGAAGGTTTTGGCCGGGGCGGTGGAAGCAATTCGCCAGGTTCGCGCGCTGGAGCCTGGACTGCCGCTGGTGGTGATCCTCGAGGATCACGAACTCCGGCTGCTGGGGCTGCTCGAGCCGGACCTCGATGGGACGCCGATGCTCACGATCGGTTTACCGGAGGAGTTCGAACCTCCGACGGAGGGAGCCTGCTGACGGCTCCGCGGCCGGCAGATACGCTAGGAATAGCGTCGTCTGCCGGCCTTTTTTTTGCGGCGCATGCCCCGCGGTTGGCGACGAAGGGAGCGACCTGGCGGCCCTCCGCTAAATTGCTCGGGTTTCCGCCCTATGGAGTCGGTCCGCTAGGAAGGTCCCGCCTCGGAGTCCGGCCTCCATTGCAGCTCGGCTTTTTTGGCTGCCAGCAGCGCTCTCAACTCGGCCAGACGTGCCGCGCGGGCCGGATCGTCGCCCGTCGCCGGCGGGGGCACGTTGGTCGCCGGGCCCGTGAGCCGGAGCGGCTTGAGGCTCCAAGCGGCATGCGCCTGCTTCGTGCAGGCCGGTTCGATTTCGAACGGCTCGGGCTCGTGATGGCCGTCCCCCAACTGCTGGCAGAAGAAGGCCTGCATCGCCGTGTCGGACACCTCGCGGATCTGATTGCGGCTCAGAGCCGGCTCCACGCTCTCCTGCTGACTCGTGGAAATCGAATGGGCCTGAATCGAGTGTCCACGGCGGGGGCGGACGACGTCCAGGGAATAGAACTGTAACTCGTCCAGATCTCGTTCGTTGGTGGCGGTGAACAGCACCTTGAGCGTACAGTTGTCGCGGACGATGGACGCCAGGTCGTGGTCGCGGGTCAGCAATTGGTCCGTGCTTTGGTGCAACAGGTAGATCTGGACGCCCGTCTTGCGGACCTGCGTCAAAAGATCCTCGAGCGATTTGCCGCCCACAACTTGGGCGAACTCATCAATGAACAAATGCGTCGGGATGACGGGATCGCCTTGGTCGGTTCGCCGGGCCGCTTCGAGGGCGATGCTCCAGGCGGCCAGCGCGGCGACCGCACGGGCCGGCTGAGGATCGAAAATCGTGGGGAGAAAGAAGTACAGCGCCTCCCCCTGCTCGAACGCACGGCGCATGTCGAGGTTGGCTTCGGGATCAGGATGCGTGTCCAGTCGCGTGTAGCGCAGTAGTTGATCCACCGCGTACAGCGCTTCGCTGGCGTCGCGGCCTGGATGCAGCCGCCGCGCCATGCGGCTCAGTTCACGGGCCAGATCGTGCAGCCCCGGGTTATCTAGGCCACGGACCGCCAAACCCGCGAGGGCTTCGATGATCGTGGCCGTGTTCACGCGGCCGAACCAACTTTTGCCGTAGCCTTCCCCGTAGACCAGATTGAGGCCGAAGCAGATGCCGCTGGCCACGCGGCTCAGGTTCGAGTCCGCGGCGGTGACGGCCTTGATGGGATCGAAGTAGCAGCCGCCATGTCCTGGATCGAGCGAAAACAGCCGGCATGGGCGGGTTGGCGACTGGCGACAGCGCTCGAGCATCTGCCAGGCCCAGGCCTTATCCCCGCCAAGATCGAGCACGGCGACCAGGTGGTGGGATTGGGCGAGCCACTGCATCGAAAGGGACGTGGCGAAGACCGTCTTCATCGAGCCGGTGCGGCCACGAATGTGCCAATGGTTTCCGAGCACTCTCTCGATGGGGAGTTCAAGGGCGGCGCCGGAGAGCGCGCGTCCCAGTCGGAGTCGGGAGGTCGCGAGCGGAGGCATCGAAAATCTCGCAAAGCGGTGCGTTCGAGAGAACCGGCGTCCCGGTCCAGGATGCCCTTGCCCCTTGGATGGGGCCAGCGCAGACGGTGCGGTCAGATTGTTTGCAGGGTGACGCGCAATATCAAGGGACGCAGAGACGCGTTCCAACGTAGCAACGTGCCACGGAAACGGGCTCTATGTGGCTTCGTGAATACCAGCTGGGTGTTCAGACCTGGAGCCCGGCCGGCGGGGTCGCGGCCCGACATCCCCGTCGGGCTACGATCGTGGGCTCTACGTGGGCCGAACTCTTGCGCGGAGGCGCTTGCTGTTCGCGAATCGCTTCGTCGGCCGGGCGGGAAAACCAGGGATCGCCGAGAGTTCTCAAAGCGTTCTGGGGTTCGGGAAGTCGAAGAGATCGGCTCGAGGCAGAGAAGCGCTTCGCGCGGGACTCACGGAGCGCACAAGTGACCTCGGTGTGATTCTATGTAGGAGCTTCTGTCATCGGCTAACGTGAATCGGGGCGCCCGTGTGGTCGTTAGGCTTCCGGAGGTTCCCATGCTTCACGTCGGACTCGACATTCACAATAGGCACATCTCGCTCGCGGTCCTCAACGAGACCGGTCAAGTGACCCATCGCAGCCGCGTCCGTTCGATCGACCAGATGATGAGCATCCTCGAGGGACTGCCGGACCGCTTTCAGGTGTGCTACGAAGCGAGCTGCGGGTACGGCCACTACCACGATCTCTTGCGGCCTGTGGCCTCCCGAGTGCTGGTAGCCCATCCCGGGCAGCTGCGATTGATCTACCGGTCCAAGAACAAGAACGACCGGAACGATGCGGAGCGGCTGGCCAAGCTGCTGTACCTGGGTGAGGTGCCAACGGTACATGTTCCTTCGCTCGAGGTTCGGGCTTGGCGGGAGTTGATCACTTGCCGCAGCCAGGTGATTGCCAAGCGGACACGCGCGAAGAACGCCGCTCGCGCGGTACTCCGTTGTGCCGGCGTGGCGATTCCGAGCCATCCCAGCCTCTGGACCAAGGGGGGTATGCGCTGGCTCCGCGCCTTGGAGTTGCCCACGAATTCTCAGCTTTTGCGGCGCGACCTGCTCGTCGAAGAGATCGAATCGCTCACACGGCAGGTGCGACGCATCGAGCAGCAGCTGAACCAACTGGCGCAGCAGTCACCCGGCGTGCTTCGGCTACGCACCATTCCAGGAGTTGGCGCCCGCACGGCGGAGGCCGTGGTCGCCTTCGTGGATGACCCTGATCGCTTCCCGCATGCCAAGGCCTTTGGACGATACTTTGGTCTGGTTCCACACCAAGACCAGTCGGGCGACCGAAACCGCCTGGGCCACATCACCCGTGAAGGCGCCTCGGTTGTTCGGCGCATGCTGGCCGAAGCCGCGTGGCAAGCCATCCGCCGCTCACCGACGGTTCGCGCGTTTTTCGAGCGAGCACAGCGTGAAGATCCCCAACGCAAGAAGATCGCGCTCGTGGCGACCGCGCACTATCTGGTGCGCGTGATGTGGTCGATGCTGAAGCGAGGAACCACGTGGGTGGAGAGCCCCCGGGGCGACCTTGGGGGACAGCCCGCGCCCCCGTGAGCGCCACGACGGTTTGCTCAGTGTGCCGCATTCTTTCCGCCGCAAGGTCCTCAGCAGGGGTGAAGGCCCTTGCGGCGGAAAGAATGCTGGGGGGGTGGGATCGAGGATTCAGGTCAAGACTGAGAGCGGGACTTAGGTTGCATCCCGAGGTCCGACATGGCGCATTGCGACGCCGCCGGTGTGAATGGGAGCAACCGCAAATCACTCATGGCGCTCCACCAACGCGGATGACGCCGAATGGATGTCTGGGAAGTCCCGGCTCGTCTTGCTCCCGTCTTGACAGAAGCTTCCTCATGGATGTCGGACCGGTGCAGGATGCAGTTCGTCGCATTAGAAGGAAGAGCCAGCCTGTAGCTCAGCGTCGAACTGTCTCGAAGATCGGGCCCGGCCTAGTCGTGCCCGGACGCGCCGAAGACAGCGTGTGCCGACTGGCAAGCCCCAACCGCCCCGCAGAGGAACCATGACAGCTACAAAGGGATGCTCCAGGCTGGCCCCAACCCCGGCCCTCCCTCTCCAATGATCATACCAATACACTCAGGGAAGTTATTTCGCGTGCGGTCCTAATACTACAGCGCCAGCTCGGTCAGTCCGATCGGCGATAGCACATGCGGTTGCGCCAGCAGGCCCGCCGCAAGGACCACCAAATGCGACAGCACTGCGACCGAGCGCTGTAGTACTAAGCGGCCCAAGCCAGTCGGACTGCTGGAGCGCATTGCCACGCCATGCACCGCCAGTTCGCCACGCTCCGCAAGCAGCATAGGTACATAGTCTTCCTGACCCGACGCTCGATCCACCGGAAACAAGGATCACATCGGCCGGTTGTGCGAGCGCGGCGAGAATCGGGTCGGGGTCGTCGGGAACGATTTCGGACGAGAGCAACTGGCCGCCGTCACACGCCGTCAAGGCGGCGAGCATCGGTCCGTTGGCGTCCGCGATGCGAGCGCCCTCGGGCGGCGTCCCCGCGGGAAGGATCTCGTTGCCGGCGATCAGAATGCGCACCGAGGGTCGGCGAACGACCGAGATCCAGCCGCATCCCAGCGACGAGAGCAGGCCAACATCCTGCGGGCGCAGCCATCGCCCGGCGGGGGTCGCTAACGCGCCAGCGTGCAGATCTTCACCCCTCTGCCCGACGTGTTTGCCCGCAGAAACCTGGTCCAGAACCAACACGTCCGCTCCCGCCAGTTCAGTCAGCTCAACGGGGAGCACCGCGTCGGCGCCGGCTGGAAGCGGCGCTCCGGTCATAATCCGCACAGCCTCCCCCGCAGCAACGGGCCCAGGAAATGCATGGCCCGGCAGGCAGGTGCCGACAATCATTAGCGGTAGGCGGTTGTAAGGAGAAACGCCATAAGTGTCTTCTCCCCGCACTGCAAATCCGTCCATCATCGCGCGGGCAAAGCTCGGCACATCGACGCTGCTGCTGATGTCTTTCGCCAGGACGCGGCCGGCCGCATTGCCCACCTCCACGCCTTCCGTCGCTAATTCGACCAGCCGCGGAAAAACCGAGTCGAGCCACGCGAGCGCGTCTTCCACCGTAGTCCGCTCCGCGAAACCACGCATTCGGACGTCGTTATTCGAGTGTTTGGGCCTCGGCGTAGTCATGGTTCTCTTATAGTGCGTCAGTATGCCGCAAGAAAGTCTCACGCTACGAATGGTCCAGAGCCATTGTCAAATCTTGTGGATGGGTGTTGTTGGTTAGGCGGCGTCTTGGCGTTTGATTCCGTCGACGAAGGTGGTTCCTTGGATGACTTCGGGCAAGAGCGTGGCTCCGCCCCGCAGTCGCCAGCGTTTGGCCGCGGATTGCATCAGCTTGAAGATCCTCGTAAGGCAGGCCAGGCGAGTGCCGTTGCCCTTGGTGCGGCGGTGTCGCAGGCGCACCGTGGCGAAGGTGCTCTCGATGGGATTCGTGGTCCGCAGGCGCAGCCAGTGCTCGGCCGGGAAGTCGTAGAAGGCCAGCAGTTCGTTGCGGTCCTTGCGTAAACACTCCACGGCCTTCGGGTACTTGGCCTCGTAGGTCGCGAGGAACTGGTCGAAGGCCTGGTCAGCATTCTGGCGCGTCTCGGCCAACCAGATCTGGTGTAGCGCGTCCTTGGCCTGCGGCTGCAAGCGCTTGGCCAGCTTGTCGAGCACGTTGGCCGTCTTGTGTACCCAGCAGCGTTGCTCGCGGGTGATGGGAAACACCTATGGCAAGGCTTTCCAGAAGCCCAAGGCGCCGTCGCAGACCGCCAGCTTGGGATCGATCGTCAGGCCGCGAGTCTTCACGTCGAGCAGCAGAGCCTTCCATGACTGCTCGCTTTCGCGATAGCCGTCGGCCGTGGCGCCCATCAGCACCAGAATGCACTGCCGATCCTCCTCCAAGCGAATGTTGAAGTGGACGCCGTCGACCCACAGGTACACGTACTACTTGCCGACCAGCGACCGCTCGTTCCATCGCTTGAACTCGTCTTCCCAAACCGCCTTCAGCCGCAGCACAGTCGACGTCGAAAGGCCGGCTGCCTGCGGGCCGACCAGCGCGGCCAAGGCTTCGCTGAAGTCGCCCGAGCTGACGCCCTTCAGGTACAGCCAACGGATCAGCTCGTCGACGCTCCTGGTCCGTCGCAGGTAAGGAGGCAGACTCTTCGAGGAAAAAGGCTCGGCTTCGTCCGCCGGGCGACGGTCGAGCACGCGTGGCTGCGCGACTTCGATCGGACCGAGCCCGGTCAGGATCGTCCGCCGCGGCGCATGGCCGTTGCGGACCACCTGGCGCTGGCCGGCCGCGTTGGCCAGGTGCTGATGACCGTCGATCCAACCGCTCACTTCGGCCTCAATGGCTTCGGCCAGCAGCCGCTCTCGCGCCGCTCCGCAGCACCGACGTCAGCACGTCCGCCGCAGGCAACCCTGGCAAGCCAACCACGCGATTGCTACTCACGGAAATGTGGGAGTACTCCGGGCAAGAAACGGATTGTGACTAACCCATTCGAACCCAAGTACGCCGCCTCTTTGAACTCAAGCCCATCCACAAGATTCGACAATAGCTCGAATGGTCCTGCAGGTTTGGGCATCTCGGGGGGGGCGCGATACAATAGCCAGATGGCGGAACTCCATCTCGGATTGACTGCAGCAGCAATCGCCCTGGTCGCGTTCCTCTATTCTTCCGTGGGCCATGCCGGAGCGTCGGGCTACATCGCCGCAATGACCCTGCTAGGGTTCGCCGCCCCGACCATCAGGCCGACCGCTCTACTGCTGAACGTACTGGTGGCCATGATCGGCGCGGTCCAGTTCGGCCGCGCGGGCTACTTCTCTTGGCGGCTGTTCTGGCCATTTGCGGTGCTGTCGGTCCCCGCCGCATTCCTGGGGGGCTACGTCAAGCTCCCGAACAGCGTGTTTAAGGCGGTGGTCGGCGTCTTCTTGCTGCTTTCGGCCGTGCGGCTGCTCATCAAGCCAGGGGACCCACCGACAACCCGACTCCCACCCAAGCCGCTTGCTATCACGGCTGGCGGCCTGATTGGGCTGCTGTCCGGCCTGACCGCGACGGGTGGGGGCATCTTACTAACGCCGCTCATGCTGTTTGCCCGCTGGGCTCACACGAAGCAGGCCGCTGCGGCGTCGGTCGTGTTCATCCTGCTGAACTCCGTGGCTGGCATCACCGGCTATGTCACAAGCGGCCAGCCGATGCCGGCCGTCGCTTGGCCGCTGGCCGGTGCCGCCATGCTCGGCGGAACGCTGGGGTCTTACCTGGGAAGCCAGAAGCTTCCCGTGCGGGCCATACAATGGCTACTGGCGGTAGCGCTGCTGATCGCCGGAACCAAGCTCATTATGGCTTGGTAGGCGGCTGCCACTAACCGTGACTTGGCGAAGTTGCCCTTGTGCGGCCAGGAATGTACCATCGAAGAGTCGAGGCTCTCCTGTCTAGCCCTTAAACAAGCGTATTCCCGCGTCGTTGCTAGCGGGGGGATTGCGCAGCGGGGTTGGTCCGCGGCGGGGGCGGTGGGTTGAAGTTGGGTTGGGTTGTTCGGCCGTTGGGGGGGCCTTTCGGGGTTGGGCGGTGACGGCGGGCTGAACTCGAGCGGGCGCACGCGCGCCTCAGGTTGGCTCAGGCGGCGTCGGCCGTACGACGGCTGCCTGAACGAAGTCTTCAACAGCGCGGCCGATGACGCGGCGCCGGCCGGCGCAGTCGCTCCGCCAAGCGAAAGAACTCCGGCAGCCAAGCGTTCCAGGCCAACAGCCGCACCACGGTCCGCCGCCCCGTCTTCACCACCAGCGCCGGCAGCCGCATGAAATAGTTCACGAAGCCGCGGAACTCCAGGCCCAACAGCCGCTGCTTCGTCGCGGACGGAGTCGCGGCCTGCGGGGCGGCGCCTTCGGATGACTGCTCGTCCAACTCCGGCAACGACAGCGCCAGCCACGCCTTGAGGTTCCAAGCCAACGAGGTCATCGCCATATACGCTTCGTTGCGCTTCGACTGGATCGTGGCCGACGATCACTACGGCCAGAACGGCGGCTTTCTCGACGCTTTGGAGACGGCCGGGCAGCGCTACATGGTCGAGACGCCGATCACCGCCACGTTCTGGCTGCTCGATCCGGCCACGCAGATTCCGGCCGACGCAAACTCGGGACGCCCGCGCACGCAGCCGTCGCGGGAGCAGGTGCGCTCCGCGCGCGAGATCGCGGCGACGCTGCCGGAGGGCGTTTGGCAGCCGATCAAGCTCCGCGAGGGCGCCAAGGGGCCGCTGGTGTTCGAGTATGCCCGCCTGCGGGTGTGGGCGGTGCGTCATCGTCGGCCCGGCCCGGCGGTGTGGCTGGTGTTGCAACGTTCGGTCGACGCGCCGAGAGAAATCAAAGTCTGGGTCTCCAACGCGGACGAACGCACGCCGCTGGAAGCGTTGGCCCTGGCGGGGGCGACGCGGTTCCGCGTGGAACTGTTCTTCGAGGAAGCCAAAGGCAAATTGGGCATGGGGCACTACGAAGCCCGCGCCTGGACGAGTTGGCATCACCACATGGCCCTGGTCGCGATGGCGTACTTGTTCGCCACCTTGATTCGCCAGGAATGTCAGGCCGAGCCGGCGCAGCTCACGCTCCGCCAGTCCTTCGACCTGATCCGCGCGGCCCTCGATCGCCCACCCCAGACCTACGACGAGTCCCTCCGTCTCACCGAGTACTACATCACCCGCAACGAAACGGCTCGGAAATCCCACCGCAAAACCTGGCTGCAAAAGCACAAACGCCTCGCCGAGAAACTGATGCTGTAGAATTAGATGAGTTGTGCTTCGTAGTCCACGGGGCGTTGGTAGCCGAGCGTGGTGTGCCTGCGTATTCGGTCTTAGAACAGTTCGATGTACTCGAACAGGGCCAACTGCGTTTGGGCCCGGGTCGCGTAGGCCTCGTGATGCACGAGCGCGGTCTTGAGCGAGCTGACGAAGCCCTCGACCACCGCGGTGTCGTAGTAGGAGCCGACGCCGCTCAAGCTGGCCGCCAAGCCGTTTTGAGCCAGCAGGGCTTGATACTCGTCGCAGGCGTACTTCACGCCGCGATCGCTGTGATACAGCAGCCCCGCCGGCGGCCGCCGCGCCCCGAGCGCCCGCTCGAGCGCCAAACAAGGCAGCTCCGCCCCCAGGCGGTCGGCCACCGCCCAGCCCACGAACTTCCGCGAGCAGAGGTCGAGCGCCGAGGCGACGAAGACGCGGTGCTGAACGTCGACAAAACAGGCCTCCCCAGTAAGGGCAAGAAGGCGGCGGTTGACGACGACCTGCCGTTTCGGTGGGTGGACAGCGACAGCTTGTTAGGCGACAGCCCGACGTTCGTGCAAGGCGTGCGGCCGTTGGGGAAGTGGTACGTGCTCGACACCTCCCGCGATGCCCGCGTTTGGACCACGGCGCCCAAGCTGCGGCCCTGGGGAAGTTCCAGGCCGCGTGGTGGCCGACCGCGGACGCGCAAGGAGGCGTGGAGCAAACCGCAGTCGATTGCCGAAGTGCTGCCGACGCGATTCCCGCGACCGCCGGGCGGCCGCTGACGATCGCCGTCGGCAGCCAAAGTCCGCGGGTGTACGAGTATGCCGAGCTGACGGCGTGGTTCTCCGAGGAAGAATCGTCGACGACGGAACCCGAGCGGCTGTTGGTGCGGCATTCGCTGGGACAAGTGGCGGACATCAAACTGCAACGGAGCAACGCTCCCGTCTCCGTGCCGTTGGCCAAGCTGGCCGAGGTAGGCGGCTGCCGCTGGACCATCGAAGAGGACTTCCAGTGCGGCATAGGCGAGTGCGGCCTCGCTGAGTACGAAACCCGCGGCTGGCGCGAGTGGCACCATCACACGGTGCTCACGATACTGGCCCTGTGGTTTCTAGCGTTGCAAAAGCGGGGACTGGGGGACAAAAGAGCCGCAGATGGGCGTTCCCGAGGTGCGGGCCCAGCTGCGGCAACTGCTTCGATCTGCGGCGGTGGGACGAGGACAAATCCTGGCTTGGTCCGCCTGGCGGCAACACCGTAACCGCATCGCCCCTGCCTGCCACGCCAAACGCCGCGCCCGAGAACTGCGAAGAAGCCTGCGGCAACGGGCGCTGTGGTACTAACCGCCGATCTGATACATCGCCCGCTCGGGACGCACGAACTCCGGCGTGTCGATGCCGTGCCCCGCACGCTTGGCCGCCACGCAATCGCGCACGAGCTGCGCCAGCTCGGAGTCGCTGCGATTCGAGCGTAAAATCGACCGCGCGTCCCATTCGGCCGTCGAGAACAAGCAGTTCCGCACCTGGCCCTCGGCCGTCAGCCGCAGGCGGTTACAGTCGCCGCAGAAGGGCTCGCTAACCGGGTTGATGAAGCCAACGACGCCGCGGCCGTCGATGAAGCGGTAGTCGCAGGCCGGCTGGCTCGGATCGGCCGCGGACACCGGCTCGAGCGGCCCGAGTTCCTGCTCGAGCCGCCGGCGGACTTCGGCGCCCGTGAGCACCTGGGCGTGGTCCCAGCGTTCGTCGGCGTCGAGCGGCATGAACTCAATGAACCGCATTTCGAGGCCGCGTTCGCAAGCGAACTGCACCAGCGGCACAGTTTCCTCTTCGGTAAGTCCGCGAATCGCCACGGCGTTGAGCCGGATGTGGTCGAAGCCGGCGGCCTGGGCCGCCTCGATGCCGGCCAACACGCGGTCGAGCCCTGGTCGGCGGGCGATGCGCACGAAAGTTTCCTCGTGCAAGCTGTCTAGGCTGATGTTCAACCGCGCAAGCCCCGCGCGTTTCAACCCGCCCGCTTGCTCGGACAGCAAGATGCCGTTCGTAGTGAGTGCCAGGTCGTCGATGCCCGGTACGGCGGCCAGCATTTCGATGAGCCGCGGCAAGTCTTGCCGCAAGAGCGGTTCGCCGCCGGTGAGCCGCAGCTTGCGCACGCCGAGCCCGGCGACTACGCGGACGAAGCGGGTCATCTCTTCAAACGCCAGCAGTTCTTCTCGCGGCCGAAATCCCACGTTCTCGGCCGGCATGCAGTAGAAGCATCGGATGTTGCAGCGATCAGTGACGCTGATGCGCAGATCGGAGTGAACGCGGCCGAAGCGGTCGACGAGCGGCTCGAGGTCGTTCACAACGCGCTCTCCTCTGAGGCGCGGGAGTAGCCGGTTCGCGTCACCGAGTGAACCCACTCGCTCGTTCTTTCGGCCAGAGCTCGCGTTTCCAGATCGGCACACCCAAATGGGCCGGAAGAAACGGCACCAAGCCATGAAAGGTTATCACAATTCTTACCCTTTAGCCAATCGTCGCACGCCTGTCTCTCGCTGACCGGAGCCATGCGCCGAGCGTGCTACTTGAGCGTGGTTGGCGACACTTCGATTTCGCCCAAGTCCTTCGTTTCGCCGGCGGCAAGCTTGAGCTTGAACCGCCCCTTGGCCCATTCCTTTCTGGCCTCGAGAGCTCCCTGGCTCCCCTTGCCCCTTTCGTGCCAGACCTGGAATTCGATTTCTTCCCCCGCCGGCAGATTCTCGATCTCGAAGCTCCCGTCAGCGGCAGTCACGGCAAAGTAAGGATCGTTGCGCGGCAGGACGTAAGCCTTCATCCAGGGATGGATGTTGCAGGTCACTGCGACGGGACTGGCCTGCGCCCGCCTGAACTTGTGACGCACATCGCCGCCTGCGGGCAACAGCGGGTTGATCCCTGAATCACCCGGCGGACTGATGTTGCTGTTGTGGCCGACCGGATCGCTGTTTTTGATGACCAAGGTCTGGTCGATCCGCAGAGGGAGCACGTGGGAAAGGAAGACGCACTGTTTCTGGTCGAACACCACTTCCTGGTTCTTGTCGGCCTTGAATGAATCGTGGACGCGGGACACCTTGCGGGCGAACACCACCACATTCTTGATGCCTTTGGATTGCGGATCGACGAGCAACGATTCATCGGGAATGGGGTGCTGATCGCAGACGGCGCCATCCTTGCCTCCGGTGGACAAGGCCTTCAAGACCGGAGGTTCTCCCTTGTAGACGAACTTGCCCTTTAAGTTGGCCCACTCCGTCGCCGTGGCGCCGGCTGCGACTGCCGGCTGGGTGGCCAGCGGATGCCCATGCGGCCCCAACCCACCGAGATACGTACCCACAAAGCCGAGGACGGCTCCGATGAGCAGCGGATGATGTGCAATGAATCGCATCGTACGCTCCTTATTGAACGCGGCGTGTGAAGGAAACGTGAGACACTAACGCAGCCCGCCCGCGGCGCAGCCTTCGCACTCGTGAGCCGGATCGGTCAGCGTGGGCGGCAAGATCGGCAGGGACGGGGCTTTGATTCCCAGTCTGGCGCGTTCGAGCGGCAGGAACGCGGCGAGCGCGCGGCCCACGCGCTCGTACAGCCCAGCCTCGGCCCTGTGCCGTAGGGCCAACGAGAAGGACGGCACCCACCAGGCCAGATGATCGCGGACGAAGGCGGCCCGAGCCAGGTGGCAAATCTCCCGCTGCTGCGCGGCCTCGGCGTCGGCCTCGCCGGCCAGCCGCTTCAGCCGCAGCAGCAGCGCGGCAAACTCGAGTTCCAGGGCCACGTGGTCCGGACGCTCGTGTCGGACGGAGCCCGGATGGACGCCGAACGCGCGATAGAAGCCGGCGACGTCGGCCATCTGTTGCGACCGAAAGAACGTATCGTCGTTCGGCTGGTATTCGGTTTCGTACGGTGGACACTCGCGGCACAGCACCAGCCCAAACACGCGTATGTACTCGTCCAGGGCGTGGCCGTCGCAGCGGGCGAGCTCGGCCAGCACCGGCCGCAGGTTCAACTCCTCGGCCCGCAGCTCGCCGTGGCCCAAAGGGATGGCCTGGCCGCCACGCTCATCCCGCAGCAGGTCCGCCGCCTCGACGGCCAGTTCCTGGGTGCGGGCATCGAGCACGCGCGTCGTCCAGCCGTCGTCGCGCGGGTCGCCAACCAGGCCGGCCAGGTAAGAGTACAGCGTCTCGCAGGCGAGGTCCTCGAAGGCCTCGGCGTCTGGAGTCGTGCTTGCGTCTTGCAGGGCGTTCATCGCAAACTCCCGTGGTTTCGCTGGTGAGCGGCGGCGTTCGTCCGATCAGATCGAGTTGGCGTGCTTGTCTCGCGGCCGTTCGAACACCGGCTCGTCGATCGTCACGCGGACCACCTCCTTGCCGAACTTGTTGAAGCCGATCACCGTATCGTTGAACAGCTCCTGGACTTTAATCTCGCCCGAAGGCATCTTCACCGGGAGTTCGGCGACCTTCGGACCTTGCTCGATCTCGAAGCGAAACAGGATCTGTCGCTGGGCCCGGAACAACTGCAGCACCGCCAGCAGCTCGCGATCGGGGCAGACGTACTGCTCGATTGCGGTCTCCGCGCCCGGGCCGAACATCTGCGTCAGGTACGGCCGCGGCGCCCAGCGGGGCGGAATGTAGAAACCGTTGGGCTCCGTGCCGAACTGGGGGTACAGGGGCAAGGCGACCTTGCGCTCGCGGATCAAGAAGTAGAGCGGATTCCGCGGATCCGCCTCCCACCGCCCGTCCGCACCAATCTTTACCAGGCCCTGCAAGCGGATCTTGCCCACGCAGACGCTCATGCACCGCGTTTCCACGGGCGCGCCATCGGGACAGAGCTCGGGATCGCTCCCCTCGATCCGCGGATAGCAGCCGACGCACTTTTCGCTGGTGTGGGTGTTGGGGCGGTACATCACCTTCTTGTAGGGGCAACCCTCCACGCACTTGCGATAGCCCCGGCAGCGGGCCTGATCGATCAGCACGATCCCATC
>JBGAPH010000030.1:0-92475 GCA_044221365.1 Pirellulales bacterium
GACGTCCAGCCCGACGTAACGTACCTTCGATCTCATTGGACCAGTCCTCCCGTTGTGGCTCTGCGCACAGGGTGAAACTCAAAATCACCCCAGCGTAACCCACGTCACACGTGAGCGACTGGTCCAACCATTCTGTCTACGCTGCGCCGCATGTCGAGTGATTCCCCCCGTTCATTGACCGGGGGCTATCGTGGGGTTTTCGCGGATCGAGCGAAGTGCGGCGCGCGCATTGACCGGGGACCTCGGGCAGACGAAGCTAATCGGCATCCCGCCTTCCCTGCCCGCCTGGAGGATTCCACCCGTGCGTCTCCGTTCGCTGGTCTGCTGGAGCTTGTTCGCCGCCGCTTGCGGTCCGCTCACGGCCGCCCCGCCGGAGCCGCTCCCTGGCACGGCGGCGCTCACGCTCGAAGGGGACATCGCCAGCCAGATGATCGACGGCGTCGACCGCTTCCTCCTCCGCGAAACCGCGGCCTCCGTCGCGGCGCGCGAAAAACACTACCAGCGCGACTTCGCGTCGCCGGAAAAGTACACCGCATCGCTCGCGCCGAATCGGGCCCGGCTGGCCAAAATCCTCGGCGTGGTCGATGAGCGTCTCAGCGAACCCGCGCCCGAAATCGTTAGGGCCGTCGACCCTGGTCCCGGCAGCGCCGCCAGCGGCGAGCGGTTCGTCGTCCGCCGCCTTCGCTGGCCCGTATTCCGCCAGGTTCATGGCCACGGGCTGCTGCTCGTGCCGACCCGGACCGATGCGCCGCCGGTCGCCGAGGTCATTGTCCTTCCCGACGCCGGCCAGACCCCGGAGATGCTCGTCGGCCTGGCGCCAGGCATTCCGGCCGAAGCGCAGACCGCGCGGATCTTGGCCGAGTCGGGCTGCCGCGTCGTCGTGCCCGCGATCGTCGATCGCGCCCGCGACTTGTCGATCGATTCCGGCGGCGCGCGGAAGACGGGGCTGCCGAACCGAGAGTTCCTCTATCGCCCGGCCTTCGAACTCGGCCGGCACGTGCTCGGCTACGAGGTGCAACAAGTGCTGGCCCTCGTCGATTGGTTCGAGCGCGCTGGGCCGGCCGGGGGAGCGCGGATCGGCGTCTGTGGCTACGGCGAAGGGGGGCAGATCGCGCTGCTGGCGGCCGCGCTCGATCCGCGGATCGACGCCGCTTTGGTGAGCGGCCACTTTGGCCCGCGCGAAGGGCTCTGGCAGACGCCGATCGACCGCAACGTCTTCGGCCTGCTCGAACAGTTCGGCGACGCCGAGCTCGCGGCCCTGATCGCGCCCCGCAAGCTGATCGTCGAGCATCGCGCCGCGCCGCTCTGGCAAAGCGAAAAGGGACAGACGCCAGGCGCGCTGGAACGCGCCGACAACAAAGCGCTCGAGACCGAAGCCGCGCGGGCTCGCGCGCTCGTGGCCCAACTGCCGGCCGCCAAGGACTTCCTGCAGGTGACTCTGGGAGATGCGCGCGATTTGCCGGGAGGCGCCCAGGCGCTCACGGCTTTGCTTCAGGCCGTAGCGCCCGGCGCGACGCTCGTCTCCGCAAAGCCGCTCTCCGTCGACTGGCCCAAAAGCGTGGCGGAGGAGCGCCGCCGGCGGCAGTTCGACGAGCTCGTGGCCGACACGCAATGGCTGCTGCGCGAAGGTGAGTACACCCGCGAGAAGTTCTGGGCCAACGCCGACCGCGGGTCGCGCTCCGTCGAGAAGTGGCAAGAGACCACCAAGCCGTATCGCGACTATTTCCGCGATCAAGTGATCGGCCGCTTCGATCAGCCGCTGCTGCCGCCGAACGTGCGCACCCGCAAGATCTACGACCAGCCGACCTACACGGGCTACGAAGTGGTGCTCGACGTCTTCCCCGACGTCATCGCCTACGGCATCCTACTCCTTCCCAAGGACATCGCCCCCGGCGAGCGGCGGCCGGTGGTCGTTTGTCAGCATGGGCTCGAGGGGCGGCCGCAAGACGTGGCCGATCCGGCCAAGGACGAGGGGGCCTACCACCGCTATGCGTGTCGGCTGGCCGAGCGGGGCTTCATCACCTACGCCCCGCAGAACATCTACATCTTCCAGGACCGCTTCCGCACGTTGCAGCGGAAGGCGAACCCGCTCGGCAAGACCCTCTTCTCGATCATGGTTCCGCAGCATCAGCAGGCAACCGACTGGCTGGCCAGCCTGCCGTTTGTCGACCCGCAGCGGATTGCCTTCTATGGCCTCTCCTACGGCGGCAAGACGGCGATGCGCGTGCCGGCGCTCGTCGATCGCTACTGTCTGTCGATCTGTTCGGCCGACTTCAACGAATGGGTGTGGAAGAACGCTTCGGTGCGGAGCCCGTATAGCTACGCCGGGATGCACGAGTACGAGATCTTCGAGTGGGACCTGGGGAGCACGTTCAACTACGCCGAGATGGCCGCCTTGATCGCCCCGCGGCCGTTCATGGTCGAGCGCGGCCACCGCGACGGCGTGGCCCCCGACCACACGGTGGCCTACGAATTCGCCAAGGTCCGGCTGCTGTACGCCGACCTGAAGATCCCGGAGCGCACCGAGATCGAATTCTTCGACGGCCCGCACACCATCAACGGCGTCGGCACGTTCGACTTCCTCCACCGGCATCTGAACTGGCCGAAGCGCCAGTAGCGGCTCCACTTCGCAGCCCGACGTAGGGTGCGTCAAGCGAAGCGCAGACGCACTTTCTGGTGCGCTAACGCAGCGCAAAATAGTTCGCTAACGAATCATGTCAGCCGCGCTGGGCAAAGGCAACGTCCGCGTGGAGAGAGTTGTGCACGCGCGCTGGTCCGCCAGTCCAATCTTGGACCAGGACCGGCGAACGTCTCTGCATGAACACTTCCGCCCCCGCCTCCGTCCGACGATCCGACCTCGATGCCTTGCGCGCCTGCGCCATGCTGCTAGGCATCGCGCTCCACGCGGCGCTCTCGTTCTTTCCGGCCTTCTGGGTCGTTTCCGACAGTCGCCAAGAGCCGGCGTTTGGAACTCTGGTGGCGGCCATCCATGGCTTCCGCATGCCGCTCTTCTTCGTGATGAGCGGCTACTTTAGCGCCATGCTGCTCGCGCGCCGCGGCCCGGGGGGATTGTTCCGGCACCGGTTTCGACGGGTGTTCCTGCCGCTCCTGCTAGGCATGGTCACCGTGGTTCCGGCGACCACCCTAATCTCCGGCTACGTGATGACAGCGGGCAAGAGCAGCTCAACGGAACCAGCGCAGCCGAAGTCCGATCTGTGGGCGGCGGCCGACGCCGGCGACCTTTCGGCCATCCAGCGTCATCTAGCGAGCGGGACGGCGATTGATGCCCGCGATGGGCAGCGCGGCATCACTCCCCTGCTCTGGGCGGCGCTCGCCGACCAGGCCGAGGCCGCCGAACTGCTCATTCAGCGCGGGGCCGATGTGAACGCGGCAGCCGCCGACGGCGCCACTCCCCTGCACGCGGCGGCCTTCCTAGGGAACGAGAAGACCGTCGAAGCTCTCGTGCAGAGCGGCGCCAACATCAACGCGACGAACCTCCGTGGGCAGACTCCCCTAGACAACGCCACGGTCAACGAAGGAACGACGAAGTACTATGCCTCGCTGCTCGGTCTCGAGCTCAATGAGGAAGGGCTGGGGGCGCGGAAGGAACGGGTCGCGGAGTTCCTGCGTCAGCACGGCGCGACCGCCGGAGTGCAAGCGGGGGTCGCGGATCTGCTGATGCAGATGCCGCTGTTCAACCACCTGTGGTTTCTATGGTTCCTCTGGTGGCTGGTGCTCGGGTTTGTCGCGGTTTCCTTCCTGGCCAAGTGGCTCCCGCCGCTCCGCCTGCCAGAGAGACTGGTGCTTTCTCCGGCCCGCTACTTGTGGCTGGTGCCGCTGACGATGCTTCCGCAGGCGTTCATGCAGGGCGGAACCTTTGGTCCGGACACCTCCGCCGGGCTGCTCCCCATTCCGCACGTGCTGGCGTACTACGCCATCTTCTTCGGCTTCGGCGCGATCTACTTCACGCACGAGGGTTCGTCCGACGCCGTTGGCAAGCATTGGCGGTGGCAATTGGCGCTGGGACTGCTCGTGGCGTTCCCGCTCGGTTTCGCGCTCTCGCTGGGTTGGTCTGGCCAGGCGGGCTATGAGCTCGATTCGCACACCCGCTGGCAACTGGGCCTGCTGCTACAGTCGGCCTACCCTTGGCTGATGACGTTTGGCCTCATGGGCCTGTTTTGGCGCTACTGCCCCGGCGAAAGCCGGGCGATCCGCTACGTGTCGGACTCGGCCTACTGGCTCTATCTAGCCCACCTGCCGCTGATCATCGCGGTGCAGTATCTGGTTCGCGACTGGCCGCTTCCGGCGCCGGTGAAGTTCTTCTTGATCGTCGTTTCCGTGACAGGTTTTCTGTTGTGGACGTACCAGACGCTGGTCCGCTACCGGTGGCTGGGGCGCTTGCTCAATGGTACGCGGGAGCGACCTGAGCCGCGGGTGGTGAGTGCACTCGCTGAGTAGGCGCATCGGGTCGCTTTTACGGCCCCGCGTATTCCTAAGTTTTCCGCCGCGGCACAAGCGTTGCTTTCCAACGTTCTTTCGCCGAAACCCCTTGCCGGGCACTGCGTTCCACGCAGGTTTTGCCCAACAAGTCGTCCGCGACTGCCTAGAAGTGCGGCAAGCCGCGGACGGACCCGGCCCTCCGGCCGCGGTTGGGTTCAGGCACGTGCGCAGGGGAAAGGCGGCCCATCGGCAGGGATGCCCGGCGGGTCGCTCGATCCTTCTGAGCGAAAACGCATCCGCCGGGCGCCCTCCTTGGCCGCCCGCGCAAGCCGAAAGCAGCAGGCGAACCACATGCGATTCGACACCTATCAGTGCGAGGGCTTCTACGACGAGCTCTTCGAGGCCGACGGCCGCCCGCGCCACCGCGCCGAAGCGCTCGTCAAGCGCATCGAGGGCCTTTCCCACGGCGAACTGGTCCGCCGGCAAAAGGCCGCCGAGATCGCGCTTCTGAACATGGGCATCACCTTCACGGTCTACGGCCACGACGCCGGCACCGAAAAGATTTGGCCGTTCGACATCGTCCCCCGCGTGATCGAGTCGAGCGAGTGGGAATACGTGGAACGCGGGCTCAAGCAGCGGATCCACGCCCTCAACCTGTTCATCAACGACTGCTACAACGAGCGGAAGATCTTCAAAGACGGCGTGGTGCCCGAAGAGTTGGTCTTTGGCAGCAAGTCGTATCGCGAACAGTGCAACGGCCTGCGGCCGCCCCAGGGGGTCTGGTGCCACATCACGGGCACCGACTTGGTGCGCGACGCCGACGGTCAGATCTACGTGCTCGAAGACAACCTCCGCTGTCCCTCCGGCGTCTCCTACGTTCTCGAGAACCGCGAGGTGATGAAGCGGGCCTGCCCGCAAATGTTCAGCGGTCTGCGTGTGCAGCCGGTGGAAGATTACCCCGAGCGGCTGCTGGAGATGCTGCAGTACGTGGCGCCGCCGGGGGTGAAGGAACCCACGGTGGCGGTGCTCACGCCGGGGTTGTTCAACTCGGCCTACTTCGAGCATTCGTTCCTGTCGCAGCAGATGGGCGTGGAGCTGGTCGAAGGGCCCGACTTGGTGGTCGTGGACGGCTATGTCCACATGCGGACGACGCAGGGGCTGAAGCGGGTCGACGTGATCTACCGTCGCGTCGACGACGACTTCCTCGACCCGGCCTGCTTCCGCACCGACTCGGTGCTCGGCGTGAAGGGGCTGATGGACGTCTACCGAGCCGGCCGCGTCGCCCTGGCCAACGCCCCCGGCACGGGCATTGCCGACGACAAGGCGGTCTACTCGTATGTGCCGCAGTTCATTCGCTACTACCTGGGCGAGGACATGATCCTGCCCAACGTGCCGACGTATTTGTGTTCCGAGAAGAAGCAGTGCGACCACGTGCTGGCGAATCTCGACAAGCTGGTGGTCAAGCCGACCGGCGAATCGGGCGGTTACGGAATCTTGGTGGGCCCGATGGCCAGCTCCGAGGAGCGGGCCAAATGCGGCGACGCGATTCGCGAGAACCCCCGCAACTACGTGGCCCAGCCGATGGTGGCCATCTCTCGCGCGCCGGCGATCGTGGGGGACCACTTCGAGGGGCGGCACGTCGACCTGCGGCCGTACATCCTCTACGGCCGCGACATCTATGTCCTGCCCGGCGGCCTCACGCGCGTGGCGATGCGCAAGGGCTCGCTCGTGGTGAACTCCTCGCAAGGCGGCGGCAGCAAGGACACCTGGGTCGTCTCGAACGGCAATGGAAAGCTGAACGGGCATCATGCGGAACCATTGGCGGCCGTGCGCACGGCGTGAGCGAAGCAAACAAGGCGACCTTCCATGCTGAGCCGAGTCGCGGATTCGATCTTTTGGATCAATCGATTGATCGAGCGGGCCGAAAACGTAGCCCGCTTCATCGACGTGAACCTGAACCTGTCGCTCGATCTGGGCGAAGGGGTGAACCACTGGGAGCCGTTGGTCTACACCACGGGAGACCAGGAGCTGTTCTACGAGCACTACGACGTGGCCAATGAGCGGAACGTGGTGCAGTTCCTCACGTTCGACGAGCGCAACCCGAACTCGATCCTCTCCTGCCTGAAAGTGGCCCGCGAGAATGCCCGCATGGTGCGGGAGATCATTTCTTCGGCCATGTGGGAAGAGATCAACAAGTTCTACCTGATGCTGCGGGGCTCGGCGGCCGACGACTCGGCGGCCGATTCTCCCTACGAGTTCTTCAACCGGGTGAAGCTGGCCAGCCACCTGTTCGTGGGGGTGATGGACGCCACGATGTCGCACGGCGAGGCCTGGCACTTCGCCCGCATGGGCCGGTTCCTCGAGCGGGCCGACAAGACGTCGCGGATCCTCGACGTGAAGTACTTTCTGCTCCTGCCGAACACGGCCGACGTCGGCACGCCGCTCGACACGATCCAGTGGCTCGCGCTGCTCAAGTCGGCAAGCGCCTTGGAGATGTATCGCAAGCGACGGGGACGCATTGCCCCCGAGCCGGTGGCCGAATTCCTGATCCTCGACCTGGCTTTTCCGCGGGCAATGCACTTCTGCCTGATCCGGGCCGAGGAGTCGCTCCACGCCATCACCGGCACCTCGGGGCTGAACTTCCGCACGGCGGTCGAGCGGCAGTTGGGCCGGCTGCGGGCCGAGTTCGACTATGCCCAGATCGGCGACATCTTCGAGCAGGGGCTGCACGAATTCATCGACCGCTTCCAGTCGAAGTTGAACCTGGTGGGTGATACGATTCAACAAGCGTTCTTCTCGGCGGCGCCGCTGAGCAGCGTGCAATTGCAGAAGCAGATGATTTAGCGGGCAAGCGGGGCGCACTCGTCGTGCGTCAGACGGTATTTCACAACGGAACTTTTTCGAGCCACGCGGGGAGGACCCGCTCCATGCTGTTCCACCTCAAGCACGTCACGCGGTTTTCCTACAGCAAGCCTGTGTTTTGCGAGCCGCTCACGTTGCGGCTGCGGCCCCGCGAAGACGCCGGCCAGCGGCTGTTGCGGTTCCAGATGCAGGTCGAACCGGTCGAGGCCGGCTCGGGCACGATGCTCGATCTCGACGGCAACAGCACCACGCAAATCTGGTTCTCCGAGATGACACTGTCGTTGGCGATCACCACGACCGCGCTCGTCGAGACGCTGCGCACGAACCCCTACGACTTTCTGCTCCAGCCCGAGGCATTGCGGTTGCCGCTCACCTACCCCGACGTAATGCGGCAGCAGTTGGCCCCCTACCTCATGACCGGCCCGATCGACCCCTCGGTGGCCGGGTATGCCCGACGGGCGGCCGACATGGCCCGCGGCGACACAGTGACCACGCTCTCGCGGCTGGCCGCCGGCATGTACGAGAGCTTCCGCCGGCACATTCGCGAAGAGGGGCACGCCTGGCCGGCCGCCGAAACGCTGGCCTCGCGCACGGGCTCGTGCCGCGATTTGGCGGTCCTCTTCAATGAGTGCTGCCGGTCGCTGGGATTGGCCGCGCGGTTCGTGAGCGGCTACTACCAGGGGGAAGACACGGGCGCCGAAAAGCATCTGCACGCTTGGTCCGAGGTCTATCTGCCAGGGGCCGGCTGGTTGGCCTTCGATCCCAGCCGCGGGCTGGCTGTGGCCGATCGTCACGTGGCCCTGGCCGCCGCGCCCCACCCGGCCGGCGCAGCACCCACGGAAGGCACCTTCCGCGGTCCCAGCGACGTTCACTCGAGCCTCACGGCCACCATCAGCCTGCGGGTGGAGCCTTCGGCCGGCCCGCCGGAGCCGCATTTGCGGCATGCGGCCATGGCCGCCGAACTCGAGGCCCCGGCCTAACGGTTCGGTTTGGGGTAAATCCGGCCGCTGCGCTCGCGCGTGCTTTCCTCCTCTTGCGGCGGTGGGCCAGAGACGGCCCCGGCGTTGCCGTAATCACGAGCAACGCTCATCGAGATCGTGCGAGACCGCGCGCAGTGAGCGGATTCTGCTGTTTTCTCCAAGAAGTCGAGCCGTTGCCCGGGCGCGGCCTCGAGATTCGTTCGCGGCTGCAACCGTCTCGCGCAACGCCTCTGGATGGCAGCGTTTGCCTCAAACAGGGCGTTCGAGGGATGCCCAGCGCGTCCGTGGTTCGGCGCTCGTGGTATGCCGCTTGCCTTCAAGGGGGCCCGCTACCAGATCTTGACCCGGTCTCACGTCGCGCGCCGTTCGCCGCGGAGGAGAACTGCTGATGAACCGCCTCGTTGCTTCGCTCTTGATTCTTCTCTGTGCTAACGATCTGGTCGCGCCCGCCTCGGCCTGGGAGATCACGATCGACACCGTGCCGGTTGGCAATTTGGGGAACGCGGCGGACAGTACGGGTTTCGGTGCTGTGGCCTACGACTACCGCATCGGCAAGTACGAGGTGACTAACGCTCAATACGCCGAGTTCTTGAATGCCAAGGCCAAGAGCGATCCGCTAGGCCTTTACGACTCGAACATGGGGGACGTCAGCGAACCACAGTTTGGCGGCATCACGCGAAGCGGCGCGGATGGCAGTTACACTTACGCGGCAATCTTCGGCAGAGAGAGCAAGCCCGCGAATTTTATGACGTGGTACGATGCAGTTCGCTTCGCAAATTGGCTCCACAACGGCCAAGGGAACGGCGATACCGAATCCGGGGCCTACACGCTCTTGGGCGGAACGGCCACGCCCTCCAACGGTCCCGCCATCCCGCGCAATCCCGGCGCGAATTGGTTTCTTCCTAGCGAGAGCGAGTGGTATAAGGCGGCCTACCACAAAAACGACGGAGCGACGGGCCACTATTTCCTCTATCCGACCCGTAGCGACGAGCTTCCCCAGGCTCAGGCCCCACCGGGAGGCAACAATTCAGTAAACCGGGATTTTGCCGCGCGGGATCTCACCGATGTGGGAGCGTATATCCACACTGCGAGCCCTTATAACGCGTTCGACATGGGGGGCAATTTGTGGGAATTGAACGAAGCCTCATACGGCCTGGATCGAGCTCTGCGAGGCGGTTCGTTCTATAATCTCTCCTTCGGCTTGCACTCTTATGAACAGAATTTCAGCCAGGTGGCTTACGGTCTACCCGCCGTGGGTTTCCGCGTGGCCACCATCCCCGAGCCCTCGACGCTGGTTTTGGCGGGGATCGGCCTCGCTGCGATGCTCGGGAGCCGAGTCGCGCGTCGGCGACCGCAGCGATTGTCGGCGCTGATGGCCGCGTCGCTCGCGCTGCTCACGTACCTGGGACTTCCGGTCGCCGGGGGACACTTCGCAATCGCAGAGCAGTTTGAGACGCGCGTCGACATCTACAACGCTGCCACCGACACGTGGTCGACCGGCGAGCTGTCGGAGGCTCGGCGGAATCTTGCGGCAACGTCCGCCGGAGGGAAGGCCCTGTTTGCTGGCGGCTATAACGGCGGCATTTCGAATAGGGTTGATCTCTTTGAAGCGAGCACCGGTCAATGGACTACAGCCGCTCTCTCGCAGCCGCGCATGACATTAGCTGCAACCGCGGTCGACGATCTTGCGCTGTTTGCGGGCGGATATGATTCGTCCTACCAGTCTGCGAGCCGCGTGGACATTTACGATGGCGCCAAGGATCAATGGTCGCAGAGCGAACTGTCCGTGGCGCGCGGCTGGCCGGTGGCGACGACGGTTGGCAACCGAGCCTTCTTCGCGGGCGGAATCCCGGTGTACGGGGGTTACGCTTCCACGGACGTCGTAGACATCTACGACGCGACCAAAGGTCAGTGGGCGGTTGACCATCTGTCCCAGGCACGCGCCTTTATGGCGGCGACCACGGCGGGCGACCGGGCCTTCTTCGCCGGCGGCTACAGTGAACAGAATGGCATCAGTGATGTCGTGGACATCTACGATGCCAAGACCGATCAATGGTCGGTAGCTCACTTGTCGCAGCCTCGCGGGGACGGGGTCGCGGCCGCGGTCGGAAGCAAAGTCTTTTTTGCTGGCGGTGCTTCTGCCGTTGACGGGACTGCCAGCGCCGTCGTCGACGTGTTCGACACCGACACCGCTCAATGGTCGACCGCGAGTCTCTCCCAAGCCCGTTACGCGCTTGCCGCGACGGTCCTCGACAACCGGGCTTACTTTGCCGGGGGCTCTTCGACGAACGATGGGCAGACCGCTTACGACATCGTGGATGTCTACGACGGGAATTCTGGGTTATGGAGCGTGGAACATCTCTCGGTGGGCCGTTCCTATCTGAGCGGAACGTCGGTGGGCGGACTGGCACTGTTCGGCGGAGGCGCTCGGCCCGGGGTGCCCGAACCGGCCTCGATCGAACTGGCGGGCGCGGGCCTCTTGGGCGTGCTGGCCTTCGCAGCCTTGAGGCGTCGGCGGGTGTTTGCCAATCGTCTGGGGGTCGGGCTGCTTTCGTGGTGCGCCTGCGCTTGGTTTACGCTCAGCGAGGGTCAAGTTGCCAATGCGCAGTCGCAGTTGACGACGCGCGTCGACATCTACGATTCGAGCACCGATATCTGGTCGACGGCCGAACTGTCTCAGGCTCGGGTCATCACGGCGGCAACCTCCGCCGGCGGGAAGGCCCTGTTTGCGGGCGGAGGCGGGAGTTTCCCCTTCGTGAGCGACCGAGTGGATCTGTTCGACGCCAGCACCGGCCAATGGTCTATCGCTAGTCTTTCGCAGCCCCGTAACGGGATCGCGGCGACCAGCGTGGGTGATCTTGCGCTGTTCGGTGGCGGATTCAGCGGGCAAGGACAGGGCGTGAGCACGGTGGACATCTATGACGCTAAGAACGACCAATGGACAACGAGTTCTTTCTCCGTACCGCGAGTGTCCGGAGCGGCCACGACCATCGGCGCCCGAGCGCTCTTTGCCGGGGGCAGCGTGGACATGAACTACACCACCACCGACGTTGTAGACATCTACGACGCGCCCACAGGTCAGTGGACCTCGGCTCATCTGTCGCAGGCCCGCGCTCTCTTGGCCGCCACCACGGTTGGCACGCGGGCGTTCTTCGCGGGAGGGTACAACCAAGCGAAGGGCATTAGCGATGTGGTGGACATTTACGATTCGACCACCGATCAGTGGTCGGTCGCCCACTTGTCGGAGCCGCGGTCGCAGCTTGTGGCCGCCACGGTGGGCAGCAAAGCCTTCTTCGCGGGCGGCAACAACCTCAGCGGCGCCGGAAGCGCCGTCGTCGATATTTACGACACGGACACCGGCCAATGGTCCGTCGCCAGCCTTTCGCAGTCCCGTTACACCTTGGCTGCGACGGCGCTCGGCAACAAAGCGTACTTTGCCGGAGGCGGTTCGAAGGATGACGGGTCGGCCATCTACGACATCGTGGACGTCTACGACGGGATCACCGGATCGTGGAGCGTCGACCATCTCTCCTTGAATCACGGCTATCTGGGTGGCACGGCGGTGGGCGATCTCGTTCTGTTCGGTGGTGGCTACACGCTGGTGCCCGAACCGGCGACGGTCGAACTGGCGGCCGCGACCCTACTGGGCCTGCTCGGCTGGGTAGGCGTTCGCCGCTGGCGCAGGCAGACGTCCGCGCTCCTGGCTGCGCTGGCCGTCGCCACCTGGCTCGTGGCTGCGCCAACGGCCTGGGCCGACATCTTCCGCTGGGACAACAGCCAAGTGATTCCCGGCACCGAAGGGATCACGCCAGGTCCGGGGATGCAGTTGGACGAGTGGAACACGGAGGCGCACAACCTGCGCTATGCCGATTTCGCAGGGGGACTCGACCTCCACCAATCCAGTTTCCAGAAAAGTTGGCTCGACAACGCCCGCTTCAATAACGCCAATCTCAGCAACAGCGACTTTGGCCCGCCTCTCAGTAGCTGGTTCGGAACAGCCGGCGCCACGCTGACCGGTGCCGATCTGAGCGGGGCCAACCTCACCGGCGCCTACCTGGGCATGGCAAACCTCACGAGCGCATCTCTGAGAGGGGCCAACCTCACCGGCAGCTATTTTGGCAGGACTTCCACTTACCCCGGAGTAGTCGGCGCGACGCTGACCAGCGCGGATCTGAGCGGAGCCAACCTCACCGGCGCAGACCTATCGTTCTCGACGTTGAGCGCAGCCAACCTGAGCGGCGCCGTGGTGGGTGGAGCGAACTTCGGCAATAGCGTGTCCCGAGGCTTCACACAGGCTCAGCTCGCGTCCACCGCCAGCTACCAGGCCAAGG
The DNA here is from genome assembly GCA_044221365.1 of Pirellulales bacterium. GTDB lineage: Bacteria > Planctomycetota > Planctomycetia > Pirellulales > JBGAPH01 > JBGAPH01. Next base: position 12,614 of record JBGAPH010000030.1, read on the forward strand.
GCTTACAGGGCGTCAACCTGTCTGGAAACGATATGGGCGGCTGGGACTTCAGTGGACAGGATCTCTCGGGCGCCGTCTTCTTTCGCATGGGCAACCCCAGAAACCCCTGGGAAGGCATCTCAGGGCTGTCGGGGGCCAATCTGAACGAGGCGAATCTTACGGGAGCGGATCTCAGTTTCGTGGCTCTCGGCGGCGCCAAACTGAGCGCAGCGGTTGTGAAGGGAGCGAACCTGAGTGCGACCGGCATCACGCAGTCCCAACTCGCGTCCACCACCGACTACCAGGTGAAGGACCTACACGGAATTGGACTGTCTGGGAACGACATGAAGGGCTGGAACCTCAGCGGGCAGAATCTCTCCGGCGCACGGCTTGGAGGGTACTTCGACCCGCTTTTGTATGGGTTTGACGCGAACCTCACGAACGCGGATCTGAGCGATGCTTCAGTCACGGGGGCAGATTTCACCGGGTCCGGCGGCTTGATCCAAGCTCAGCTCGCGTCCACCGCCAGCTACCAGGCGAAGGACTTGCACGGCATCCGACTCGGGTCCATCAACATGACCGGCTGGGACTTCAGCGGGCAGAATCTCGCCGGCGCGTCGTTCGTAATGTGGTATGGCTCTTTTCCTAGCGTCCCCACTACGCTGGCGGGCGCGAACTTCCGTGGGGCCAACCTGGCCGATGCCAATCTGAGCGGGGCATTGGTGACCGGAGCGAATTTCGACGCGGCGGACACTCGCGGCGCAAGCTTGGACCTGACGGGCGCCATTTCGCACAACACCATCTTGCCCGATGGTAAGATCGCAGGTCTCGACCTGGCGATCGCGGAGCGGCTAGTGGTCCGCAACTCGCCGATCGCGGTCAGCGTTCAGGACCATCTCAAGATGACTGACGGGGGCGCTCTCGAGTTGCGGTTCGACGCCGCCCCGTGGGACTCGCTCATCTCCTTCCAAACCGGCGTTCCGGTCGACCTCGGTGGCAAGCTGGAGCTGACGTTCGCGCAGGGCGCGGACGCCGCCCCCCAGGTCGGCCACACGCTGCACGTCTTTGATTGGTCGGGCGTCTCACCCTCGGGCGCCTTCAACGTCTCGAGTCTCTACGACTGGGACACGAGCGGCCTCTACACCACCGGCGTCGTGACCCTGCTGGCCGCCGGCGGCGTCATCGCTGGCGACTCGAACGCCGATGGCAAGGTCGACCTCACAGACTTCGGCACGCTCAAAGACCACTTCGGCGCCCCCGGCGCGAAGGCCGACGGCGACGCCAACGGCGACGGCCGCATCGACCTCAACGACTTCGGCCTGCTCAAGGTCAACTTCGGCAAGAGCGCCGCGGCGGTGCCCGAGCCGCCGAGCGCGATTCTGGCCGTCCTGGCCGCGCTCAGCTTCCTCGGCGTCCGCCGCTGCCGCAGGCAGATGTCCGTACTTTTCGCAGTCCTGGCCTTCGCCGCGCTGCTCGTTGCGCCGCCGGCCCGGGCCGACATCTTCCGCTGGGACAACCAGGAACTCATCCCCGGCACCGAGGGGATCACGCCGGGGCCGGGGATGCAGTTTTTGGGCTGGAATTCGGAGGACCACAACCTCCGTTACGCTGATTTCTCAGGGGGCTTGGACCTCAACAGTTCCTGGTTCTACAGCAGCCGGCTCGACAACGCCAGGTTTACCGCAGCCAACCTCACTGGCGCCCGCCTGGAGGAAACGACGCTGACCGATGCCGACCTGAGCGGGACCAATCTGACCGGCGCGTTGCTTGCCCCCTCAACGCTGACCAATGCCAACCTCAGCGGCGCCAATCTCACTGGCGCGAATCTGTGGCTGGCGGATCTAGCCGGCGCCAATCTGAGCGAGGCAGTCGTGACGGGCGCGAATTTCGACGATACCACAAGTCATGGTTTCACCCAGGCCCAGCTTAAGTCCACCGCCAGCTACCAGGCGAAGGACTTGCAGGGCATCACACTGGCTGAAAACGACCTGACGGGCTGGGACTTCAGCGGGCAGAATCTCGCCGGCGCGCGGTTTGAATGGGTTCACCGACACCAGGACCCTCGTCCTCGGGGCTCAAACCTGACCAATGCCAACTTGAGCGGCGCCAATCTCACGAGCGCGAATCTGTCAGCCTCGCCACTGACGGGCGCCACCCTGAGCGGCGCGGTGGTGACGAGGGCGAATCTCCAGGGCACCAGCTTGAGCCAGACGCAACTCGCGTCCACCGCCAGCTTCCAAGCGAAGGACTTGCAGGGCATCGGACTGAGGGACAACGACCTGACTGGCTGGGACTTCAGTGGGCAGGATCTCACTGGGGCCAGTTTTGGAGACTATGGGTGGTGGGGGATTTTCCCAGGCGGATCGAACCTGACCAACGCCAACTTGAGCGGGGCCAATCTCACCGGCGCGAATGTGCCTTTCTCGACGCTGACGGGCGCCAACCTGAGCGGGGGTTGGGTGACGGGGGCGGATTTCACTGCGTCGAGCGGATTGAGCCAAGCTCAACTTGCGTCGACCGCCAGCTACCAGGCAAAGGACTTGCAGGGCATCCGACTGGGGTCCATCAACATGGCCGGCTGGGACTTCAGCGGGCAGAATCTCGCCGGCGCCTCGTTCGAAAAGTCGTGCTGCTCTTTTCCTGAGCCCATCCCCACTACGCTGGCGGGCGCGAACTTCAGCGGGGCCAACCTCGCGAACGCCAATTTGAGCGGGGCATTGGTGACCGGAGCTAACTTCGACGCGGCGGACGCCCGCGGCGCACAAGGCTTGGACCTGACGGGCGCGAACTCGCACAACGCCATTCTTGCTGATGGCAAGATCGCGGGCCTCGACCTAGCGGTGGGCGAGCGGCTGGTGGTCCGAAATGCGCCGATCGCGGTCAGCGTTCAGGACCATCTCAAGATGACTGACGGGGGCGGACTGGAGTTGCGGTTCGACTCCATCCCGTGGAACTCGCTCATCTCCTTCCAAACCGGCGTTCCGGTCGACCTCGGTGGCAAGCTGGAGCTGACGTTCGCGCAAGGCGCGGACCCAGCCCCCCAGGTCGGCCACACGCTGCACGTCTTTGATTGGTCGGGCGTCTCACCCTCCGGCGCCTTCACCGTCTCGAGCCTCTACGACTGGGACACAAGCGGCCTCTCCACCGCCGGCGTCGTCACCCTGCTGGCCGCCGGCGGCGTCATCGCGGGAGACGCGAACGCCGATGGCAAGGTCGACCTCGCAGACTTCGGCACGCTCAAAGACCACTTCGGCGCGGCCGGCACAAAGTCCGACGGCGACGCTAATGGCGACGGCCGCGTCGACCTCAACGACTTCGGCCTGCTCAAGCTCAACTTCGGCAAGAGCGCCGCGGCCGTGCCGGAGCCGGCCACGGTTACGTTGGCACTGTGGGGATTGGCGCTGTTCCACCCCAGGCGACGTCTCGGCAGAGCGTCTTAGCCGGCGAAAAAGCCGTAGCCCCGCAGCCGCCTCCGGCCTTCAGACAGTCGAGGTTGCCTTAGCGCCGGGCCCCTCCCATACTGAAGGGTACGGCGCGGGCGAGGTGGTTGCCGCGGGCAAGGCGGCGAAGCCGCGCGGTCTGGCAACCGGCTTGCCGGTTGACCGTTGTGTGTTCGCCCGAGCGAGTCGCCTGCATGTCGCATTCTGCCCCCGGAACGGCCGCCGCGCCCGCCCCCGACCTTTCCGGGCGGGAGATCGGCGACTATTTGCTGGTCCGCCGGCTGGGACAAGGGGCCATGGCCGAGGTCTACCTGGCCGAGCAGCAGTCGCTGCGGCGGCCGGTGGCCCTTAAGCTGCTTCGCGCCGATCTGGCGGCCGACGAGAGCTACGTCCGCCGCTTCCGCATCGAGGCCCAGGCCGCCGCGGCGCTCGTCCATGCCACCATCGTGCAGATCTACGAGGTCGGCTGCACCGCCGGCACGCACTACATTGCCCAGGAATACGTTCCGGGCGAAAACCTCCGCGAGCGGCTGCGTCGCAAGGGTCCCCCGTCGTTGGGCACGTCGCTCCACATCCTGCGCCAGGTCGCCGCGGCGCTCGCCAAAGCCGGCGAACGCGGCATCGTGCATCGCGACATCAAGCCCGACAACATCCTGCTGGCCGACTCGGGCGAAGTAAAGGTGGCCGATTTCGGTCTCGCCCGCGTGGCGACCGGGCCGAGCGTGGAGCTCACGCAGACCGGCATGACGCTCGGCACGCCCCTGTACATGAGCCCGGAGCAGGTCGAAGGTCGCCCGCTCGATCCGCGGAGCGACCTCTATTCGTTTGGCGTCACGAGCTATCACCTGCTGGCAGGGCAGCCGCCGTTCCGCGGCGACACGGCCTTGAGCGTGGCGGTGCAGCACTTAAAGAACGAGCCTGAGCCGCTCGAGCTGCTGCGGCCCGATCTGCCGCCGCGGTTGGCGGCGCTCGTGCATCGGCTCTTGGCCAAGCGTCCCGACGATCGCCCGGCGTCGGCCGGCGAAGTGGCGCAGGAGCTCTTGCAGATCGAACTCGAACTCGGCGGCCGCAGCACCGGCTCAACCGGCCCGCGTCCCGCTTATTTCGACGCGAACGCGAGCTCGGATCCGCGGCTAGCGGCCACCTCGAAGCTGGCCGCCCTGATGCGGTCCGAGGATCACCCGGTCGTGCGGCGGCGCCGGTGGGGCGCCTATGCTGCCGCGCTCGTCGCGGCTGCGCTGACAGGCGCGGCGCTCGCGGCGGTGTTCCGCGCTCCACCGCTGTTGGGCTCTGGCCCCGCTCTCGAGGTCGAGGACCTCAAGTCCGCGATCAAGCAATTGCATCATGCATCGACGATTGGTCAGAGTGAATCGGCATGGAAGGCTGTCGTACTGTACTACCCCGGAACTTGGCAGGCCGACGCCGCCGAGCAGAGGCTGGCGATGCTGTATCTTGACCGCGAGCAATGGGCCCAGGCCTTGCCGCTGCTCGAAAAGTTTTCCCGCCGCACCGACGACGACGAGGTGCGGGCCCTAGGCCTCGCCGGGGCCTACGTCGCCCTGGCTCGGCTGAACCGCGCGGCCGAGGCAGACCGCTATCGGTCCCAACTCGAGCCCAGCCTCTTCGACCGCTTGCGGGTCGAGATGAAGGGGCTCGTGGAGGAGACCAACAGGCTGGCGTCGTCGCGCGGCTCCTAGCCTGCGACAGGCCAGATCGGTTGCTCCAACCCAAAGCGGCGGCGAGGCTTGTGACGAACGAACGCATGCCAGACGGACTAGCCCGTTGACAAACCCAACCGGTCACGGCACCATGCTTTATTCGCCGTCCCCCGGCAGCCGATAAGTTCTCTCTGTCGGCCGCTGCCCACGCCCCCATCGTCTAGTGGCCCAGGACGTCGGATTCTCAGTCCGAAAACCGGGGTTCGACTCCCCGTGGGGGTACTGTACAAGTTTGCACCAGGTCGCATTTCGACGCGACATCTCGCACAAGCCCCTGATTTGCCGGGGCTTGGTTCGTTTTGTGCCGCTCCTTGCAAGTCGTCGCGTGCGGCTGTTGCCTGATTCTGCGCCGCCTCCCGCGGCTCGCGCGAAATCGGCGTCCGTCGCCTGCGAATAATGACGGGCGGCGACGCCGAATTACCGACGCGCGACGCAAATAATTGCGTTCCCGCGCCGCCCGTTCCCACCCCAGCCCACCGCGTCCCGGCGGACGTCGCGTGCTCAGGAGGGCGCGTCGGGCGCTAATCCGAACTCGTCGGCGGCGCAAACTGCCGTTCCAACGCCTCGCGCCAACCCTCGCGCCAACCCGCCTCGAGCGCGTCGAGCAGGGCGGAGTCGATCGGCTGCTCCCCTGTCTTGTGAAGCGAACGGACGAAGGCCGCACACGGACCGCGCTGTTCGAGTGGCAGAAGTTCCACCAAAGCCAGGGCCGTGGTTGCGTCGGCCGCGCGCAAGGTTTCGGCGGCGTTGCCCAGCGCCACTCCCACGACGCCTCCCGGATCGACGATGCCGGCGCAGTCGCCGCGGAAGTGCGCGGCGTCGAGATGGGGCAACACGTAGGCTTGGAGCCAGGTGTCGTTGAACTGCCGGTTGGCGACCAGCCAGCGCCACGAGGGATGCTTACCGAGTTCGCGGAGGACCCAGCTCACGAGCGGCCCGGCGGTCGGCTCGTGAATAAGCAGTCCCTGCAGTTCGTTGTCCGCGCCGACGCGGCATTGCTCTCGCATCGTGCTCCGCAAGGTCCCGGAACTCGTCGAATAGCTCACGAAGCGGAGTGCCTCGGCGGCCGAGGTGTTGCGCACGAACATGTCGTCGCACAACAGCGACATGACGAGCCGGGTCCAACTTTCTCCCCGCCCGCCGCTGTGTTCCTGCGGATCCGAGGGGATCATGAACTCATCGTCGCCATCGCCCCAACGCTTCGCAGAAACTTGCTCGAACCCGCGCGAAACGCCCTCGACTAAATCGAAGGCAAGCTTGCTCCCCAGTTCGCGGGCTTCGGGCGTGCAGCGGGAATGCCTGGCTAACCACTGCGAGACGACGAACGCCGCCAGGGTCGGCGCCGACCGGGTTTGGTCGCAGCAGTTTGTCAGGGCGGAAAGCTCCCCCGATCGTTTCTGCCGCAGAGGCTCGAAAACGCCGGCCGCCCAACGAATGCTCAGCCGGGGCCCATCGTTTGACGTTCCCCCGCACTCCACGGCAACGCCCCGTCCGGTCGCATCCTCGAACGTCAACTTCCAGCCCTCACCGGCCACGGTCCACTCGCCGTCGGCGAGCCGGGCCGTGACATCTGTTTGTCGGAGGAGGTCGAGACAGAAGGACGAGCGCAGGTCGATCTTAGGAGGTGCGAGCGCGCCGGCGCGTCGCTTCGACTTGACGCTCCATCCCAGGAGGGATTTGGCCTCGTTCGACGCGTCGAGCCGAAACCCAATTTCCGCTCTCAAGCACGGGCCGTCCTCGCGCGGGGCCGACCAGACCCAAGCAGATCCTGTGCGGGGAAGACCGAACGCAATTTGCTGATCATCGGAGACCGCGATGATGCGCTCTCCCGCAGCGACGGCCGGGATATCGAGGGCCAAGGCTGTCGCGCCCGAGGGGGCCAAGGCCATCTCGAGTTTGCCGTCGAAGGCAGTCACTTCCACCACCGCGTCGGCCGACCAGCGATCTGGCTCCGCGAGCCAGCGGCGGAAACGCAGCAGCGCCAGTTCGGCGTCCGAGAGCGGTTCGCTCAGGGCCGGCGAGCGCATCGCCTCTTGCACTCGGATCACTAGGTCGACCGCATCCCGTTCGGCAGTCGCTTCCAAACGAGCGGTGACCTTGCGAAACCGGCCCGAGTCGTCGAGCTTCTCGACGAACTTGGTGAGGCCCGCGGGAGTGAGCAGAGTTCCTGGTTCCAGCTCCAGCAGCCGCACCACCTCCGCCTCGGTCTCGCGCTGGTTGCCCTCGAGCCGCAGGCGCTGAAAGTCGGCGCGTGGTCCCCAGGCGTAGATCGTCACGTCGAGGTCCGCCGTCGTCGGGCCGGTGGTGTCCCACTCGACGCCGACCTGCGCGAAGGGATGGCCGCGCTCGGCGCACTCGAGCTCGACGCACCTTCGCCGGGCGAGCAGGCCTGCTTCATCGGCTTCGATGAATTGATCCGCGGCGCACAACACCACGGGCTTAGCGGTTGCCGAGTCCTTTGCGGAGGGGAGCGGGACAGCGGTGAAGTCGGGATCCGCGGTAAACACCACTTGCCGCTGCTCGGCCGACAGCGGCGACGTCAAAGCGCGCAGGATGTGCGGCTCGAGGCCATCGGGATCGTAGGCGCCCGTCGCCTGCCGGACGTGGACCGCGCCGGTTCGGTAGCGCGGACCCTCGAGGATGTTCAGCGCGATCCGGCCTTCGTTAGCTGCTCTGCGAGCGGCGACTTCGACGTGGGCGAAGCCCGCCCCCTTGTAGCCCGCCGCGACCGCCTTGCGGAGCGCGCGCAGGTAGTCGGCCAGTGGGGCTGCCCGTCCGCTGTGCCACGAAACGACGACGTTGCAGCGCACTGCTTTCCGAATCGACTCCGCGGTGAACGAAGCTCCCTGCTCGAACGCGACGTCGATGCGCTCGGGGTCCCCCAGCAAGCCCACGCGGCTGGGGAGATCGCCTTCGAGCGTCTTCCGCGCTTCTTCCGCCGCTGCCTTGCCCTCCTCGAGGGGCGCGGCGAAACTTTCCGTCTTGCCCGAGCCCGCTCGCGCTCCGTCAGGCTGGGTCTGCAGACCCTCGAAGAGGTTGGGCGGCTCGAGCTTCGGCATTCCGTTGGCCAAGTTTTCCGCCAGGCTGGGCAAAGCGACTAGAGGCGGAGAGTACGCCGGCCCCTTGATCGTGGACAGTTCTACATCTTGCGCGCGCGCCGCTGCCAGCCAGCACGAAACAGCGCCCAACACGATCGGCAAGACCCGTTTCAGACGGTGCATCAAACGTCCTCCCTGACAGGTGTAAGACCGATTCGTCGCCAAGCGCCGCCGACTCCGCGGCGGCGTATATCCTCGACCGAGGGCCACCTCGGGCTCGACACGTTCGTCCAGAAGCACAAAGTTGGACCCGGTGTCCAAAAGACACTTGATAGTCCTTGCCGCCGATGTTGGCGGCGCAAACCAATCGACCCGGCCCCATCGGAAACGAGTCCAGTGGCTGAGCCGGCGCCGGCTCTTGTCCCGAGCAGGCGAGGGACGTTCTCAGACCACCGCCATCACGAGTTGCGAGCGCGGTACGTCGCCCGCAAGAGATCGAAGCAGCGCGTCCGAGCATGGGTCCCTCTCTGCACCGCGGACTGGCTGCCCCATAACCTCCGGGTGGTCGGCGATTCTAACTCCACCCGCAGAGAGGAGCATACGTCAGCTAGCCTAGGCGCCATGCTTAGCATACGAAGCGAACACGTTCGCTCGCGCGGAGCGGACGATTCCTGAATGCATTGAAAGCAAATTCGGCCTACTCCTGCCGTGGCCGAGGCGCGGGCGTCGGCAGATTGGGCCAAGCTTCGACCCACCGTGCCCGCCCTTCAAAGGTCGATTGTCTGCGTCATTGCTTTTTTTGGCGAGCCTTGCTGCAGGTGGGCGCCAAGTTGCCCCACCCGGCGATTTGGCAGACCTGCGGCGTCAGGCCCACTTGCCGACGCTTGATCGCTTCGCTCACGCGGGACAAGCGGTAATGCCAGAGGGTGAAACACCCCAGCGTAACCCGCGTCACACGTGAGCGACTGGTCCAACCATTCTACGAAGTCTTCGTCGCCAATACCGCGTCGAGCGGCGCGGTGGTCCGCTGGCCTTCCACGCGGCTGAAGCCGGCCTGCGTGAGCAGCTCCCGGTACTCGCCCAGCGTCCGCTCCTTCCCTTCGGTGCAGGTCAGCATGTTCAAGCTTTGCATCTGGGCCCAGCGGGGTCCGAGCTTGTCGTCGTTGAGCACCTTTTCGGCGATGAGCAGCGCGCCGCCGGCCGGCAACGCGGCGTGAATGCGCTTCAAAAGCGCGAGCGCTTTCGCCTCCGACCAATCGTGAACGATGCGGCCCAAGGCATACAGGTCGGCCTCCGGCAGCGGGTCGCTGAAGAAATCGCCTGCCTGCACTTCGATCCGCGTGGCGACCGGCGTTTGGGCGATCATCTCCCGGGCCAGCGGCACGGCCTCCGGCAGGTCGAACACCACGGCCCGCAGCTCCGGATAGCGCTCGCAAGCAGCAACCGCCAAGTGCCCCGTCGCGCCCCCGAGGTCGCAGAGCCGACGGAAGCGGCCGAGGTCGAAGGCGGCCACGATCTGCGGCGAGCTGATCACGCCAAAGCCATGCATGCCGAGCAGGAACTCGCGCTTGGCCGCCTCGTCGCGAAAGAAGTTCTGAAAGATCGGACCGTCCCAACCGTACACCTGCGTCCAGCGATGCGTCCCTTCGCGAACGGCGTCGTCGAGGTGTTCCCAGAGCTTCCACATCACGTCGTTCGAGTAGTTCAAATACCCGGTCAGCCGGCGCGGGCTGTGGCGGCAGAGATAGGCCTCGGAGTCGGGCGTGTTCGCGTAACGACCGTCGCGGCGCTCGAGCAGCCCCAAGCCCACGCAGGCGTCGAGTAGGCGCTCGAGTCCGTCTGCGCTCGCATGCAGTTCAGCAGCAAGCGCCGTCAGCGATTGCGGCCCTTTGGCCAGCGCATCGAAGACGCCCAGCTTCACGGCGGCGAACATCGTCTTCGAACGGCGAAAGGCCTCGAGCAAATCGAGCACGATCGAGGGATCGGGAGCGGCGTTGGGCATGAGGGCAAGGCAAGGGTTGGCGGGGTTGGGTGGGTCACGATGTAGACAAAATGGTTGGACCAGTCGCTCACGTGTGACGTGGGTTACGCTGGGGTGATTTTGAGTTTCGCCCTTCGCGCAGAGCCACAACGGGAGGACTGGTCCAATGAGATCGAAGGTACGTTACGTCGGGCTGGACGTCCACAAGGACACGATCGTGATTGCAGTCGCCGACGCTGGCCGCAGCGAAGCTCGGGTGTGGAAGACGATTCCGCACGACGGGAAGCGGCTCGAACGGGAGCTGAAGGCGCTCTCGGCCGAAGGCGCCCGGCTCGAGCTCTGCTACGAGGCGGGGCCCACCGGCTACACGCTGCAGCGGCGTCTGGCGGCGGCGGGCTACGCTTGCCAGGTGGTGGCGCCCTCGCTGGTGCCCCAGCGGGCGGGGCAGCGGATCAAGACCGACCGCCGCGACGCGGCCAAGCTGGCCCACTTCCTGCGATCGGGCGACCTGACGGCCGTCTGGACCCCGGACGAAGCCACCGAGGCCCTGCGCGACTTGGAGCGGGCCCGCGAAGACGCGCGGCGCACGGAGCGGGCGGCGCGGCATCGGCTGAGCAAGTTCTTGCTGCGTCACGACCGGCGCTGGACCGGCCGCACGGCGTGGACCAAGGCGCACCTGACCTGGGTCCGCCAACAAGCCTTCGCGCACGAGGCGCAGCGGCGCGTGCTGGCCGATTCGCTGCATGAAGTGGAGCGGCAGGCGGAGCGCGTGGAACGGCTGACGCGAGACATCGCGGAGCTGGTGGAGACCACGGCGCTCGCGCCGTTGATCCGCGCGTTGCAGGCCCTGCGGGGCGTGAGCCTGGTGAGCGCAGTGGTGTTGGCCGCGGAGTTGGGAGATCTCAAGCGATTTGAGAATCCTCGGCAGTTGATGGCCTACGTGGGCCTCGTGCCGTCGGAGCACAGCTCGGGAGGTTCGCGGCGGCAAGGCGCGATCACCCGCACCGGCAACGCGCACGTGCGGCGCACGCTGGTCGAGGCGGCCTGGCACTATCGCCACTTGCCCTGCGTGAGCGAGACGCTCAAACGGCGACAAGCCGGCCTGGCGCCGCAGATCTGCCAGATCGCCTGGCGGGCGCAACAGCGGTTGTCGCGGCGAATGTATCACCTGCTCCACAAGGGCAAGAGCCCGCAGAAAATGGTGGTGGCCTTAGCGCGGGAGTTGGTCGGCTTCGTGTGGGCCATCGGCCAGGAGGAGCAGCCGCTCGCGGCCTGAGCCGGACCCCAGCTCAGGCTCTCCAGCAGCAGGGCCGCCCTGCCACCGGCTTCACCGCCGCCGTCCGTCCTCAGCCGGGTGAAGGACGAACGGCGACGGCGAAGCCGGCGGCAGGGCTCGGGGGCCAAGTGTTTAGGCAACAACCCTTCGGAGAACCGCAGCAGCGCGAGACACGGTCTGACGGTGCGGGGAATCCTCGACGCACCCTGGAGCCGCCGGCTCTTCACCAGCCGGACGACGCTCGTCCGTAGAGCGAGGCAGCCCCGCGACGCATCCAGTCCTGTGGTAACCAACCCACGCATATCAGATTGATCCACCGTCGCCCCAGTCCGACCGTGTCTCCCGCGGCTGCCCAAGCAGCCATGTGAGCGCCTCGACAAAAACACGAATCGACGCCCCTAGACGGGTCCAACCATATCAGGGTGGGTCAAGCGAAGCGCAGACCCACCGAATTACGCCGCGAGCGCTCCAGGAGCGGGTCAGCGCTTCGCTTGACCCACCCTACAGGTATTTGGCTTAAAGCGCCTTGCAGGCGGCGAGCGCCATTACGGCCATCGCCGAGCCCGCGTGGGTCAGGTAGTGGGCGCTGTCCTGGTGGAGCGAGCGGGTGTACCAGCGGCCGCTTTGCCGCTGATGCGTTTTCAGCCAGTCCACGCCGCGGGCGAGCGCCGGGTCGTCGGCCGGCACGCCGGCGCGGCGGAGGACGTAGATGACGAAGCCTGTGCCGTAGCCGTCGCTCGTTTCGGTGTCTTGCGGCGAGCCGTCTTCCCGGCGCCAATCCCCCAAAGACGCCAGCGCCCACCCGCCGTCGGGGCGCTGCAGCGCGCGAAGCGCCGCGATCGTGGCGGTCTTGTCTTCGGCGGTTTGCAGCTCTGGCAAATAGCTGCCGGCCCATAGCAGCATGCCGCGGTGGTGGAGCGTGGAAGGCGGATTCTTCGTGAGATAGTCTCGGAGGCGGGCAAGCCCTTGCTGGGCGGCCGGCGTTTCCGCATAGCCTGCGGGGGCCACGCCGACGGCGATCGCGGCCAGCGTGGCGCCGTAGTGGTCGTCCGATTCGAGGGGCGGCCAATCGCACTTGATCCAGTCCCAGCCGCCGTGCTCCTTCTGCACGGTCCACATCCGGTCGAGCGCCGTGCGGGTGAGCGGATGAAGCTTGCCCGTGGTGGCGGCGTCGTTGAACGCGAGCGCGGCAGCCGTGGCGACGACCTCGGCGTCCCACCGCGGCCCTTCGGCCGGCCAGCGTTTGGCGACGAGATCCTCAGCGAAAGCCCGCACCTGTTGATGGGCGGTGTCCGTCGCGCCGAGCGCCGGCCGGGCATAGAGGTAGGCGTAGTTCGTATGGCAGGTGAAGCACTGCTGCTCCTTCTGCCAGGTGAGCGATGCGGAGTCGAGGAACCGCCGGGCGGAGTCGAGCGAAATCGCCGCGGCCAACGGCTCGTCGCGCTCGTTGGGGCCGGGATCGACGGCCGTGTCGAGCGTGACGGGTTCGGCGGCTCGAGCAGGGGCGGCGAGCGCAGCGAAAGCGAGTGTCAACCCGAGAAATGTGCTTCTCATCGTCTCCTCCAGCGATTGCGCGACGGCTTGGGTCATCGCCCGTCAGCTTAGGCGTGCCCGGATGATAGCGGGGCGGACGGGGCGCCGCCAGCGACGGGCTACAGCAGCGCCCTTGCTTGCACACTTGCGGGCTAACATCACAGGGCGACGCGAACTTTGAACGGTGACAAAGCACGTGTCTCCTGGTCTAGGCATCGGCGTCCGCCGCCGCCGTCGGCGCGAAGCCCCGCCGCATCGTGTTCTCCGTCACCGTGCGTGGCAGCACAAACTGCAACAGGTAGTCGGGCCCGCCGGCCTGGCTGCCGATGCCCGACATTTTGAACCCGCCGAACGGCTGCCGGCCGACGAGCGCCCCGGTTGTTCCCCGATTTAGATACAGGTTGCCGACGAGGAACGCCCGCCGCGCCTGATCGAGGTGAACGGGGCTCCGCGAAAAGACGCCGCCGGTGAGCGCGTATTCGGTGCCGTTCGCGATCCGGAGCGCCTCGTCGAAGTCGGCCGCGCGGATCACGGCCAACACCGGACCAAAGATCTCTTCCTGGGCAATCCGGGCCGAAGGCGCCACGTCGGCAAAGATGTGCGGGCCGACGTAGTTGCCGCGTTTCGCCAAGTCGCCAACGTCGATAGCCAACACTTCGCGCCCCTCCTCGCGCCCGAGGCGGATGTACTTGTGAATCCGCGCGAGCGACTCGGCGTCGATCACCGGGCCGATCCGCGAAGCCGGGTCTTCGGCCGGCCCCACCTTGAGGCTGCGCGTCGCTTCGACAAAGCGGTTCAGGAACGCGTCGTACACCGAGCCCAGCACGATTGCCCGCGAGCAGGCCGAGCATTTTTGGCCCTGGTAGCCGAAGGCGCTCCGCATCACGCCGAGCACCGCTTCGTCGAGGTCGGCGTCGTCGTCGACGATGATGGCGTTCTTGCCTCCCATCTCGGCGATGACGCGCTTGACGTAGCTCAGCGAGGCCGAGACCTGCGCTGCCCGCTGATGAATGGCCAGCCCCACCGCCCGCGAGCCTGTGAAGGCGATCACCGCGACGTTCGGATCGTCGACGAGCGAGGCGCCTGCCGTCTCCCCCAGACCTGGCAGATAGTTCGCCACGCCCGGCGGCAGCTCCACCTCTTCGAAGGCGGCCATGAGCTGCGCCCCGACCACGGGCGATTGCTCCGCCGGCTTCATCACCACGGTGTTGCCGGTGGCCAGCGCCGCCGCGGTCATGCCGGTCAGGATCGCCAGCGGGAAGTTCCAGGGCGCGATCACCGCCGCGACACCGCGGGGAATATGGAGGAATCGGTTTTCCTCCCCCGGCACGTCGGCCCCGTGTGCTTGCTCGAGGGCGATCGCGCCTTGCGCGTAGTACTCGCAGAAGTCGATCGCCTCGCAAACGTCGGCGTCGGCCTCACGCCAGGTCTTGCCGCACTCGTAGATTTCCCAGGCGATCAGCTCCGCTCGCCGCCGCCGCAATACGGCGGCCGTCTTCCGCAGGAATTCGGCCCGCCGCTCGGCCCCCAGCGCAGCCCAGTCGGGCAGCGCGGCGCGCGCCGCCTGCACGGCCGAGCGGGCCTGCTCGGCGCTGGCGGCGGCCGCTGTGCCGACGATGCGCGTGGTCTCCGAGGGATCGAGCGAAGTTATCCGCTCGGCCGCTTCGACCCGGACCCCGCCGATCACGAGCGGGTAGTGTTTGCCCAGCCGCCCGCGCACCTCGGCCAGCGTCTGCAACACTCGCTCGCGGTGCTCCGCCAGGGAAAAGTCCCACACCGGCTCGTTGGCGATGGCCGGCTGAAAAGGCGCTGGGGCCACGGCGGTAGCCGCCGCGCCGTTGCCGCGGGGGAACGTGCGTTCGGGATTCATCAGCAGTTGCTCCACGGGCAAATCTTCGGCAAAGCCTGCCCGGAGAAAGGAATCGTTCGAAGTGTTTTCCAAGAGCCGCCGCACCAGGTAGGCCATGCCGGGGATCAACTCGCCGAACGGCATGTACACCCGCATCCGGTAGCCCAGGTCGACGAAGGCCTGCTTCTCGGCGTCCCCCATGCCATAGAGCATTTGCAACTCGAGGGCGTTCTGAGGGAGCCCGAGGCGCTGAGCGACGGCGATGCCATGGGCGAGCGAGCGCACGTTGTGGCTGCCGAGCGCCGGCCGCAGGTGTTCGTAATTCTGCAGCAGGAAGCGCGTTTGCGCTTCGTAGTTGGCGTCAGTCTGCCACTTTTGCTCGTAAACGGGCACGGGCCAGCCGACGGCGGCCGCGTGCGCCGTTTCGTAGTCCCAGTAGGCCCCCTTTACGAGCCGCACCCACACGGGCGTCCCCCGTGCGCGGGCCCAATCGCGGAGCGCCGTCAGATCGCGCCCGGAGTCCTTGAGGTAGCACTGGATGACGATGCCCACGTCGGGCCAGGCGCGGAACTCCTCTTCGGCGAGCACCGTTTGAAAGATGTGCAGCGTGAGGTCCTTGACCTCGTACGACTCCATGTCGACGTGGATGTAGGCTCCCTGTCGCCGCGCTGCCCGCAGGATTTGCCGCAGCCGCGCCGCCACGCGGTCGGTGGTGCCTTGCCAGTCGAGGGAATCGAACTGGCTGTCGAGGGCCGTGAGCTTGACCGAAAGATTCAGCCGCGGCAGTTTGCCTTCAGCCGCCTGGTCGATCTGCGGAACCTCGGGCCAGGCCGCCGCCAGCGGGCCGAGATCGTCGATCATCGCCAGGTACTGCTGCAAATAGCGCTCGGCTTCGGGCTCGCTCGTCACCGCCTCGCCCAGCAGGTCGAGCGTGAAGCCGCGCAGCAGCCGCCGCTCGCGCTTGGCGGCGGCCACCACTTCGGCCGTGTTCGTGCCGGCGATGAACCGGCGGGCATGCCCCAGGGCGTTGCGCCGGGCGGCAATCGCCACGGCCCGTCCGGCGAGCGACCCCGGCGAAGCCACCGCCATGCCCAGCCGCACGGCGGAGGGCAAGTGCTGAGCCACTTCGTCGAAGTACTCGTGCAGGTGGCGCGTCACCGAGACGCTGTCTCCCAGCATGGGGAGCACGTCGATGAAGCGAAACATCTGCACCTTGACCGACTCGTCCTGCATGGCCCAGGCCATGATGCGGTCGTCCCACCAGCGGCGCTCGAGGATCGTGGGCTCGCCGGCCGAGCGCCGCGCGAAGACGTGCCGGCCGATGGCCTGGGTGTCGGCCTCGATGGCCTGGAGATCGTGGGGGGTGAAGTCCTGGGTCACAGGGGCGCTCGAAGCGGCGGGGCCGGGGATCGGTTCGCTACCCCATTCTACGGGCGGTGCGGCGAATGCGGAGGACGCCCCCAGGAATTGGCTGAGACCGGACGAGGGGCCAGCGGACCTGGGCCGCGGTTCGTCACGACCGACACTCCTCGCACCGGTGGAACCGCCCCCCGGGCGAGAGAATCAGCACGATCCGGCCGACTGGGCCGAGGCCGGCGCCGAACGCTTCATTGCGCGGCGGCTGGCCGATAAAATACGAGTGGGCCGAAAACTCGCTGGTTTCGCATCCCGCCGCCCGTAGCGGCCCTTCCCCCAAACCTTCGCAGCGCCACCCCTTTCCTTCTTGTTGCCATGCGGGACGAGGCCACCGAACCGTTGCGGCTCGATCATGCCGCACTGTCCGACATCGGCCTGCGCCGCAGCAATAACCAGGACTCGATGGCCTCGGTGGTCGAGGGCGACGCGCCCCGCACCGACCGCGGCGACTTGTTCATCGTCGCCGACGGCATGGGCGCCCACGCCGCCGGCGAGCTGGCAAGCCGCATGGCGGCCGAAACGGTCGCCCACGCCTACTACAAGATTCCCGATCTCGATCCGCCCGACGCGCTTCGCCAAGCACTGCTCGAGGCCAATACCCGCATCCACGACCGTGGTCAGGCCAACCCCGACTTCCACGGCATGGGCACCACGGCCAGCACCCTGGCCCTCTCGAACGGCGCCGCCTGGATCGGGCACGTGGGCGACAGCCGCGTCTATCGGCTGCGGGGCGGGCAATTCGACCAGCTCACCTTCGACCATAGTCTCGTCTGGGAGATGACCGCTGCCGGGCAGCTCTCGAAGGATTCGGTGAGCAGCTTCATCCCGCGCAACATCATCACCCGCTCGTTGGGCCCGAACGCCCAGGTGCAGGTCGACGTCGAGGGGCCGGTGCCGCTCGAGGTGGGCGACACCTTCTTGCTGTGCAGCGACGGCCTGTCGGGCCAGGTGAGCGACCGCGAGATGGGCGCGATCCTGATGACGATGAACCCGCAGGAATCGGTGCGGACGCTGGTGGATTTGGCGAACCTGCGGGGCGGTCCCGACAACGTCACGGTGATCGTAGTCCGCGTTACTGGCGCGGGGGGAGAAGCGCCCGTGACTGCGCGGCCCACGCTGCGGAAAAGCAGCAATCCGTGGCCCTGGCTCGTGTGCGGCGTGTCGGCGTTCTTGGCCGCGATTCTCTTGTTCGGTCAGCAGTGGGCCGTGGGCGGGTTCTTCGCCATCTTGGCCGGCGGCGCCGCCACCTGGGCGTTCACCCGTTCCACCGTGAGCGACGGGCCGCCGTCTGACGAGCCTGCGTCCACTCCGGCGCCGCGCGGGCGGGCCCCTTACGTGAGCGTCGACAGCCGGCCCAGCCCAACGCTCGTGGCCGAGTTCGCTCGGCTTACCGGTCAGCTCCGCGAAGCGGCGTCGGAAGAGAAGTGGCGGATCGACTGGCCACGCTTCGAGGCGATGCAACACTCGGCCATGGCCGCCAGCGAACAGCAACGCCTGGGCGACGCGCTGCGGGAGTACTCGCGGGCTATCAGCTTCATGATGAGCGAGCTGCGGAAACAGACGGCAGCCTAGCGGCCTGTCACCTTGGGAAGGTCGGGTTGCCCGATCCCTACGAGCCCGCAGCGCGAGCAAGGGAGAGCCTCGGGTCCTTGGTCGAGTCTCGCGGACCCCTGCACGGGGCGGGCAGCGTTAGATCCTGGCGATGAACATCGGCGACGCACCGTGTTCCTTCTCACGGTTCCTCCTCCGCCGCGCAGGGAACACGCGGGCAAATCGTCCCGCGCGCAGGTGGATGACGCCGCCGGTCAGTTCGGCGGCGACCTTGGCGAACCGCCTTTCAGGCGCCAGGGACGAGGGCTATCGGCGACGGCGACGCCAAAGAGAGGGATCGAGTCCGATGAGTTCATCGGCACGCGAACCGGGGATTTCGAAGGCAAGGAGCGAGAACTCGGCTGGCCGGTCGACTCGGACCTTTTCCGGCTCGTGGCATACTGGCCCACACGGAGCGAGCCGTTTTACCCGACCCTCTACGGTCGTGCTCCTGTTGGGCCGCGCTTTCCTGGTGGCTTCAGGCCGCCGTCTGCATAGAGGCCCTCGAGGCTAACGTCCAGCCATCGAGCGCTGCAGGGAGCGTTACAACATCAAGAAGGTTCGCAACCTAACGACTCACTCGCGCTCCCACCAAGCCATAGCCAGCGTAGCAGCTGGCTCCCTTAACGGAAGGATGCACGGTCCTGGTTCGATGACTCGATCGTCGTGGGCAGACCGTTTGTCCGCTTGTTACAATAGCGCGACTTCGTGTTTCCTGCGAGGGATGACAGCCGTGCTCGATTCGATGTCCGAGAGTGCGCATGCGGAACTCGTTGAACGAGCCGTCGGCGGCGATCGGGCGGCACTGGGCGATCTGCTGTTGGCGCATTTCGACGGCCTCGAGCGTCATGTGAGCGCCAAGCTGCCTGACGACGTCCGCGGACTGGTCGCCCCAGACGACGTCGTGCAAGAAACGTTGGTGCAGGCCATCCGCGGAATCCACGGCTTTCGCGCGCAAGGTTCCGGCTCGTTTCGCAATTGGCTGTGGGCCATCGCCGACCATGAAATTCTCCGCACCGTCGAGCATTGCGGGGCACAGAAGCGTGGCGGCCGCATGCAGCGTGTCCTGGCCGCGACAGTGCAGCCAAGCTCTCTGATCGATTTGTGCGAGCGATTGGCCGATTCCCAGGCAGGCACGGCCAGCGGCGCGCTGGCGGGTCAAGAGGCCGCGCGGGCCATGCAGGTGGGAATCGCCGGCCTGCCCCACGACCAGCGGCAAGCGGTGCGGCTCCATTTTCTCGAAGGGCGGTCGCTCGACGCTACGGCCGGAGCGCTCGAGCGTTCGCCGGGCGCCGTCCGCGGACTGCTGCACCGGGCGAAGGCCGGCTTGCGGGACGCGCTGGGCCATTCCTCGCGCTGGTTCGCTCGCAAGCCTTGAGAATCCCCCAGACGAGCCCCCACTCGCTCGAGTCGCCACCGTGATCGACACTCCTGGATCCAGTTCCGCGCGGAGGACGCGACGGGCCGAACAGGCCCGGTGCGTCGTGCAGGACTGCTTTCGCCGCCGCTTGGCGGGGGAGCCGATTCTCGAGCAGACGATCGTCGCCGCTCATCCCGATTTGATGCCGGAGCTGGCCGCAGAACTGGATAAGCTCCGCCTGCTCGAGGCGGCTTGGCGCGAAGCCGAGTCGCGGGGATCGGCCCCGGCCCGCGGCGAATCGCCGCTGCGGGTCCGCTGTCCCGACTGCCATACGCCGACCGACGTTCACCAGCGCGATTCGTTGGCCGACCTGACCTGCAGCTCCTGCGGCAGCCGCTTCAGCCTGGTGGGCGGTGAGCGCGACGCGGTGGACGCTCCGCGCCGCCTGGGGCACTTCGAACTCCTGGAACTCCTCGGCGAGGGAGGCTTCGGCGCGGTGTGGAAGGCCCGCGATCACGAATTGGATCGAGTGGTCGCCATCAAGACGCCGCGCCGCGGACGACTCGACCCCGCCGAGACCGAGCAGTTCCTGCGCGAGGCGCGCACTGCCGCTCAACTGCGTCACCCGCAGATCGTCAGCGTCCACGAAGTAGGGCGCGAGGGGGAGACGGTCTATATCGTCAGCGACTTGATCGAGGGGGTTTCGCTGGCCGACTGGCTGACCGAGCAGCGAATGACCGTCCGCGAGGCGGCGGTGCTCTGCCGGGCGATCGCGCTGGCTCTGCACCATGCCCACGAACAAGGCGTCGTTCACCGCGACCTCAAGCCGGAGAACATCCTGCTCGACCGCGACGGCGCCCCGCATGTGGCAGACTTCGGCCTGGCCCGCCGCCTGGCCGGCGAGGCGACGCTGACGCTCGCGGGGCAGATTCTGGGCACGCCGGCCTACATGTCGCCCGAGCTGGCCCGCGGCGAAGGCCACGCGGCCGACCCACGCAGCGACATCTATTCGCTGGGGGTGATCCTGTTTCAGTTGCTGACCGGAGAGCTGCCCTTTCGCGGCAGCGTGGAGCGGCTCGTGGCCCAGATCCTGCAAGACGCTCCGCCTGCGCCCCGCCGACTCAATGGCCGCGTGCCCCGCGACCTGGAAACGATTTGCCTCAAGTGCTTGGAAAAAGAGCCAGCCGGCCGCTACGCGACGGCCGCGGCCCTGGCCGACGACCTGGGGCGGTATCTGAGCCAAGAGCCAATCCTCGCCCGGCCGGTGGGGCGTGTGGAACACGCTTGGCGCTGGTGCCGGCGCAGGCCGACGCAGGCAGGCCTGGTCTTAGCGATCGCGCTGGTCGCGGTCGGAGCGGCCCTGGTTGCTGTGCGCGAGGTGGAACGCGGCCGCGCGGCGCAGCTAGAGCAGCGAGACACCTATCGGCGGCTCTATTTCTCGGACATGCGTAATGCGGTTGAGGCGCTGGAGCAGGGGAGCGTTGGCCAGGTCATGGATCTGCTGAATCGGCACCGCCCGCGGGACGGGCGTGAGGACTTGCGCGGCTTCGAATGGTACTACTTGTGGAGACAGTGCCAGCGCGGCGCCTCCCAGCGCACCTTGGCCTATGGGACGAGGGTTCATTGCCTCGCCGTGTCTCCTGATTCCAGCCGCCTTGTCGCAGGAGGGGACGCCCGTCCCAACCACATCAAATTTTGGAACCTGGCGACTGGGAAACGGCTGCCGACGGCATTTGTCACGAACGGCTGGGTGAACGCAGTGGCATTCTCAACCGACGGCAACGCCCTTGCGTATCGAACCGACTACGCCGTGAAGGTCTGTAATTTAGCCAACGGTGAACCGCTGTTTAGCGCGCCAGACGAATCCTTCGCAAACAGCGCCCTGGCCTTCTCCCCCGACGGTCGAATCCTGGCCGCAGCCGCGGACGAGCATCGTGTGATCCGTCTCTGGGACACAAAGTCGTGGGCGTCGCGAGAGCTTCACGTTGAGAATTCGCCCTCTTTTGGGCTGTCGTTTTCGCGAGACGGACATACGCTAGCCTCGGCCGACGCGAACGGGCGCGTGTCGCTCTTCAACCCGAGCACTGGCGACCTGCGCTTCGCGTTGAACGGCGATTGTGGTTACGTCGCGCCCCTGTGTTTTGCGCCCGATGGCAAATCGCTGGTCACCGGGGGGACGGCGGGAACGATCGTGGTCTGGGACCTGACTTCCCACTTGCCGCGGCACACGCGAGCAGGCCATTTGAAGCAGATCAGTTCGCTGGCTCTCTCGAGCGACGGCAGGCTGTTAGCTTCAGCAAGCCACGATGGAATGGTCAAGCTCTGGGATACCGAGCGGTTCGAGGAACAAGACGCGCTCGTGGGAAGTTCAGGAGCGGTGCATGCGGTAGCGTTCTCCCACGACGGCCGAACGTTGGCGGCAGGGGGCGCGGATTCGCTTGTAAGGGTTTGGGATCTCTCGGCGCCCGCATCGCCCCATGTTTTACGCGGGCATCAGTTCGGAATATTCTGCGTGGCGGCCTCGCCAGATGGCAAACGAGCAGCTTCTGGCGCCGACGACGGTACGGTGAAGCTCTGGGACATCGAATCCGGTCGCACCTTGCAGACGCTTGCCGCGCATGCGGGGAATGTCTGGTGCGTGGCGTTCGACGCCGGCGGGACGACGCTGGCCACGGGCGGCAAGGACCACATGATAAGACTCTGGGACACGACCACGGGCGAGAACAAGGGCGTACTGCAAGGCCATACCGGCTGGGTCTTCACCGTCGCTTTCACGCCAGACGGCGGCGAGCTCGTCTCCTCCGGCCACGACGCAACGTTGCGAGTCTGGGATCTAGACTCGCTCCAAAGCGATCGAATGTTGGAGAAAATCAGCGGAGTTGCGGCGGCCGTTTCGCCAGATGGCCGCGCAGTGGCGGTGGATCGCGACGATGGCGCGATCGAAGTTTATGATCTGCACACATTCGAGCTCCTTAGCTCCCACGCTCCTATTGCTGACGGCGTGGGCGCGGAGTCCATGGTGTTTTCGCCGGACGGCCAGACCTTGGCCTTTGTCGACGGAGGAGAGTCCCTTGACCGATCGATCCGGTTGTGGAACTGGGCTTCGGACGGAGAACTGCGGAAGCTCAGCGGTCATGTGGACTACGTCTACTCGGTGTCGTTTTCACCCGACGGCCGAACGTTGGCGTCGGCCAGCTACGACGAAACGGTGAGGTTGTGGGACGTGCCGACGGGGCAGGAGCGCGCGGCGCTACGAGGCCATTCAGGGCACGTCCTCTCGGTTGCTTTCTCAGCCGACGGCCAAACGCTCATCTCTGGCAGCCGTGATAAGACGATTCGCTTATGGCGGGCCGCCAAGAAGACGGAATCCGACTAATCTTGAGTGTGCAGTGGCGGCACGCGGTGGAGTGGGACTCGTCGACGCCCACATTCCTTGGTTCGGCAAGGGTGTAATCCTCGCGGAAACATCTTCCCCGCGCAACTCCCTTCCCCGTCGAGCCCTCTGGCCACAGGGCCCGCTTTTGTGGCAGAGCGGTCCGGCATTCCTCGCGCGCGCTTTTCGCGCCATTTGCCTCTATGTACTTGGGGGCCGGCGCGGGGCCAATCGGTGACGAACTTTGCGACCAAGGAACATGGACATGATCCTCCGCCGTGTGACCAAGCCTCTTGACCTATCGCAGCCCCTTGCCCTGATTGTGCTCACCGTTGTCGCGGTTGGCCTCGCCGCTCGGCTGCCGGCCGCTCCGCCCCAGTTCCTGTTCGGTCCGGCTACGCCCGTCGCGGAGCTGAACGCCCCGGGCTTTGGTGACATCCAAGTGTCGCTCACTCCGGATGGCCTCGAGGCGTTCTTCGCCCGGACTACTTGGGATCCCGCAACCGACCTGAGAACCTCGTCGGAAATCTATACGGCCCGGCGCGCCACGACGAGCGACGCGTTCGGAACGCCCCACAGTCTCGCCGAGTTGGCGCCTCCCGATACGTGGGGCGATAGCGCACCGAGCATTTCGGCCGACGGCCTGACGCTCTATTTCGGGCGAGCACCGAATGGCGCTTCGATGCCTTCGGAGGAAGACAGGTGGCCGATTCAAGGTGTTTTTGCGGCCACTCGCCCATCTCGCGATGCGCCGTTCGGAGCGCCCTCGGAAATCACAGGTCTCAAACCGCCTACGGACGCAGCGGGCCTTGGCCGCCCGGAAGTCTCCGCCGACGGCCTGTCCCTGTACTTTCAGCGCGTCCACCTGAACCCACGCGATTCCGACGTCTACGTCTCGCACCGGGCCGGTGTGAACGAACCCTGGGGAGTGGCGGAACCCATCGCCGAGTTTTCCACTTCAGACCCCGCGCACTACTTATGGGAGTCTGCCCCGGGGGTGACCACGGATGGGAAGGGACTGTTTCTCGAGCTGACCTGGTACGCCGGAAGCCACGCGGATCTGCCTGACTTGCGCGGAGATTCCTCCGACATTTACTTCGCCCAGCGCGATGGCCAGGGCGGCTGGTCGAAGCCGGTCAACTTGGGGGACACGATCAATCTAGCCGCTGGCTACGAAACGGACCCCTTCCTGTCAGCCGACGGTTCGACGCTCTACTTTAACCGTGCCGAAAGCCCCAATGGCGGTCCGCAAAACACGACCTGGGATCTCTACCAGGCCCCCGTCCTCCCCTTCTCCGCCGTGCCGCTGACGGGACACGGGAGCGCCTACCAGCAGAACTTCGACTCGCTTGGGAACACGAGCAAAACCGCCGATCAGGCGTTCCCAGGCGGCTGGACCTTCACTGCCAACGACGTGATCTTCAACAATGCCACGACCCAGAAGTTTCCCGCCGCAAGCCACCAGTACGCCGGCGCCTTCAACGCCGGCTCGTCGGGGAACTCAGACCGCGCCTTGGCCACGGGGGAAACGCAGCTCGAGACCGGGGAACTGCAGTTCCGCGCGCATGTAAATGGCGGACCTGTGCAGGCGCTGCGGCTGGCGGTCGACGTTGAGGCCTGGCAGGTCGCCAAGAGCCTGGCGGCCACGCCGGGCGAAGCGGCCTTCAACGTGATCCTCGAGGCCGACACCGGCAAGGGGTTCGAGAAAGTGGCTGACCTGGGCCGGGCCACGACCGGCGAGAAGCTCGTATTCCCAGAGATTGGCAGCGGCCTCAACGGCAATGATCCGGCCAACCGGGGCTCATTCGACAGCGGGCCGCTCAACGTGAGCATTCCCGAAGGCGCCACGCTGCGGCTGCGCTTCGTGCCGCCCAGCGAGACCGACGTCGTCGGCTGGACCTTCGGCCTCGACAACCTATCGCTGCACACCGCGGCTCCGGGCGACGCCAATGTCGACGGCAAAGTGGACCTGGCCGACTTCGGCATGCTCAAGGCGAACTTCGGCAAGGACGGCCACTTCACCGACGGCGACTTCAGCGGCAACGGAACGGTGGACCTCTCCGACTTCGGCCTGCTGAAAGACAACTTCGGCAAGAGCGCACCGGCGGCCGTACCGGAGCCGAGCAGCCTGACCTTGGCGGCATGCGGTGCGATCGCGCTCCTTGTGCTCGGCCGCCGCTCGACCGCGCTTGGCAGACAGCCAGTTCAACGGCGGCAACCGCGTCGTGCGTCAACTTTCGGAGTGAGGCCTGACCCTCAGTGGCATTGACGGTCGGCCTCAGAAAACCCGTCGGCAGCTTTACCGAGCCTGCCGGCGGGTTTCTTTTCTGCTCGCCGCGATTAATTCTTCTCTTTTCGTGCGCGCTTCGCGCGCCGTTCACCTCTACGTATTAGGGAACCAGCCGGAACCAAGCCGGGTGGCCGACCCGGTATCAGGAACGGTGAACATGATCCTCCGCCTTGAGTCAGCTTCGTGATGCCAAAATCGGTAAGCGGACGTCGCGTTCTATCAACTTATTGCCAATCTATCAGCGAATTGTCTTGACCACCCCCCTACAGCGTCCTTAGCCTGACCGTCAGGGCCGCCCGGCGGCGGGCTGCGGCTGGCCTTGGCCACCTGGGGGGCGCGCTCGAAGGAGACCTTTGCGATGGCGCACCACGGAGAACCTCGCTCGCGTTCGCGGCGAACGCCCCTGGGCGCCCCATCGGCGAGCCCTCCAGGGACCGGTGAGCGCCTCCGGGCGGCGTTCGGGTCGCGTCTTCGACTGGAACAACTCGAAGACCGCCGCCTGTTGGCGATCGGCCCGGAATTTTTGGGCGATCTGAATCAGGCCAGCCTGTCGTCGAATCCGGCCGACTACGTGGCGGTGGGCAACTCGGCCTTCTTCGCGGCCGAGGACCCCGAGCACGGCCGCGAACTCTGGCGGACCGACGGCACGCCGGCCGGCACCGTTCTGGTGGCAGACCTTTGGCCCGGAGCCGACGGGGGGCTGCAGAACCGGTTGTCGCGCACCGCCGTGGTCGGCGGGGTCCTCTACTTCCCCGCGATCGACGGCGACGGGGGACAGGAACTGTGGCGGAGCGACGGCACCGCCGCGGGCACGCGTCGCGTGAAGGACATTTGGGAGGGTCCCGACGGGGGGCTGCCCGACCTCCAGCACACGGCCGTGATCGGCAATACCCTTTACTTCGTGGCCAACGACGGTCAGAAGGGGCGCGAGCTGTGGAAGACCGACGGCACGGAGGCGGGCACCGTCCTCGTGCGGGACATCAACCCCGATGGAAACTACTCCGACCCGCGCTGGCTCAAGGCCTTTCACGACGCGGTCTACTTCGTGGCCGATGATGGCCAACATGGCCGCACCCTCTGGAAGAGCGACGGAACCGCCGACGGCACCGTGCTCGTGAAGGAAGTCTTTCCGCGGGAGGGGGGCTGGTATCAACGGGGAGCGAACCCTGAATTCACCGAGTTCGGCGGCTACCTGTTCTTTGCCGCCAACGACGGTCAAACGCCCTTGGAGCTCTGGCAGACCGACGGCACGCAGGCGGGCACGCACTCGGTCAAGGACAACCCTGACGCCGGTATCGACCCCCAAGGCTTGGTCGTCGCCGGCAACGAGCTCTACTTCTCTTCCTGGGACCCCGACCACGGCCGCGAACTGTGGAAGAGCGACGGCACGGCCGACGGCACGGTGCTCGTGCGCGACGTCAACCTCAATGGCGATGGCCTCCAGCCAGCCTGGGGGTGGTATGGAAGCCGCCGACCGACCGTGCGGACGCCGTTGGGCGATCGGCTGTTGTTTGCCGCCAACGACGGTCAGACGGGCCTCGAGCTGTGGAGCACCGACGGCACGGAGACGGGGACCATGCAGGTCAAGGACCTCACGGCGCCCTCCGACCCTTACTCCTGGTCCGACCCTTGGCAGCTGGCGGTCGAAAACGGCCAACTTTACTTTTCGGCCCTGGATCCCGATCACGGCGGCCGCGAACTGTGGCGCAGCGATGGTACGGCCGCGGGGACGGTGATCGTCAAGGACTTCAACCCCAACGGCGGCTCGTACCCGTCGTTCGCCGGGCGCGCAGGGGTCCACGGCGAGAAGCTGATCTTCCAGGCCCAGGACGAGAACAACACGCCGCGGCTGTGGGCCAGCGACGGCTCGGAGGCCGGCACGCAACTGCTGAGCGCCTCGATCCAGCAACTGGGCGCGACGGGCGTGACGCTGGGAAGCCGGCTGATCTTTTCGGCCGACGACGGCCAACATGGAATGGAGCCCTGGTCGACCGACGGCACGTCTGAGGGGACCGCCCTCTTGGCCGACGTCGTCTCGGCCACAGCCGACAGCGCCCCGCGGGATTTTGTCGAGTTCCAAGGCGCCGCCTACTTCGCCGCGTATGACAACGCAGGATGGGGCTTGTACCGACACGACCCCGACGCCCCGGGCGGCGCGGCCCTCGTCAAACGCCTGGGCGCCATCGATCGCTTGCGGGTGTTTGCTGACAAGCTCCTGTTCGTCTCCGGCAGCGCGCTCTGGACAAGCGATGGCACGGAAGCGGGCACCGCCCTGCTCAAGGACACCGGCCAATGGATCAACACCAACCTGCTGCCGGTGGGCGACGAGCTCTACTTCGGCACGCAGGGAATCCAAAACACGCTCTGGAAAACCGATGGTACGGCCGGCGGCACTTTGCCGATCAGCGTGCGCCTCGATACTCCCCTCGAGCTCACGGCAGCGGCGGGCAGGGTATTCTTCAGCGCTTACGACGGCGAAGCGGGCCGGGAGCTCTGGCAGACCGATGGCACTTCCAGCGGCACGCGCCGGCTCAAAGACATCTTCCCCGGCGGCGGGTGGTCGAACCCGCAGTCGCTGATCGGCGTGGGCGACCTGCTCTTCTTCACTTCCGACGATGGCCAACACGGCCGCGAGCTCTGGCAGAGCGACGGCACGGCGGCCGGCACACGGCTGGTGAAAGATCTGCTGCCCGGCGGCGGGGGGTCGAACCCCGACCAGTTGCGCGCGGTGGGCGACCAGTTGCTGTTCACGGCCGACGACGTGGTGCATGGCCGCGAGCTGTGGGTCACCGACGGCACGGCCGAAGGGACCAAGCTTGCCGCGGACCTCAACGCAGTCCAGCGTCCCGAAGGCTCCAATCCAGGAACATTCTTCCGCGCCGGCGACGTGAACTACTTCTGGACCAGCGATCCGGCGGGTCGACGAGCCCTCTGGCGGACCGACGGGCCGACGCTGCTGCGCGAGGGATTCAACGGTTGGGTGGGCGAGCAGCAGGATCTGGGGGGCCGGCTGCTGTTCACGGCCGACGATGGCCTCGCCGGCGGCGAGCTCTGGACCAGCGACGGGACCCCCGCGGGCACGGTACTGCTCCGCGACATCGTCCCGGGAGCGAATTGGTCGCAGCCGAGCGAACTAACCGTCCTGGGCAACTTGGCCTACTTTACTGCCTTCGATGGTGGCCAACGTGGCCGCGAGCTATGGCGGGCTGACGGGACCAAGTCGGGAACCGTCATGGTCCGCGACATCAATCCTGGGGGAGGCGGCTCCTACCCGGCCAGCTTGCGAGCGGTTGGCAGCCAGTTGTTCTTCACCGCAGGCGACAATTCAAGCGGACGGGAACTTTGGAAGTCCGACGGCACGCGCGGCGGCACGACCCGCGTGAAAGACATCTGGCCCGGCGCCCCCAGCTCCGATCCCGGCGACTTCCGCGCCCTGGGCGACAAGCTGCTGTTCGCGGCCGACGACGGCCAGCATGGCCGAGAGTTGTGGACTTCCGATGGCACTGAAGCCGGCACGTCTCTCCTCGCCGACATCGGCGCGGCGTTCACGGTGGCCTCCTTCGCCACTCAGTACGTAAGGGCCGGCAGCGCCACCTACTTCGTGGCCGACGATGGAGTCCATGGGCAGGAGCTCTGGAAAACCGACGGCACTGCGGCGGGCACGCAACTGGTGCTGGACATCGCCCCTGGCCCTGACACCACGAACATTTCTTGGCTCACCGCCCTGAACGACCAGGTGTTGTTCTCGGCGTCCTCGCCCAATTTCGGCCCGACCCTCTGGCGGAGCGACGGCACGGCGACCGGTACGCGGCGGCTGGTCAACGAGTTGGCAATGCCCACGGAGCTCACTGTCTTCCAGGGCGTCGTGTACTTCGCCGGTTACATCGTCAACTATGGCCGTCATCTCTGGAAGAGCGATGGAACGGACGCGGGAACGCTCGTAGTCAAATACGACGGCGCCTGGTCCGGTCCCAGCGGCCTCCGCGTCGTGGGGGACACCCTTTTCTTCTCGGCCGACGATGGCCTCCACGGTCGAGAAATCTGGAAGAGCGACGGGACTGCCGACGGCACCGTGCTCGTGGCCGACGTACGGGCCGAGATCGTGCAGGCCTCGAACGCCGGGCAATTCACCCAGGTCGGCAACCTCGTCTACTTCACGGCCAGCGACCCCGCGCATGGACAAGAATTGTGGGTCAGCGACGGCACGTCGGCAGGAACGCGGTTGGTCAAAGACATCGTCCCGGGTCCGAATGGCTCCAGCCCTTCCTGGCTCACCGCTCTGGGCGACCAGTTGCTGTTCTCAGCGTCCGGGCCGAACAACGTCCAGGCTCTTTGGCGAAGCGACGGGACGGCCGCAGGCACCCGCTCGCTCAACAGCCGCTTTTCGTTCGGCCCGGGTGAGCTAACAGTCTTTCAAGACGCGGTGTATTTTGTCGCCGGCCTGGAGAACCTAGACCGCGAACTCTGGGCGAGCGACGGCACGGCCGGGGGAACGCGGCTGGTGAAGGACATTTTCCGTGGGGGAAATGGGTCCTTCCCCAGCGGATTCTGCGGTGTGGGGGACGCGCTGTTCTTCTCAGCCGACGATGGCAAACACGGCCGAGAGCTCTGGAAAAGTGATGGGACCACGAGCGGCACGGTATTGGTTGCCGATCTCTGGCCCGGCGCCGTTGGCTCCGACCCAGGGACCCTCCGCGCGGTGGGCGATCTGCTCACGTTCAGCGCAAACGACCCCGAGCATGGCCGCGAATTGTGGCGCAGCGACGGCGCCGCGGCCGGTACGCAACTGGTCGCCGACTTGAACGCCCAGGCCATCGGCAAGCCCTTGCCGAATCCGTCCATTTTCGTGGGCGCGGGGGCCTGGACCTACTTGGTTTCGAACAAGCAACTCTGGCGGACCGATGGCACGACTGCCGGGACCGTGCAAGTCCAGGGCGGTTTCCTCGACCCCAGCGAGTTGACTGACGTGGGAGGAACGCTGTTTTTCGTGGCCCGCGATGCGGATCGCCGCCGCGAGCTCTGGATGGCCGATGGGGGCTCGGCCACCGCCATGAAGGTGAAGGATGGCTTCGCCGGCGCGGAGAGATTTTTCCTTTCTCAATTGATCAGCTTGCACGACACGCTGTACTTCACCGCCGATGACGGAGTCCACACGGGGCTCTGGACGAGCGATGGCACGGCGGAGGGTACGGCGCCCCTCGACCTATTTCCGGGCATCGATGCCCCATCTCCTAGCCTCTTGACCACCGCAAACGGCAAGTGGTTTTTCACGCTCGCCGACGAGGGGCACGGCGTAGAGCTTTGGCGGAGCGACGGCACTCCCGCGGGCACGGCGATCGTGCGCGACATCAAGCCGGGAGCAACTGGATCTTATCCGCGGCAGATCACCCAAGTTGGCAGCCAAGTGTTCTTCACCGCCGACGATGGCGAACATGGACGGGAACTGTGGCGCACCGATGGCAGCGAAGCCGGAACGCTCCGCGTGTCGGACCAGCCGAGCGACTTCTCCATGCTCGAGCCGACGGATGTGAACGGCATGCTCTTCTTTCGACGATCTCGATCTGGCGATCCGCTGGGAGAGTTGTGGCGCAGCGACGGGACCTACCAGGGCACTGTACTGCTCAACAACCGGTTGTTTCTTACGGGTGAACAAGTCCGACCCCAGTTCACCGCCCTGAACGGCGTTCTCTACTTCCTGTCTGGAACCGCGCTCGCTGGCGGCGGATTTGGCCCGCCCGAACTTTGGAAGAGCGACGGAACACCTTTGGGAACGGAGCAAGTAACCTTTGGCTACGATCCCTCCCACCCCGGTCTCCCTTACCCTGCAACTCCCTGGGAGTTGGTTGCGGTCGATCGCTCGCTTTACCTTGCCGCTCAGGACGCATCTACTTCAACGAGTGGCTTCGTTCTCTGGAAGAGCGATGGCACGCTCGCAGGCACGGTGGTCTTCGCCGATCCAGACCCGAACAGCTTCGGCGATTGGACCACAAAGCCCCAGCGACTGACCAATGTCAATGGGCAGCTTTATTTCGCGGCGAACGATGGTCAACACGGCTTAGAGGCCTGGACCATTGATCGCACGACAGGCGGCGCCCACCCGGTCCGATCGCCGATCGGCCCGCCTACGCAAGACTCGAGTCCAGTTCCTCTCGCCGTTTGGAAAGGCGCGCTCTATTTCGCGGCCGACGACGGCGTCGGTGGCCCACAGCTTTGGCGCAGCAATGGCACGGCCGAGGGCACCCATGTCGTCGCCGATGCGAGTCCGTTGGCAAATCTGACCACGGGCGTCGAGGTCCCCGGCCACTTGCTGTTCCAGGGTCAGACGGCCGCCGGTGAACGCGGACTGTGGGCCACCGACGGCACGGCGGCCGGCACGGTCCTGATCAAGAGCGCCCCCAACGGCATTCTCGGTCAGATGACTGCACTTGCCGGTGCTGCCTACTTCTGGATCCAGGGAGATAACCGCTTCGAGCTGTGGCAGAGCGACGGCACAGCGGCCGGCACGCAGTTGTTCTTCACGGCCCAAACCTTCTTTGACGCTCCATCGGGGCTCGATGGCCGCCTCTACTTCTCGGCCGATAACCAACTCTGGACCAGCGACGGCACGATCGCCGGCACGCATGCGATCGACGCCCTGGTGGTCAATCCGCTCCCCTCCTCCAATCCCGCCGACTTCGTGGGTCTCGGCGCCTGGACGTACTTCACGGCCGAGGACAGCGAGCATGGTCGTGAGCTGTGGCGAGTCGACGACGCGGGAGATGCGCGGATGGTCGCCGATCTCTGGCCAGGGCCGAATAGCCCAGGCCTCAGCAACCTCACGGTCGTCGGCAACCAGCTGTACTTTACCGCCAGCGGTCCGCAGCACGGTCGCGAACTCTGGGTGGTCGACGCCGCGTCGAACGCGCCGCGCCTGGTCCGCGACATCAACCGCGACGGCGCCAGCTCCGATCCGAGCGAGCTCACGGCCTGGCGCGGCCAACTCGTCTTCGCCGCGTACGAACCGACCCGCGGCCGCGAGCTGTGGATCACCGACGGCACCGACGCCGGCACGCTGCTGCTGCACGACGTGCTGCCGGGTCCCGCCTGGAGCAATCCGTCTTGGCTCACCGTCTTCGGCGACGACCTGGTCTTCAACGCCAGCGACGCCCAGGGGGTGGTCAATCTCTACCGCACCGATGGCACAGCGGCTGGGCCAAAGCTCTTGCAGGCCAATACCGCTTATACGCGCCCTGCCGCCTTCGGCAACGCGCTCTACTTCACCTCGAGCGACCCCGCTCACGGCGCCGAACCCTGGACCAGCGACGGCACGCCGCAGGGGACGCGGCTCGTGGCCGATATCAACCAGAACACGCCGGGCTCCTATCCGCACGAAATCACCACTTGGAACGACCAGGCCTTTTTCGTGGCCGACGACGGCCTGCACGGCGCCGAGCTCTGGACTAGCGATGGCACGCCGGCCGGCACGAAGCTGCTGTTGGACGCACGGCCAGGTCTCGACAGCGGTTCTCCCCAGGCACTCCGCGCCGCGGAGAGCGGCTTGTTCTTCGTCGTCAACGAGCCGCAAGGCCAAGCCCTGTGGCGCACCGACGGAACGCAGGTCAGTACGCGCCAACTGCGCAGTCCCTATGCGCCGGACAGCGGCATCTGGCCCTTCGCCGTCATTGGCAGCCGGCTCTACTTCTCGGCCGCCGATGCCTTGCACGGCCGCGAACTCTGGGTCAGCGACGGCACGCCCTTGGGCACGGCGCTCGTGCGCGACATCCTGCCTGGGCCGCAAGGTAGCTCACAACAGTGGCACACCGCTTGGGGCGACAAGCTCGTGTTCGCTGCCTACGAACCTTCGCGCGGCTGGGAGTTGTGGATCAGCGACGGCGCCGACCCCGGCACGCATCCCCTGGCCGACGTGAACGCGGGCTCGAACGGATCAGACCCGTCGGCGCTGGCCGTCTTGGACGATACGCTCTATTTCGCCGCCAACGACGGCGAACACGGGCGCGAGCCCTGGACGAGCGACGGCACTTCCTTCGGCACGCAGATGCTGGCCGACATCGGGCAGTTCACGCTACCGTCCGACCCCTACTGGCTCACTCCGATCGGCACGCAGGTCTACTTCGCCGCCAACGACGGCCGCGGCCGACACCTCTGGCGCTACGACGTTGAGACCGGCGCGACGGCCCTGGTGAGCGACCTGCCGCAGTACCCGGGCAACCTGCTCGACGTGAACGGCACGCTCTACTTCACCGCCTGGGACCAGGACCACGGTTATGAGCTTTGGCAGAGCGATGGAACGGCGGCAGGTACGCAACTCGCTGCCGATGTGCTGCCGGGCCCGCAAGGCGCCGCGCCCGCCAGCCTTGTGAATCTCGACGGCGACCTCTACTTCTCCGCCTGGGATCCCGAGCATGGCCGCGAGGCCTGGTGGCTGCCCGCCACGCCAGGCGACACCAACGGCGACCGCCACATCGACCTGGCCGATTTCGCCACCGTGAAAACCCACTTCGGCGGCCCCGGCACACGCCGCGAAGGAGACCTGACCGGCGATGGTCTGGTGGGCCTGGCCGACTTCGGCCTCCTCAAGCAGAACCTCGGCACGCCCGGCGCGGCGCCAAGGGCGGCCCAGCAACCAGAGGCCACGCTGCGCACGGCCCCGTACGATGCCGACGCAGCTCGTTTCGCCCTGGCGATCGACGCGGCGTTTGGGGAAGAGGAGGAGGGCGATCGAGGACGGCTCTGACCGCCGCCCTCGCCTCTTGCAACTCCCTCAGACCACGGCCCCATTTTCGGCGAGCCATTGTTTGACGCGGCTCGAGCGGCCGAGGAGACCCGGCTCCGACAACATCCTCTCCGATTCGCAAACGCCCCCGCCGGGACAGGGATGGAGCCCGTCACAAGCTGCCCCGATTTCTAACGTCTCGTGCACACCGTGTCCGAGAGCCTCGCGCCGTCAATTCGCATTCGACTTGTCGGAGGTGGCGGTCGAATGAGCCGCAGGTTTGAGCCGAATCAGAACTTCGTGCCGACGCAGCGGACCCGGCATAAATGGTGGGTCATACCCCGCCCGCTCGGACGTCTCTTCACCCTCGATGCCGCGAGCCTTCAGCCACTCGCGGAGCTTGGACTCTTTCGCATTAGCCTTCTTCGCGTCCATGACGCCTAACTAAGAAGCGAATCACAGCAAATCGTCCACCGTCCTTGACGCAGTAGCCCTGTGCGTAGGGCCAGTAAAGAGCGATGGGCTCGGTGATCGTGAGATCCCAGCGCGGCGTCAGCCCAGGAGGTAGCGCCCATTGAGAAGCACCATCGGGTCGCCAAAGAGCGATTAGCCGAGAGTACCGCTCGTAGCTCTCCTCGGAGCCGTAGGGGCCGAGATAGTGGTTGCGACCATGGATCGTGACCACGGCGCAGCCGCGCGCCTTATGCAGACGATAGGACGGAGGCGAACGCCGACGGGGCATGTGCATCTCCTTGAAGCTATGAGAACGGTACATGTACCGTTCTTGTCAGAACTTCCAGGCCGCACTGCCGACCGTCGGCAGGTAACCTAAGCGAAGGCTTCGGCGAAACTTATAACAAGTGGAGCGGAAGGGAGTCGAACCCTCGACCTCTGCATTGCGAAAATATCCCGCTCGACTTGCTCTTTTGCCCGCAAGCTTTTCTGCGCCAGCACCTTATCATCAGCCGCGGGACAATGCAAGTTAGCTCATTCTGTCGCATAAGTGCTTAGTTTAGCGCAGTACTGCGGGGGTTTCTCAGTACAGGAAGTACACGTGACTTGGCCACAGGCCCACGGAGGCGCGGGACCGAAGTCGCTGGGTTTGACCGCGGCGCGGGCGTGAAGAACACTAGAGGCAATCCAACTAGACCACTGAAGGAATAACCCCATGGCCCGCCGCAAGAAGAGCAAGTCCGACGCCATCCGAGCCGCCCTCACCGACCTGGGCGCCGAAGCCCGTAATCGTGACATCATCGCCCACCTTGCCGCAAAGAAGGTCAAGGTGAGCGCCCAGATGGTCAGCACAGTACGGGCGCGGGCCAATGGAGCTGTCGGAAGCAGCAACGGAGCGCGGCGGCCTGGTCGAACGGGACGCAAGCCAGCGAACGGCGGCGTGTCTTTGGCTGCCCTGCTGACCGCCAAGCAGCTCGTCAGCGAAGCCGGCTCTGTGGAAGCCGCGAAGCAAATGCTCGACACGCTGGCTAAGCTTGTCTGATAGTGCGCGTGGCAGGCTGTCCGGGCTAGTCATCGGTGGCCTGTGCGTTCCGACCCTTCCAGAAGTCCAGCGCGGTTTGCTGATCGGCAAGCACCGCGCGTCGCTGCGCCGCATCGGGCAGGTTGGCCTCGATGCAGCCGATCCGCTGTTCGACCCAGTCGATGAAGAACTGCGTCGAACGGCGGCTGACCTGCCGCTCGCCCGCCGGGCCCACGACATGGAACGGCCCGGTCGAGGCAAATCGAAACGTCTCCGGCCGCTCGGTAATCGCTCGCACCAGGAACCAGCCCGGCCGAGGAACGGTCACACGCAGCTTCGCTCGGCCGCCTTGTTGATCGTCGATCTTTGCCTCCTGAACACCTGGCCGTTGTACCTCACCTGCACGCTAGGAACCCGATCGCGGGACCAAAGCTGCACATCGAGCTCGACGACGAGCGGGCCTGCGGCCAGCTGAAACTCGTGCCCCGGCCACCGCTCATTCGCCTGCACCAACAGTAGGGGCCCGTTGGTCACGAACGAGCGGCCCGCGCGCAACCCTTCTTCCCAGGCGTCGTAGTCGAGGTCGCCGGAAAGTTGCACGTACACCCGGTTATAGCCCACGGGATTGGGCAACACTCCCGAGGCGCTGCCGGCCGATGGAGGCAGCCGCAACCCGCCGTTCAGCAGGTGGTAGTAGATCTTCTGGCTCCATAGCCCGTTCCCGAGCGATGACGGGAGGCACTCTCGATTTCAGATTCTCCGCACTTTCCTGCTCGACACAGTGTTTTGGACCGTTAGCATAAGCGGTGTGCGGCAGTGCCCCTGCCTCGCGGCGCGCAGTCTTGCGCAAGGCGCGCGAAATGGCCCGAGTCGGTGGAAGGCTTAGTTGTAGCGGATCTCCTCGCGGAGCGCGATTCTCGCCACCCGCAGCAAATTCTCCGCGGGCACGCCAACTGCCGAAATGGCGCCTTGATCCGTTCAGCGATCAGCGTTCCCCGTCGAGTGCAGACTCGCCGAACGCGCTATGTGCAGGCCGCAAGGTACGCCTGTTGCTAGTCACGCCCAGAGTTCCCCGGGGGCCGACCGCCGTTGCGTCAGCCCCTCACCCAAGGAGAGATCCATGAAATGCGTGCTGCTCGCCGCCTTGCTGGCGGCCTGGGGCTTGGCTACTGCGCGGGCAGATGATACCGAACCACAGGCCGCGGACGAAGCGGCCGTTCGCAAGGCCGTGGACGCTTATGTCGCCGCCTTCAACCAAGGCGACGCCAAGGGGCTGGCGGCCCTCTGGTCGCCGGAGGCCGTGTACACCAATCCGCAGAGCGGCGAGCAGGCGGCGGGCCGGGAGGCGATCGAAGCGCAATTCGCCGAGGTCTTTGCCGACGCCAAGGGCGCCAAGCTCGAGGCGCACTCCGACGTCATCCAGTTCGTTTCGCCCAACGTCGCCATCGAACGGGGAACGGCCAAGGTCTCTCGGCCCGATCAGCCGCTCGAGGAGTCGAACTACAGCGCCGTCTACACCAAGCGCGACGGCCACTGGCTGCTCGACCGCGTGACCGAGGAGGACATTCCGGTCGCAGTGAGCCAGCCCGAGCAGTTGCGAGAACTCGAGTGGATGATCGGCGACTGGGTCGATCGCGACGACCAGGACACGATCGAGACCAAGTGCCAATGGACAAAGAATCGCCGCTTCATGGTCCGCTCCTTCGCGATCAAGGTGCGCGACCGGGTTGAACTGGCCGGCATGCAGATCATCGGCTGGGACCCGGCGGCGCAGCGGATCCGTTCGTGGGTCTTCGATTCCGAGGGCGGCTTCGGCGAGGGCTTCTGGAAGAAGCAGGGCCAGGCTTGGCACATCCGCACCACGGGCATCCTGCCCGACGGACAGAAATCTTCGGCGGTGAACATCATCACGCCTGTGGACGGGAACTCGTTCACCTGGCAGTCGGTCGACCGCGCTGCCGGCGGTGAGCTGTTGCCCAGCGTCGACGAGGTGTTGGTCGTGCGCCAGGAAAAAGCCGACTGACTCCGGTGCTGAGCCCAGGCGAAGCGCATTTCCCAAAACAAACCCTCGAAGGAGGAGACCTAACGTGAAACGGACCTTGTGGCTGCTGGCGTCGCTGGCAATCGTGTTGATTGCCGCCGGGGAAATGTTGGCCCGCGGTGGAGGCGGGGGAGGTGGCGGACGGGGCGGCGGTGGATCGCGCGGAGGAGGAGGGGGCGGTGCTCGCCCTTCAGCCGCCCGCACGCCTTCGGTGAGCCGGCCGGCCGCGCATACCGCGGCCCCCCGCCCCAGCGCGGCACGGCCCGCCGCTGCCGCGCCCGGCAACGGCTGCTGCTCGTCCTGCCGCAGGCACGCGCCCCAGCGCCGGCACTCGCCCCGCCACGGGCACCAGGCCGACCGCGGGTACGCAGCCCGCGCGACCAGGCGCCGGCGCTGCCGCGCGGCCGAGCACCGGCCAGGTGCAGGACTTCCTCGATCTGGGCGCTCGGCGGCGCGCGCCCGAACGCTGCCGGCGAGCGGGCGCCGGCAACCTTGCCACGCTCGGTCGCCGCGGGCGCGGCGGGCGGCGCAGCAGCCGACTTCCTGCGCGATTCGGCGTGGACCTGCGGCCCGACCTGGCGCGGTGGCGGCCGCCGCGGGCGACCGTCGGCCCGGCGCCGCAGAGCGACTGGGTGCGGCAGATCGCGCAGCCGTGGGCGCGCGAGCCGAAAACCGGCCCAACCGCATTGAGAACCGTGAACAGTTCGCGCAAAACCGTGAATCGCGGCGGGATGAGGTGCGGAACCAGGTGAACGACAACAACCCCCGGCTGGACTTTTGGTCGGACCATCCCGGCTGGGCCGCCTGGGGAATCACGCGGCCCTTCCGCTGGGCCACCTGGGGTGGCCTGACCAACTGGGTGGGCTATGGTTGGAGCGATCCCGTCGCCTATTCGTACGGCGACAACGTGTACTACCAGGACGACTCGGTCTACTCCGACGGGCAGCCCGTGGCTTCGGCCGAAGACTACGCCCAACAAGCCGAAGTCATCGTCGACAGCGCTCCCAAGGTCGCCCCCGACAAAGCCGAGTGGATGCCGCTGGGGGTGTTCGCGCTCACGTCAGACGGCAAGGCCACCGGCCCCGATCCTTCGCTCTTCGTACAGTTGGCGGTGAGCAAGGAAGGCTTGATCACCGGCACGCTCCACAACGCCACGACCGACGCGACCCAAACCCTGGAAGGGATGGTCGACAAGCAATCGCAGCGGGCGGCCTGGGTCGTGGCCGGCAAGCAGCGGCCGATCATGGAAACGGGGATCATCAACCTCACGGAAGACACGGCGCCGGCTCTGGTCCACTTCGACGCCGGCCAAACCCAGCAAGTGCTGCTGGTGCGGCTGGAAGAGCCCAAACCGGACGGCAAGGCCAAGTAACCGAGAGCTGCAAGCCGGCTCACGCACTCGCCCGACGACTGCCTTGGATCACCCACCCGTCGGGTCTGGGTGGCGGTGCGTCGGCAGCGGGTTTGCCAGTGCAAAGCTGCCCGCGTCTATCCACCGGTCGGCCGGCAACAGACTATGCGGTTTGGGGCGACCTGAACGGCGGAATAATCGGACGACTTGGGTCGTTACTGCCCGCCAACCGCTGCCGGTACCGATTGTTACATTCAGCACGGCTTTATGGCTCGTGCCATCGGCGCCAATGCTTAGTATTGGCACGACCGGACCCGAGTACCTCTGACTCCTTACAAGGGGGAGCGCCGTGTTTGCCAGGCGAGGGTATTCCGCGATCTTTCTTTGCTCGCTCCTGGGCCAGGTCCTGACCTCGAGCGTGCCTGCAAACGCTCAGACGACGACCGCAAATCCTGCGGCGCCTTCCAGGTCCGCCGGCTCCGAGATTTCGCAGCCGTGGCTGCTCGGAGAGCGCGGAGACTCATCGGGGCAGGTCTCGCCCGAGTGGATAGCAGCGAGCCTGCTGCGATGGGAAACGCCCGACCAGCCATTTGCGTCTGAAACGAAGTCCGGCGAACACTCGTCGCCCTCGCAGGTGATTGCCGCCGCCCATTTCGAGGACCCGCCGGCGACAGGGGCCGAAGAAGCCCCGCAACTTTTGAACTGCGAAAGCGCTCCCGCGGCGTGTTCGACCTGTCAGCCACAACCGACCGATGCTCCGTGCATCGAGTGTCCGCATGCCACGATGTTGAACCCGTACAGCAACATCTATTTGTTCGGGACAATGAAGCTCGACATGCTCTTCAACGGCGCACGTCCGGTATCGCCTGGCGTGCCCTTCTTTCTGGCGCCAGGTTCGCTGACGGGGCTTAACCAGAACACTGTCGACATCCACGCCCGGCAGACAACGCTGGGGGCTGCATTCGTCGGTCCGAAGTTGGGTGACTTCCAGATCGGCGGCACAGTGGTCGGTATGCTCTTCAACGACAACGTGATTGCAGATCGATACGGCTTCTTGCCGCTGCAAGCCTACGGCGAACTGAAGAATGATGACTGGCGCATGGCGGCCGGTCTGCAATTCGATGTATTTGCGCCTGGCTTGCCGACGATGCTGCCTTTCTCCGCCTTGGCGGCCTCGGGCAACGCGGGCAACTCCTTTCGCGGCCAGTTGCGCCTCGAGCGATTCGTGCATCTCTCGTCCGACGCGCAATTAACCCTGCAGACTGCACTGAGCGAGCCGATCTCGACAACGATCGATCCCACGTTTCGCGTGAGTGAAGACAATGGCTGGCCGAATGTGGAGGGCCGAGTTGCCTTGGGACTGGGCGCGATTGAAGGCGCTGGCGCCGCAGCGCGGCGACCTTTCGAATTTGGCATCTCCGGAGTGGTCGGCCAGATTCGCACGACGCCGCTGCCTCCCGGGGAGCGCGTTGTCGCCAACGTATGGGGGCTCGCGGCAGACGGACGCTGGAAGATCACCGAGCAGTTTGGCTTCGCCGGCGAAGTCTATACGGGCCAGACCTTGGGCACCTACAACGGCGCTATCCTCCAGGAGATCAATGTCGACACGCTGCGCGGCATCAGGACGAGCGGCGGATGGCTGGAAACCTTTTACTACTGGACCCCTCGCCTACACACGCATGTCGGTTATGGCGTCGACGATCCGATCGACGCCGACGTCGCCGCCACCGCCACCGCCTTGGGGCGGACCTTCAACAGCACAATCTTCGCCAACCTGCTTTGGGACCTGAACCAATCGCTCCGCATCGGCTTCGAAGCAACTTGGCGCGAGACCCATTACAAAGCGATCGAAAACCCCGACAATTCGGGCGCTGGCTTTCATACGCAGGTGCAGTGGACCTTTTGAGCGAAGGTCGGCGGGCCGTTACTTTTCCTCGGTTGACGCATTCCGCTTGAACAGCAGCCGCAGAAAATCGAACAGCCAAGCCCCGGTCACCATGCCCAACACGTAGGTCGCCCCAATGACCAGCACCTTGGGGACGGACATGGACCAAGACAAAAACGAGACCTCGATCATCTGCAGGTTCTGCATCGCAAAGACGACCATCACGACCAGGACCGCCACCGCGACTGTGCCCTTGATGTAGCGCACGAGACCCTCGATGCCGGCGAGCCGGCAACCAAATTGACATCCGCAGCACAGAGAGGCGGGAGTCGACTAGCCACGACTTGTCCTCCCAGAAAGATCTCTCAGACTCGTGCGGCTACCCAAGCTATGGGCGATCCGTCGAGAAGCTGATTCGGGTTTTCGACCCCGAAATGGACATCAAGGAAAAACGAGACCCTTTCGTAAAACTAACGCACGGCGTACGGCGAGTCAATTATTTTTGAACCGATCGCGTCGTGCGAGGCGTTTGGGCTGGCCTGGCCTGCTTCCGCCGAAATTGGACCGGCGGGCCGGTTGGGTCAGCATGACCTGATCGGAGACTGGGTTCAGATACGCGTTCGCAGGCACTTCATGGCCGGAGCAGAAGGCGGAGGTAGTGCGCGGCATGTGAGCGGGCAAGGAGGCGGTGAGCGCGCTGGCCGAAGAGCTGAACGTCCAGCCGACCCGAATTCATCGGTGGGTGCAGCAGTTGCTGGCCAGGCCAAGGTGAAGCCCGCGAGGGGCAGTTTGGCCGCCGGGAAGGGCAGGGTGCTTGGCTCCAGTTCGCTCACGACCTCAGGGCGCGCTCGAACCTGAACAAGTTGGCCGATTTCGGGCGGCGGGACTAAGGACATCTAGACGCCTCAAGAGAATCTCGCCCATCGGTCGCTAGCATATGCCAATTTCTTGATGCGCTACAAGCGACCGCGCACCCTTCGATGCTCGGATTTCATGGCTGAGGACGCAGCCGCTCATCACCATGCGACAATGCTCCCACCGCTAATCCAGGGCGGTTAGTTTCCTGCGCGGCTCTGAACGATTGTGCAGTATTCATTCGAGCCTTTTGGGCAGCTAACATCGTGGGAGCTTTTTCCCCCATCATGCGTCGGCGCGGTCGCTGATTCCGTCGGGAAACGACGGTGGCGGCGTCCGCGTTTGGACGCCGCCACGTGTTTCTTGGTCGTTCGAGCGGTGCTAGAAGACGGCGATCTAGAATTGGTTGTAGACGCTGCCGAGGTTGCGGACCTCGATGCGGAACCTCTTGGTGCCGTGGGGGAACCAATTGACGGCGGCCTGGTCCGTGTAGTCGGTGTCGCTAGCACATGCGTCCGCTCACCCAGGTGGCCGCGGAGGTCGTAGTAAACGGTCGAGTCGGCGTCCTCACGGTAAGACGACGTACTGGGGTCCGCCCAGGCTCAGTTGGGGTCCGACGGCAGTGATCAGGGCGAGGGCGCTGACGAACAACTTGGTGGCGAGCTTCTGAGCGATTTGGAGTCGAGTCATGCCGCGTCGACTGGACTGCGTTGGAATCGTCCTGGGGCTGCTTGTCGCACTACGCATGGAGTGAAGACAACTCGCCTGCGCTCAGCGTGTGCGCGGCCATAAGAAGATTTCTTACGGGCCTCCGGATTCACCGCTCCCCGGTGCGGGGCATAAGACCCAGGACTCTTTTCTAACCGCTAACCTCCAGCAGGTTACGACGCGTCTCCAGGAGAACACCCGTGCGCATGTCATTTAGCATTTTCACGGTGATCGGTGCTGCGGCTATTCTGCTTTTCGGAGGACTGACTCCCAGTAGCAGAGCGCAAACCAAATCCAA
Source organism: Pirellulales bacterium (assembly GCA_044221365.1). GTDB lineage: Bacteria > Planctomycetota > Planctomycetia > Pirellulales > JBGAPH01 > JBGAPH01. The sequence continues at coordinate 54,782 of JBGAPH010000030.1, forward strand.
TCCCAATTCGGGAGAGACACCGCTAACACTGCCGCGTCCCGATTTCCACTTCAAAGGGAACGTCGGCCGCACGTTCAAGGATTCAGACCAACCGCAGTTTCCGCAGCCGATCAAGGCCCCGAAAGGCGCTCCGAACATCGTGCTGATCCTGCTCGACGACGTCGGCTTCGGCCAATTTAGCACCTTCGGTGGTGGAGTGCCGTCGCCGACGATGGACAAGCTCGCGTCCGAGGGGCTGCGGTACAACCGCTTCCACACCACGGCCCTGTGCAGCCCGACGCGGGCGGCGCTCATCACCGGACGCAATCACCACTCGGCCACGTTCGCTGGCATTACAGAGCTCGCCACGGGCTACGACGGTTATACGGGTGTGATGCCGAAGAGTTGCGGGACCGTCGGCGAGGTGCTCTGGCAGAATGGGTACAGCACTGCCTGGATTGGTAAGAACCACAACACCCCACCTTGGGAAACGAGCGCGGCCGGTCCGTTCGATCGCTGGGCCAACGGTTTGGGCTTCGAGTACTTCTACGGGTTCAACGCCGGCGACATGAATCACTGGAACCCGATCCTGATCGAGAATCGCAACCTCGTCCCCGCCTCGACCGACCCGAACTACCACCTGACTGAAGACCTCGCGGACAAGTCGATCGCCTGGGTCCGCAAGATGAAGAGCATCGCGCCGGACAAGCCGTTCTTCCTGTACGTCGCCCCCGGAGCAACGCACGCCCCGCACCACGCCCCGAAAGAGTGGATCGAAAAGTTCAAGGGCAAGTTCGACGGTGGTTGGGACAAGTATCGCGAGGAAACAATCGCCCGCCAGAAGAAACTCGGCATCATTCCGGAGAACACAAAACTGACCGAGCGATCGAAAGGCCTGCCAGCCTGGGATTCACTCAACGCGGACCAAAAGAAGCTGTATGCCCGCATGATGGAAGTGTTCTGCGCCTACGGCGCCCACGTCGACCATCATATGGGACGCATCATCGACGCGGTCAAGGAACTGCCGGACGCGGATAACACGCTGTTCATCTACATCGCTGGCGACAACGGCTCGAGCGCTGAGGGCGGCATCGAAGGGTCGCTGTGCGAGAATATGATCTTCAACGGCTTTTCGGAGAAGTGGCAGGACAACATTAAGGCGATCGACGAGCTCGGCGGGCCGAAGCACTTCAACCATTTCCCGAGCGCGTGGGCTCACGCCATGAACACGCCGTTCCAGTGGACCAAGCAGGTGGCCTCGCACTTCGGTGGGACCCGCAACCCGATGATCATCTCGTGGCCGGCAAAGATCAAGGACAAGGGCGGTCTGCGTTCGCAGTTCACGCACGTCGTCGATATCGTCCCGACGATCTACGACGCGTGCGGAATCACCCCCCCGCGAGTGCTCAACGGGGTCGATCAGAAGCCGATCGAGGGGGCAAGTTTCGCGGCCACGTTCACGGACGCGAAAGCTCCGGAGCATCGCCAGACACAGTACTTCGAGATGTTCGTCAACCGGGGCATCTATCAGGATGGCTGGATGGCGTCGGCCACGGCGTTCGAGCCATGGAATCCGAACCGCGGAGACTTCGACCCCGACAAGCAGAAGTGGGAGCTTTACAACATCAACGAGGATTTCTCGCAGTCGAAGGATCTCGCCGCCATGAACCCCGAGAAGCTCCGCCAGCTTCAGGATTCGTGGTGGGTGGAGGCGGCGAAGTTCAACGTGCTCCCATTGGACTGGCGAGCGACCGAGCGGTTCAACTCCGAGGCGATGGGCCGGCCGAGCCTGATCCGCGGACGAAAGTCGATGACCTATTTCCCCGGTACCATCGGTGTGCCGGACGCGGCCTCGCCGTCCATGATCAACAAGTCGTGGACGATCACCGCCGACATCGAACTCACGGACGACAAGACGAACGGGATGATCGTGACACACGGCGGCCTTGAGGGCGGGTACGGCCTCTACCTGAAAGATGGTAAGCCGACCTTCGTTTACAACTTCCTCGGTACCGATCGGATGACGACGGCCGCTAAGGAAGCGTTGCCGAAGGGCAAGGTGAAGCTCGCTGTCGATTTCAAGTACGACGGCGGGGGCGCAGGCAAGGGGGGAGCGATCACCATGACCGCCGACGGCAAGACCATCGCCAAAGGCAAGCTGGCCAAGACGATCCCGGCACAGTTTTCGTTGGGTGAAGGTCTCGACATCGGGGAAGACATCGGGTCGGCGGTGGACTTCACCTACAAACTGCCGTTCAAGTTCACCGGCAAGATCGACAACGTGAAAATCGATCTCAAGTAGCTTTCATAAAGCGCCACAGGTGCGAGCTTCCCGACCAGCGTACCCGTTCAATCTCACAACCGTAGGCGAACACCATGCGCTCGCGAATCCTCTTCTCTGCCGCGCTCCTCGCCGTCGGCAGTGCCCTCGGCTGGTTTTCCTGGTCCGGCACACTGGCCGAGGCACTGGCCGAGGACAAACAAACTTCCGTGCCCGCGGGCGGGGCCGGGCTAGCCCCGATCCTGCCGCCACCGGACGCACCGTTCGACGGCGTCATCGGGCGGACTTACAAAGACTCCAAACCCTCCAAGATCCCCGTCGTCAACGCCCCGGCCGGCGCGCCGAACGTGCTCCTCATCCTCATCGATGACTGCGGCTTCGGGCAGTGGGGCACCTTCGGCGGACAGGTGCCGACCCCCAACCTGGACAAACTCGCCAAAAACGGCCTGAAGTACACGCGCTTCCACACGACCGCGCTTTGCTCCCCGACGCGGGCGGCCCTGCTCACGGGCCGCAATCACCACTCGGCGGCGACGGGCTGTATCACCGAACTGGGCAGCAGTTTCCCAGGTTATACCGGGCAGGTGCCGAAGAATTGTGCGATGGGCTCGGAAATCCTCCGTCAAAACGGCTACAGCACCGCGTTCTTCGGCAAGAACCACAACATCGCCGACTGGGAGACCAGCATCTCCGGCCCCTACGACCGCTGGCCGAACATGCAGGGCTTCGACCACTTCTATGGTTTCATCGGCGGCGAGGCGAACCAGTGGCAGCCGGCCCTCTACGACGGCACGACGCCCGTAGAGATGGAGGTGCCCAAGGGCCGCGAAGAGAGCTATACCCTCAACGAGCACCTGGCCAACAAGGCCATCGACTATGTGCGCCGGCAGAAGTCGATCACGCCGGACCGGCCATTCTTCGTCTACTACGCTCCCGGCGCCACCCATGCCCCGCACCACGTTCCCAAGGAATGGATGACGAAGTTCAAGGGCAAGTTCGACCAGGGCTGGGACAAGTATCGCGAACAGACCTACAAGCGCCAGCTGGAACTCGGAGTTATCCCGAAAGACACCAAGCTGACCCAGCGACCGAAGGAAATTCCTGCGTGGGATTCGCTCACCGACGATCAAAAGAAAGTCGCCGCAAGGCTGATGGAGGCGTTCGCCGCCTACACCGCCCAGACCGACCACGAAGTGGGCCGCGTCATTCAAGCGATCGAGGACATGGGCCAGCTCGACAACACGCTTATCTTCTGGGAGATCGGCGATAACGGCGCCTCGATGGAGGGCACGCTCAACGGAGTCTTCAATGAAATGTCGTGCCTCAACGGCGCCACGGAAGACACCGCCTACGCCCTCAAGCACATCGACGATATCGGCGGGCCGAAGTCCTACAACCACTACCCGGTCGGCTGGGCGTGGGCAATGAACACGCCGTTCCAGTGGGGCAAACAGGTCGCCAGCCACCTCGGCGGGGTGCGCAACCCGCTGGTGGTCTCGTGGCCGAAGAGGATCAAGGATGTCGGCGGGGTGCGGACGCAGTTTCACCACGTGATCGACGTGGTTCCGACGATCCTCGATGCGGCCGGCATTCCGGAACCCACTTCGGTCAACGGCGTCACGCAGAAACCCATCGAGGGCGTCAGCATGGTGTATTCCTTCGCCGACGCGAAGGCCACGGGCAACCGCCAGACGCAGTACTTCGAGATGTTCGGCAACCGGGCGGTCTATGACAACGGCTGGATCGCGACCTGCCGGCACGGCCGGCTGCCGTGGGAGAATATCGGCTCCTCCGACTTCGACAAGGACGTGTGGCAGCTCTACAACTTGGACGACGACTTCAGCGAGGCGAACGACCTGGCCGCGAAAAACCCGCAGAAGCTCAAGGAACTCCAGGACCTCTTCTGGATCGAGGCGACCAAGTACAACGTCCTGCCTCTCGACGACCGATTCATCGAACGGGGCGATCCCTCCATGCGGCCGAGCCTGATCGAGGGGCGGACCAAGTTCAACTACTTCCCCGGCGTCCGACGCGTGCCGGAAAGCTCGTCGCCGAACGTGAAGAATAAGTCTCACACCATCACCGTGGACGTGGACATCCCGAAAGGCGGGGCCGACGGCGTGCTGGTCGCGGCCGGCGGGACAGTTGGCGGCTACGCTCTGTTCGTCAAGGATGGCAAGCCGACCTACGAGTACAACTATTTCACCGTCGAGCGGTTCAAAATCGCCGCCAAGGACAAGTTGACGCCCGGCAAGCACGCCGTCCGCTTCGAGTTCAAGTACGGCGGCGGCGGCGGCGGCAAGGGGGGCACCGGCACACTTTTCGTGGATGACAAGGAAGTGGCGAAAGGCCGGATCGAGAAGACGGTCCTGGGTAAATACTCGGCCGACGAGACGTTCGACACGGGCGAGGACACCGGCTCGCCGGTGAGCGACGCCTACAAGGCTCCGTTCCGGTTCGGGGGGACGATCAAGCAGGTCGTGATCGACCTCGCCCCTGAAAAACTCGCGGCCGCGGACCTGCAGATGCTCAAGAAGGCGAAATCGCTACTCCTGCTCTCCGATTGATTGAAAGGATTCCGGCCGCGCCGATTGCGAACAGATCGTCGCCGGCCGGTTTGGCATCGACACGATCGGCATCGGCGAAGACTCCGGCTAACGGGCTAACGGGTCAAGGCGGACTATCGATCGCCGTTCAAATTCACCGGCAAGATCGAGAAAGTTGTGATCGACCTGAAGTAGCTGCAACACGGCCACTACAGGGGCCGGCTCTGGTGCTTGCGCCCAAGGCTCCAATAAAAGCACCACGGGCTGGCTGGCAAGTTGCCAAGTGGCCGCCACTCGTATGGTGCGGCGGCCCCGAGCCACCCCTCCAGCATGCGGAGTGCATGATTTGTTTTGGCGCCGTAAATGTGTCGGCGGCCGTTGCACTTCATCACCGGCTTTCAGCGGCACCCGCGATGTGATTCCATTTCCACGGACGCCGGGGAGCGCGGAGTTTTGAAGCCGAGCAGCGAGGCAAGCGTTACCAAAGGTAATTCAGCCACGATGTCATACGCAGCATGACGCGGCGGATCACGTGCGTGAACGTGACATGGTCGGTGTAAATCGCCGCAGTGCCAACCGCCCCGCCTGGCAGGTCCGCCGCCGAAACACGATCGTCGTTTAGCTTGAGAACGACCTGAACCGGTTCCGCTTGTGACTCCCGGGCCGAAACGTCCTCGATGACTCCCGAGCTCCGCACCTGGCCTCCGGACGTAACAGGAGCAATGCCTACCACTTCGGCCCGCAGCGTCATGCCGGGCAGATACTTAAGCACAATTTCGGCGGGTTGCCCCTTATGCACGAAGCGGAGCTGATTCTGGGAAACGGCCATCGACACGCGCGTGCTCGTCGAATCGACAAACGAGAGGGCTGCGCGTAGCGGCGCCGCGGCCACGCGAGCTCCTGGCCTAAGCGCCAACTGCTGCACCATTCCGTCCGCCGGCGCCCGCACCGCGGCATGGTCGAGGTCGTATTGTGCCCGCGCGAGTGTTTCCCGCGCTTGGGCGACCGCAGTGTTCTCCCCCTCGGCCGTCAGCGCCGCTGCCTCGAGCTTCGCCTGCCCCAGCCTGGCCACCGCCTCCTCATGAGCGCGGTCGGCGACGGTGGCGGCTCGCTGGTCGTCCTCGAATCCCTCGCGCGTCACCGCCCCCGAGCCCACGAGCTCGCGGCTCCGCTCGAGCTTGCGATGGGCCTGGTCTTTCACCGCTTCGGCCCGCGCGACCGCGGCCGCGGCGATCTCGACGTTCGCGGCGAGCAACTGCGGGCGTTGCTCTGCGTCGACGAGTGCGGCCTGCAAACGGGCAACATCCTGTTCGAAGGGGCGCGGGTCGATCTGAAACAGCAACTCGCCCTGCTTGACCGGCGTGAGCGGTTCGATGGGAACCGCGATCACCTCGCCCGAAACCGACGGCACGATCTCGATCACGTGACGGAACACAGCGACCGGACCGGCCGGAGCGCCCCATTGCATGGGAATGAACAGCCCGATGTTTAGCAATAAGAACCAAGCGATCGGAGACAGTTTCCAGGGCAACGTGAGGCGGATGATCCCCAGCTTTCCCAGAGCCAACAGCACGACGATATAGGCCAGCGTCAGGAATACAATCATGGGTCCTGCCCTTGCTGCTCCATGGGGTCTTCGGAACGCCAGTACGCCCACACATAGGCGAGAGGCAGCAGCAGCCCCATCGTGAAGAGGCCGACCCAGCCGCACACGCTGACGGCCGTTGCTTGGGGATGGCCCCGCCGGCGCGCAATGTGCCCTGGGAGGTAGGCCAAGAATACCGGCAATCCCACAGCGACTCCGCAGAGGACGATGAGCACCGCCAGAGCGAAGTAATCCAGGAGCTCCACGGTCAACGCCTGACGCGAGCGAGGATTGTGAGGCCGTGATTGGACAAGCGAACGGGCGGCACGCCCGAGCAATTCTGCGATCCTTATATCCTTGCCGGAGGCGTTTCGCAAGCAAAGCCAAAACCGTTGACTTTCGAATCGGCGTTGCTACACTGCTGGCGTTTTCACCTCCCCCAAAATGATGGTGACATCATGCTCCGCGCTCCTCATCTACTTGTGTTGGCCGCACTTGCCGTTGGCGTGGGCTTAGGCTATCTCGCCGCAACCTCGCCTGAACTCGCGACCGGGGCCCACGCCACCGAAATCGCTGCTGCACCGAGCGACGCCCCCCCGACGGGAGGACCGACCCGCGTCCCAGCGCTACGGCTCGCGCAAGCTCGCCGCACCGCAGCGTCGGGCGCCGCCGCCAAGCCCAACATCCTGGTCATCTGGGGCGACGACATCGGCACCTGGAACATCAGCCGCAACAGCCGCGGCATGATGGGGTATGAAACGCCGAACATCGACCGGATCGGCCGTGAAGGCTTGTCGTTCACCGACTATTACGGCCAACAGAGTTGCACGGCGGGGCGCGCAGCCTTCATCGGCGGCAACGTGCCGGTTCGCACCGGCATGACCAAGGTCGGCCTGCCTGGGGCCAAGGAAGGCTGGCAAAAAACCGACGTCACCATGGCGACCGTGCTCAAGAGCCTGGGCTACAAGACGGGGCAGTTCGGCAAGAATCATCAGGGGGACCGCGACGAGCATTTGCCGACGATGCATGGGTTCGACGAGTTTCTCGGCAACCTCTACCACTTGAACGCTGAGGAAGAGCCCGAGAACGAGGACTACCCGAAGAACCCCGAGTTCCGCAAGAAGTTTGGCCCGCGCGGCGTGCTCCACTGCAAGGCCGACGGCCGCGGCGGCCAAACGATCGAAGACACCGGCGCCCTGACCAAGAAGCGGATGGAGACGATCGACGACGAAACAGTCGCCGCCGCGAAGGACTTCATCAAGCGGCAGCACGACGCCGGCGAGCCCTTCTTCTGCTGGTGGAACGGAACGCGGATGCACTTCCGCACGCATGTGAAGCCGGAACACCGTGGCAAATCCGGTCAAGACGAGTACTCCGACGGCATGGTCGAGCACGATGCCCACGTCGGGGAGTTGCTCAAGACGCTTGACGACCTGGGCATCGCTGACAACACGATCGTGCTTTACTCGACCGACAACGGCCCGCACTACAACACCTGGCCCGACGCCGGCACCACCCCCTTCCGCAGCGAGAAGAACTCCAACTGGGAAGGCGCCTATCGAGTTCCCGCCTTTGCCCGCTGGCCCGGCAAATTCCCCGCCGGCGTAACCCTCAACGGCATCGTCGCGCACGAGGACTGGCTGCCCACCTTCGCCGCCGCGGCCGGCTCGACCGACATCAAGGAGAAGCTGGCCCAAGGGGTCGAACTCAACGGCCGCCGCTACCGCAACATGATCGACGGCCACAATCAGCTCGACTACTTGAGCGGCAAAGTGAAGGAGTCCCCGCGGAAGGAGTTCTTTTACGTCAACGATGACGGGCAGGTGGTGGCCATCCGCTATGACGACTGGAAGGTCGTTTTCCTAGAGAACCGCGGAGAGGCCTTCGGCGTGTGGCGCGAGCCCTTCACCGAGTTGCGGGTGCCGCTGATCTTCAACCTCCGCCGCGACCCATTCGAGCGAGCCCAGCACAACGCCAACGTCTACAACGACTGGTTCCTGTCTCGTGCATTTGTGGTCGTCCCGCTGCAGCAACTGGCGGGCAAATTCCTGATGAGCATGAAAGATTATCCCCCCAGCCAAACGCCGGGCTCCTTCAATCTGGAGAAGGTCCAGAAAATGATCGAGGCTGGCGCCGGCGGCCAATAGCCTCGCGGACCGGCGTCGCCGACCGCATGACCTGGTTGGCTTCGCCTGAACGGGCGTTCGGTACTCAGAGCGAGCTATGCTGTTTTAGGAGCACTCATGCAATGCGCCGTGCCCTTCGCGGTCCGCGCGTTGCCTGGCCTCCTCTGGCAACATGACGCCCTCTGGAATCCGGACGCAGCCATGCTGTACGATTCGCCGACTTGGGAGATCGTGCTCGTCCTTGGGGCGCTCATGGGCGCCGCGAACGAGGTTGGCTTCCGCTTCGGCCGCCTGCGCCGCGACTACGACTCGGAGTCGTTTCGGTCGGTCGGCGGCCTGTTGAAAGGGAGCCTGTTTGGCCTCACTGCCCTGCTGCTGGGCTTCTCGTTTTCGGCCACTACGGCGCGCTATGACTTGCGACAACGGACCGTCCTCGACCAAGCGAACGCCATCGGAACTTGTTATCTGCGGGCCGGGCTGTTGGACCCGGAATCTCGAGACCCAGTTCGCAGTGCGCTGCAGCAGCACGTGGAGCAGCGGCTGTCGCTGAGTGCCGCAGGAAGCGATGCAAGGGCCCAGGCCGCGGCAGAACGCGAGATCGAACACACTCTCCGCGCGCTATGGACCGGGGTCGAGGCCGCCAACCAACGGGATCCCCAGCGCACGCGTTTTAGTTTCATCGTACCGGCCGCGAACGAGGTGATCGATCTGAGCGCCACGCGAGCGTGGGCCAACCGCAATCACTTGCCCAGCCCCGTACTCGTGCTATTGCTCACGTGCGTAGTGGTGTCCAGCGCGATGTGCGGCCACTCCTCCGGTCAAACGGGGCAACGACACGCGGGCGTCTGGCTAGCCACGAACGTCGTATTCGCATTGGTCTTGTTTGTGGTGCTCGACTTCGATCGGCCGCGGCGCGGCTTGATTCGTGTTGACCAGACGGCGCTGGCCGAACTCAGGACGAGCCTCGCGGACTCCACGACTGACGAGGCGAAGTTACCCTAGCTGCCTCCAGTGCAACACTCGACGCGCTAGGCAGGGCTCGGACGGCAGCTCGGCTGCCCACTGCTTGCATCCTCCTCCCGACCAACGTGCGGAGGTTAACGCCCATCGGGAATATGCTGGCTAGCAATGGCATACCGAAGCCTGTCCCCGCCCTGCTCCAAGTGAGCGGAGCGCTTATTGACGTTTCAAGTCGCGGCGGTCGGTCCCTTGGCTGCCGTCCGCGGCGCCGTGTGAGCCGTGCGGCGACACCCGTTTCACGTCGCCTAACCGCCTTTGGCGTGTAAAGGTGACGATGCGGTTGCCAATGGCTCGAACCACCATACACGGGACGAGGGCAAGCATCGTCGCCACGATCAGCGTTTCCATTGGATAGACCCACCGCAAGACGATGAGCTGATAAAATACGTCCAATGCCACGGCAATGAGAAACACCTTGCCGACGGACTTCCATAGGTTCCTCAGCATGACTCGAGCCTTCGCCGGCTCGCGTACAATGGTCGCGAAGTAGATCGGATGCCCGGCCCACGCGTCCGCCCATCCGGCCCGGACCGCAAGGAACGCGGCCATCAGGGGCTGGATTAGTAGCCGAAACTGCAACGGACCACTGTCCCGAGCAAGGAGGTTTTCCCAGGCGCGAGTGAACATCTCTTCCATGCTTTTCGGCACCTCCCAAGCCTCGTCCGGCTGTATGCCGCGGCCAAGAGTAACGCAGCAATCCGAGCCTCAGCCGGCCGAATGGTCACACACCGCTAGGCACTGGCGCGCAGGTTCGCCATGTTGCGCCAGATGTGGCCGAGGCTCTCCGTGCCGCCAAACAGCGTGGTGAAAATGGTCGAATCGGCGAGCAGGACGTCGCCGCCACGATCACCTTTTGGCGGCATCCAGATGCACGAGTTGAACTCCCGGTGTCCCTCCGCCGTGAACGGATGAGGGCGGGAGAGGTCGATCGGCTGCGTGGACAGCACGTGAATGGACTTCGCGTCCTCGGTCGTCAGGGCGTAGTGGGGCAAGTGCAGGTGGAAGTTAAACGTGGTCACTCCATTCAGCAGGCCCAGCTTGTCGAGGTCCTTGTTGACGGTCAAGGGTGCGATCTGGTTGGTGCCTTCAACGACGGCCGGCCGAAGCCCGAACTGGTTGAGCACGGGTACGCCGAGCCCCTTCATCAGCGAGCGCGTATACTGCCCGAATCGCTGCTGGCGCGGCACCAGCTCGTCACCGTGGTGCTTGTACTCGATCTGGCGCTGCTTCGCATCATCGGTAAAGCCGACGTCATGGTGAGGCGCGAGGAGTAAGCAAGTGCCTTCCCGCTTGAGCCACTCCCGGATCGCGTCGATTTCGCTCGGCTCGGCATCTTGCTCGGACACGAGGTGGTCCAGGCCAAACACCATCAACGTGTCCGTGTCCGCGAGCACCCGCTCGTCGATCGGGAGCCTATAACCTGCCTGATCGATGCGCTGGTACACCGCCACCGGGTGGCCGGTCGTCTCGCCCACGATTTCCTGGAAGGCGAGCGTGGAACGGTGGAACAGCTCCAGGGTTCCGGCAATGCTCTGGATGAAGTTCATCTTGTCCCACTCGGGCCCCTCGAAGCTCGGCCAGGCGACCCGCCGGACTTCGGTCATGGTCGAAAAGCGGTTGTCCAACTCGGTTAAGTCTCGGTTGGCCTCCCAGGGATAGCTCCAGGTCCAGTAGATGCTGAATCGGCGCCGTCCCGGCGTGTACGGCCGCGACAAATGGTTCTGGTTATACGTTCGGCCCGTTTGCTTCGATGCGTTCATTTTGCGGTCCTATTGTCCTGCGAGGTAGCGAAGGGCCCTGATGCCAGGAAGGAAAAAATAGGCGCCGCCTCTTACGGTGGTGAAGGCCGGCAAGCCTTTGATCACCTTCCGGATTGGCCGCTTGGGGATCTTGTATTCCAAGGTCCCGTCTTGTGTGCCGACGATTGGGTCACGTTCGTTGCCGAGCTCGTGAAAGTTCTTGTCGTTCGCCCACACGTTCTGTGCGAATTCGAACTGGCGGATCAGGCTCGCGCAACCGATGAAGGCAGCGATGCCCCGCTCAACGCCGTCCTCGGGGGCGCCTTCGGGCAGCGGTGGGCCATAGGTGCCGCCCCGCCGGATCATCCGGCGTCGATTCATGTTCGCTGCCGTATCACGCGGGTTCATCCGTCGCATATGGGAGCCGAGCGGAACGGCATATCCATGCGGGTCCATTTGCTTGTAGTTAAAGTCATTGTTCCGCTGCGAGTCCGCCCCGAGTACCGGATCGTCCTTGTCCGGCGCCAGAACGAGGGGGGCACCGCTGCGCCAGCGTCCCATCAGCTTCGCCGCAAGCAGCTCTTGCTCTTCCAGCGTATCGCCGTGCTGCCGCAGAAAGTCGCGGAACGCGCCGACATGCTCCTGCATCCGGCGATAGGCCAGGAAACTGCCATTGCGGGACAGGATTTCAGGCTGTGGCAATGTTGCCGAGAAGCCGCTCTCATCCGGGTAGCCAAGAAAAAACTCACCCGCCTTGAGGGGCGCACCGGATCCGGGGGTCGGCAATTCGTCAGTTCCCTCGATGACGGGCTGCGATAGGCGGTCTCGATAACCGAAGTGATCGTGCGCAAACTCCACAGGCGGGCAAGCTTCCAAGTCCAGCGTCGAGAGGGCTTCGACGTCGGGAAACCGCGACGCGTATTGCTGGTGCTCCTGGACGCAGCGCTCGCGCTCTGCGACATCGCGGGCGAACAAAATGACGACAGCGTGAAGGTCCGGTCTCTCCAGGCCGCCAACCCAGTGGTCGGGGTGGTTGGCTCCTGTGTCCCCGAGGACCTCGGCCCGAGCTGCCATTCCCTGCTGAAACTCTTCTGGGAAGGTGGCGAGCGAAGCCTCGGCAACGCCCAGGGCCCGCAGCCCATTCCAGGTAAAGGCCACGGTCACCCACCGGGAATCGGTCGAACCGCCAGCCGCGACCGTCCGCCCCGTGCCTACCTTGTCGATGATGCCGGAGAGCCAAGCGCGGCCGCCAGCAGGCTGCCGGAAGGTGAGGAACCCGTAGCGTGCCGCCAGGGCGCGGGGACGTGTCAACAAGAAATGCTGGATGTCATCGAGTTCGAGCATAGAGTGGCCCCTCGCCTTACTGCATCTGGTCCAGCATTGTGGAGAAAGCGGCTTTCAGCTTGAGGGCCTTCTTGACTTCGTCGGCACTCACATACGGGTACTCGCCGTATTCCAGGAAGCTCGGGCACTGGTGCTCCCGGACGAACCTGATGAAGGCCGGGGCATTCGTCTGCCAGTCTTCTGGGAAGCCCTCGAGGTTCTCAAACACGGTCCGCAGGCCGGTCTGTGTGAAGATGCTCACGGCGTCTTCCGTGTACTTGTCGAAGTCGGTGTCGAAGATGCCCTGGTACATGAAGTAGGTGTCCTTACCGATGTCAAAGAGCACCCAGCGCAGGTAGTGCAGCTTGAGGACGGCGAGGCAGTCGGGCGTTTCGGCCACCGCCTGCTCGATTCTCTTGGCGTAGGCGTAGAAGTGTTCTTTCGTACCGGGCTTGATCTTGGCAAGGATGCTGAAGCCGTAGCACGCGGGTGTCTTGGGAAAGACCGGGCCGTAGCGCCCCTGCTCCACCTTGTCTTTGAGGACCCCACCTTCAGGAATTGCGAGGGCTGCTGGCTTGGTCCAGTCGTTCTGCATATCAGTCTCCGTCTTGTACTGGTTGCTCGACCTCGCTCGAATTTCCTTGGCTGCCAGGCTGCTCCTCGCTATCGTCACCGTCGATCCCCGCGGTCGGCCCTTTTCGGCCTGCCGCGCCGGCCCATGGTGCAAATCTTACTGGCGCCAGGCTGGTCGTGACGCCTCCTGGGCAGCAATCCGCGTCTACTGGCGGCGCAAGTCAGGGGATCGGGAATCAAGAAAGGACGCCATTGCCCGCTGCAGCCGTTCCAGGGCTTCTTGTCGGTCACACTAGCCGACGCAGCCCGTCGCGGCAACAAGCGATTGCAGATTCCACGCACTTTCCTCCTCGGTCACAAAAGCCCTTGGCGTCATGCGCTCAACACAGCGTGTTGTGGGTCCCGATCGAACCTGCTCAGGTCCAACACCGAAGCAGGACAGCCCGCCTTGGGCAGAGTTGGCGCCTGACGGCAGGCACTTACCTTGTCGACCTACGACTCATAGTCGTTCCCGCCCGGCCCCATCCGCGCCTCCTCCGCTTTGGGTGAAGGTCAGTCCGGCTTTCTGCAGCGCTTTGTTCGACACCACGTTGGCGATGCTGACGCCGGCCACAATTCTCGACAGCCCGAGCGTGTGCAACCCGTACTCGACGAAGGCGCGGCCGGCTTCGGTGGCGAATCCGCGCCCCCAATAGGGTCGTGCGATGTAGAACGCCAGCAAGCACGATCACGCCTTGATCATCCCGATTGGGATAGAGCCCACAGCGGCCGACGTCTCTCCCCTCTTCCTTGAACACGGTCAAGAAGAGGCCCATTGCTTTGGGTGGTAAGACCGCCTCTCGAAAGCTTCGCTCGAGTTCAGGCCTCGGATGCACGGGTTGGGGGCTCAGGTAAACGGGATCCGACTCCATCTCGCAATAGGGCTCGAGATCCGCGGGAATGTGGTAGCGGAAGAACAGCCGATCCGATTCGAGGATCACCGTAGGTGATGAGCACATCGTCGAGCCTCAGCTACGGCGATCAAGGTTTGTCTTGTCCGGCTCCTCTATCGTAGCCGTGTTTGCCTGCCAGAACACACGCGAGGAATCATAGAAGGCTCGGCCACGCCGAACGCAGGCTCGCGCTATCATCTTGCCTATCTTAACCCCCGAAAATCTCAAAAATCCCCCGGCGAGTACGTTACTCCTGAAAGGTAAAAGTTATTGGTGTGCTGTTGCGACGCTCTTTGTCGACTATTTGTCGCTCGTGTCTTCGGCTGCTGCGACACGTGTCGGTGCGACTGTGAACGTATACAACATGTAAAGGATCGACACGCACAGTACACACTTGACGGTGTTCACACGCATGACTATGGTTCGCCGAGCGCGCTCAGCGCAGGCCGCGTCAGCGTGATGCGGCCAACAAAGAGCCCCCGCGATGGTGGAACATCCGGGGGCGTGGCCAAACCTTCGTTGAAAGGTCCAGCATGTCCACCCTACCCACGGTGCCTTCGTGCGCCAATCCGGCGTCCCGCCTCCGCTACTACGGGCAGGCTGAGCAGGCCGCCAGCCGCATCATGGCTGCGTTTCAGGTCGGCAATCTCCCGCAGGCGCTGGCCCCCATTTTCATCATGCGGCGGGACCATGTGCCCTGCCGGGCCTGGAGCTGGTCGAATCAGCTCCTCGTGGCGCTCTGCGGCCACAGCGACGCGAGGGGCGTTCGCCAATGGCAAGCGGCTGGTCGCTGTGTTCGCAAGGGGGAGAAGGGCTTCGCGATCCTCGTTCCTCTGGTGAAGAAAAGCGAGCAAAACAACACGAAAACTGGGGAGAAAGAGGAGCGGAGCTACCTCTGCGGCTTCAAGCATTCCATCGTGTTCGGTCTCGAACAGACTGAGGGCGCCGAGTTGCCCCCGGCTGATCCCGCGGTAACGGCCTGGCTGGATAACCTGCCGCTGGTGGAAGTCGCCAAGAGCTGGGGCCTGTCCGTCGAAGCCTACAGTGGCCGCCCGGGAGCGCCTCAAGGCAAATACCGCCTGGGCCATAGCATCGCCCTGGGCGTTGAGAATCTCAGCACTTGGGCCCACGAGCTGTTGCACGCGGCCGATGATCGACTGGGGACGCTGGTGGAGCGCGGGCAGCATTGGAGGAGTGAGGTCGTGGCCGAGCTGGGCGGCGCGATCTTGCTCGAGATGATGGGTCTGCCGGAAGCGGCCGACCGCGGTGGCTGTTGGAGCTACGTGGCGGCATACGCTCACGACGGTGGATTGGAACCCATCAGCGCCTGCCAGCGAGTTCTGAAGCGTACTTGCGATGCAGTGGCCCTGGTTCTCGACACCGCAGAGGTCCTGAAGGCCGGCCAGTAGTCTCGCGCAATCTCTCAGGCCGGGGCCGGCTTCGGCTGGCCCCGGCTTTCTCGCATCGAATAGCAGCCCAAGAGGGAGCTAATAGCCATGCAACTGCACGAAGAGTTCAGGCCCACGAGCTGGGCCGACGTGGTAGGCCAAGAGAGGGCACTGGCGAAGGTCGAGTCGCTGCGCGCGCGTGGCCTGAGCGGCCGGGCGTACTGGATCAGCGGTCAGTCAGGCACAGGCAAAAGCACGATCGCTCGCCTGATCGCCGCTGAGATCGCAGACGATTACTGCGTCGAGGAATCGGATGCGGCGGAACTGACGCCCGCTCGGTTGCGAGAGCTGGAACGCAGCATGACCACACGCGGCTTCGGCCGTGGCGGTCGCGTGCTGCTGGTGAACGAAGCGCACGGCCTGCGGAAGGACTCCATCAGGCAACTGCTGGTGATGCTGGAGCGCCTGCCGCCGCATGCGGCAGTGATCTTTACCACCACCGTCGAAGGCGAGCAAGCGCTGTTCGACGACTGCGACGACGCATCGCCGCTGTTGAGTCGCTGCCTGCTGATCCCGCTGGCGCGGCGAGACTTGGCCAAGCCTTTCGCGGAGCGCGCACAGCAGATCGCGCGGGCGGCCGGCCCCGACGGTAAGCCGATCGAGGCTTACGTGAAGCTGGCACAGCGCTGCAGGAACAACCTTCGGGCCATGCTTCAGTCCATTGAGGCGGGCGAATTGTCTCAGTGACCAAAGTGTCCAGCGGCGGCCTGTGGGTGTAAAGGGTCATTCCCTCCACCCCACAGGCCGCTCGCCCGTCGTGTCGCAACGACTTGCGGCACGACCAAACTGGCAAGCCTCATTTACGAACGACGCCTTCCAGCGCGGGTGACAAGCCATGCAAATCGCCATCTATCTTCGTGTCTCGACGCTCCGGCAGGACCACAGAAGTCAGGAGCCCGATCTGGAGCGGTGGGTGGGTTCCTGCTCCCCAGATACGTCAGTTCAGTGGTACCGCGACAAGGCCACGGGCCGCACCATGGATCGTCCGGCCTGGAAAAAGCTGGAAGCAGACATCGATTGTGGCCGCATCTCTACACTCGTCGTTTGGCGGCTCGACCGACTTGGCCGAACCGCCAGTGGCCTCACTGCCTTGTTCGAGAAGCTGGCCGCACGCCGAGTGAACCTGGTCAGCATCCGAGACGGCGTGGATCTGTCGACGCCGGCCGGGCGCCTTCTAGCCAACGTTATGGCGTCGGTGGCGGTCTATGAAAATGAGGTGCGCTCCGAGCGCGTGGTGGCCGGCCAGGCGGTCGCCCGGGCGGCGGGCAAACGCTGGGGCGGGTCGCGAAAAGGTCGCCGACTCAAGGTCAAGCCAGAGCAGGTAGCCACAATCACGCGGCTGAGAAGCGAGATGACGCCAGTGGCGGCGATTGCTCGGGCGACAGGTTTGAGCCGCCCGACGGTCTACGCCGTTCTAGCGGACCAACGTTCGTCGGCTCTTGGCGCACCGACGGCCTAGCCTCGGCACTCCGGGCCGGCGAGAATCTCGGAATCGAACCATGGCTTCGAGTGCCGTTCAATGGCTCGCTTTCCCCTCCATCTCGTCCTTATTGCCGCCTACATGCTGGCGGTAGGCGTCGGCAGCGTACTCGTTCGCAAGTGGGGCCCAAGCGGTCTCGGGCGAGAAATCTGTTGGGGTCTTTGGCACGCTTGGCTGTACCTAGCTGCAGTCTATATCGGTCTTGGGCCGCATCGGTTTCCTCTTCGACTTGCGGTCTTCTCGGTGCTGGTGGTTATGGCCGGCATCGAATACGCCGTCTATCTGATGCCGACGACGAGCATCTCGGGCATTTCGCAGGTCTGGATGATCGCCTTCTATGCGGCGGTGCCGGCCGTAATTGTCTTGCCAAGCCGTTTGCTGATCGGCTCAATTCGCTATGCCCCGACATCAGGACGACGCTTCGGAACCCGCGACTTGCTCGGAGGCATCACTTGTGTGGCCGCGGCATTGGCCGTAGTGAGATTGGCTTTCACGGGCCTTCCCGAATCTACTTTTGCTTACTGGTGCGGGACGGGGATTGGCCTCGCCTGCCTTGCCGTAACCTGCCTATCAACTTCGCTGCATGCGAACATGGCGGGACTTGCAGTTGTCGTCCTTGCCGAAATCAGTCTATGGGCTCACCCCCATACCGTGCGTCATGAAGCGTTCATCTTGAACCTCCCGCACGAAAACACAGCAGTGCCCGCGGTGCTCGGGATGTTCTTGCTCCTTCGACTTCTCGGCTATCGACTCTACCGGTGACCCATGAGGATCTTTCGTTCGTGGACGCTGCGGGCCTTGCTGATCTTCGTGGCAGGGTGTGCGATTCTGATTGCCATACCGGCGAATCGGGCACGACGCCAACGTAAGGCCGTTGAGGCGATTACCGCACTGGGCGGGACAGTTCACTACGACTTCGAGGTCGACGACTGGGGCAACCTGATAGGCGACGCCACTTCGCCACTCCCCCGCTGGCTCGAACCGCTCGGCATCGACCTCTTCTTGGACGTGGCTTCGATCCATCTGAACACGAATGAGGGTCACGATCCCGCTCCTATTACGAGTGCCATGCAGGGCCTTGCCGATCTGCCGGATGTCCGTTTCGTGAAGCTCTTCCGCGTGACCTTCGAAGAAAAGGGGTTCGCAAGCTTTCGGCACCTCCGCGGGCTCAAGTCACTGAGCCTCCATTCCTGTAGCTTTCGCGAGGAGTGGTTGGCATTCTTGCCCAATGGCGGGACGTTAGTGCGTCTCAACTGCAACTACACTCCATTGGGCGACAACGGGCTGAAGATCCTGGCCGGTCAGCGGGGACTAACTTACCTGAGCCTGATCGAAACCAAGGTCACCGACGATGGCCTAAGGCTTCTTGCTGCTGTGCCACTCACCGAACTCGATGTGGCCAGGACAGCCATCACGGACAATGGTCTCGTCCACCTCTACCCGTTACATACGCTTCAACGACTCCTGGTCTACGGAGGCCCCATGGTTTCGGACGAGGGTGTCGCAAGAATCGAGAAAGCAATTCCGGGGCTTCGAGTGACGAGATGATCCCGGTCGACGACCAGGCGGAACCTACCGACGCGAACTGACCAAGAAGCTGGCGCGCGTCGTCTCAGCGGACCGCGACAGATCGTACCGACGAAACGGCCGGAGCCGACAACCCGCGGATGAGGCCATGCGTCGTTCGGCGGCCATGAGGGCGTGCCGTCGGAGCAAAATTCGCTCGTTGGGCCGTACGTCGTTCCGGCACATCGAGTTCGACAATACGCCGCGGTGATGCAATTTGAGCGACCGCCGACTTCCGGTGCCCTGTGCATCTCCTCAACGCTGACTGATCCGGTCAGACCAGCGGCCGCCCTTCTACGAGATCTTCAATCATTTGCCGCAGCTCGTCCTCGAGTTGCTGGTCGCTAAGTTCTTCGGCAGATACTTCTGGGGGACGTCGCGCGTCCACAATCTCGATGAGGCGCGCGACGGACGCGAATGTCTTGAGCGTCATTGCGCTTGGCCTGGCCCGGCGAACATTGTCCGCCCAAGCGGCAGTCAAGTTGTCGACGCCGCCAAATTGCCGGAGCAGCCGATCGAGAACAAGCTCGATCTTGCTGATGCTCATTCGACCGTTGGCGATCCTGCCGATTGCCAATTGGAGACTCTTGGCCCGAGCACGAGCGCTGCAGGCGTTGGTCGTCGATCGATGGCAATCGTTGCAGCGCGAGTGACGTCGCTCTTCGCCTTTGCGGCGTCGGCGAAATTGCGAGAGTTCCAAATCGCGGCCACAACCCCCGCAACACTTCGTTGGCGATGGTGGGGGGCACATGATGAACTCCTTCGGGACTCGGCGAGAGCAGTTCCTTGGAATTCTAACGCCTCGGTCTCAACCTAGACGCAGTTGGCTGGGACGCCGAGAGGACATAGCGGCCAATTCTGGCACAAGAAAGCCGCCGCAACGAAAGCCTCCGGCCCGGTGACGCCGATGTCGCCATGCCCCGACGACGGCCGGCTGCACGCCATCGTTGTTGCCCTCCCGTGGGCATGACAGCACGCTCAGGACGACGCTGGCACGCACCTATGCGGAGAGTAGCTCGAAGGCCCGCATCGCGTGAGGATTGGGAATTGTGGCATCAGCTCGTCCCACGCGCGCGTGAGGATCGAATGATCGATCACGTATGAGCCGCGACCATGCGCATGGGCATGGGCATGGGCGCGAGCATGACAGCAACCTTTCCACTCTAGACCTAGACCCGCCGACCGTCGACACCCCGCCCTTTGCCCTGGTCGTCAGCGACACCCCATCTGGCGAGTTGTACGGCCTCCAGAATTCGTTGCGAGACCTCGGGGCCCCAAGAGGTTGTCTGACGTCGGATCGCGTCTACGGGGCTCTCAGAAGCTCTGACGCCGCTTCCGGGTAGGCTTCATGTCTTAGGCTCCGAAAGAAGGATCGTGATTCGAGTGTTCCTCCCACGCTGGCGGTCGAGGTGGACTAGGCAGTACGGACATTCAAAACGCCTGGGCGAGGAGTGCTGCGAGCCAGACGAAGCCGGCGAAGTTCACGGGCTTTTTCTCATACCTGGTCGCCACTCTCCGGTAGCGTTTGATTCTTCCGAAAAACCGCTCGATCACGTTGCGGTGTTTGTAGCGGTGCTTTTCGTAGCGGGGCTGGCGCTTCCGCGTCGGATTCGGTCGGATGCAGGCTTTCGCCTTGAGCCGTCGCACGCGTTGCCGAATGGCGTCGCTGTCGTACGCGGCGTCGGCGATGACGTGGTCGACCGTTCCCGGCTGCAACTCCGCCAGCAGAGGTTCGGCCTGAGGGGCGTCGCCGCACGGTCCGGCCGTCACCAGCAGCTTCAGCAAGCGACCGCCACGATCGACCGCCGCGTGCAGCTTCGTCGTCAGTCCGCCTCGACTGCGGCCGAGGGCGCGTCGGTCGTCGGCCGTCTCTTTTTTTCCCCAGCCAGACGCCGACCCGTCGAAGCGACCGGATGAGCTTTGACGCTGGTCGAATCGAGTTGGACCTCTTCCAGGTCTGGCTCGCCCAGGGCTTGCGCGATGCGTTGCCAGACGCCGCTAGCACACCAGCGATCGAATCGCTTCCAGGCGGTATTCGGCTTGCCGAAACGGGCCGGCAGATCGGCCCAGGGAATGCCCGTCTTGAGGATGTAGACCACCGCATCGACGAACACGCGGTTGTCGGCGGCGGTGCGGCCAGGATCGCCAGCCTTGCCAGGCAGCAACTCCTCGATCCGCTCCCATTGAGCATCCGTCAATTCGTGGCGGCGACGCATCGGAAACTCCTCCTTGAGTTCCCAACAGCCTCCTCAAAACCAAGCTCGGCCGCTAGACCGAATGTCCGTACTGCCTAGACCTGCAGCCTGGAGCCTCGACAGCGCCCGATTGAGCGTTCGGCGATGCAATCCGAGCTGGCGTTTTAGGGCCTGTTCCCAGGTGAGCGGACCGTCCGGCCGTAGTCCCTTGAGCCGCCAAATTGCAAGGCCGACGATCAAGGCGGCAGACCCACCAGCGTGGTAGGCCTCTAGCAGCCAATGCCAATCGATCGGCCCTTTGATGAAGTCCCGTTTGGCCCTGCGACGCAGCGCCACTCGAGCCCCCGCTGCTTTCACCACAGCGTCGAAAGGATCTTCTTCAACCTTCATAAAGCACCCTCTTTCTTAAGACTCTTAGAGGAGACTCTATAGATAACACTGGAACGGTTGGCACTTTTCGGTCCCGAAGGTGGGACCGGTTTGTGCCGTCGTGGGGACCGAAAAGTGCCATCTCGGCCGTCGTAAAAACGCCGAAGATGGCGCTTTTCTGTATCCCACCTAGCTTGCCGCCTCGACCTCCCCAAGGATGCCCATCACGACGCTCCACATGCGCTCGCCTCGCTTGTCGGAGTACCGGTCCGGGTACTCGACCACCTTGGCATCGACGCGGATCGTGCAGCCGTCGAGGACTACCCTGCCCGCCTCGATCATAAGAGCCCTAGCCTGCTCAACGATTGCAGCCATTTCGGCCGCGGGGCCACCGATCAGAAACGCATCGTGTACCGGGCAGTGAACCTCGATACCGGCCTCGGTGAGCAGACAGGCCGCTAGCCGCATGACCTCCGCGCCCGTAGCCTGCACCAAAAAATTGCGGATCGTGTTGGGCTTGGTGCCCGTGCGAACATGCAGTGGCCAGCCGAAACAGGTCCAGATCTTGCAGTGCAGCATGGCGTCGTCGAGCGTCTTATCGGACCACTTCCAGAACCCCGGAAACTTCCGCCGGTGCAGTGCCAGGAGCTGCTTGGCGTAGGCTTCCGGCTGCCCCAGTAGCTGGCTCAGGCTCGTGGCCTGCATGCCGTAGTTGGCCGCGAGGTAGACGATCTTGAACGTGTCGCGGATGTCGCCATGGGTGGCCTTAGTCGCGTCTGCCGGGGCGTAGCCTCCCTCCCGCGCGAGCCACAGGTACGGGTCCGACGACTCATAAGCCGCTTGCATGTCCGGGTCGCCGCTAAGTGCCGCAGCCACGGCGATCTCCTGGCCACTGTAGTCGAGGTAGGCCACGGCGTGGCCGGATTCAGCCTGGATCAACGATCGAATCCATGCCGCAGGGCCAAAGATGAACTTCGCATTGCTGGGCTGGTTTCGCCCGGTGATCGAGCGGAACGGGCTAAGCATTGTGCGGTTACGCCCGTCGCGACCCACGGCCAAGTCCGCTAGCCGCATCTGTGACAGCGAGAACCGCAGTTCCCGCAGCGGGCCGACCAACTCGGGGAATCGCCGGGCCATCTGGCGAAAGCATTCGTCGCTCAAGTCGAGCGCCCCCGTCTCGAGCCGCGGCCACGGGATATCAGCTCGAGCGAGCCAGGCGGAGAATCCGGCCGTCGAGAAGCCATAAGGGCCGTTGTAGGCGTTCGGCCCAGCATGCCTGACCAACTCAGCCGCGCGTCGCAGCAGCTCAGGATCGTGCTTGCGTACGATCCGCAGCTTTGGTGCCCTCGGCAGTTCCCGCAACTGGCCGGCTTGGTCCTCGTCGGCGCCTGTCTCGCCTGGGTGGCCAGACTCGATGCCCGACGCGGGGAGGTCCGCTGCTATCTCCCGCGCAGTAGCGTTGAGGTGTGGCCAGGCCGAATGGTCCCGGCCAGCTTGCCCCCCCCTGCTGATCTGGTTGGGTGCCAAGCCGCTCCGCTGTCGGGCCTCCAGCCGAGCATTCCGTTCGGCTTGCTGCGCGCGTCGTTGCTCATCCCAAAGGTCCGTCACGGCCAGGTATAGCAAGTGTGGGTCGATTCCCGATTCGGCTGCCATCTCAACCACGACCTTGCCCACCAACGAATTATGATCAAACTTGGCGGCCAGCGGCACGAATACCCCGGCATAGTCGTCCCCGAGTTCCCGAATCAGTCGGCCTTTGATCTGCTCCCACGCTTGCCGCAGTTGCTTGAGCAAGCCGAGGTCACAGGGCGTGCCGACGTGCTCCATTTTGGCTACCGCGGCTTGGTATCGACCGCGATAGAGTGCCCTTGGTAAGTCGATCGCAGGCAGCATCCGCGGTAGCAGTCGCACGAGCGAATGAACGTCTTCGGCGCAATAGTCGAGCAGCGCTTGCCGCTCGTCCGCCGAATATTCTCCGCCTCGCAGTGCCAGGTTCTGCAGCTCTTTCTTTTCAACCGCGTCGAGGGCCGGTAGGCCAAAATGAGCGAGGGTCGCCAGCAGCCCGGCGCCCGCTGCTAGTTCATGCCCATTGGTCAGGGCCCGGAACTCCACGTGCAGGTCAAGGATTCGTTGCGGCAGCGTCCACCCGAGCGAAAGGAAAGAACTGAGTTCAGCCGGAGCGTAAAACGCAACCAGCAACGCCGACTCGCCCACGTCGAAGGGCGGCGCCGGCATCCGTGCCAGCTCGTCCGCCCAAAAACGCAGTTCCCGCCCGGAGGGGTAGTCAACCGCGACCATGCACCGCACCTCCGGCCGTTCGCCAGGGTCGCAGCCATATTCGAAGTCAACGCACTGGACTGAATCGAAATGCCGGAGCGGATCGTTCACGCTTCCCCCCGAAGCGCCCGCAGAATCGGATGATCCGGCCCCTGGATGTAGCGGTTGCCGAAGCAGAGCTTGAGCAGATCCCGCATCGAAAGGTCGGGCCACTCGGGTTCCGAAAGCGACCCGCTCGCCTCGAAGACGTCGTAATAGCCGGCTCGCTGGTTGGACGCGACTCGCACCCATGTCTCCGAAGCGAGGCGAGCGGCCGTCAGTAACGTATCGTTCCAGTCATTGGTGCGGCCGTCCGAGCCCGGAAGTTTGCACGGCCACAGGAAAACGTCACCTTGCCGATTCACCGCGAGGTACAAGGCGACCGCGTAAATGTCAGCAGCCAGGTCGACCCACAGCGATTCGTCGATCATGTACGGCTCGCCGCGGTTCAGCTTGTCTTCGAAGATCGCCGTCTCGACGCGCCAAGCGATGCCGGGCCGGGTGCGGACGAACTCGTGTCGGTTTGGCCTCCGACAGGGCACCTTCGTAAGTGCCTTGCGAACCGATGTACCGGCTGAGTAGTCGGTGGGCACTTTCAGGTTTTTCGGGTCGAACGGATCCGGCTTGTTGTCAGGCTGGCAGTTGGCAGAATCGAGCGGGCTTTTTGCAGCTTCCATGATTAGAGCTCCAGGCATTGGGTAATGATGTTGGTGGCAACTGACGCGATGAAGGCTCCGCGCAGCAGCGGGTTTCTGGCCGACGGGCCGACGAGCTTTCGCAGCTCGGCAAAGAAATAGCCGCTCTCACCCCAGGTTTCGCCCCCTGGACGCAAGCCAGCCAGGTAACGCAACGACTCCAAGTGAGGCTCGATCCGAACCGCGTCGCCCCAGGTCGTGGGCACTGGGTCCACTGGGTGCAGCGCGTGGTTGCAGTAGAACTCTTCCTCAAGCTCGACGAGCGCTTCCGTGCCAGGTGGGGTGACGGTAGAATTGTTCACGTTTGATTCTCCTGCCATCGGCCGCCTGCCTCAGAAACACGGCGGCCGTTGGCATTTCTCGAGGTCAGCCTGCAGTCGGGTGCTGCACGGCCAGAAAACGGATGAAGTCTCCCGCATGCACGTACGCTCGCCGGCCGAACCTTCGCACGCGAAGTCCGAGACGGTGAGCGCTCGTATGGATTGCTTGCTGTGACCGACAGCCGATCGGCAGCGGGCAGTGAGTTTCGGATCGATGGGCCGGTTCCGAAGCAGCTCCTTGGTGGGATAAGACGCCCAATCGGCAAGCCGTTTAGATTCCGCTGCCCGCGGTGGCGCCAATGCTTTCATTCCGGCTTTCCTCCTCGTTCGCAAGGTGCTTCGGCGAGGTCCACCGTATCAGCACTCAGAGGAGGCCCCGAATTCGAGCGATCTGACTTGGCGGCAAAGCCAGTCATCTTAAGGGTGCGTTCTGCTTCCCGAATGCGTTGGGACGAGGTCCCGTCCTCGGCAACGCAAGTGTCGCGCGCCGCGAGGAATCGCTGGATGGCCTGCTTGGTGGTGAAAGTGCGACCACCGCACTGCACCGCCTCAAGCTTTCGGCCTCGAATTCCCTTACGGACCCATCGCCAGACGCTGGAAACGTGCGGCGTGCCCGGAATATGCGCCGGCGCCTCACCGATGGGAATGAATGCTTCGTCGAGCGTGATCGCCATGAGCTTGCTTGACTTGGACTGAGGTCATTTGCCCTTACCTCACAAGTCTGGCGAGCGATTGTCCCGCGTATTCCCGTATGAAAGATTCAGAAGCCAGTGATCGGCCCGTCGTGAGCTAACTACCCATAGCCCCTGGCGTTACAGGCGGGAAGATTTTTTTTGCTCAGCGGCAGCTCCGCCGCGGGACGGGCCCTTCCCAGTGCTCGCCGCGGGATCGCATTGCTACTTGGCGAGGTTGAGACCCTTAGCGGGAAGGGCGTCGTTTCTTAATCTCGCGCAACTCGTACCGTTGATCACGACGTCGCGTGACTACCCCTAGCGATTCGAGCTTCTTGTTGAGCGCAGCTTTCACGTTCGCAATTCGTTTTACGCTAGGCTCAGAAGACCCAGGCCATTCCTTGCCGAGTTCCATGGTGGTCGGTGTCCTCCCTTGGAGAAGCCCAAAGATGTGCCACTCGAAGTCGTCGAGTGCGATGGCACCGTGCTCATGACTGGAGACTTCCTTTGTCGTGGCGTCCATCAACAGACCAAAATGCCCGTATTCCTCCCATCTGCCCGCGGGTGCGGCATCAGTGGGTGGCGAACCTTGCTCGGCCAAGCTCAGATCGTAGACTCCTTGCATTTCGATCAGAAAGGCTTGGTCCTCCTCAAGGCAATGGAGGGCATCGACAGCGCATGCCGGGTCTGGGACAGAACACACCTGATCCCAGCCTTGATCGTCGAGAACGCCGTAGCGCACGGCGCGAAGGCTGGCACGGAAATTCGGGGCCAACAACGCGCGAGCACAGCTGCTTTCGTAGAACAAGAGCCATTCGGCGCGGTCCCAGTCGATGCGTGGGAAACGACTGAGCTTTGCTTGAAGACGCGGCCACTTACGCATGAAGGCCGTCGAGTCGAACTGGTTCCCTAAAGGGCTGATGAAGGGGTCGATGAGCTGTTCGCAGACCAACTCCTGGTAGTCTTTCAGCCCAAGAACGCAAGAACCGGCGAGGTCACCTACAGTCCACTCGACGTCTCGTAGAACGCTTCGCCAAGTCGATCGGAAGTGGTCTCGGGCTTTAAGTAGGTCGAGGTACGATGGGGACAAGGCGTTTTTTCAGGGGGCGCGCGGGGGGGAGGGGGGCCCAATTGACGAGAGCCTGCAGCCGGTTTAGACAGACCTTCGCATCATCGTAGAGCTGCCCCATGCGCGAGTAGCTGACTTCCCAAGCGGGCCTGGACCGCGAATCTTTCGGATAGAAGGGCGGGTAAACGATGATCATTGGCGGCCCTCACACGACTGACACTTCTCGCACCGATGTGGCTATCCGAGTTCCAGCATGACCGCCGCCGCCTTCGACTGATCGCGTTCGGCGTAGACCTGCGTCACATCCGCGCGGCTGTGGCCCAGCACGACCTGGGCAGCTTCCAGACCAAACCGTTGCCTGATCTCAGTCCCGGCTGTATGCCGAAGTTGGTTCGGATGCCAGCGAGGTACCAGCCGTGTCTCGGCGGGTATGGCAGGGTTCGCCGCGTGTGCAGCCGCGTTGGCCTCATCACACGCTCGACAGATGGCCGTGTTGTACGAGTCTTTTGTGTAACGGTCGCCCGGCCGGCGTGCCGGTTTGGACTTTTTGCGGCTTACCTGTGAGGGCTGCACGGGGCTCTTTCGCTTTGCTCGTCGTTCGGCCTGCCGAAGTTGTACTGCTTCGGCAGGTGAAAAGCAGTACGACGTCGGATCGCGGTCGTCCAAGTAAGGCCGCAGGATCGCTTGTGCTCTGGGACCGATGAAAATCTGTCGCTGCTTCCCGTGGTGCTCGGTCTTGTGGCTCGCGGGAATATAGACCCAGACCTCGCCGCTGGTGTCCAGGTCGCACGGGCGGAGATCGCAGGCTTCCCCAGGCCGGCAGCCGAGCAGCCGCTGAATTCTGACCAAGTCAGCGACAACCGGGGAAAGGTGCGGTAACGTTGCTTCTACTGTCGCCTCGGTAACCAGCCCTACTGCCTGTGTCTCACGAGCAGCACTTCGCCCCTTCTTTAGACCTCGCACGCGAAGCAGTGCCTGGTGGACTGTGACGTCGACCAGCTCTTCTTCTACGGCCCAGGCGAAGGCCTTTCGGATCGTGGAGATGCAGCCGTTGATGTACGAGCGGCTCAAGCCCTGTTCGATCATGTAGTCCCGAACCGCCTTGAGCGAGCGGGGCGAGAACTCGTTGGCAGCGGTCGACCCGTACAGCTTCACGAGGGGACGCAGGGACGCACGAATCGTATTGCAGTGGCTGGTTGGGCGGCCGTCGCGGCAATAGTGCTTCCTGGCGAAGAGCCAGTATTTTGCCACCAACTCAACGATCGACAGCGGCTGCCGCACGCGGACCGAACTGGCTGGCCCGACGGCCGTGGTTGAGGGGCTCGAACACCGCTCGGCGATCAGCCGGGCGTACTTCTCGTGGCTCTCCGGCGAGCCGTACGGCCCGAGGTAATGATCGCGCCCGTCGATCCTGACGACCGCACAGTTGCGGGGCTTGTGATGGCGGTAGGCGGGGATGCCGCGAGGGCGGGCCATGAGTGCGTCTCCCTCCAATAAGCAGTACATGTACTGCGGAACTGGAGCTTGCGGAGCCGCACTGCCGACCGTCGGCAGGTACCTAAACCAAGGTTCGGCGAAGAGTTACTAAAGTGGAGCGGAAGGGAGTCGAACCCTCGACCTCTGCATTGCGAACGCAGCGCTCTCCCAACTGAGCTACCGCCCCCTGCCCTTACGGGGCTCGAGCCCCCGCGGGAACGTGAGATTCTAGAGGGCTTTACGGCCTCTGTCCAGTCGCTCTCGGGCTGACAACGGCTCGCGAGATCGAACCGGCCGAGCCCCAGCGCTCAACCGAGGCACGGCCTGAAATCTCGGCATTCCAAGCACTGCCGGGGCCTCCGCCGGTCCGCCGTTCCGCTCCGCCCTGGCGCCCGCTGCTTGCCGCCTGCCGGTGCTCCGATTAGGCTGAATTTTGGGGTTATGACGTCTCTTCTCGCTGGCGGGGCCGCTAGGGCGCATAAGCATGCTTTCTCGGTACCGGTTCGGACTGGTGGTCGCGCTGTCGCTCTGCGGAATGCGGCCGGCGCTGGCGGCAAATATCTATTGGTCCACGGGCCAGGGCGGAAAGATCCAGCAGTCGACCACGAGCGGCTCGGACCGGATCGATCTGGTCGCCACGCCAGGATCGGCACGCTCGATCGCGCTCGACATCGACGCCGGCTATATGTACTGGGCAGAAGCGCAAGCGGGCACGATCCGACGCTCCTGGCTCGACGGCTCGCACGCCGAAACTTTGATCGACCAAGGCCTTTCCCGCCCCAGCAGCGTGGCCGTCGACCCGGCCGGCAGCAAACTTTACATCCTGGACAGCCAGGCCAACTCGATCCACCGTGCGAATCTCGACGGCTCGAATTTCGAACTGCTGACGACCTCCGTCATCGGCTCCGCATCGCTCGCCCTCGACGTGGCCGCCGGCAAGCTCTACTGGACCAACGTCGGCGGCGGCGGAACCATCCGCCGCGCGAACCTCGACGGCACGAACGTCGAAACGGTGGCGATCGGCAACATTGGCTTCCCCTCGATCCTGGCGCTCGACCCTGCGGGCAACCAGATGTATTGGACCAACTTCGACGCCCAATCGCAGGCAGGCGCCAACATCAACCGCGCGAACCTCGACGGCACGAATATCTCGGTGATCGCCCCCGACGTGGCTGGCGGCCTCACGCTGGACGCGGCGGCCGGCAAGCTCTATTGGTCGGCCTTTCCCGGCGGCGCGATCATCGAGGCGAACCTCAACGGCACGAACCGGCAGGAGCAGTTCACGGTGGCCGGCGCGCTGCCGATGGGACTGGCGATCGACAACAGCGTGCCTGGGGACGCCAACTTCGACCGGCTCGTGACGAACGCCGACTACGCCGCGCTGCAGGGCAACTTCGGCCTGGGAACGCGCCGCTCGCAAGGAGACTTCACCAGCGATCACCGGGTCGATTTGAACGACTTCGGCGTCTTCAAGAACTCGTTCGGAGACGCCGCCGCGGCGGGCGTGCCCGAACCGACCGGCTGGGTGATGGGCGCCCTGGGGCTGTTTGCCCTGTTGGCGCTCGGCAAGCGCCGCCGCTAGTGACTTCGGCCACTGCCTACGTTCTTTGAACCGCGCAGCCTGGCCGCCCAGGCTCGCCAGTCCTCGCCGCGCACGAAGCTGCTCCAGGCCACCAGCATGATCCAGTGGAAGGCGAACAGGTTCATCGTGTAGTCGATGCCCAGGTGCATGAGCACGGCGGCGGCCAGGGCGAACCAGCGGGTCTCGCGGAACCACACGAGCAGGGGCACGGCCGCCTCGATCGCGATCACCGCCCAGGTAAGCAGCTTCATCCAGAAGAGCGACTCCCAAACGAACGCCGGCGTGGGGAAGCGGCCGAATAGGTCGTCGAGCCGCGAGACATAGTACATCGCCGTGCCGTCGACCCAGTCGTCGCTCTGCAGCTTGCTTAGCGCCGACCCGGCGAACACCAAGCATGTTTCGATCTGCAGCAGGCGCAGCGCCCACACCGGCCGCTCGACGAGCGGCGCAAGCCGTCCCCGCCGCCAGGCGCCCAGCGACAGCGTGTGCCCGAGCGGCATCCAGATGACGAGGAAGCCAAGCACACGGAGCAGAGCGTCTTCGGAATCCAGAATCAGCGGATTGCGGTTGTGGAACGACAGCAACCAGCCGTAGAGGCATACCGCCTGGAAACGCGACCAGACCCCAAGCAGCAAGAGCCCTGCCTGCAGGATCATGAGCGTCAGGCAGACATAGGCCGTAAGGTCTGTGTGCGGCAGCAGCGTGAAGACCGTCCAGCCGGGGCTGCCGGCCACGCTGCGCGAGATTGCATAGGGAAGCGCGCCCGTCTCGCCGAACCAGACGCGGGCTTGCGGCCAGGCGAGCAGGCTCATGCAAAGCAAAACGCCTGCGTAACCCATGCGGACGACATCGCAGGCCAGCGTGTCTTGCGGCGCGAAGAAGAAGCGCTTCAGCGCGCCGAACGCCGAGCGCAGGCTGGCGGGCTCGCTCATCGTGCGGGCCCCTCGGAGTAGAGGGTGATCACGTTGGGATGGTCGCTCGCCGCGGGGAGCGGCTGATGATCGCCCTTGGCAGGCGGTTCGGTCGAGGAGTAGTGGTACGTCATCTCGATCCGAGTGGGCTTGGCCGTGGCCGTGGGCTGCAACTCCTTGGTCATGAAGTGGGCGAAGGCCGCCCTCACCGGCCGGTTGCTGGCGGCGAACAGACGTTCGATGTACTCGAGTTCCCGGAAGCGGGTGAGCTTGTCGAGCGTTGAAAGATCGTTCCACGGAGGCGAACGCCAATCGACGCTCTCGCCGCTGTCGTACTCGATATGCAGCTCGAGGTGATGGTTCTCGCGGTCCACCCGTGGGGTGAAGACCGACCAGGGACCCTGGTAGAGCCCGGTGGCGTACAGAAGAGGGTTTACGCGCTGGCGTAGCCGGTCGTGGAACAGGCCGCGCGCGGGAATGCCGTCGATGAAGATCAGCGCGAGAACAGCCAGGATCAGAACGCTGGCGGCGATGGTGCGGAGCCTAGCCATGGGGATACGCCTGCGCGCGTGGTGCCGATAGTTCAGCTTAGCACGCAAGGACAGAAATTGGGGCGGGCAAGCCGTCCGCTCGGCGGCGAGCGGTGGGTCTGCGCTTCGCTTGCCGCACCCTGATATGGTTGGACCCGTCTAGTGCAGCGTCACCGCTAGAAGTTCAGGTTGCCCTCCGCTACTAGCCCGCAGCGCAAGCAAGGAAGTGCCACGTTTCCCTGGTCGAGCCCCCGCTGACCCCTGCACGGGCAGGGCAGCAATTTCGGCCAGCGCGCCCGTCGGGCGCTCCCGTCCCTTGCTTGCGCTGCGCGCCTCGTGTGGCACAACCTGAAAAACAAGCTGTGACGCAGCACGAGGGGCGTGGATGCGTGTTTTTGGCGAGGTGCTGCATGGCCGCTTGGGCAGCAGAGGAGACACGGTCGGACAGGGCGACGGTGGATCAATCTGATCTGCGTGGGTCGGTTGCGACCCGGATGCGTCGCGGGGCTGCCTCGCCCTACGGACGAGCGTCGTCTGGCTCGTGAAGAGCCGGCGGCTCCAGGAGGGGTAGTCGTTGCCAGATGGGAAAAGGCGAAGGCGGTCAATGGGATCGCTTCCGGGTACAGACCGCCGCGCAACCGACCGCGGCCAGGCTGGCAAGCAGGAAGGTGGAGGGCTCGGGAACCTGCTGGTTTACCGACGACGGTCCCGGCTTGCCGAAGTTGTCTTTCAGAATCCCAAAGTCACTGAGATCCACGAAACCGTCTCCATTCAAGTCGCCTGCCACCGGCGGATGCGGGTTCGGGTCGATCCAAACTTGGAACGACAGGTCGAGCGACAGACCGACCGGCAAGTCGCCCAATGGGCCAGCGAAATTGATCGCCGCGCCGTTCAGGTTTGGTCCGGCCAGGCCCGCCGCGCCCTGCTCGTAGCTCGAGTGAAACCCTCCTTCGGCGTTGTTATAGAACACGAACAAGCCTTGGAGATTGCCGACGGGCGTGATCGTCAGCGCGTACGTTGTTCCGGCCGACACCGCGGCCGGGCTCCGGAAGGGGCCGTCGGTCCAGACGACGGACGACGTCGAAGCGTCCCACGCCTGGAATTCCGACCAGTCGATCGTGGTGACCGCCAGCTCGTCGACGAGCGTGCCGCCGTCCAGCCTCCAAATGCCCACCAGCGCAGACGAGCCGTGGGTAACCTGTGTCTCTGAGCCAAACGGATCGGGTGGAACCGGGTCGTCGGCGAGCAGCAGATCGATTTGCGTGAGGGCGCCTGACCTCGTTGGGGTAAAGGTCTGCACCAGCGCCGGTTGGTACAACGGAGCCAACAGCTTGGGGCTTTGCCCCGAGCCGATCGGCGGGTCATACCCGTTCGAGAGATCCACCACCGGAGTTGCCCTGGCCGGGCTGCAACTGAACAACAGGACGACGAAGATCGCGGCAGCGCGCATGGTCATAGTCTCCCAGGGTGGACGAAGGGCCAACCGCCAGAGCATCCACTTGGTCCCCGCGAACCGCAAGACCGAATCGTCCGCCGAAGGCGGATCGCTAGGAGGTCGCGAGAACGCCAAGAGAATCCGCCGCTATGGGCCGGCGGCGGTTGCAGCCGCCCATCGTTCGCCTCCGAACCATACGGCAACCCGCACGCAGGCATTGTGGTGCCGTGTTTCCGCCCGCGTTAGAATCGAGCCGTGGCGGGTGCGTTCTCGCGGAGGTCAGGCGATGGTCCAGCGTGGCTTTACGCTCGTCGAAGTCCTGGTTGCGATCTTCATCATCGCGATCCTCATCGCGATCTTGCTGCCGGCGGTGCAGTCCGCTCGGGAAGCGGCGCGGCGGGTGCAGTGCTCGAACAACCTGAAGCAGCTCGGTTTGGCGCTCATTCAGTACTCGGATCGGAACAAGCAATTCCTGCCGGCTACCTGGCGGACGCGGATGAGCGCTGCCGGAACGCCGGCGAACGCCGGGAGCCAACCCAACTCCGGCATGGAAGACTGGCAGTCCTTCGGTTGGATGACCACCATCTTGCCGTTCCTCGAACAGCAATCCGTTCATGACGCCTTCGACTATACGAAGGGGGCCATGGACCCCGCCAACCAGCCGGGCATCGCGCTGGTGCTCAAGGGGTTTCAGTGCCCGTCGACCACGGGCTATCCGCGAACGATCCTTGGCTACTCCGACAACAGATCGTTGTCGCGCGTGGCGACCGGCGCCGTGGACTACGACACCGTGTTTTGTTCG
The DNA here is from genome assembly GCA_044221365.1 of Pirellulales bacterium. Classification (GTDB taxonomy): domain Bacteria; phylum Planctomycetota; class Planctomycetia; order Pirellulales; family JBGAPH01; genus JBGAPH01. Next base: position 87,751 of record JBGAPH010000030.1, read on the forward strand.
GCCGATGCCGTTGGCCGCACCGACGGCGCTTGGCGAGGCAATAGCGACGAGAACGAGCGGGCTTGGGAAATCGTCAGGGCGCTCGTGCCAGCCTCGTTGTCGTTGGTCGAGGATGGCCGCTCCACCACGACGATGCTGGTCGAGCGGGCACTGCGCCCCACCTGGTATCAACCCCACATGCAGGCAGGGTTTGACGACCCCGACACGTTTCTTACTTTTGTCCGAGGAGAAGGGACGGGCGGATGGGCGCTGGCTTCCGGCGGGTTCTGCGGAGCGGAGCGCGGAGTCAACCGCAGCAACGTTCACGATCGCTACGCGCATCATCCGGGCGGCGCTCAGCAAGTCATGCTCGACGGCTCGGTCCACTTCCTTGCGGAAGGGACCGACGTCAACGTCCTACGCGCAATGGATGATACCCGCGCCGGCGGCGAGCCGCTTGGCGCGGGCGACTGGCAATGAGGCGCCGGCTCGGCTGCTCAGGACGCCGAGCGCGCGTTACCCGGTGGCCCGAGCGCGGGACACGATTGAGCCGCCGTAAACGATGCCGCTCGTTCACGGCCTGAAAGGCAGTTAGTAGCACCCGCCGTATCCGTAGGCGGGCATGTAGGCGCCGCCGTAGCCGCCATACCCTCCGTACCCACTGTAACCCCCGTACCCGCCGTAGCCCATGTAACGGGTGGTCCGGTAGTAGCCAGGGTAGCCTCCGTAGCCGTAGCCGACGTAGGGGCGGTAGCCGTAGCTCCGGTACGGGGCGAAGCCGTAGCCGCCGCGGTAGCCATAGCCGCCGCCGTACCGTGCGTAGCCTCCATAGCCGCCGAAGCCACGACCAAAGCCGCCGCGAAAGCCCATCTGCGCGTTGGCGCTGGGCAGAAAGAGCAGCGCAAAGACAAGGAACCCGGCTGCGATCTTGGCGCGACGCATGAGACAACCCTCCGCTTGAGTTTCATGTGCCCCGCGGAAAGGTGTTGCAGATGACGTTCCGAACCGCCCAGATGGCGGTTTAGCAAGGCTGCGAATCCGGACTGAACGAAGGGGCCTGATTTTCACCGCAGTGACCTCGCTCGGACGCGTCGAGCGTATCCTCTCCCCCGCAGGGGCTTGTCGCGGATCAGACGCCGGTGTCGTCATTCTGACATCGATTGCCGACGAGTTCCCGAGTGTGACGACGTCGAAATCCCGCGACTCCGAGGCCCCTCCGACTTGGCACGCACCGTGCCTGAGATTCGGCGGGGGCAGCCAACCAAGAGTTAATCGCCCGCGGGCGAGTTGCAACCATGAGAGACTTCGTAACGCCGGTGAGCAGCGTGATCGTGTTCGGGGCGATCATCCTTTGGACGATCGTCGCCAACTGCCTGGGCGCGGTCCGCGACCGGCGGCGCTCCTCGGCGAAAGCAAAGCGGGAGCAAAGTCCGTGAGCCTCGTAACACGGGGCGCCGTTCTGCGCTCTGGCAGGAGAGGGCGGCGACCTCATTCCGCGCCGCCGAAAATTCCTCGCGCCCGCTACGCAAGGGCCTACCCATGCTCTGGCTGAACATACTCGCTGTGGCCGCAGCCGTGGCGGTGAGCCTCGCCATGTGGATGATCGGCCGGCTCTACCTGCGCCGCTGAGACCTAGCGGGCCTGGGCGGCCGTCGTCCGCGCGGCGGTCCTGGTTTGCTCGTTGCCCGTCGCTGCGCCGCTTCCCACCACGCTGCCGCGCCCGGCTGGCTGGGCGAAAGGATCGCCGGCGATCTGGCTCGAACTCGCCGCGCCGCCGCTCGAAGGCGCTGCGGGGCCCATCGCCACGCGGGTGATGATTTGCCGCTCGGCCATTCGCTGCACCGCCACCGGCGACTGCACGGTGGCTGACTCTTGCACGTAGTCGTAGCGGTTGGCCGGAACCTTCACCGTTTCGGTCCGCAACTCCCAACGGGTCGTCGGCACGTAGCGCTGGGTAAGCACCGGCTGCGAGAAGGGGTTCCAGCCCCGCTCCCAGCGCTGCTGCCAGGAGTACTCGGTGATCGGCACGTACCAACTGCGCGTGACCTCGCGCGTTTCACTCGTCACCCGCGGCCGCCAGAACGCTTGCTGGCGGTTCTGCATCTCGGTCACTTGCACCGGGTGCTGCAGCGTCTGCCGCGTCTCTCGATAGGTGACGCCGTTCTCGACGTAGTAGCGGGTCTCGTCGGCCGAGAGCGAAGGCAGGCCCGACAGCCCGGCCAAGAGCGCGGCGGCGGGGGCAAGGCGGCAGGGGCCGAACGTCCAGGCCGTCATTGAGGGTTGCTCCGTCAACCAGGAGGCCCGTCGGCAAGAAGCTGCGGACTGCGCAGGGCGCTCCCCACTCTTACGTATCGGCCAAGTTCGGCCGGCGCATCACCGGGCGGCGGGGCGCCCCTCCAATCCCGCCGCAAACCCGCTGATTCGCGGATCGGCGACCCCGGTCAGCGTTCCATCGGCCCCGATGGCGATCGAATGGGCGTCCCCCTGGGGTTCTGCCCTGGCGTCGACGCGGTGCCCCCGGCGGCGTAGCTCCTCCAAAAGGGGGGCGTGCTCCGGCCGATCGGCGCCCTCGAACCGCACAACGTCGGGGAACCAGGCATGGTGCCAGCGCGGGGCGGCCACGGCCTGCTCGAGCGGCAGCTTGTGCTCGAGCACGTTGAGCACGACCTGCAGCACCGTGTTGATAATCGTGCGGCCGCCGGGGCTGCCCGTCACGAGCACCGCGCGCCCCTCGCGGGCAACGACCACCGGCGTCTGCGAGCTGAGCATCCGCTTGCCCGGGGCGGCGACGTTGGCCGGCGTGCCGATCCGTCCCTGCGTGTCGGTGACGCCTGGGCGCCAGTTGAAGTCTCCCATCTCGTTGTTGAGCAGGAAGCCGGCGCCGCGGACGACGACCCGCGAGCCATACGACTCCTCGAGAGTGTAGGTGTTCGACACGGCCATGCCGTGGGCGTCGACCACGGAGAAGTGCGTCGTCTGCGGACTCTCGGCGGCGATCGCGATCTCCGGCGCAATCGCCGCGCTGGGTGCGGCGCGTTTCAAGTCGATGCCTTCGGCCAATTGCCGCGCATATTCTTTCGACGTGAGCTGTGCGGGGATGCGCACGAAGTCGGGATCGCCCAGATGGCGGGCCCGATCGGCGAACGCCCGCCGCATCGCTTCGATCAGCAGATGAACGTTGTCGGGCGCGTAGGGGCCAGCTTTACGCAGATCGTGCCGCTCGAGCACGTTGAGCATTTGCACGAGCGCGATGCCCCCCGAACTCGGCGGCGGCGGACCGTAGATGTCGTAACCGCGGTACGTGCCGTGGATCGGCGTGCGGACGTGCGCGCGATAGGCGGCCAGATCGGCCCGCGACAAGTATCCCCAGCCTGCCTGCATCTCGGCCTCGATCTGCCGCGCGATGGGCCCGAGATAAAAGGCGTCGGGCCCTTCGTCGGCCAAGAGCCGCAGCGTGTCGCGCAGCTCCGGCAGCTTCATGATGTCGCCAGCGCGCCAGGGCTCGGCGCCGCCTGCCTTGCCGTAGACGCGGACGAACTCGGGAAACTGCTGCGACTCGGCCAGCACTTCGTTGAGCGAAGCTGCCAGCGGCGCGTCGAGCGGAAAGCCAAGGTCGGCCAAACGAATCGCCGGCTGCACCAACTCGCGCCACGGCAAGCGGCCGTAGCGCACGTGCGCCAGCGCCAGGCCGCGCACCGTACCTGGCGTGCCAACCATCCGCGGCCCCAGGTGGCTGACGTCGTGGACATAGGTATCGGGCCCCACGGCTGCCGGGGCGGTTTCGCGATATTCGATGCACTCCGGCGGCCGGCCGTCGCCGGGGTAGACGAGCATGAAGCCGCCGCCGCCGATGTTGCCGGCCGGAGGATAGGTGACCGCCAGGGCGAGCGCGGTCGCCACCGCCGCGTCGACGGCGTTGCCGCCGCGGGCCAACACATCGCGCCCGGCGAGACTGGCTTCGCGCGAGACCGACACAACCATCCCGCCGCGAACCTGCGGCGCTTCTTCGGCTTGCGCCCGCCAAGAAAGCGACCAGGTGCAGAGCGCGACGGCCAAGGCAGCGCATAGCGCGCCGGGTTTACGAAGCATGGCCCGTTCCCTGCGCCGCGTAGTCGCGTTCGATTGCCCCCTTGAGCGCCTCGAGGTCAGCCAGCAGCAGCTTGCGCACCGAGTTCGTCATCAGCCAACCGAGCGGCATCATCATGCGGGCGAACAAGCTCTCCGGCCTGCCGGTGAACTCCATTCGCATCCGCGTGCCGGCGCTGTCGGGGTCGAACGAATGGCGGGCAACGTAGTGCGTGCCATGGGCATGGGCCTCCAGCGTGAAGCTGCGCGGCGGGTCGATGGCGGTGAACTCCATCTCCTCGGTCGCCAACCGGCCATACATCTCACGGGTTTCGCGAAAACGCGTGCCGACCTGAATCGGCCCGCCCGAGAGCATCTCGACGGCCTTGATGCCGGGAATGCGTTCAGGCCAGCGCGGCACGTCGAGCACACAGGCGAATACGAACTCGATGGGGACCCCGACGTGGGTGGCGACGAGCAGACTCTGCATGGCGGAATCGGCGAAGAGGAGCGGGGGCTCGCCGGGGATCAGAGCCACCGGTGAGCAACGAGCTTGATCGTACTCTCGCGGAGAGCGGCCAGTAAGGGCGCGGGACGCGTGACGTGGTTGTCGGCCGGCTGACGCCGGGCCGCTCGCCAGCGCCGTCTTTGGCTTACCACCCATGACCTGCCATTTTCGCT
>JBGAPH010000100.1:0-11634 GCA_044221365.1 Pirellulales bacterium
AGGCTCGGGCGGCCGCGACGCTCTCGCTGCTCGTAGTACGGGCGGCAGCGGCCTTCGATCCAGGCGTCGAAGCCCGCTTCACGCAACAGCGCGTTGAGCTTCACGTAGAACGGATGCCCCTGGCTCTTCGGCAGTTCGTCGGCCGTGACGAACAACGCCTCCTGCCGATCCTCCCGCACGCCCATCGTCATCCGCGATCCTCCCTGACCAACGCTCGCAAGCCCAACGCTCCGCTATCCTAACAACCGCAGCGGGGCTGGGAATACTTCAACGGACTGATAGCGTTGCTTCCGCGGATCATCGTCGGGATTCACGTAGTTGATGCTCCACGGCCCCATGCCGTGAAACTGTACGATGGTCTCCCCTTTGACCCACACGAAGTGCTTCATGCCTGCCTCCCAGAAGCCGTACGCGCCGGCTGGCATAGGCTGAGTAGCCGCCTGATCGATTTTTTCGCCCATTCCAATATTGAAGGTCCCCGCGATGACGGTCACTCGCTCTGTCTTGGGGTGGGTATGGACCGGAATGCGGTAGCCATCGGGGGCCTTCACGCGGAATACGAACGGGCCCTCCTTGCTCGGGTCGCCCTCTAAGACGGCGAACTGAGCTCCCCTTGGCAGAGAGGGAGGCCCGTCCCGCCACTTAATCTTTTCGGGCAGGTTCAACTCAATCCCCTCTCCGTGGTCGTTTTGGACCGCAGCGATGGCCACCAAGGACACTAAAGAAAGCGCCAATCCGACGAAAATGCGCATTGCGGTCTTGGCTCCAAGTAGAAGGCGTTGGAGTTATCAGAATTTGGGTCGATCGGGGCAGGTTCGGCGCCCGTTCAAGATACCCGCCCTCAGATGCCCGGTCACTCCTGGGAGCCTCAAGCGAGTCTAAATGGCCTGCCCCCTCGCGCCGGCAAGTTCCGGTGGGCCGAGGTCGTCTCTATCATCCTGCATTTCGCGGTTGGCCGTTGGGCAGCGCGCCGATGGCCCTCGTTTTCGTTGTGGCGCCTTCGCGACGGTGGTACAACTGGCAGCGCGTCTGAAGCCACTCTGCGGCGATCTCGCGGATGCCATTCTCACAGTCGTAGGTGCAACATGACCCTGCCGCGCGTCGCCCTGATTGGTGCCATCCTCTTGGCCTGGTTCCTGTCCGCGGTTCTGGTTTCTACCGCGATTGCCGCTGATCCGGTCCTGTTGGCCAAGCCCGATGCGTTCGAGACCTTGGTCAATCCCAACTGCTCGCATTGCGTCGATGAATCCAAGGCGCGCGCCGCAGACTTGCGGGCGGGTGATCCGGTCTTGGCATGGATGCGCGGAAACTACGATGGCGGCGCGGTCCCGATTCGATTCTTTCTGAACCCGTTTCGTGTGATCAGCGACACCTACGGCGTGTTCGTGTTCGACCCGGATGCCGGGTTTGCAAGGGGCTACGAACCGTCGCTCGACTTCCGATTCTTTGGCTGGCGCAATGGGATCATGGTCATGCGCCACAAGGACGGCACACTGTTTTCCACCCTGTCCGGTCTCGCCTTCGACGGCCCGCGCAAAGGCGAGCAGTTGAAACCGATCCCCACGCTGCGAACCAACTGGGGGCATTGGCAGGAGGCCTATCCCGGTTCTGTCGCCTACCGAATGTTCGAAAAGTATCAGCCGGTCGAGCTGCCCGAGCACGATAACGCGGACTCGAGGCAAACCCGCGGTCCGAACGACCCTAGGCTGTCCGCTCGCGCCGAAGTGCTCGGCGTCTCCAACAATGGCAAGCAGAAGGCTTATCCGATCAACGCCATGCCGAACGGAGAGATCATTCGCGATGTGCTTGCGGGGACCGACATCGCGATCCTGTGGCAGCCGTCTACGAGAACCGCTGTCGCTTACGCAACCAGCCTGGATGGACCGGAGGGCGGAGAGGTCACGGGATTGGAATTCGATGCGGCTGTGCCGGACGCTCCCTTCCTCGACCGCAAGACGGGCTCACGGTTCGACATTGCAGGGCGAGCCGTTTCCGGTCCGTTGAAGGGCCGGACGCTCAAGTGGATCGACTCGGTTCAGTGCTGCTGGTTCGCGTGGGCTGCGGAGTACCCGCAAACCGAGATTTACGAGCGGAGGCGGCCTACTCAAGCAGCCTCCGGCGGCGAGAAGCATGCGACGATCTCCGCTCGGGCGAGGGAAATGGTGCTCACAGACGCCAACGAAGTGACCCCCGAGGCCCTTGATCGCTGGCGTGGCGAGGGATTCACCGCCGTTGTCGTGCCGCTAGACGAGGAACATCCGGCCAAGGTCTACGAGACGACGGCACAGTCGGTCGCTGCGGCAGGACTCGATTTGTACTACTGGGTCGAAGTCGCTCGCAACGAACGCATGGCCGACGCGCATCCACGCTGGATGGCCTCGCTGGGCCTGCACGATGACTGGCTGGCCCGCCATCCAAGGGCGAACAAGCCAGGAAAAGGAGAGGTGGCCAAGGCCTATCCTTGGGTGCCCATCGGCTACGCGGAGGGATTTCAGGCACACTTGGGTCGCCTCGAACGATTGCTGGACGTTGCATCTGAACCGTTTCGAGGGCTATTGCTGAACGACCTCCAAGGCGGGCCCGCCTCATGTGGCTGCGGCAATTTGCAGTGTCGCTGGGCGATCGACTATGGAGTGCCAGAAACCGCAACTAAGGAGGGCGTTGACGACGCCGCGGCGCGATTTGTGGCGGTGACAGCCAAACTGGCTCCGCACAAGGAGATCATTCCTGTTTGGATGACCGAATGCGAGGCAGGCGATCTGCCGCTAGACAAGTCGCCCGATTCCAAATCGACCGGGTTATGCGGCAGCGTCGCCTGCGCAAACGGCACCTGCCCTCGAGCCTTCGCGACGCAACTCGGCGCACTGCTAGATGCGCATGCGGGACCGCTGGGTCTGTTTGTCGCAGAGCATGCCGCAGGCCGTGATCCGAACATCTATGGCGGCCCCGGCGGCTGGGTTGCCGCCTCGGTTGCCTATCTCGACGGTACGAGACTAGCTAGACCGGAGCGCGCTCCCACCCACGATCGCATCTGGCTGGTGGTCCAGGGGTCGCCGGAGAATCCCACTCAGGAAGAGGCGGCGCGTCGCGCGGCCCATAAACTTCGACCGGGCGCTGTAGTCGTCTCTCGGATCAAGGTTGAACAGTCGTATGAGCCCCGAGTTATCGCGATCGATCCGGTCAGCCCGGTACAGTGATCTCTAGGCAACGGCGCGCTTCGTACGCGGACACGCGCGGTACGGTATAGGCTCAATGCCGGTTCCCAGGGCCGCACCGCATTCCCGATGTAAAGAAAAAGAGTCGCATTGTTGCTGGTCGCTCCGGATCCAAGTAGCGTAGGTGTCGGCCGGTCACGTTCGCCGGGCAAGTCCCAAGAGCGCGTGAGCCATGTCGAAGCGCCGCTGCGCCGAATGCCACTCCCCATTGCCCGTGCGGGCTGCCAGAGCAGGTGAAGAGCCAAACGTGTGGGAATACGTTTTCTGCGGCCAACTCTATCTCGGCATGATTGACGAGCATGCCACTGCCGACGAGCGGGCGCAAGCGCGGCAGCCGGATTGGGGGCGATTCAATGACGGGGCAGCCACTAGAACCAGACTATACCGCAGACTTGAACAGTGCGATCAGCCGATCGACGGGCACCGGCTTCATGAAGCGGACGGCAAACCGTGCTGCCGCCTCCCGCTTGGGGTTAAGGTCGGGGTCGAAAGCGCTCATAGCGATAATGGGCAGCCCGGCCGTCTTTTCTTCGGTCTGAAGAGCCGCGGCGACTTCGTAGCCGTCCATGCCTGGCAAGCCAATGTCTAGCAGGACGAAGTGTGGGCTCCACTGGCGGGCGGCCACAAGCCCCAGCTCTCCGGTTGCGGCAATGGCCACGTCGAACCCGTTCTGTTCCAACAACCGCTTGAGCATGAACGCGCTGTCTTCGTGGTCCTCAATAACCAAAATGCGACGGCGCTTGTTGGGCAGGTCCATAGGCATACGGGAAGGCAGAGCAGGCTGGAGCGAGAGAAGCCAGCCGATCCATGCAACGAAACCGCAGTTTCGGATGGATCGAATAGATAGGCGACAAACCGCGAAACTGCGGCAGGCCGGGTAGGAACCCGAGGCATCCAGGTCAATTCATGCTAGCTCAAGGCGGTCCAACTCTGCAAGCAAGCTATTGCGTGGCCAACCCCCGCCGCGATAGGCTGAGCAACGTTCCCTTGCGGCTCACGACGGCCAGAAACTTACGTGGCTCACTGCCGAATCCTCTTGGTCGAAGATTACTCTGACTTCGGCAGAGCGCTAGCGCTACTGTTGCGGCGGGACGGCCATGAGTGTCGTACCTGCCAGGACGCGCCCGCGGCCTTGGCGATTCTGGACGAATACCGGCCCCACGCCGTAATCTTGGACGTGAGGCTCCCCGGTCTTTCAGGCCTCGACCTGGCGCGTCAGATTCGGGCCCGGCCGGATGGGGAGCGGATGGCCCTCATCGGCTGCTCCGGGTTTGCCTTCCCCACGGATCGAGAGCGCGGGCTGGAGGCCGGCATGGACGTTTATTTTACAAAGCCGGTCGCGGCGGGTGAGCTTGTCCAAGCGGTTGAGACCCTGGTTGCGAAAAGAGGCCTTTGCGAAACGACCTCTACCACGGGGCCTTCGGCCAACTAGCTCGTGTTACGCCATCCCCTTGAACCAGCCACAGTTCCAAGGGTCGGCCACGGCCACCGTGGATGAAAAACCGATCGCCCCCATCCAGAACGCTGATCTGCTGATCGCCGCAGAAGTACAACGTATAGCCGCCAACAACCTGCTCGCCAGCGGGGCCATAATAATGATGGCTCTCGACGACTTTTTCGGCCGGATAGATGCCGCCGCGAGCATCCCTGAAACAGACCGGGCAGGCATCAGCGGTTTTCATGTGCGGCAATCGGCGCTTCGATCGACTCCAGGATGGCCTCTCTCACGGCCTGAGCAGGTGAGATTTCCGGTCCGTGGTGCGGATGATCCGAGAGTCCGGTCGCGATTGCGGCAACTAGCCGCTCGTTTTCGCCAACGGCTTTAGCGATCGCAGCGGGATTATCCCCGCACACCCGGTAGACGCGCTCGACGATCTGATCCAACCAATGTGGGTGCGTTGTCATGGCACACCTCCCTTCGTTACCTATCCCAATTCATACAGTCCGGCGGGCCCAGGCAATGCCGCTGTTGGGGGCAGCTCAATGAAAAAGCCCGGCCCCGTCGGCAGCCGGGGCGCGGGCTCTCATGCCCATCCGGGGCACTGTGCGCTCCCTATTAGCTTGCGAGCCCGACGCATCCCGCGGGCGAAGTTGGGCGTGTTTGGCACCTTCCCGCAACGCCCCAGCGGAGACGGTCGGTTACGATCGGACGCCGATAGTGGCTGTAACGGGCCACGACTACGGCGCGGGCTCCACAGTTGCGACAGGTCGGTGCATGGGTTCACCTCGGCGGGGGAAAGAACGGGGATTGGGGGCCCGGTTGAGCAACGGGTGCGCCGGCTGAACCTTGCAACCCGGTCAGCCAACGAAAAGAGTCCGCCGATCTTGGCAGACTCATAAGTCCAGCTGGTATGTGACCGGCCTACCCAAACCCAGCCGTACTCTGCTTTGCGGACTGCCTTGGGACTGACCGGCCTCAAATTCCTGTACCTGGGGTTATGAAGGTACGGGTTGGGGAAGATCGCTGTGCTGCTGGAGTGAGGGCGTAGGCCGAACGGAAGCAGCACAGCGAGCCGTGAACTCGGCCGGGGTGAGATACCCCAGTGATCTGTGCGGTCGTACGTGGTTCTACAACCGAACGTGACAAGACCCACAGCACCACGGTGCGCGAAGTGGAGGGGGCCACACCGGGTTGCGGTTGCCGAGGCGCCGGCGTGGGCAAATGAATCACACGGCCGCCCCGGTGGTCGCCGCCGTGCGGAGCCTGGCGCGGCTCTGTTCGGACGATGTCATCGCCGGAGTGTTGAACCGCAACGGCCTCAAGACGGGCCGCGGCAACCATTGGACGCGCGAGCGAGTCGTTTCGCTGCGGAGCTACCACGAGATCCCCTGCCACAGCGACGAACAGTGCGCCAAGGAAGGGTGGCTCAAGCTCCGCCAAGCTGCCGATATCCTTGGCGTCAGCCCGACGACGCTCCGATTGGCGATCGAACGTGGCGAAATCCGCGGCGAGCACCCGGTCCCCGACGGGCCTTGGGTGATCAATCGGAGCGATCTACAAACCGAACCTGCTGAACAGCTCCGCATCCGTGCCCAAAACCGCTCCCTCAACCCTGCGAAACCAGGCCGGCAGCAGCAAAACCTCGCTTGTGCAAGCACAAGAACGGTGGGGCAGTATGAAGCACGGTTGTAATCGTCGCGACAGGCCGATGTCAGGCGCCTGGCCGTTCGCGCCTATCTCGCGGCGGTACCCGCCGTCGGCCGCTGGACTCAATCGTCGAGCGACATGTCGCCGCTGCTATCGACGAACACGACACGAGAGAGTTCTCCGGCCCACTGCTCCATGCGCTCGACGAAGGCCGCTTCATCCCCTTCGGTGGGCGCTTCGAAGCCAAGAAAGACCACCGCCGCCGCACGTGACCACCACTGGATCGCAGCCGCGGCATCCGAGGAGACAACGACCTCCGGCACGGCGCGGATTCGAGCAAGCTCGATCAAACGAACTAGGTGATCGTAGACGGCGCGCCGGCCAGCCGGACTGTCGATCACCCGCAAGAGACGAATGGTCCGGCCGCGCCAGTGGTCGCTGTTCGCCAGGAGATGCGCGAGCAAAAGCATGAGATCCCCGTTCTGACGGCCTCGCCACCAAACGTCGATGGTGCCCGGCGAGGTCTCCCACGGATTTTCCGGCTCGGGAACAAAGCGGACCGCAATGATGCTCCGTCGCAAGTTGGCGATGCTGCGCAGCATCGCGGCAAAGGGTTCCTTGCGCCCACGGTCGTTGGGCCAACCGAACAAGACCGTATTGGGACGGAGCGCGCCTAAGCCGTGGGCCTGAACGAGCGCGTCCACGCCGTCCGACAGGTGTGGGGCCACGACCACGGCTGGAAAGGCCTCCAGCTGCTCGCGCCGAATGAATTTGTGCAGCAACTGCTCCTGATTGCGCCGGCGGTCGACTTTTCCGTCGACTTCGCCTTCAATCACGTGTCCAAGCGAAAGGATACCCTGCCCTGCGGTGAACCAGTGCCCGTACACGGCTAAGTGGGGCCTGCTCCAGCCCGTGCCGCTCAGGGCCAGAATGAGCGGCCGCCAGTTCTTAGGATGATAGAGCTCCTCCTCGAGTTTGAGCAGACTCCGCCGAGTCCGCTGCATAAGCAATCCGAACTGCAAGTCGCCCCAACGCGTCTGCACCTCCCGACGGGCGATCTGCCAATGCAATCCCCCCACGGCTGCCAGCCCCACCAGCGCCCAACGCCAATCGATCAGCATCATAACCGCTAGGCAGCCAATGGCCCCCGCCAGCGAAACGGTCCAGTGGCACCAGCGAAACCGCGGCCGGTAGCTGGGATTACCGGTAATGGCTTCGTAGAACGTCGCCAGATTCAAGAGGCCGTATGTGACTAGGAAGGCCATGGTCACCACCGGCGCAATGGCGTCCAGGTCACCCAGAAGGATGCAGGCCTGTGCCACGATCGCAGAAGCGATCGTGGCACGACGCGGTTCCTTGGCCGGGCCGCTGCCTGCAGCGAAAGGGCGCAGCCACAAGTAGACGTTGTCGCGAGCGAATGCCTGCAGAATCCGCGGCGCCCCCATCATGCTGCCGAGGGCCGACGACAGCGTGGCCGCGTACACGCCGGCGGGAATCAGCGCCGGCCACCGCGCGATTCCGGCCATCACCAGGCTGTTTTCCACCAGCGCGGTGGCGGGTCGCGTCGCGGCCAACATCACGACCAGGCTGAAATAGATCAACCCTGTGAAGGCAACCGCGCTTAACGTCCCCACTGGAATCGATCGACTGGGGTTCTTCAGGTCGCCCGACATGTTGGCGCCCGCCATGACGCCCGTCACAGCCGGGAAGAACAGGGCAAACATCGAAAAGATGTTCTCTCCCCCGCTATAGTTCGAGGACAGATTGACCAGGAGCGTCGAACGTGCGAATTCGCCGGACGCCCCGACGTAGAAGGAGAGCAGCGAGGCCATCAGCAGGGCGAAGATAAAGTATTGCAGCCGCGTGGTCCAACCGGCGCCGATGAGCACGCAAAAGAAGACAATCGAATTCACGATCGAGGCCGTCGCGGTAAGAGACAGTCCCAAACTCGGCCATTCTGCCAGCAGGGCTTCGCTGAAGCCCACCACATACATCGCGACGGAAGTCGACTGAGCTAGAAAGAAGATCAACCCGATCGCGCCGCCAAACTCAATTCCCAGACTGCGGCTGATCAAGTAGTAGACGCCGCCGCCCTGCACTCTCATGTTCGTGGCGATCGCCGAGAGCGAAAGGCTCGTGAGCACGGTGATCAGTTTTCCGGCCGCCACAATCACCAGAGCCTGCGCGACGCCGGCCTCGCCGACGATATAGCCGAAGCGCAGAAACATGATCACGCCGAGAATCGTCAGCGTGCAGGGCGTGAAGACTCCACCAAACGTGCCCAAATGTCCGTTCGAACGATCGGAGGCGATGGTCTTGGCCATAGGCGCGGCTCAAGGGCATGGACACTGAATCGGCCGCCGCGCGCGTGTGCGCGGGGAGCCTCGCCATGGTTTTCGCTTTTGCCATGGCCTGCAAGCGCAGTTCGCCGACCGCGCCTCGCTGTTGGCGTTAGGCCGATTTGCGCGGACGCTGCTGCGGGGCAATGTTCTCGAGCGGCGCCCCCGGGGTCTCGAAGCGATGGTGAACGCTCCGCTGCGGAAACGGAATCTCGATGCCCACTTCGTCGAAACGGCGCTTGATCCGACGGAGCATTTCTCGCTTGACCATCCACTGCTTGAGCGGCCTTGTCTTGATGAAGAAGCGAATTGTGACCGCCGAATCTCCGAGATTCTCGACGCCCAGCATTTCGGCGCCGTCCAAGGTCAGTCGGCCGAAGACCGGGTCCTTGCGAAGTTCCGCAGCCAACTCCATCAGCAGATCCATCACGTGATCGGCGTCTTCCTTGTAAGCCACGCCGACATCGAACACCGCGCGCGACCAACCATGCGTCATATTGGTGACCGACTCGATTCTGCCGTTGGGCACGAAGTGGACGTGTCCATCCAGATCTCGCAGGACCGTCATTCGAAGGGTGATCTGTTCGACCTGTCCAGACAGATCGCCAATCTTAAGCACATCGTTGAGCTTGTACTGATTCTCGAGGAGGATGACGAAGCCGTAGAAGTAATCGCGGATGAGGTTCTGGGCGCCGAACGCGACGGCCAAACCGAGCACCGCCGCACCGCCCATCAAAGGGCCCACCGCAATTCCCAATTCCTCGCAAACCATGAGCGTGCCGCCTACGACCACCGTGACCGAAGCCGCGTTTTGGAAGACGCCCGCTAGAGTTTTGGCCCGATCTTCCTGTTCGGCGTGCGAAGCCTGGGCTCCGCGTGCGATCATCATGCCGACGATCCGCGCACTTGCGGCCCGCACCAGCCACTGCACGAACGCCATCGCCACGAAGATGCCGATCACGCGCGGACCGTGGTCGAGCAGCCACTGGAGCAGGTTGTGAGGCGAAAAGGGATTTCGCAGGTGATGGACGGCCCTCGCGGCCTGCTCGGCCGCCGCCAACTTTTCCTTTACTGCGGCTCGGGCCTGCAACTCTTGCTGTTGCAGTTCGGCTCGCTGCGTCTGCAATTCACTTAGCCGATCGGTGTGTTCCCGCGTCTCCACGCGGGACTTGCGGAACAGCGAATCGGCCGCGCGGCGCTTTTGCACCAACTCCTGCAGATCGGCCCACTTCGTCCCTCCTCCGGACAAGCGTTCTTGCTCCGCAGACAATTCGTCGCGCGTTTGGAGGGCGATGTCAGCCTTCTTCCGCGCCCCCGACAGCAGCTTGGCCTCCAACTCGATGCTCTTGTCCAACAGCTTGATGCGCTCGCCCACCGATTGTGCGTCCTCCTCGGCCGCATCGGCTTCCGCTTTCTTGGCCACGGCATCGCTTTCCGCCGCGAGGAGCTCGCGTGAAGCCGCCGGATTGGGCCGCGGTGTCGCGGCTGCGGCAGGCGCCGCGACGGCAACCGGCGTCGCGGCAGACGCTTGCGGAGCCAGGCCGGTTAGTGGAGAGGGCGCCCGAGACGTTCCTACCGCCGGGCCTGCCGCGTGTGCAGGCTCGACCGCTGGTGCGGGCCCGCTGGGCGCGGGCGATTGTGCGGGGGGCCCCGCGGGCGGCGTTTGAACCTCTCCGGTGAGCTTGGCCAGCGCGGCGCGCTCATGCCGCAAGGATGCCTCGAGCGGCGCAACCTGATCCTGCAGCGTTTTGCGGGTTTCGATGGCTAAGTCGAAGCGTTCGCGCGCCAATCCTCGCTTCTTTTCCGCCTCCTCGAGCTCTTGCGCGCGAAGCCGTCGCAGCGGGTCTTCCGCATCCTCCGCGAAGCTTTCAAGAGCTTTTTGTTTAGCGGACAGGGAATCGTCAGCCTCTTTGAAGGCTGCCTCGGCCGAACGAAACTCGTTCATCGGGTCTTCGAACTGGCGACGGAGCGCCGCCAGCTTCTGTTCCCCTTGCTCGATCGACCGATTGAGCCGAGTAATTTGCTCGGCTGTCGAGGGACCGGCGACCACGCCTTCCAGTCCATTCTTGTCCGGTTGAAGATTCTCCGCGGCAGGCTCAGCCAGCGCCAGTGAGCGGAAGTCCGGTTTGCCTGTGCCCTCGGCCGCCGGTGCGGCCTCGGCAGCGGCTGGGACGTCGACCGCTTCCTCCCCAACCGCGGGGAATTCGTACGCGTACAAGACGCACGCCGCGGCAAGCAGAATCACTCGGCGCGAGACAACTACAGGCACGGGCGAGCGCTCCTTTAGCGTAAGCGAGCCGCTCCCAGGAGCTGGCTCTGTGTACTGCGCCTAGGTCTGGCGGAGGGGCTCCGCAGACATCCGCCACAGAGGGCACGTCGTATACCAAAACGACAGGTGCGCTGCCACCCCAAGCCAACGGTGCATTGAGCGGCCCGGCAGATAATCCAGCTCCGTGGCCGCACCATGGCAACGCGTGTACCCGACTCCAAAATAGCGCATTCTCGTCGACGCTAGTCGTTCTTAAAGATGTTCCAGACGATGAACGCCAGCAGGCAAATTGCGACCACGCCGCCAATCATTCGCAAACCGCTTTCGCAGTGGCCGTGTTGAAGTTAACCGGCGAGAGACCGGGGCGTTTGCGCTGCCTGGCCAGGAGCCGAGTTCGGAGCTCCAAGAATCATAGCGCTTGCCGCAAAGCAGAACAGCATGCCCTCCTAGCGGAGCCCTCGGCCAATCTGGATAGCGCCGTAAAATGCATGGCCTTCGATCAATTCCGTGTACTGGTGCCCTACGCGGTGGCGGCGAAGGTTTTGCTGCTACTATTGCACCTTCTTTAGGCCCGAAACGAGGAGCTAGCAGTCCGTTGGTGCGTCAGGATAAGTCTGGATGATCTTGCCAGCTGAAAGGAGCTTGCTCGGAGAATTGCTCGTGAGTCCGATAGCCGACCGAGCGGCGGCTGGAGCGATCCGGTTCGTCGAAGCCTCGGAAGGC
>JBGAPH010000101.1:0-11587 GCA_044221365.1 Pirellulales bacterium
CTGAAAAGGGCCCGGCGCCCTTGGGCGTTTGAGCGTCGGCGCGGCTGCGGGCGACCGACTCGCTGGTCATCGCGTTCAGCAGATCGAGCCCCTGCAGGCAGGCCTCGAGTTCGGCGGCCAACTCGGGATAGCGCGCGGCGAATTCGCGGCGATCGACGGGCTGCCCAGCGGCGAGGGCCTCTTGGTATTCCTTGACCGCGGCCAGCAGCCGCGGATCTTCGGAGGGGTCGTCGGCCTGGGGGCCGTCGGTCGGCTCGTCCCAGCGCGGGGTCTCCAAATCGGCGTCCGGTTTACGCGGCGTGGTCATAGTTCACCCGTCACCATGATCTTGCGGAGCCGCGCCAGCCCGCGGAGCCAGAGCTTTTCCACGCTGTCGACCGACCGCTCCATGCGGCGGGCGACCTCGGGAAACGTCAGCCCCTCGAGGTGGCGGAGAATGATCACTTCGCGATAGTTGTCTGGCAACTGGCTGAGGGCGTCGGCCAGAATCAGCGACTGCTCGCGCCGAGCCGCCTGGCGGCTGGGAGAGCTGACCGGCGAGGTCAGGCCGCGGTCCATGAGCTGCGAAGAATGGTCGAGGTCGGCCGCCAGATCGCGCTCGAGCCGCACGTCGCGCCCCTGAGTGCCGATGTAACGGCGAATGACGTTGGCTAGCCGGCCGGCCAGGATCTGTCGCAGCCAGGCGGTGAACTCGGGCGCCCCTTCGCCGCGGAACAGGGGGAAGTTGCGGTGGGCCTCGAGAAACGTTTCCTGCACCAGGTCGGCCGCGTCGACCTTGCTCTGCAGCCGGCGGCCGATCTGCACCTTGGCCAGCACCAGGGCGTAGCTGTAATAGGATTCGAGCAACTCGCCGAGCGCGGCCTCCTGGCCGTTGCGCGCGGCGGCAATCAATTCGTCGGCCGTCGACATGGTGGTGCGGGGCATAAGGAATCGCTCTCGAGACAATATATGCCGGTTCGTCACTGCCTGACGAGCCGAACATCGGCCCCGCCGGCAGCGCCGGACGGGCGTGGTCCGCGGCATAGGCTTGCCACAAATGCCGCGAATCATCCGCCAGCCGGCGCCGCCCGAGGCGGAGCCGATTATCACGTGGCATTGCAGACGAGGCGCTGTCCGCAGCCGCCGTGGGCACGGCGGCAGACCCCCAAGGGGACCCCGCGGCAGTGGCGGTAAGCTGGCCCGCCACCTGGATAGTTACCGGAACCGCGCCATTGCCGCCGCGTCGGCCTCTCGCCCACCATTTCCAGGCGCTTGGGGTTCGCGCAGTAGGGTTGTTTGAGAGCGCCGAGGTCGCAGGGAGGGGACGCGCCGGGAGCACACAAACCTTTTCTGGTGAACCCCCTAGGTCCCGAGCTGGCATCCGGGGCCCTCCCGCGGGCAGGGGCGCGGGTTGCAACGACCCTGACGACGGATCGGCTGGCGGATCGGCCGCCCGGCTGCCGATGAAGTATGTGAGAAACTAGCGAAACTGCGGGCTTCGATCGGGCGTTCCATGGAAATGCTGGAATGAGCGGGCTGGCGGCGACCTTTGGCGTTCTCGCGCGAACCGACAACGAGGCGGCGGTGAGCCTGCTCATTGCCGCGCTCGATTCGCCGCGGGCTGCGCTGCAGGAAGCCTCCCTGGGCGCGATCCTCGACCGCCGCAGCCCTGCCGGACAGCGCGAGATCCTCCGGCGGCTGCCGGCCCAGGGGGACCGCTGGCGCCCGACGATCGACGCCCGCCGCGGACGCATGGCCACGGCCCTGCGCGACGCGGTGCTGGGATCCGATCCTCAGCTCTGCGCGAGCGCCTGCCAGGCGATCCTCTGGTTTCACGAATACGACCTGATGACCGCGCTGCTCACCGCGGCTGAAGACGAGACGAATCCCAACTCGAAGCTGGCCCTCGACACGCTCGTCGAATTGGCCCGTTTGCTCTACGACGAACTGGCCCAGCCCCGCGACTACCGCAACCGCCGCGACCCCCAGACGCTGCGGCGCAACGCCGTGGGCGCCCTCGAGGCCGCCGTGGCCCGCTACGGGAAGCATCGCCGCCGCGAGATCGTCGAATCGTTCCTGCTGCTCGTCTATCGAGACAACGCCACGCTGCAGCAGATCCTGCACGACGCCCATCACGTGGCCTCCGTGCCGGTGGCCGACTTGCTGGCCACGAGCGAGCAAGGGGGCGTAGTGCGGTTGCTCTTGAGCTTGCTCGAAGATCCGCACGCGCCGCATGTGGCGCTCACCTCGCTCGCGCGGCGGAGCGATCCGAAATTCGTCGAACATCTGCTGCGCAAGATCGGCTCCGAGCCCTCGAAAACGATCGCGCTGAATCTCAAGCGGATTGAGCAGTTCGCCTGGCTGCACGGCGGCCACGACGTGGTCGATCAGCTCGACGGGCTGGGGCAATACGCCGTGGTCCAGTTGGCGGTCCACTCCGGCATGAAACGCCGCGAGGCCTTCGAACTCGTGCGGCATTTGCTCGCCGCCGGCAAGGCCGAAGGACGCCGCGCGGCCGTGCAGGCTCTCGCCGAGTTCACCGGGGCCGACGCCAACGCTTTGGTGGTGCGGGCCCTCGACGATGAGGACCCCTTGGTGCAGGCCGGCGCCGCCGCGCAGCTCCGCTCGCGCGGCATTCAAGGCGCCCTCGGCCGCTTGATCGAACTGCTCGACAGCCCCCACGCCGCGGTGGCGCAGGCGGCGCGCGACAGCCTGGCCGAGTTCAATGCCCGCCGCTTCTTGGCTTCGTTCGACATGCTCGATGAGGAGGCGCGGCGGACGACCGGCGCGCTCGTCAAGAAGATCGACCCGCGCACGGTGCCGCTCATCAAGGAAGAGCTCAGCGTCCACTCGCGCACCCGCCGGCTCCGCGCCCTGCGGATGGCCGTGGTGGTGGGCGTGGCCCCGTGGGTCGAGACCGAGGTGATCGTGCTGCTGGGGGACGAGGATCACGTCGTCCGCAGCGAAGCGGCGGCGGCTCTCGGCGCCTGCCGCAGCCCGACGGCGACGGCGGCCGTGCAGAGCGCGCTCGGCGATCGGAGCCAGATCGTACGCGAAGCGGCGGCCGGCGCGCTCGAGCAGATGCAGCGGCCCATGGCCGACGAGGAGCCGGCGTCGGCCGGTCCAGGAGGCCGGGCGTGAATCCGCTCGAACCCGACATTTCGCCGCACGCCGACGTGTGGAGCGCCATGCGGAGCAGCTTCCACGGCGAGGAAGCCCGCTTCAGCGCGAGCGACGCGGTAGCCCTATTGCTGTTCGTGCTGGCGCTGGCCGTAGGCTTCTGGATGCTGTCGCGCGTGCTCGCGAAGCAGGACCGCCGGCGCCCCTACAACAGCCCGCGCAAGCTGTTCCGCGAGCTCGCTCGCGCCCATCGGCTGACACGCGGCCAACGTGGCCTGCTCGCTGAGTTGGCCAGCAGCCGGGGAATCGAGCCGGCGGCGCGGATCTTCGTCGAACCGCTCGCGTTCAACGCGAGTGAACTGAGCGGCCGTCTGCAACGGCGTGCCGACGAGATCGGCGAGTTGCAGCGGCAGTTGTTTGCCGAGACAGCGGCCGAACCGCAGGCCGTGCCGCGCAAGTAGCTCTCGCGCTTATTCCGGCGCCGCAGCGGCATCATCCGGGCCGAAGAGCGCGCCGTCTTCCGCAGCGGCGTCTCCCTCGGCGACCGGCTCGGCAGCGTCGGCGCCCTCGTCCGCGGCTTCCTCGGCGGCTGCGCCTGCAGCCGGGGCGGCAGCGGCCGGCTTGCCGGTGCGGCCTTCGAGCACCTCTTTGAGCATGCCCGAGGGAATCTCATCGATGCCGCGTTTCACCGTGCCTGGGAGCGGTCCCGAGTTTGGCGCGGTGATCTTCCGGTGCTTGTTGACGTCGTACAGCGCGCGACGGGTTCCTTGCGGACGCCGCATGAATTCCTTGGGGTCGAGGTCCCGGCCGAGCGCCACCGTGCGGTCCTGGGGGCGATAGCCGATGTAGTCGAGGAACTCGGGCACGGTGATCAGCTTGATCCCCTTGGTCAGCGCGTCGGCATGCATCCGCGACCAGTCTTGGTTGAGCTGCGCCGCGTTCGCGCCCACGTCGGAGGGGGCGGTGCCGATGATCAGGTAGCGCGTGTTGACGCTCATCTTGTCGGGCTCGAGCCCCTTGGGGCTCTGCCCCTTCTCATCGAGAACGGCGTCGACCTTGCCGCCGTTGAGTTCGATCAGGTCGCGGACCCGCTGCACGTCGCTCTTGTCGTCGCCGTCGATGTCGATCATGCCGGCCATCGCGAACCGCTCGAAGCGGCCCGGAGTCCAGGCAGGAGAGTAGATCTGATCGCCCGGCAGGATGGGGTCGCCGGGCTTTTCGTCGAGAATGCGGGCCTCGGTCTGGTGGGGGCCAATTACGCGATAGACCTCGAGCATGCCTTTGCGTTCGGCGCTGGCCACGCGTTGGCTGTCGCGCGGATAGACGCTGAAGGAGGCCTGCCGGGGCACGCCGTCGGCGGAGCCGACGTTGAGGTAGACGATGCGGCTGCCGGCGTAGACCTGCGTCACCTTGCCGTCAGGGGCCTCGAGATTGTCGCGGCGATCCTTGTCGATCTGAATGGCCAAAAGCTGGTTTTGGCCCTGGAGATCGGAGATCCGCTGCTTGAAGCTCTTATCCGCGTCCGCGAGCGCCGTCTTTGCGGCCTTCGCAGCTTCACTATCCTTGCTGCGGTCGGCCAGCATCTTGTCGCGCGAGGCGTCGATTTCCTTCTTCTGCTTGGCAAAGGCGGCCTGTTCGGCGGCCAGTTCCTTCTTGAGCTGGTCGATGAGCTGCTGGTTCTTGGCAAGCGTGTCGTCCTTCTCCTTCTGCAACTGGGCGTACTTGCCCTTCAGGTTCTCGAAGGCGCCTTGCTCGTCGGCCAGCCGCTTATTGAGATCTCCCGCCAGGCGCGCCAGATTAGCCGTAAAGCCTGAATAGTTCTGCTTCTCGACCGGCAGCTCTCCGCCGTACTTCTTCAGGTCGTTGTCGAAGAAGGTCTTCACGTCGGCCATCTTGGGCGATTCGCCCGGGGCGCCGATCAGCTTGGCGGCTTCGGCGAGCTCGGCCACCGCCGTGCCCAGGGCCCCTTGCGCGTCGGCGGCATCCTTCTTGGCCGCCTCCATCTTGGAGTAAGCGTCCTGGTAGCTACGAAACACCAGGAAGTTGGACACCAGCAGAATGACCGTGAGCATCACCAGAATGATCAGGCCGATCTGCAGACCTTGGTTTTCCCGAGCAGCCATGCGGCAATCCTTGTGGGGCGGCCCAGAGTGCGGGCCCAGTCAATCGATGCGCAAGAGAAAAGGAGCTACGGCGGCCAGTGCGATGATCGGCAGCCCCCGCTCGTTGAACGCGCCAACTCGCGGCGGACACAAGCAATCACGGACGCTCGAACCTCAAAAACCACCCACCCTGAACCAGGGCGAGAACGCATCCCGTGCCAATCTGGCGGCTTGGCAAGAAACGCCAAGCCCAAGAACTTCCTATCCCGTCCGAAAAACTGCTCTACCCCGCCCAATCACGCCTACCGCAACCGATTCTAAACCGGGTCCTGGTAAGTGTCAAACAAAGCTCGGCGTCCCGCGCTCCCAGGTCGCTCGAGCGACCAGCAAAGGGGCTTCTCGGGGTCGCCGGCCCCTCCTAGGATGCCAGGATGTCGCAATCCCTTTACAACTTCGATGTCATCGTGATCGGCGCGGGTCATGCCGGGGTCGAGGCTGCCTTGGCCGCCGCGCGGGTCGGCGCCAAGACCGCGCTCTTGACCACCAGTTGCGACACCGTGGCCCAGATGAGCTGCAACCCGGCCATCGGGGGCGTGGCCAAGGGGCAGATCGTCCGCGAAATCGACGCCCTGGGGGGCGCCATGGGGCTGGCGATCGACGCCACCGGGCTCCAATTCCGCTTGCTCAACGCCAGCAAGGGCCCGGCCATGCATAGCCCGCGGGCCCAGGCCGACAAGCGGGCCTACCAGCAGGAGGTCAAGCGGCTGGTCGAGGAGCAGCCGAACCTGTCGCTGCGGCAGGAAACGGTGGACGGCTTGGAAACCGAGGCTCGGGGCGGCCGCATGGCGGTTAGCGGAGTCGTCGTCCGCGGCGGCGCGGTCTACCGCGCCCCGGCCGTCGTGATCACGACCGGCACCTTTCTCCAGGCCATCATGCACACCGGCGAGAGCCAGGTGGCCGGCGGACGGGCTGGCGAAGGGACCACCGCCGGGCTCAGCGGAACCTTGCGAAGGCTCGGTTTCGAGCTCGCCCGCTTCAAGACCGGCACCCCCCCGCGGCTCAACGGCCGCACGATCGACTACGCGCGGACCGAGATTCAGCCGGGCGACGACCCGCCGCAGCCCTTCTCCTTTCTCACCGAGGCGATCAGGACGCCTCAGCTTCCTTGCTGGATCACCTACACCACGCCCGAAGCCCACGAGCTGATCCGGGCAAACCTGCACCGGGCGCCGATGTATAGCGGTCAGATTGGCTCACGCGGACCGCGCTACTGCCCTTCGATCGAAGACAAGATCGTGCGGTTTGCCGACAAAGACCGGCATCAACTGTTCCTCGAGCCCGAGGGGCGCAATACGCTCGAGGTTTATGTCAACGGCGTCTCCACCAGCCTGCCGCGGGACGTGCAAGACGCCGTGTTGCGGCTGATTCCCGGCCTCGAGCGAGCCGAGATCATGCGTTATGGCTACGCGGTGGAATACGACTATGCCCCGCCCGAGCAATTGCAGCCGTGGCTGGAAACGAAGCGCGTCGCTGGCCTGTATTTCGCCGGCCAGATCAACGGCACCACGGGCTACGAGGAAGCCGCCGGGCAGGGGCTGCTGGCGGGCGCGAACGCGGCCCTGGCCTTCGCTGGGCGCGAGCCGCTGGTGCTGTCGCGCGACCAGGCCTACCTCGGGGTGCTCATCGACGACTTGGTGACGCGCGGCGTCGACGAGCCGTACCGCATGTTCACCAGTCGGGCAGAACATCGGCTGCGCCTGCGGCACGACAACGCCGACCGCCGGCTGACCCCCGTCGGCAGATCGCTCGGCCTGGTCGACGACGCCCGTTGGGAGCGGCTCGAACAGAAGGAGCGGGAGATCGCCGCCGCGCTCAAGCTGCTGCAGTCGACCAGGGTGGGCGAGACGACGCTCGAGGCGCTGCTGCGGCGCACGGAATCAGGCTGGGCCGATGTCGTTGCCGCCTGCCCCCAACTTGCCGAGATCAGCGCAGCGGCGAGCGAGCAAGTCGAGCGCGACATCAAGTACTCAGGCTACATCGCGCGGCAGGACATCGAGGTCGCGCGGCAGCGGCGGCTAGCCGACAAGCGCATTCCGCCCGGCTTCGACTTCGCGCGGCTCACCCAGCTTCGCCCCGAGGCCCGCGAAAAGCTCGCGCGGGTACAGCCTACCGACATTGCGCAGGCGAGCCGAATCAGTGGAATCACCCCAGCCGACCTGTCGCTGGTGCTCGTGCACCTCGAGGGGCGCGGGCGGCCGAGCGGCGAAGAATTGCTGTAAGTGATTATTCGGCAGTTGCTTGCAGACGATGTCGCCCCATCCAATCGACCGAACGGTCGAGGATCGCGTTGGGTGGCCGGAAAGAGGCTGGCTTCGAACCGGTTGCTCGTAAACGCCTATCCGGTGGCGGTTTAGGTGAATAACATCGGTATTGACTGGTTCCATAAGATGGCTATAATTGGTCCTAGTGGCAAGTTCGGCAAGATCGGAAGGTGCGGTCGAGCCTGCCGTTGGCAGTTCTGGGGCTGAACGGGAAAGTTCAAGAGGCTCGTGCCGGAGTGCGAGCACAGCAGCCTCGGTAGCGAATAGGTGGAGACCGTCACGGAGGTACCTGGGCTCCTCGTCGTTCTCGCGGTGGGATCCGCACGAGGCGCTCGCCCTAAGACTGGTCCGATTCGGCCCAGGGAAAGGGGTGGTTCGAGAACCATGAAAACCGTTTTCACAACCGGCGAAGCCGCGAAGATTTGCAAGGTCAGCCAGCAAACGATCATTCGTTGCTTCGACTCGGGACAGCTCAAGGGATTTCGCGTTCCCGGCAGCCGCTTTCGGCGGATTCCGCGGAATGAGCTGTACGCGTTCATGCGCGACAACGGCATCCCCACCGACGCCCTCGAGTCGGGCAAGCGCAAGCTGCTGATCGTCGACGACGACCAGGAACTGGTCGAACTGATCGTCGACGTGCTCGAGAAGGATGGCCGCTTCGAGACCCGCACCGTCAACAACGGCTTCGACGCCGGCATGATGGTCAAGGAATACCACCCTGACCTGATCGTGCTCGACGTCATGCTCCCCGACATCAACGGCAAAGAAGTTTGCCAGCGGGTGCGCACCGACCGGACCATGGACGACGTGCGGATCATCTGCATCTCGGGCATGATCGAGCACGACAAGATCGAAGAGCTGCGGGCCTCGGGCGCGAACGACTTCTTGCAGAAGCCGTTCGAAACCGACGTGCTGCTCGACCGGATCTGCCATTTGCTCGACATCGAGTCGGCCGTTTCGCGGTAAGCCTGGCCCGCCTTGGGGCGGGTCGTTGGCCGTGAACGATGGCCGTGGCA
The DNA here is from genome assembly GCA_044221365.1 of Pirellulales bacterium. GTDB lineage: Bacteria > Planctomycetota > Planctomycetia > Pirellulales > JBGAPH01 > JBGAPH01. The sequence continues at coordinate 8,539 of JBGAPH010000101.1, forward strand.
AGCAAGCTAGGGCCTCGGAAGGCGGCTACACGCGCCGACTGCGTTATGGAGCACCTGCCCGGTCAACCCTCGGCCGGGGGCGTTAACACGGCTCGCCTGACCGCCAGGTCGGCGCGCGCTCTCGTGCGTGCGCTGGCAGCCGCTGGCGCCGAGCGGGTGACCGTCTTCGAGGCGGCGCTTGAAGACGACGTGGCATTTGCCCGCTGGAGCGCGAGCGAGCGCCGCGCGCGTGACTTGCCAGCGGTCGACACGGCCCAGCAGATGGCCACCTGGCTGGCCGAGGCGTTGCTCGACCTGTGCTCCTCCGCGCCCGTCGACTTGTTTGCAGAGGAAGGCTCGGCGCTTTCGGCGGCGGCAGCCTGGGCTGCGGCCGGATGCGCCGGCGAACTCGCGGCGCCCATGGGCGCGGAGCCCGCCGCACGCGCGAGTTGGCGGGGCCTGCTCGAAGCTCCCGCGAGTTCGCCCCATGCAGAAGGCGAGTTGGCCGTTGCCGCGATCGCAGTACGGGCAGAGCGCGCCCTCGTCGATGAAGGAGTCAGCCCCTCCCGGGAAGAACTCTGGAACGCCGCCGCCCGTTGGCGCGAACGCGCCCAAGAGCGCCTGGCCGAATGGCAAGCGGCCGCCGATCCCGCCTGGGGCGCTTGCTTAACCCAACTCTGGCCCGCGCAAGCACGGCTCGCGGCCCTCGAAGGCCGCTTCGACGAGGCGCTCCGCGACGCCAAGCTCACGGCCCTCAAGGCTTTCGCCTATGGCGCAGGGCACGAGATCAACAACCCGCTGGCCAACATCGCCAGCCGTGCCCAGAGCCTGCTCGCCGACGAGTCGCACCCCGAGCGGCGGCGCCGCCTGGCGGCGATCAACGCCCAGGCGTTTCGTGCGCATGAGATGCTGGCCGACCTGATGCTCTTCGCCCGGCCGCCCCAGCTAGCGCCGCAAGAAGTGGATCTGCACAAAGAGTTATCCGAGCTCGTTGCCCAATTCGCCGCACAAGCCGCCGAGCAAAATACGGCGCTTGCCTGCGAGGCTTCGAACGAGGTCGAAACGGTGTGGGCAGACCCCGTGCAACTGCGGGTTGCGCTTGCCGCGCTCGTGAGGAATGCCCTCGAGGCGCTGGCCGAGGGGGGCCAAGTGGCGGTGCGCAGCGCTCGGCAACAAACGGCCGGCGGCGAGTTCATCGCGATTTCGGTCGAGGACACAGGACCGGGCATTCCGCCTGAGAACCTCGTCCTGATCTTCGACCCGTTCTATTCGGGGCGCGAAGCGGGCCGCGGCCTCGGCTTCGGCCTACCCAAGGCCTGGCGCATCGCCGCAGCGCACGGCGGCCGTCTCGAGGCCCACAGCGAACTGGGCCTGGGCGCTGCGTTTCGCCTTTGGTTGCCGGTTCAAAGGCCGCAGGCGGGGGGCGCCGACATCGAGCCGTAAGCCGAGCCCCAACCTGCGGGCTCGTGGGGATCGGGCAAACCGAACAGCCAGAAGTTCGGGTTGCCCTCCGATACTACCCGCAGCGCAAGCAAGGGAGAGCACGTTTCCCTGGTTGAGCCGCGCGGACCCCTGCACAGGGCCGGACAGCAATTTCGGCCAGCGCGCCGTCGGGCGCTCCCGTCCCTTGCCTGCGCTGCGGGCTAGTGTCGCACAACCCGAAAAACAAGCTGTGACGCTGCACTAGTCCTTAAGCTGGAACAGGCGCTTGAGGGCGTCGAGCAGGCCGTGCGGCACGCCGCTGCGAGCCTCGTCGCGGAGCGACTCGAGCGGCGGATGCAGCAGCTTGTTCACCAGCCGGTCGAAGGCCGTGCGAATTTCCGCCCGTGAGCGTTCGTCGAGCTCCGGCAGCTTGTTGAACAGCCGCCGCAGCTCGTCTTCGGCCGGCTGTTGCCAGCCCTGCTTGAGCCGCTTGATGATGGGCCCGGTGGCCCGGTGGTAGAGATCGGCCATGAAGCGGACCGTCTCCTGCTCCACGATCCGCCGCGCAGCCGGCAGCTCCTTGTCGCGCTCCTTGCGGTTCTTGTCGCAGGTGGCGCGGAGGTCGTCGATCGAGTAGAGATAGACGCCCAGGCAGTCTCCCACCGACGGCTCAAAGTCGCGCGGCATCGCCAGGTCGAGCACGAAGAGCGTCCGCTGCGCGCGGCGCTCCTCAATGCGGCGGAAGTCCTCGAGGCGAACTACGGGCCGCTCGGCCCCGGTCGTGCTCACGACTAGGTCGGCCTCGGCCACCTGATCCAACAGCGCGTCCCAAGCGGCCGATTGTCCGCCGAACCGCGCGGCCAGCCGCGCGGCGCGTTCTGGGTTGCGGTTCACCACCGTGATGTCGGTGGCGCCTTCGTCGCAGAGGAAGCGGATGGTTTCCTCCCCCATCTCGCCGGCGCCGATCAGGAGCACCTTCTTGTCGTCGAAGCGTTCGAACAGCGAGCGTCCAAAGTCGACCACGGCCACGCTGGGAATGCTCACGCGGCGTTCGCTGAGCGTCGTTTCGGTCGCCACGCGCCGCGCCACCCGCACCGCGGCTTGAAATACGGAGTGTGTAAGCGGCCCGGTGCTCTGCCGCTCGTTGGCCAGTTGGTAGGCCTGCCGCACTTGGGCCAGGATCTGCGACTCGCCGACGACCATGCTGTCAATGCTGGCCGCCACGGTGAACAGATGCCGCACGGCGTCTTCGCCAGTGCGCTCGAACAGTTCGTCGAACACCTCGTAGGGCTCGACGCCGTGGAAACCGGCGAGGAAGTCGACCAGTTCCTCGTGCGACGGCCCGCCGTGCGGGTCTTCGCAGGCGGTGAACATCTCGATGCGGTTGCAGGTCGAGAGCAGCACCGCCTCGGACCGCGGAAACCGCACGCGAAAACGATCGAGGGCTTCGCGGGTTTGAGCCGGCGTAAAGGCCAGCCGCTCGCGCAGCTCGATCGAGGCGTTGTGGTGGCTGCAGCCGATGAGCTGGAGCTTCATGCCGAGGCCCTCCCGGCCGTAGGGTCCGCTGTGCGGACCGATCGGCGCGGCGAACCAGCGCTCCCCATCCTCGCCGGCCCTTTGGTCCGCACAGCGGACCCTACCTCGGTCT
>JBGAPH010000102.1:0-11568 GCA_044221365.1 Pirellulales bacterium
TGTGCCACACTAACCCGCAGCGCAAGCAAGGGACTTGAGCGTCGCTTGGGCGCGCTGGCCGAAAATGCCGCCCGGCCCGTGCAGGGGTCTGCGAGGCTCGGCCAGGGAAACGTGGCTCTCCCTTGCTTGCGCTGCGGGCTCGTATCGGAGGGGCAACCCGAACTTCTAGCTGTGACGCAGCACTAGTGTGGCACAACCCAATCTTCTAATGCTGGCGCGGCGCTAGTTCGCCGTCATCTGCACGTTTGGGTTGCTCAGGTCGATGCGGGCGCTGCCGGAGTACTCGGGCAGGGCGAACAAGGTCGGGGAGACCCCCTCTACCGAGTTGACGATGGGATCTCCGAGATCGAGCTGCAACTCAAGCCCCGTGGGCGGCCACTGTACGTCAACCCGTTGCGGCAGTCCCGCGCCGCTGGCCGCGTCGAGCCGATGATTGCTGGCCACCGAACGGGCCAACAGGCGGCCGCTGGGATCGTAGAGCTGCTGCTCGAGCACCCAGCCACTCGTGGAATCGACGATCGTCACCCGCACGGGCGACTGCGGCCCACCCCGCGTTTCGATGCGCAAACGGCCCAAGCCGGCCTCGTAGGGCCCCGCGTGCTGCGACGAGGGGTCGAGCTCGACCAGGCCGACGGCTTCGATAAGCCACCGCGGCTCGATCGGGAACATCTGCCGGGCGGCGCTCGAGGCGAACCGGGAATGTTGACAAAAGTAGAGCGTGGGTTGCGGGCGGCGGGCCCACATCCAAAAGAGTTCTTCGTTGCTCCCCAGGTCGACCTCGGGCCCGGTGAGGGGCGTTTCGGCCGTCAGGCGAAAGCGGCTGGGGCGCTCGATGACCAGGTTCGCCCGCAGCGAGGGGAAGCCGCGGCCGTCGACGCGGGCCTGCGGGGCGTGCAGCGTGCGCACGCGCGCCGTGTTCGTGTTGATCGCGCTGACGATCTGCTCGGCCGTGGGCCCCTGGGGCAGAATCCGCGGCATCGGTCGCGTGTATTGATGCAGCATCTGCGGGCACGAGGCCCCGCCTGCCGCAGCGACCGCAAGCACGACCCAAGCCACGAGCGCGCGCGAATTCATTCCGCCGCCTCCAATTGCAGCAGGGTCTCGAGCTCTGCCTGAATCTCGCGTGCCCGATCCTCGTCGGGGGGCATCGCCAACACCTCGTACTCGGCGTGGCGGCGCGGGCAGGACAACAGCAGCCGCTCTTGCTCGCCCAGGTGTTCGCTCTCCTCGATCCGCAGCACGCGGCGGCGGACGAGCAGCAGGGCCAGCACGAACCGGGCGTCGGCCCGCTCCGGCAACTCGCCCAGGCGGTCGAAGAGATCGAGCATCAGCTCGGCGGGGGCCCACATCGGCTTGGGCTTCTCGTCGGGCAGCGGCAGCCGCGACTTCCACCAGCCCAAGGCGCCCTCCGGGGGGCCGGACCAGGCTTCGGGAGCGTAGTCGACCCGCTCGGCCGCCGCGCCCCGCATCACCAGGGCCGAAAAGAACTCCTCGCCGGGAGCGAGCTCACGGCCGGAAACGGCGCACTGCCGCGAACAGCGCTGGAGGTCGTAGTCCATAACGACGGGGCCTGCTGCGAAAAAGCCGGGAACCAAGCGGGGGAATCGTAGGACAACGCCCCGCCCGACTCAAGACAGATTCGCTCCTTGGGCTCAATGCCCCGGCCCCCCGAAACTTCCCAAGCCTCCAGTCCTAGGCCGGCTCGTACTGCACCGCCCGCAGCACGCTGGCCGTGGCGTGCGACTTGTTGAGCACGTAGAAGTGGATGCCTGGCACGCCGGCGTCGAGCAGTTCCCGCACTTGGCCGATGGCGAAGTCGATGCCGGCCTGCATCTGATCGGCCGCGTGGTCTCCGGCGGCGGAGAGCGAGGCGATCAACTCCTCCGGCAGCCGCGCCTTGCACAGGCTGGCGATCCGCTGGACCTGGGCCAGGTTCGTCACCGGCAGGATGCCTGGCACGATGGGAACCTGGATGCCGAGGGCCTCACACTCGTCGCGGAAGCGGAAGAAATCGGCGTTGTCGTAGAACAATTGCGTGATCACCACGTCGGCGCCGGCGTCGACCTTGCGCTTCAGGTTCTGCAGATCATCGGCCGGGCTCGTCGCCTCTTGGTGGGTCTCTGGGTAGCCGGCCACCGCGATGCCGAACTGCGGGAACTCGCGTTTGATGAGCGCCACGAGCTCGCTGGCAAAACGCAGGCCGCCCGCCTTGGCGGTAAAGCCGGCGGCGCCCTTGGGGGGATCGCCGCGGAGGGCCACGATGTTGTGGACGTTGCGCTCGAGCGCCTGCCGTAGATAGCTGCGCAGATCGTCAACCGTGGCCTCGACGCACGTCAGGTGCGAGGCCACCGGGCAGCCGTGCCTTTTGTACACCTCGCCGACGATCTCGAGCGTTTTATCACGCGTCGAGCCACCGGCCCCGTACGTGCAGGTGACGTAGCTGGGGCGAAAGCTCATCAGCTCGGCGAGCTGCCGGTAGAGTTCGGCTTCCCCCTCAGGCGTCTTGGGAGGAAACAGCTCGAACGACAGGCCAAACTTGCCAGCGCCGTAGGCGTCGCAGACCTTCATAATGAAATCGCAGCAGGGCGAAGGGTGAATGGATCTGGGATTGGGGACATCCTAGTAAACGGGGCTAGCCTCGGGCACCCCTGCTGGGGCGGCGGGCTACTACAGGGCCAACGGCTCTCCGGCGAGTTGCCGTTCGCGGCTGGTCAGGGCGTACATGGCGTGCAGAAGCTGAATATCGCAGGGGCGCTGCACCACGTTGCGGCGGGCGAACATGCGGGCCTGGGTCGACACCATCACCTCGACCGGCAACTCCGTCACTTGGCCGAACAATCGGGCGTAGTTCACGAAGCTGGGGACGTTCGTGGTGACGAAGCCATAGACCATGCTGCAGACGCCGATCGTCTTGCCGGTGAAGATGCCGGTGTTGATCGCCGTTTTGGCGTAGTCCCCCACGAACGAGCCGACGAACTGCATGCCGGTGGGCACCTTGCGGCCGGCGTACTCCATGTTCACCTGGCCGTAGGTGTTCTTCAGGTCGCTGTTGCACGTGCCGGCCCCGAGGTTGATCCAACTCCCCAGGTAGCTGTGCCCCAGGAAGCCGTGGTGCTGCTTGTTCGTGTAGGGCTCGATGATTGAGGCCTCGACCTCGCCGCCGACCTTGGTCGTGTGCCCCAGGGCCACGGCGTCTTTGATGGCCGAATGCTCGAGCACCCGCGAATAGGGCCCCAAGTAGGCCGGGCCGCTCAAGTAGACATAAGGCCCGACCACGGCGCCGGCGTCGACCAGCACGGGGCCGTTCTTTGTGTCGGTCACGATGTGCTGGCCCAGCTTGGCGTCGGGGGCCACGAACACGCCGTCGTTCCATTGCTCGTAGCCGCCGGCGGCGATTCGGTCTTCCAAATTGCCACGAAGAATCTGCATGTGGTGCCGCACGATGTCGTGCGGATACTCGAACAGGGGCAGATCGGCCACCAAGGGGGGCAACCGGTACTGCGCCAGGTAGTCTTCGAGCGGCGGGCTGGCAAAGTCGAACTGGGGGCGCGGGCCGCCGGGGGGCAGCACCGCCGCGGCGATCGCTTCGCCAAACCGCACCACGCCGGGCTGACCCGCGTCGAGCAGGCCGCGGAGCTTCTGCCGGTTGTCGACGCTGGGAACCAGCCGGCTATTGATCACCAGCAGGGGCCGGTCGACCTCGAGGGGGGCCGACACCGTCTCCGGAAAATCGGCCTTCTGCACCTCCCACAGGTGGGGCCGCACCAGGCAGCGGACCGTTTGCCCCAGGCTGCGGACGATGTCGATCAGCCGGTAGCTGCCGCTCGCAATGGTGAACGCGGCCCGCCCCGTGGTCACCGGGTAGAGTTGCGTCACGAGCGGATCTTCGAACAGAACGATGCTCATGGCGCGAGCGCAGCGACCTTCCTGGGAGAGCGAACCTGGGGCGGCGCCTCCCCACTCGCTCGGGGAGTTCGCCGCTCCTGCCAGCAAGTATAGCCCGTACCAACGGCTTGGTCGCCCGCTCGGGTTACGGGGCTTTCCCTTCTCCCAGGGCCGCTAAATGCGATTCGGTCCGCAAAAACATCCGCCCGCCCGCCACAGCCGGCGTGCTGCGGCCCGGTTCGCCCATGGGGTTCTTGGCCAAGAGCGCGTATTCTTCCGCGGCGGCCAGCACGTACATCTCCCCTTCGTCGGACGAGCAATAGATGCGGTCCGCCACGCGCACCGGCGACCCCGAAAAGTTGCCGCCGATCCGCTTCTGCCACACCCGCTCGCCGCTGGCCGCGCGCACGCACGTAACCACGCCCTGGTCCGACCAGAGGAATAGTAAGGGACCGTAGGCCACCGGAGTGGGCACGTACGGCGCCGAGCGGTCGAACTTCCAAGCGATCGCGGGCCGCTCCCCGGCGGCGTCGACGGGGTCGATCGCCACCACGTAGTTGCCACCCGCGCCCGAGCCGCAGCTTCCGAACACCAGGCCGTTCACCACGAGGGGTGAACTGACCGACCGCTTGTCGAACACGTCGAGCTCCCAATTCACCGAGCCCGTGCGCGGGTTGACCCCCGTGATGCCGTGAGCGCCGGAGTTGAACACGAGCTCGTCGCCGCCGCTGGGAAGCTTGCGTACGCAGGGGACCGAGTAAGCCGCCTCACGCGACTTCCGCGGCGTCGACCAGCGTTTTTCCCCAGTCCGCCGATCGAGCGCCACGAGCGCGCTGACGCCGTCTTGATCGTTCCCCACGATCAGGAGATCCTCGTAGATCATGGGCGAGCCGCCGTAGCCGTGCTGGCTTGGATGCGGGCCGAGGTCGGTGGACCACACGGGCTTGCCAGCGTGGTCGAACGCCTGCACGAGCAGCGACTCGGGCGCTCCCCACACCACATAGACTCGCTCTTCGTCGACCGTCGGCGTGCTCGAGGCAAAGGTGTTGCGGACGTGCAAGTGGTGCGCCGTGCCGGCCGACTCGTTGCGCCATAGCTCGTGCCCGTCGGTCGCCGACAGGCACTGCAGGTAGCGACGGGCCGTCTCAGAGTCGCCGCTGGTGACGAAGAGCTTGTCTCCCCACAGCACCGGAGACGAATTGCCCTTGCCGGGCAGGGCCACGCGCCAGAGAAAGCCCTGCTCGTTCCAGGAGAGCGGGATCGTGGTCGCTTCGCTCTCGCCGGTCCCATTGGGCCCGCGAAAGCGCGTCCATTCCTGCGCGCTTGCGCTCGCGGAACTCACGATCAGACAGACCAGCAACAGACTCCGAATGCGCATGGCCGCGGCCTCATAGCGATTGCAGTTTCGATGTGAAGTCCGGCCGCCGGGTCCGCTCGGCAATCGGGACGTGTCAACGATCCTAGCCGGCCGATTCCTGCTTCGCCAGGGTCCCGGTCACCTCGAGGAGGGCCTGCTGGAGCGTGGCGAAGTCGACCGGCTTCACGAGCCAGCGGTCGAAATGGGCCAGCGTGGCGGCGCCTGGCTGGCCGTAGCCCGAGAGAGCGAGGATGCGCAACTCTGACAGACCTGGTTCCTGGCGCAGCTCGTGGGCCACGCGGGCGCCGTCCTTGCCGGGGAGCCCCAGGTCGAGCAGCACGACGTGCGGACCGAACCGCTCGGCCGCGGCCAGGGCGCCGTCGCCCGTTGCGCAATGTGCGGTTTCATGTCCCGCGGCCCGCAGCAGCGAGATAAGCGCCCGGGCCGTCGATTCGTGGTCTTCCACCACGAGAATTCGCAGGCTCCGCTGCGGACCGTTTAGGGCGACAGGCAAGGGCGCCGCCAGCGACGCCCGCTCCGAGAGCGGCAGCCGCACTTCGAACCGGCTGCCGCGGCCCGCGCCGTCGCTGTGGGCCGAAACGCTGCCGCGGTGGAGCAGCACGATCTCGCGCACGAGCGTGAGTCCGATGCCGAGCCCGCCCTCGGCGCGGTCGAGCGAGCGGTCGGCTTGTGTGAACGGTTCGAAGACATGGGGCAGCAACTCTGCCGAAATGCCCATGCCTTGATCGGCCACGCTGAGCACGGCGACGCCGTCGGCGGCCGTCAGCCGCACCGAGATCGCGCCGCCGGGCTCCGAATACTTGCCGGCGTTGTGCAGCAGGTTCTGCAGCACTTGCTCGAACCGCGTGGGGTCGACCGAAAGGATCAAGGGCTGATCTGGCAATTCCAGCTCGAGCTGTTGCCTGCGTTGGGCCAACAGGAAGCGCGCCGCCTCGGCGGACCGGCGCACCAGCTCCGCAGCATCGCTCGGCTGCCGCTTGAGTTGGATCTTGCCGCGGTTGATCCGCGAGAGGTCGAGCAGGTCGTCGACCAAGCGCGACAAATGCAGCACTTGCCGCTCGATGATCTCCGGCGGATTCAGCTCGTCGGCTTCCGGGTCGAGTCGCCAGAGATCGACGGCGTGGCGAATCGTGGCCAGCGGATTGCGGAGCTCGTGCGCCAGCATCGCCAAGAATTCGTTCTTCCGCTGATCCGCCTCGCGCAGCGCGTCTTCGCCCCGCTTGCGGTCGGTGATGTCGAGCACCACCGAGCTGACGCCGCTCGGCTGCCCTGACGCCGCCAAGACGGGGAAATAGCTCACCAACCAGACCCGCTCGCCGGGAGAGCCCGACACGAAGCCGCGGACCTCGCGGTTTACGAGCGCCTTGCCGGTGTCCAGCACCTGGCGATACAGGGGCTCGAGCGTGTCGGCCAGCCGCGGCACGATTTCTCGGATCGTCCGCCCCACGCAGTCGTCGGGAGAGCGGCCGTCGATTTGCGCCAGTACGTCGTTCATCCGCACGTAGCGCAGGTCACTGTCGACGAGGCCCATGCCCACCGGGGCGGTACGATAGACATGGTCGAGCAAGTTCAGCCGTTCCGTGGCCGCCCGCTCGCTGGCCTGCCGGGCGGCCATGGCCTGGCGTTCGCGCGTGCAGTCGCGAAGGATGATGACCACGCCCGTGATGGCGCCCGACTGATCGCGAATGGGGGCCGCGCTTTCTTCGATGGGCGTCCGTTGGCCGTCGCGCGTTTGCAGCAAGACGTGCTCTTCGGGACCAAACGGGCGGCCGCTCTCCACCACGTGAGCGATGCGGTCTTCCGCAGCTTCGCCAGTGCGCTCATAGACGAGCGAGAGCACGCCGGCGATCGGCAGTCCCGCGGCCTCGGCGGTGGTCCAACCGGTCAAGCGTTCGGCCAGTGGATTGAGCGACGCCACCTTGCCGTCGACGTCGACCACGATCACGGCGTCCCCCATGCTGGCGAACACCGCCGCCAGCCGCGCGCTGGCAGCCTCCGCCGCGCGGCGGGCCTTGTGCAACGACTCGGCCAAGAGGCCCGCGGAAAGGTTCACGCACAGGAAGATCACCAGGGCCGTCAAGCCATCCTTGTCTTGCAGGATCAGCGAGCCCGGCGCAAGGAAGAAGTAGATGACGATGAGGCAGCTAATCGCCACAGTGAACAGCGTGGGCGCCAGCCCGCCTAGCCAGGCAGCGATCATGGCCGCCGGGAGAAATGGCGCAAATGCGAACACCGGCCCGTACCGGTCCTTCACGATCGCCAGCGCGATCCAGCCCAGCAGCACTGCGAGCAGGGCCGCGGCGTAAGCAGTTTTCGGCAGGAACTTCAAACGGGGTGATCCTCAGACGCCAGGCTTGTCGCGACGATTCGGTGAACCACGGCCTTTCGGCAACTCCGCTCGAGACGCCGCACCGCTAGTCTACCCGCCCGCGCCGCCGCCGCTGCAGCCCGCTCATGGGGGACAGCCGCGCTGGGTTGTCCTACGATACTAGCCCGCAGTGCAAGCAAGGAGGGGCCAAGTCGTCCTTGGCGAGTTGCTCAAGAGCCCTGCGCCTACGGAACGGCATTCACGGTTGCCCGCGCCCAAGACCGCTGGTGTCCCTTGCTTGCGCTGCGGGCTAGTGTGACAAGAACTCGAAAAAAGCTGCACAGGAACATTAACCTCGCGTTTTCTTCCGCCCAGCGGCCGATTCCGCCGGCACCTCCCCCGGCTTGTAGTCGGGCAGCCAGCCGCAGGGGAGGATGGCGAACAGCGCGAGTCCTGAGAGGACCAGGAACCCAATCTTGAGGGCCCGCAAGCGGCTCTGCGTGTTGATCCGCACCGCCTCTTCGACCTGGTCCGCCGTGGCCGAGGTCGCTGCCAAACGGTCCTGCAACTGGTCGTTGCGGATGAAGTTGATGTTGTCCAGGTTGAACTCGGCCCGCAATTCGCTTTGCTTGAACTCGGCCGGGATCAGCGGATTGTCGACCAGGTCGCGCAGGATGAGCGCACTCAAGAGCCCGACCAGCAGCGTGCCCATCAGCGCCGTGCCCACCGCGGCGGCCAGGTTTTGGGTAACGCCGCGGAGCGAACCGACGTCGCCGGCTAGGTCCTTGGGCGCGGCGGTCACGAGCACGTTGAACAGCAGCGTCACGAGCGCTCCCTGCCCCAGGCCCACCGTGATCAGCCCCACGATCACCGGCGCCACGCTCCAATCGTTGCTAGCCACGAAGGCCAGCCAGGCCGTTCCGACAGTCACGAGCACAAAGGCCCAGCGGGCGATCGTCCGCGGGGTAAAGCGGTCGTAGAGCCGAACGATCAGGATCGCCGTGAAGAAAACGGTGAGCATGAACGGCATCATCGCCACCGAAGTGGCCATGCTGCTGCGGCCCTGCACGATCTGGATGTACAGCGGCACCGAGAAATTGATCGCCGCTTCCATGCTCACGATGAGGAACAGCGTGAGCACGGCCGCCCACTCGCGCGGCGAATCGACGACCTCGAGCGCCAAGAGGGGCGTCTGCCCGTCCGCCGCCCGGCGATGCGTCCAGAGGAAGAAACCCATCATCAGCACCAGGCCGACGAGAATCAGCATCGGCGCGGGCGACACGCCCAGCAGATCGAAGGGGGCTGCCGGCCGCGCAAGCAGCAAACCCCAGTTGCGGAGGTTGTTGAAACCGAACGTGATGCCGATGATGCCGAGCGCCGCGAGCGCCACCCCCACCGCGTCGATTTGCACCTCGGGCTTTCCCTGCGAAGGCTTGAGCTTGAAGCTCAGGGCCAGAATCGCGCAGGCATGGACGATCAGCAGGCCGAAGGCAAGCCGCCAGTTGATCGCCGCGACGTAGCCCACGATCACGAACGCCAGCACGCCGGCGATCGCCCGCGCCGACCCCAGCCAGCCGACCGCCTTGGCCTGCTGTTTGCCGCGGTAGTGATTGGCGATGAGCACCACGAGCGTCGGCACGAGCGCGGCCGCGGCTAGGCCAGCCAGCGCCTGCGCGGTGAGCATCACCGTGGCGGTCGGGCTGATCACCATGGTCACCATGGCGAGGGCAAACAAACCCACGGCGACCTGAAAGAACAGCTTCGCGCCGAACCGCTGGCCGAGCTTGGCGCCCAGCAGAATGAAGCCCGAAACGCCCAGCGAATAGAGGACGATCGCAGTGCCGACCGTCGTGGGGGGCGTGTCGAAGCTCTCGACCATGCCCCCCATCGACACGGGGATCGCCGCCACGTTGAACGACATGAGCATCTGCCCCATGGCGATCACGATCATGGGCAACCACGAGTCGTGTGGCTCGTCGGACGAGTGAACGCGGGGTTGGGCAGCCATGGGTTTGGGCCTTGGGAGGAAGGAACTTCCGGGGAAGCGTTGAACTGGGGTTTTGCGCGCTACCGGAGCTCGTTGTTCTGTTCTGTTACTTGACCGGGGCGGCGAGGCTCGTACGATTCTCCATCACGTTGATCAGCATAGAGTCCTTTCGCAGTCTACGAGGCGTGCCATGAGCTCGTTTGCAGGCAAGGTCGCAGTCGTCACGGGTGGGAACAGCGGCATGGGACTCGCCACGGCGCAAGAATTCGCCCGCCGTGGCGCCAAGGTCGTGATCAGCGGCCGCGACGAAAAAACGCTGGCCGCCGCCGCCGAAAAGATCGACGGCGAGCCCCTGGCCGTGCGGGCCGATATCGCGCGGCTCGAGGACATCGATCGCCTGTTCGCCGAGACCAAGGCTCGCTTCGGCACGATCGACGTGTTGTTCGCCAACGCCGGCGTGGGCAGGTTCTTCTCGCTCGAGGAAGCCACGGAAGCGTTCTACGACGAGATCATGGACATCAACCTCAAGGGAACGTTCTTCACGCTGCAGAAGGCGCTGCCGCTGTTGAACGACGGCGGCGCAATCGTGGTCAACACGTCGGTCGCCTCGAAGAAGGGTTTCGGCAACTTCTCCGTCTACTCTGCCAGCAAGGCCGGGCTGCGTTCGCTGGTCCGCTCGAGCGCCGGCGAACTGGCGCCGCGCAACATTCGCGTGAACGCCGTCGCGCCGGGGCCTATCGACACGCCGATCTTCACGCGACTCGACATGACGCCCCAGGCGGCTCAAGAGGCCAAAGAGGGCTTTGCCACCGCTGTGCCGCTGCGTCGCATGGGCACGCCGGAAGAAGTGGCCCTGGCGGTTGCCTTCCTGGCTTCGAGCGACGCCTCGTACATTACGGGGGTCGAACTCAACGTCGACGGCGGGATGGGCCAGATCTAAGTTGCGGCGTGAGGTCGGCATAGCGCGTCAGCCGTGGGGCTGTGAGACGAACAGGTCGAGCCCCAACCGCTGCGAGAGGAACCGCGCCACGAGTTGTCCCTTGACGCTGTTGCCGGCGGCGTCGAGCGGCGGCGCGAACGTGCCCAGCCCGCCTTTGCCCGGCGACACCGTGACGATGCCGCCGCCGATGCCGGACTTCCCTGGCAGGCCGATTTCGTAGAGCCAGTCGCCTGAGGTCTCGTAGAGCCCGGCGGTCGCCATTACCGCCAGGGCATAGTGGCAAATCTGTGCGTCGACCACGCGCTCCTTCGTGAGGGGGTTGACGCCGCCGTCGGCGAGCGTGGCGCCCATCACGGCCAGGTCCTTGGCCGAGACGTTGAGCGAGCACTGCTTCGTGTAGAGGTCGGTCGCCTCGGCCGGGTCGAGATAGATGCGGCCGAAGCTCTGCAGCAGCCGGGCGATGCTCTGATTGCGGAAGTTCGTGGCCGTGGCCGAGGCATAGACTTCGTCGTTCAGCGGCAGCGTGCGGCCGGCGAACCGCGACAGCCCCTGGTGAATAAACTGCCAGCGGTCGTCGAAAGTATTGCCCGGCACAAGACTGGTGGTGGCGATCGCCCCGGCGTTGACCATGGGATTGGTGCGGCCGCCCGGTCCCTGCTCGATGGCCGCGAGCGAATTGAAGGCGAGCCCCGTGGCGTTTACCCCCAGCCGCTCGCGCACTTCCTGCGGGCCCAGCAGTTGGCAGACGAGCGCGAAGACGAAGGGCTTCGAAACGCTCATGATCGAGAATTCGTGCTCGGCGTCCCCTACGGCGTAAACTTCGCCCCCCGTGCCAACGACGCAGACGCCGAAGAGGTCGCGCCGTGCCCGCTCGAGCGCGGGGTAGACGGCCGAGTTCTGTCCCTCGTCGTTCGATTTGTAGAGGGCATAGGCCTCGTCGACGAGCGAGGCCACGAACTCCGGCGGCGGCAAATGGCCAGTGGAGACGTAGGAGGAAGGATGGTTCGACGCGCTCATGTGGGCTCTCCGGAACCAATGGTCCGCGGAGCGGACCCTACCTAGGGTCCGCT
>JBGAPH010000031.1:0-57431 GCA_044221365.1 Pirellulales bacterium
CTTCACTCGAAACTCCTTCGTCGGGGTTGGCTTCATGAGCTTCGTACACCCATGAAACCCCGCCCACGCCCGAAGGATTTCGAGTTTTTTTACGCCCCCACCCCGCACGACCGCCGACGGTACGCTTGGTTAAGGGCTAGGCGAACGGCGGATCGCCATTGCCCGTCGCAGAGAAGAGCCAGCGAACCAGGCGCCGCTCAGCGTCGAGCCCGCATAGTTGGCACTTCTCCGCCATCGCGAGCCGGCAATGCCACCGTCCCGGAATGATTCGGAGGTGTTCCATGTCGCACCTGCAGAAAGGGAAGGCAGGAGCTCGACCACCCGCAGACTCAGTCGAAGGAACTCTCAGGAGTTCCTGCCCGCAGTCTAAGTTGATTTCACGGCCGTCGCAACATTCAAGCGGCGGTTAAGAGCGTTGCTTTCGCCAATGCAAGGAATTCTCGCGAATCGCGAGAATCTGGCTGAATCGAAGCAGATTCCGCCACGGAAGCTGTGCCGGAGATCGAGCCAGAATCAGGCATTGCGCCTGGGAACGCTTGGCTCGAAAGATCGATGTCCGTGTGAAGGCCCCGCACTTGTGCAGAACAAGCGAGGCATCAACCACCAAGGCCTTTCGAGGCGGGCGCTCGCTTCGCCGCACTCGAGCCGCTCAACAAAGAAATCGCCGAGCGCTTCCCTGCGCTCGAGCGATGAAGGCCTGCGGCTACTTGGCCGCAGGCTGGTCTTGGAAGAGCAGCGGCGCGAAGACCGCGAGGTAGTCGCGCCACTTGTCCCAGGTGTGGCCGCCGTCGGTTTCTTCGTAGACGACGTCGAAGCCGTGGTCGCGGAGCATCTTCACCGTGGCTTGGCTCGTGCCGAGCAAGAAGTCTTGCTTGCCGGTGGCGAACCACACGAGCTTGAGTCCTTCTTTGGCGGCTTTGTTCTCGAGCGTCGCCTTGTTGCGTTCGACCCAGGTGGGGCCTTGCGGCGCCGGGCCGGGTCCGCCGCCGGCGATGCCGAACACGCCCGAGCTGAAGACGCCGAGATAGCCATAGTCCTCGAGGTTGGCCGCGGCCAGGTTCAGCGTTTGCGCGCCGCCCATCGAGAGGCCGGCCAGCGCGCGATTCTCGCGCCCGTCGAGCAGCCGGTAGTTCGCTTCGATATACGGCCGCACGTCCTCGCGGAAGTCCCGCTCGAACTCGCCCATCTGCCGCTCGAAGCCCCCGCCCGGCCCAAACCGGAAGGGCGCGGTGTGCCCCGCAGGCATGACCACGATCATCGGCTTGGCTTTGCCGGCGGCGATCAGGTTGTCGAGGATGAAACCCGCGCGGCCCACGGTACTCCAGGCGTTGTCGCAGTCGAACGCGCCGTGCAGCAGGTAGAACACGGGGTACTTGCCGTCGCCGCGCTCATAGCCGGGGGGCGTGTAAACGTGCATGCGGCGGAAGCGGTCGAGCGACTTCGATTTGTAGGTGACCTCGGCCACCGCGCCGTGCGGCACGTCGCGGGTGTCGGAAATCTCGGAGCCCGGCACATAGACCAGGCTCCAGGTGTTGCCGTTCGACTCGCTGGTGGCCGAGTTCCGCGGATCGACCACCGTCAGGCCGTCGACGTTGAAGCTGTAGCGGTAGGCGCCCGCCGGCACGGGGCCGACCGTGATTTCCCACACGCCGGCGTCCCCTTTCTTGAGCTCGGCGCCCCCCTGCCCCAAGTTGGGCAGATCGCCGCCGGCCAGCCGCACGGCCTTGGCCTCGGGGGCAAGCACGCGGAAAGTGATCTTGCGGTCGGCGGCGACCTCAGGCGAGGTCACCTGCGGGCCGCCGGGGGGCTGCGACCAGGCCCAAGCCGGGACGAGCGCGACGAACAAACTCCACAAGCAAAGACAGGCTTTTCGAGACATGGGAATTCGCCAAGAAAGAGGAAACGTTGGGGTGGATTGGCAAGCCTGGAAACCGACTTCGTTGCGCCCCTTGTTAACTGCCCGTGGACGACACTGGCGGCGCCGGCGAGGCGTTGACGCGCGCCACGCGCTCGAGCAACTCGAGCAGGCGGACTTGCTCGCCCGGAGTGAACGCCGCCGCTAGACGATGCCGAAAGCCTTCGCTCTCGGCCCACAGCTTCCGGTAGACGCGGCGCCCCGCGGCCGTCAGCCGAATGCAGCGCGCCCGAGCGTCGGCTGGGTTGCGAGCCCGGGTGAGCAGCCCTTTTTCCTCGAGGGCCACGAGCATCGGCCGAACCGTGTTGGGGTCGGAGGATGCCCGCTGGACGAGTTCGCGCTGGGTGATTCCGTCGGCCTCGGCCAAGAGCGAGAGGAGCACGAACTGATTGGCCGTGACGCCGCCGGGCTGGAAGCAGGCGTCTGCCTGGCGGTGCATGGCCCAATAGCCCTTCCGCAGCGCCATGGCGATTTCGTGGCCAACACTCACCAGCCGAGCTCCAACAGTACGTATGCGTACTAATTGGCCGTGAGTTTATGGCCCCGGCGAAGGCTTGTCCAGCACCGAGGTCCTCAACAGATTAGACATGCGATCTTACCGCGGAGGACGCGGAGGACGCAGAGAGGACCAAAAGATCAGATGATTTCTGTCCGCGCGCCATCGCCGGCAACGCTCAGATTCTCTGTCTCTGCGTCCTCCGCGCCCTCTGCGGTAAACGAAGAGGCCTGGAGAGCATGGGGCTCTCCAGGCCTGCGGCACGAGCAGCGAAACTGCCCCATTTCGCTGCTGCGCTGATTCGAGTTGATGAAGGAGCGTTCTGGACTAACGCGGCGCCGGGGCCGGCGGCACGTTTGCCGGGGCCGGCAGGTTGGCGATGGCGAGTTGCTTGTCGTATTCCATTTGCAGCTTGTACTCGTTGCGGAAGGCCTTGAGCCCGGTGGCCTGGGCCGGCACCTTCACGTCCCAGCGGAGGATGCCCTTCTTGCGCTCGGTTTGCTGATAGGTGTCGTCCGAGCTCAGGTCGGCGCCGGCGGAAACGAGCGTCAGCTTGACCTCCGACTCCTTGGCCGTCGGCAGCCGGTCGAGCAAGCGGATCTCAGCGGCCTCGGGGCCAAAGTTTTCGATCTCGATCTCGTAGGTCAGCTCCGCCACCCGGTTGCCCCCTTGAATCGTGTCACCCTTGCGCACCAGTTGCCGCGATGCCCGCAGCGAGGTGTCGATGCCCAGGCCCACAGTGAATCGCTGGCCGACCGCGACCGTCGGCAGATCGCCGCGCCCCACGAACTGCCCACCGACGTAGGTCGAAACCGGCCCGGCCAGCAGCACCTGCTGTCCCTGATTGACGACGCTGGCTTCGCGGTAGACGAAGCTCGTGAGCACCGGAATCGCTACGCGGTAGAAGTCTCCCTTCATCGGCAGCGAAGCGATTTGGATCAACTGGCGATCCGCGCGGCTGGGGAGCGAGGTGACGTTCGGCAGCATATAGCTGACGCTCACCCCTTCGGTCGATGGGCCCGGTTGTGGCTTCTCGAGCAACTTGCGTTCGAGCTTGGCCTGGCTCATGAGGTCGAGCATTTGCAGCTCGCCGGCCACGCTGTTGAGCATGAGGTCCCCTTGCTTGGTGATTTCCGCGAGTTCGTTGCCCCCGCCCCCCACGCCAGCCGCCTGGGCTTGCTGGGCGACTTCGCCGCCAAAGGCGAACAAGGCCCGATCGCGCACCACCTTGGCCCGGCGCTCGTCGAGGTCCTTCTTGGTGTCGAAGTAGGCGGTGGGCGCCGCCGGCATGTTCATGGCTGCAATCTGTTCGGCAGGGCCGAGCGAGATCGTGAGCGGATTGAGCACCGGGGCCATGGCCATCAGCGAGGGGGACGCGGTGGAGAGGGTCATCGCCACATCGTTCCAATTCTCGCCGCTCATCTGCTCGATCGAGGCGTTGTACTCGACCGTCACCTGTTCATCGCCGAGCGCCGCCCGCACGTTGTACGAGGGGGACCAGTTGGCGTTGTTCACCAGGTAGCGCAGCCGCAGCGCGCCGCCGGCGTTCTGCAGGTTCACGAACACCACGGCCTCGCGAACCGCCCGTGCGCTGCCCGAGGCGATTTCGTTCCGTTGCCGCTGCAGCAGTTCCAGCTTCTGCTGGTGCCCCCGCAATTCGAGGCCGTGCTTCAGCTCTTGCTCGGCAATCTGCCGCCGCTGGTTTAAGATGAACTGCGACAGGGTCTCGAGCGT
Source organism: Pirellulales bacterium (assembly GCA_044221365.1). Classification (GTDB taxonomy): domain Bacteria; phylum Planctomycetota; class Planctomycetia; order Pirellulales; family JBGAPH01; genus JBGAPH01. The sequence continues at coordinate 4,146 of JBGAPH010000031.1, forward strand.
TTCGGCGTTGAGCACCCCCTTGGTGAGCTCGGCATTGGCGGTGGGGGCCACGAACTGCTCGAGCTTGGCCAGATACCCGGTCTGCTCCGCCAGCAGTTGCTGCTGGCGTTGCGTGGCCTGCACGGCGTCGGCGGTAGCCTGGATCTGCTCGTCGAGCTTGCGCACTTCCTCGCGCACGTCTTGCTCGACTGGCCGCACTCGGTAGCGCACCGAGCGCACCTCGACGCCGCCGGCGCTCTCGGCATACAGGCTGCCTGGCAGGATGTGCTCGGGCAGATCGGTGACGACGATCTCGTGCAGGCCGGCCGCCCCCGGCACGTCGACGGCGCGGGTCACCAGGGCCTGCCCCTGGTAGACGGTGACTTCGCTCACACGGCCGGTGACCGGGACGACCTCTGCCCGACCGGTCTTCGGCGCGGCCGTCGCGAGCACGATGAGGAAAAAGACAGCAAACCCGAAGTCTCGCATGCGCATGGCCTAGTCTCCGCCGCGAAGGAGGGGTGATTCAGAGTTGGGCTCGAGCGGCGCGCCGGGGGTGCGGAAGTGCGCACTCCGTCGCCTGCAGCCGCGGATTAGTCGCCGAGCGGGGGCAAAAAGTTCCCCCCTGGATTCTCGAGGGATCGTGCGGGTAGCGCCGCTTGCGCCCAGTCGCGCTGGCAAGGCCAGCCTGAAGGGTCTACTTCAATCCAGCGCATTTCCCGAAAAGTTGACAGAGTTAACCGCGGCGGCTAGCTTGAAACGCAGTTGACCGCCGTTCCGTTCCCGACTGACGGACGAGCTTTGCGGGCCCCGAGACGCCCTCGAGTGTCCGCTATTCCGCGCGTGCTTGGGGCTTTTTCGTTGGCCGCGCTCGAGGCGGTCGACGCCGCGCCGCTGCGTCACTCTTCTCGCTTCTTCGCTCCCACGACCAACGCTCCCATGTTGCAGCCAATCGCATCATTCGCCGTCAGGTTCCGCGCCTGTTCGCACTTCGGCATTTTTGCCCTTGCCCTGCTAGCGACGCTCGCGCCCTCTGCGGCGGTCGCGCAGAAGGCGGCCCCTGCTAAGCCTGCTGCCACTACGAAGGCCGCGACGCCCGCCAAGGTGGCGGCTGCCAAGCCGGCGGCCGCGCCCAAGGTCGACAAGCCGCTGCACAAGTTCCTGCCGATCGACGACAAGAAAGACCTGTCTCTCGCGTACGTCTGGCTCGACATCGCCGAGGAAGCCACGGCCCGCGAGGTCGACCTCAACGGCGCCCGTCCCACGATCATCGCCCGCACGCTCGCGATCTGGGCCACCGCCATGTATGACGCCTGGGCAGCCTACGACGACAAAGCGGTGGGCACGCGGCTGGGGGGCAAGCTCCGCCGCCCCGCGGCCGAGCGCACGCTCGACAACAAGAAGAAGGCGATCAGCTACGCCTCTTACCAGGCCCTCAAGTTCGTCTACCCCGAGTCGACCGAGTGGCTCGGCGAGCAGATGCGCGGCCTCGGCTACGACCCCAACATCGTGTCGGACGATCCGACCAAGCCTGAAGGCGTAGGCAATCTGGCGGCCCAGGCGGTGATCGACTACCGCCGCCACGACGGCGCCAACCAGTTCGGCGACGAGCCGGGAGGCAATGGCAAGCCCTACGCCGACTACACCTACTACCAGCCGGTCAACCCGCCGGACAAGATTCTCGACCCCGACCGCTGGCAGCCGATCACCTTCACGCGTCCCGACGGCACCAAGTTCACTCCCAACTTCCTCACGCCGCACTGGTATCGGGTAAAGCCGCTGGTGATGGAGACCTCGAGCCAGTTCCGGCCCGAGCCGCCGCCGAAGACCACCACCGACGACGAAACGCTCAGGAAGGAAACCGCGCAGGTGCTGGCCTACAACCAGAATCTGACGAAAGAACAAAAGGCGATCGTCGAATTCATGCGCGATGGACCGCGTTCCACCGGCCAGAGCGGCCACTGGCTGCGGTTCGCGCAGGACGTGTCGCGCCGCGACCATCACGACCTCGACCAGGACGTGAAGCTCTACTTCGCCATTGCCAACGTGGCCAACGACGCCTTCATCTCCTGCTGGGAAACGAAGCGGTTCTACGACTCCTCGCGCCCTTGGACGCTCGTGCGGCACTACTACAAGGGCCAGAAGATCAAGGGCTGGGCCGGGCCCAAGGGGGGCGTCGTGGAGATGGCCGCCGAGGATTGGCACCCGTACTCCCCCTACGTGTTCATCACTCCGCCCTTCCCCGGTTACACCAGCGGCCACGCCACGGTGAGCGGCGCCTGCGCCAAGACCCTCGAATTGTTCACCGGCAGCGACAAATACGGGTTCGCCGAACAGCGCAAGCACTGCGAACTGACCGAGCTCGACGGCGGCGAAGTGATGACGCTCGATCTGCCGACGTTCAGCGCCACGGCCGAGATGGCGGCGCTCTCGCGGGCCATGGGCGGTTACCACATTCCCATCGACAACAACGTCGGTCTGCGGGTAGGGCGCGAACTGGCCACCTGGAGTTGGCCGAAGTATCAGGAGTACTTCGACGGCACGGCCCAAGTGCGGCCGTAGTGGCGGCCCAGACAACGGCTATACTTGGGGAACTGGACGGTTCGCGGGCCGCCTGAGGCCCGGGCAGTCCAGTTCCCCGAGACCCGATACATGGATCCGCTGCGGTTTTCGTTGGCGGTAGGGCCGCTGGCCGTCTACCTGCTGTTCATTGGTCTGGTGCAGTTGCGCCGACGCCCGTTTCTCACCACGGGCACGCGCGACCTGGCGGCCCTGGGGCTTGCGCTGGTGGGCTTCGCCGTGATCGGGCCGCTCGAGCTGTTCATGCCAGAGAATGCGGCCAGCGTGTTCGGCTGGATGGTGTGGGGGCCGCTGTTGGTGCTCTACGGGCTGGGCGTGCTGCTGGTGCTGCTCGCGCAGCGGCCGCGGCTGGTCATCTACAACATGACGGTCGACGAGCTGCGCCCCGTGCTCGCCCAGGCGGTGAGCGGGCTCGACGGCCAAGCCCGCTGGGCGGGCGACAATTTGGTGATGCCGCAACTTGGCGTGCAACTGCACGTCGATCCGCAGGAATCGATGCGAACCGTGTCGCTCGTGGCCACCGGCGAGCGCCAGAGCTTGGTTGGCTGGCAGAAGCTGGCCGCGGCATTGCGTCCGGCGTTCAAGCGGTCGCAGGTGGGCCGCAACCCGCGGGGTTTGGCCTTCGTGGGCTTGGGGCTCCTCTTGTTCTCGGCCGCCTATGGCTGGCTGGTGCTCGACCCCGCGCAGGTGGCGCAGCGGATGGCTGAATTGCTGCGCTTCTAAGGGAAGTCGAACCGCCGTACTTAGGCGGTAGCCAATACCAGCCCGCAGCGCAAGTTTTGAAGTTGCGATTTTGGTTGGAAGTGGGGGCATGGATCAAGCGTTTTGCTGTTGGAGCGAGCAAGGCTACGTGCAGCCCCGGCAGGGGCGACCCGAGAATAGCCCCTGGCCAGGGCAGCGTGAGCTGACCGCAGCCCGGGGTCCGTGAGAAGAAGGGAACAAAGCCCCGGCAGGGGCGACACAAGAACTGCTTGCCAGCGCAGGACTCAAGCATATCTGTCGCCCCTCCGGGGCTCTTTGTTGCCGTGGGGCGTAACCCCGGGCGGCGTCCGGCTTGCGCCGGCCTTGCCCGGGGCTATTCTCGGGTCGCCCTGCCGGGACTGCATGCCGCGCGCCTCACGCTTCGCAGATGCCAAAGCGCGACTTCAAAAAGCGCGAGCAAGGGGGAGCAACGCATCCGTCGCCGAGCCTAGCCAGACGCCTTCACGGGCCGGGCAGCATCGTCGGGCCTCCGAGCCAAATCGGGCGCTCGCGTGCTTGCGCTGGACGGCTTGTGTGATGCGAGCCGGCGGCTATCGCGAGAGCAACTCCGCCACGTAACCGGCTCCATCGGCAGGCTTGCCTCATCGGCTTTCCGTAGCTCATCTGTCTCGAGAAAGCGCCCGCCTGCGCTTCCGAGACATTAACAGGAACCCAACGGCCCCGACGGCCGCGAGCGCCACAGTGCTCGGCTCGGGCGCTGCCTTGAAGTTGAATTCGTAGGTCGTCGCCAGGCCGGTTTGCTGGATCCAAAAGGTGTACGGACCCGCTGGCAGCGGCGCCGTAAAGCCGATTGCGCCGTCGGCCGTGCCCATGAGCGGCAGCAGATCATTGCCTTCGGCCGCGGCGCCGGACCCGAAGAGCACGTAGCCCAGCAAGTTGCCGACGACGACCTCCGCGGCCCCGGGCGGTTCGGTGAAGACGCTGCCGGCCTGCACGGCCATGAAGCCCTTGTTGTCGAGCGACTCGTAGTTGTCGAGCACAATCGCGGCCAGCGTCATGCCGGCGGGCACCTCGAACGCAAGGTAGTCGAGGTCGCCGCGCGCGGTCGTGCCTTTGACGAGGTTGTCGCCGAAGGCCAACGTGGCGACGCTGGGGGCCGCGCGATCGCCGGAGATGTCTCCGTTGACCGACTCGTCCCACACCGCAGCCGACGCCGTGGCCGCACAACCGGCGACGAGCGCCGCCGCCAAACAACGAATTTGCAGGTTGCGAATCATGGTTGCCTCTTCTCGGGGCCGACCGAGGCGCGGCCGCCTAGCTCTCTTTGGGCCGCCGGCCTCGCCTGCGCGAGACCAGGCCAGTCTCCCCCTCGGTGAGAAAGACTTTCACCCAGTGATTCACCGATGCACGGGAGACGCCAAACATGCGGGCCGCATCGGCCTGGGTCAGCCCTTGCCGCCACAGGGTCTCGACCACGCATTGCCGCAGCGCGTCTTGCGCGGCCTGGGTGAGGTTGCGGGCGTCGGGGCGCCGGGCCGCGCCGCGGCGAAGCCGTTCGGCCCACACCCGGCGCGAGCTGCCGGCCACGATCGTCTGATTGGCGTTCAACGTTCTCCGGTCCTTTCTCGATGCTAATTGCGGGTTCGGCGCATAGCTACCTTTGAGCGGCGCGGCCCCTCGGCGGCAGGGGCCGGTGGAGCGAGAGCAACCCTAGTCCCGCGGCCAGCAGCACAAGGCTGGCCGGCTCGGGCACGGGGGTGGCGCGGGTGTCGATCGAAACCTTGTCTTGGCTCGAACTGTCGGGGGCGGTCCAGGCGAACGAATCGAGAGCCTGATTTCCAGGGAGGGTGAACTCGAACTTGTGGTCGAGCAAGCTACCCTGAGGGCCAAGTGAGGCCTGGAAGACTTCTTGATAAGAGTAGTCGGCCAACGTCGAGGCCAGCACGCCGTTCACCGTCAGCGACTCGAGGTTGACGCTGTTCCCCTGGCTGCGAATCTGCAGCACGACGTGCGTCTGGTAACCCGCTCCCAGGTTGAAGTTGGGGACGTCGGCCTGCATTGAAACGGGAGCGCCGGGGGAGTAGATGTTGCCGCTGCCGGTGACGAAACCAGAACCCGTCAGCTCGAACACCGCGGCCGTTCCGTTGGGATTGGTCTCGGGCCCTTCCACGCGCGGCGGATTCGGAATGACGCCTGGAGCGTTGGGCTCGTTGGCCTTGCCGGCGCCGATCACGGTGAAGACATCCCAGGCCTGATAGGTGGCGAGGGCGCTGGCGGCCTCCGAGTCGATGTCGGGGCGATTCCACAGCGGCGTGGTGCGGGTCGTGGCCACCGTGTTGGGGCCATTGCCCCAGCCCGCCGGGTCGGCGCCGAATGAGCCGGTCGCGTCCGAGGGCTCAATGAAGGCGGCGGTGGCAGGTGCGCAAGCGGCGGCCAGCAGCGCCACGGCGATCAATCGCGTGAACTTGGGCAGGTAAGACATCGAAGAATTTTCTCCAAGGTGGCAGGACGTCAGAAGCCGGCGGCCAGCGCCTCCAACCGAAACTGCGAGTCTCCGCCGCAGTGCCCTGCCAAGGGGCGCGAGATGCCACGGATGAGACTCGAGTGGCGGGCGGGACGCTCGGACGGCGTTGGCTAGCTGCTCTTATTGAGAGTTGTTCTCAACTGGCCCCTAGTCTACAAGCGGGAAACTCAATGTCAAGGGTCTGGCTGGAGCACGGCCAACGACATTAAGTCCTTACGGAATAAATTCTTGCGTGACAACTAAGACAGGGGACGCAAGAAAAATCTCGACCTCTGTTGAGATTTAGTATCATCTCGGTTAGTGTTGGAGCCGTTTCCTTTTTGGAGGATTCGCAATGAATCTCGATCGCCGCAACTCGTCTACCGAACTTCACTCAACCGCCCAACCGGCGAAGTCGCCGCTGCGGCGAATGATCTCCGGCGACCTCTTCCAAGGCGCCCGCGAAGTGCAGATCGAGCATCACGGCGAGATCTACCGCTTGCTCGAAACGCGCAACGGGAAGCTGATCTTGCAGAAGTAGCGAGGCCGCATCAGGCAGATCGCTAGACGAGTTCGTCCGCGCGTTCGGCGACCTTGGTGATCGCCCGCACGATCTCCTCGAGATCTCGAGCATCGCCCAGCAGGCAGGTTTGCGGGACCCAATACGAGCGCTCGGCGGCCCGCACGGTGTGGGCGAAGCGGCCGCGCAAGAACGTGTGATCGCCGTCGCGCTGGGGCCCGCTCAGCCGCTGCCGGTACGCGCCGTTGCGGAACAGATCGAGCGCATGCACCGGCGGGTAGGCCGCCTGACGCGGGATCCCCTCGGCCTCGACCGCTTGCGCGAACTTCGCGAAAGGCAGGCCGCTGTGGGCCGCCGGATCATAGGCGAAGATGTAGGCGTATTGCCCATTGCGGGTGCAACGCGGATCAAGCTTCTGCGGGGTGATGCCGGGCAACTTCGCCAGTCGCTCGTCGAGCCAGCGGCCCGCCGCATGCCGGCGCGCCGCCTGATCTTCGAGCCGCTCGAGCTGAACATTTAGAATCGCTCCCTGCCATTCGCTCAGGCGGTAGTTCGAGCCGTGCTGGAAGTGGCTGTAGAACCACTGCCCCGGCAATCGCCCGCAATCGTGAACGCTACGAGCGGCCCGCTCGAAGGCATCGTCGTTGGTGACCACGATGCCACCTTCGCCGGCGGTCATCAGCTTGCCCATCTGGAAGCTGAACGTGCCTGCGATCCCGTGGCTCCCCACCGGCTGCCCGCGCCAAGCGCTGCCATGGGCATGGGCACAATCTTCGACCAGCGGCAGCCCATGCTGCTTGGCCATTTCGCCGAGCGCGTCGAGGTCGGCCGGATGGCCGCCTAGATGCACCGCCACGATCGCCTTGGTCCGCGGCGTGATGGCCGCGGCCACGAGTTCCGGGTCGAGGCAGCTCGTGTCGGGCAGAATGTCGACCATCACCGGCAAGGCGCCGGCGCAGAGCACCGCGCTCGCCGTGGCGAAGAACGTGTAGTCGGGCACGATCACTTCGTCCCCCGGCTGGACGCCGAGGGCCAGCATCACCACTTCGAGGGCCGCGGTGCCGTTGGTGACGGCGATGCCGTGGCGGGCGCCGTGGGCCTGGGCGAAGCGTTGCTCGAAGCGCAAGGTCTGCGTGCCGGGGGTGCGCCACCAGATGCCGCTCTCGAGCACGTCGGTGAGCGCTTGCCGCTCTCGATCGTCATACACCGGCCAGGCCGGAAAGGGCTTCGTCTTGGCCTGGGGGCCGCCGAGCAGGGCGAGTTCGCTCATGGATGGCTGAAGGGGGCGTAGAGCAAGAGGGAGGACCGCGCTTAGGCGGACGGAAAGTCGCGGCCGCCGCGAATGGCGAATTGAGCCAGCAAGAAGCCAACGCCCATCAGGGCCGCAGCCACCAAATAGGGCCACGAAGGATGATCGGCGATCAGGCGAATGCCGATGACCGGACCCAAAATCCGCGAGAGCGAAGCCGCGCTCTGCCCTAGCCCCAGAATGCCCCCCTGCTGAGCGGGATCGCTCCGCCGGGAGATCAGCGACTGCAGCGGTGGAGTAACCAACGAGAAACCAATCACTTCGATCGTGATCGCCGTCAGCAAGAGACCGAAGTGATGGGTCGTCGACGCCTTCGCCAACAGCAAAAGGCCTAACACCGCAACCAAGAGGCCTGCGCTTGCCAGCGTGCCCTCGGGCAATTTCTTCGCCAAGCGTCGCACGAGCAGCCCTTGGGCGAGCGTGAGCGTGAGCCCCAGATAGGTGAACACGACGAGCACCACGAGAAAGACAGCGTTTTCCGACGGCTTGGCTGACCCGTCGCGAAAGCGCTCCAGCAACCAGCCTAACAGCGCCGAGTCGACTTCGCCGGCATCGAAATGTTCAACGAGCCGCGCTACGCTCAGCGACAACGTCGACTCGAAGCTGGCGAAGGCGATCACCGTGAGAAACGACGTCAGGATCAGCAGCCCGACCGACGGAGTAGCCAGCGCCGCTTTCAACGCCCGGAGGTCAAATAAGCTCCGTTGGGCGCTGCCCGCCGCGCGCTCGGGCTCCGGCAACTTAGTCCACGCCAGCACGAAGGCTCCGCCCGAGAGCAACGAGGCCACGAACCCCGGCCAGGGGCTGAACTCGCCGCCCCCAATGAGCACCGAGAGCCCGCCGATCATTGGCCCGAGCGTAAACCCCAGGCCGAAGGCCGCGCCAATCAGCGCCATGCCGGCCGCGCGGCGTTCGCGGGGTGTGACGTCGGCGATGTAGGCCTGCGCCGTGGCGATCGTCGCCCCGGCAATGCCTGCCCCAATGCGGGCAACGAACAATCCGACCAGGCTTTGCCAGATCGTGGCGAAGCCAAACAGGGCATAGAACACCACCGAGCCGGCCAGCCCCAGCAACACGATCGGCCGCCGCCCCACGCGGTCCGACAGCCGCCCCCAAATCGGCAAGAACAGAAACTGCATGGCCGAAAAGCTGGCCATCAGCAGCCCCACGATCCAGCCGGATTGCTCGGGCGTAAACCCTTGCGTGAAATGTCGGGCATAGATCGGCAGCAGCGGCAGCACCATGCCGAAGCCCAGCAGATCGATGAACACCGTCAGAAAGATCACCGCCAGGGCGGTGCGGCGGGCAGAATCGTCCATCGGCAAGCAGCGCGGGGGTCTGAAAGGAACCGGCCGCGAACGTTGGGGCAAGCCTCGCGCCGTGGCCCCGATTGTCGCCGGGGCCTGCTTCAGCGGCAAGGCAAACTCCCCCGCTGCCGTTGACCACGGGGACGCCGGCCCGGTACACCTAGTCGAACCCGGCCTCACCCCCCGCAAAGCCTACATGAAGATCGCCTACCTCGATTGCGCCAGCGGCATCAGCGGCGACATGACGCTCGGCGCGCTCGTCGACGCCGGCGCCGATCTTGAGGCCGTCAACGCGGCCGTCGGCTCGCTCGGGCTGCCAGGCGTGCGGATCGTGGCAGTCGACGTGAAGAAGCACGGGTTCCGCGCCAAGCAGATTACGATCGAGCACGAACCGGAGCACAAACACCGGCATCTGCACCATATCGACGCGATGATCGACCAAAGCGCGCTCAGCCCTCGACAGCGCGACTTGGCCAAACGCATCTTCCTCAAGCTCGGCCGGGCCGAAGCCAAGGTCCACGGCACGACGCTTCAAAAGGTCCACTTCCACGAAGTGGGCGCGGTCGACTCGATCGCCGACATCGTGGGCACGGCCGTCGCCTTCGATCTGCTGGGGGTGGAACAAGTTGCCTGCTCCCCGGTTCCCACGGGCGCCGGCTTCATCGAGATCGCCCACGGCCGTGTGTCGGTGCCAGCGCCGGCTACAGGTGAGTTGCTCACCGGCGTTCCGCTCGCCGCTTCGCATGTTGAAGCCGAACTCACCACGCCGACGGGCGCCGCGATCGTCTCAGCGCTCGCCGAGCAGTTCGGCCCGCCGCCCGCGATGACGATCGAAGCGATTGGCTATGGCGCGGGACAGCGCGATCTGGCCGAACAGCCGAATCTGCTCCGCGTGCTGATCGGCACGGCGGGCGACGCGCTCGTCGGCGAGGCGCTGTGGATGGTCGAAACGAATCTCGACGACTCGAGCGGCGAACTGATCGGATACTGTCTGGAGCGGCTGTGGGAGCAGGGCGCGCTCGACGTCTACACAACGCCAATCCAGATGAAGAAGAACCGGCCCGCTGTCGTAGTGAGTGTGCTTTGCCGGGGCGAAGAGTTGGCGAAGATCGAGCAGACGCTGTTTCGCGAAACGACCACGCTCGGCGTGCGGCGCTGGCCCGTCTCGCGGTCGCGGCTCGAGCGGCGTCCCTATCGTGTAGAAACGCCGTGGGGACCTGTCGACGGCGTGCTCGGCCTGCTGCCGGGACAGCCGCCGCGGTTCTCGCCGGAGTTCGAATCGTGCCGGACACTGGCCTACGCGCAGCGAACCCCCCTGCGCTCGATCTACGAGGCCGCGCTCAAGGCCTTCGATCCGCAAGCCGTGGTCGATTGAACGGAAGGCCGCGCGCATGTGGCTGTTGGCGGTCAGCGTGGAGGAATTCGTTTTGCCCGCCGTCCTCGGGCTGGTGACCTTTTTTCTCCTGCAGCGGAGCGTGCGGCGGTTTGCCGACCTGCGCAAACGAAGACAGGAACCACGCCGGCTTCGCATCGCGCCCGAATCGAACCCCCCAGCGCTAGCGAACTCGCCTGGCGAGGTCGAACTGCACGAGCGTGCCCGCGAGCTTATTGCTCGCATCGATTCGAAGGCGGCGACGCTCGAGCATTTGTTGCGGGCCGCGACGATCGAGGCCGAGCGGCTGGAGGAGGCTATTCGCCGGGCGGAATCGCTCGCAGAAAAGAAGCCGCCGACCGGCCCCTGAAGGGGCCCGGTTCCGTGGTCGCGGCGGCGAATTCCCCGGCATAAACGCCTGGGCTACGGAAAGGGGCAACGCGAGCAGGCCGCGGTTTAGTTGGACGCTATTTGCGTAGCCCAGGCGTTCACGCCTGGGATCTCGCCGCCCGCTCGCCTTTTGCCTTGCCCCTTTAGGGGCCCCTTGCCGGCAAGTACAATCAAGGCGACTCTGATTGGCTCGCCCCCTTCCCGCCTGGCGAGCCCGCCCTTGCGAGGTTCCCCGCATGAAGATTTCCCGTCGGCGAGCTTGGGTTGCCCTGCTGCTCGTCGCCCTCGCGCCGCGCGGCGCCCAAGCGGTCGACTTCACCCGCGACGTGCGGCCCATTCTTTCCGGCCGCTGTTTCAAGTGCCATGGGCCCGACGATGCCGCACGTGAGGCGAACCTGCGGCTTGATCAGCGCGAGGCTGCTCTGGCGGAGTCCGATTCGGGGCTCGCCGCCATCGTGCCTGGCAAACCCGAGGAGAGCGAGCTCGTTCGCCGCATCCTGGCGGAGGATGAGAACGAGCGAATGCCGCCGCCGAGCGCGCCGCATCCGCTCTCCGACGCCGAAAAGGAGATCCTCACCCGCTGGGTGGCTGAGGGGGCCGAGTACCGGCAGCACTGGGCCTTCGTGCCGCCGGTCCAAGCACCCCTCCCCGCGGTGAAGCAAGCCGGCTGGCCGCGGAATCCGCTCGACCACTTCGTGCTTGCTCGGCTCGAGGCCGCGGGGCTCGAGCCTGCTCCGGAGGCGGACCGGCACGCCTTGGTGCGGCGGCTGTATCTGGACCTCGTGGGCCTCGTGCCGACGCCGGAAGAGGCGCGATCGTTCGTCGACGACAGCTCCCCCGCTGCCTATGAAAAGCTGGTCGAACGGCTGCTCGCCTCGCCCCACTACGGCGAGCGCTGGGCCCGCCGCTGGCTCGACCTGGCCCGCTACGCCGACACCAACGGCTACGAGAAGGATCGCCCGCGCTCGATCTGGCTCTATCGCGATTGGGTGATCAAGGCCCTCAATCGGGACTTGCCATTCGACCAGTTTACGCGCGAGCAAATCGCCGGAGATCTGCTGCCTGGCGCCGGCGACGAGCAGCGGATCGCCACGGGCTACCACCGCAACACGATGCTCAACGAAGAGGGTGGCATCGATCCGCTCGAGTTCCGCTTCCACGCCATGACTGATCGCGTGGCCACCACGGGCACCGTGTGGCTGGGGCTCACGATCGGCTGTGCTCAGTGCCACACGCACAAGTACGATCCCATCTCGCACACCGAGTACTACCGGCTGATGGCGCTCTTGAACAACGCCGATGAGCCGACATTCGAGGTCGCCGAGCCCGAGATTGAATCGCAGCGGGCGGCGGGCGAACGGAAGATCGCCGCGGCCGTCGCCGATTTGCCGAACCACTTTCCGGCCGACGAGCCGGCGCCTTTTGCTACTCCGCGAGTGGTGGAGTTCAAGGCCGCGAGCGGCGCTGCCGGCGAGATCCGCGAGGATCAATCGGTGCTGGTCTCGGGCAACGTGCCTGAGACCGACGACTACACGCTCGTCGTCGAGTCGCAGCCCGGTCGCGCGGCGGCGTTGCAGTTCGAGGCGCTGGCCGACCCAGCGCTCCCAGCGAAGGGCCCGGGCCGCACCGCGCACGGCAACTTCGTGCTTACGGAGCTGAACGTAACCGCCGCGCCGCTCGACAAACCGGATGAGGCCCAACCGGTGCGGTTGAAGAGCGCTGTCGCGAACTTCTCGCAGGACGGATTCCCGCCAGAAAAAGTCTTCGACGGCGACGCCAAAACAGGCTGGGCGATCGACGGCGGCGACAAGGCGGGCGCCGACTATCAGGCCACGTTCGAGCTCGAGGCGCCGACCGGCTTCCCCTCCGGCACGCGCTGGACCATCAAGCTCGCGCAGGACTACGGCGGCCAGCACGTCCTCGGCCGCTTGCGGGTTCGCCTGCGCCCCGAAGTCGTCGATCCTCGCCCCGAGGCCGACCGCCGCCGGGAGCACTTGGAGCGCAAGTTCGCCGCGTGGCTTGCGGAGCAGAGCCAGCGCGCTGTCCGCTGGACGATGCTCGAGCCGGCAAGCGCGAAAGCAAACGTGGCGTTCCTCGAGAGGCTGCCGGACAAATCCGTGCTGGCCAGCGGCGATTCGACCAAGCGCGATGTGTATGACGTGACGCTCCCGGCCCCTGCCGGCAAGGTAACAGCCCTGCGGCTCGAAGCTCTGCCTCATCCCAGCTTGCCGCAGCAGGGACCGGGCCGCGTGTCGTATGAAGGGCCCTTCGGCGATTTCTTCTTGAGCGAGCTGACGATCACTGCCGGCGGCAAGCCCGTGAAAATCGCCCAGGCGTCGCACAGCTACGCCAGCGGCGACGCCTCTGCCGCGCGGATCATCGACGGCGACCCGCAGACCGGCTGGTCGATCGACGGCGGCCAAGGCAAGCCACACGCCGTGGTCTTCACGTTGGCCGAGCCGCTCGAGAACGCAGGCGAGCTGACCGTGCAAATCATCTGCGAACGTTACTACGCGGCCGCCCTCGGCCGGTTCCGCATTTCAACGACCGACGCCGCGGGGCCGCTTGCCGCTAGCGCGCTGCCGGCCGAGATCGACGAGTTGCTGCTCGTTCCAGCCGCGGAGCGAACCCCCGCTCAACACGATCAGTTGCTCGCGCACTATCTATCGGTTGCGCCGGAGTTGGCCGCCGAACATCAGCGGATCGACGCCCTGCGCAAGAAGCTGCCGGCGCGGCCGACGACGCTCGTGTTCAAGGAGCGGCCGACTGGCTTCGACCGTGCCACGTTCCGCCATCATCGCGGCGAGTACTTGCAGCCCAAGGAACGCGTCGAGCCCGGCGTGCCGGGGGTGCTGCCGAAGCTGCCGGCCGACGCGCGCGGCGACCGCCTCGCGTTGGCCAACTGGCTCGTCGACCCGGCCAATCCGCTCGTCGGCCGGGTGACGATGAACCGGCACTGGGCCACGCTCTTCGGCGTAGGGCTCGTGCGGACGCAGGAAGACTTTGGCCTGCAAGGCGAGGCGCCTTCGCACCCGGAACTGCTCGACTGGCTGGCCGTTGAGTTCATCAAGCAAGGTTGGTCAGTCAAGCAAATGCACAGGCTGATCGTGACGAGCGCCACGTATCGGCAGTCGAGCGTGGCGACGCCGGAGAAGCTCGAGCGCGACCCGCAGAATCGGCTGCTCAGCCGCGGCCCGCGGCAGCGGCTGGAAGGCGAGCTCGTGCGCGACGCGCTGCTCTCGGCCTCGGGCGTGCTTTCGCGCAAGATCGGCGGTCCCAGCGTCTTTCCGCCGCAGCCGGCCGGCGTGTCGAGCGAAGGGGCCTATGGTCCGCTCGAGTGGAAGGTGAGCGAAGGGGAAGACCGCTACCGCCGCGGGCTCTATACCTTCGCCAAACGCACGGCCCCCTACGCCATGTTAAACACCTTCGACGCCCCCAGCGGCGAAGCTTGCGTGGCGCGGCGCGAAGTGTCGAACACGCCGCTCCAATCGCTCACGCTCTTGAACGACGCCGCGCTCGTCGAAGCGGCGCAAGCTCTGGGCCGCGCAACCGCCAGCAACGAAGGCACGACTCAGGAGCGCGCCGCCGCTCTGTTCGAGCGCTGCCTCACGCGGCCGCCAAGCGGCGACGAGCTGACGCTGCTGGTCGCCTACTTCGACGCCCAAACGAAGCGTTTGGCCGCGGGCGAACTGCAGGCCGACACGATCGCCGGCCCAGGTGAAGGCGCTGCCGCTGAGCGCGCCGCCTGGACGCTCGTGGCGCGGGCAATTCTGAACCTCGACGAAATGATCACGAAGCAATGAGCCGCCGCGATCAGGAGGCATCATCCATGGACACCACGTCAAGCCTGCCCGCCCAAACCACGCGGCGCCATTTCTTCCGCGAGTGCGGCGTGGGGGTCGGCAAGATCGCGCTGTCATCGCTGCTCGCGCAGGCGTTGGCGCGCACGAGCGGCGCCGCGGCGGCCAGCGGCAATCCGCTGGCGGCCAAACCGCCGCACTATCCGGCCAAGGCCAAGGCGGTGATCCACCTGTTCATGGCCGGCGCCCCCAGCCAACTCGACCTGTTCGACTACAAGCCCAAGCTCGCCGAGTTGCAAGGCAAGCCGATTCCCCCTGAAGTCATCGGCGGCCAACGGTACGCTTTTATCCGCTCCGACGCGGCGGTGCTCGGCCCGCAGTTCGAGTTCGCCCAGCACGGGCAAAGCGGCGCGCGGCTCTCTTCGGCGCTGCCGCACCTGGCCAAGGTGGTCGACGATCTGTGCATCGTGCGCTCCTGCAAAACCGATCAGTTCAACCACGCTCCGGCGCAGATCTTTTTGAACACCGGGTTTTCGCAACCGGGGCGGCCGAGCCTCGGCTCGTGGACGCTCTACGGCCTGGGCGCGGAAACATCGGATCTGCCGGCCTTCGTCGTGATGTCGACCGGCGCCGGCATCAGCGGCGGAGCGGCCAACTGGTCGAGCGGCTTCCTGCCGACGGTCTACACCGGCGTGCGGTTCCGCAATCAAGGCGACCCGATTCTGAACCTCACGAGCCCGCCGGGCATGGACGCCAAACAGCAGCGCGACACGCTCGACCTCGTGGCGAGCTTGAACCGCGAGCGGCAGCGGCAAACGCTCGACCCCGAGATCAGCACGCGGATCGCCTCCTACGAAATGGCGTTCCGCTTGCAAAGCTCGGCCCCCGAGCTCACCGATCTCTCGAGCGAAACGCCGGAGACGCTGGCCCTCTACGGCGCCGATCCGGCCAAGCCGTCGTTCGCGCGGGCCTGCTTGCTCGCGCGGCGGATGATCGAGCGCGGCGTGCGGTTCGTGAACATCTATCACGAAGGCTGGGACGCCCACTCCGACGTCATCGGCAATCTGAAGAAGAACTGCGGCGAAACCGACCAGGCCTCCGCCGCGCTCGTGCAAGACCTCAAACGCCGCGGCCTCCTCGACGAGACGCTCGTCATCTGGGGAGGCGAATTCGGCCGAACTCCGATGGTCGAATCGAATGCCGCGCTCGGCCGCAGCCAAGGCCGCGACCACCATCCCCAGGCGTTCACCACCTGGCTCGCCGGCGGCGGCATCAAGCCCGGCCTCAGCTACGGCGCGACCGACGAGCTGGGCTTCCACGTGGCGGAAGACCAGGTCCACGTCCACGACCTGCAGGCCACGATCTTGCACCTGTTGGGGCTCGACCACGAGCGGCTCACCTACCGTTACGCAGGGCGAGACTTCCGACTCACCGATGTGCATGGTCAGGTGGTGAAGGGAATTCTGGCGTAGCGCCTATTCGTCCAGTCATTCGACAACGGCGGACTTGAGCGACTCCTTCTGTCGCTCAAACCAGCTTTGCAGTTTCTTGAATCTGGCTGCTGTGATCTCGTCGAGATCAACCTCTGGCCGGTCGAACTTGGTGAGCTTGAAGAACACTTGCCATGCGTCCCCATGTTTCACCATGAACGCCGGGTCGAGGTCTACTCGCCCTTTAGTTCCGCGGTTTCCCTCGCTAATTACAACGACTGCGGTGTTCGCAAGTTGCAGGTGACCCACCACCTCAAAAGCCGGCCCTTCACGATCGGCGATCCGTTGGTAGAACTCTCGAACCTCTTCGGAAGGCAACTGTTTGGAGTACGCAGTCATTGCAACCGCACGGTCGATGTCTCTTGCCGTGAGCGCGGCGAAGAACTGAGTCAGTGCCTCCGGGGGCGTTGTCGCTTCGACTGCGATGGCCAGCGAGGGAGCCGCAGCTAACAACGTCAAGTTGAGGATCGCGTGGCTGAGCATCGAACAACTCAGTGCGGTGACAGTTCGTGGCAAGTTTTCTGGCTCCTAGACGGCTTCGCTCCGCTGTTGGAAGCAACACGGTGCTCAAGCTCGTGAGCCCGGCGCCAAGGCTTTAGTCTGCGATCGGGCCGAGGTCCGCATCTGCCTGGCGCGAAAGGCTTACTGCGTGCGCTTAGCGTGCTACGCTGGCCTGCTCGTTGATCTTCTCGGCGGCCTGCAGTTGGCCGGCGGCCAACCTGGCGGCGAGCTCACGATTGGTCTCCGTGACCTGGGCCACTTCGGCTTTTAGCGCGTCCAGGCGGCCCTCGAGCTTCTCCGCGTAAGCTTTGGCCGCCGCCGCGTCGCGTTTGAGCTGCTTGAGGTCCGCTTGCAGATCGGCGATCGTCGCCTTCAGAAACTGCTCTTCTTTGGCCGCGTCCGCCTGGGCGCTCTTGATGGAGGCCAAGTCGGCCGTATCGCGCGCGATGTCAGCCTGCAGTGCTGTCCGCTGGCGATAGGCGTCGCGGAAGAGGAAGGCGTAGTCCCGCAGCGGACGCTGGAAGAAATTGGCCACCCCTTGGGCATCGGGCGCTTCCTTGGCCACACCGTCTTTGACCAACTGCTGGGCCGATCCGCGGTCGACGAGCAGAGTTTCGCCCGGCTCATAGGCCACCTTGCCGCCGTCCGCGTCAACCTCGTGCGGCTTGGTGAACTCCACGCGCGTCCACACGTTGCCGGGCGCGTCGTTCGCCTGGGCTTTGCCCCCGGTGCGCTGATATTCAGGCACGCTCCCCTTGGGCAGCAAGCCGGCTAAGTCCTGGCCCTCGAAACTCTGGTAGTTGTCGACCGGCATCTGCTCGTAGAGCGACCAAGGGTTTGTAGCCGAGGTCAGCCGCTTCGCTTCCTCGGGCGTAAGTTTTTCGGTGGGGACAAGCGTCGCCTGGTTGTCATTCGCGACCGTGACCTTGAACTGGCCCAGGAAGGGGCCGACGAGTTGTCCCGGTTGCGGCGGCGCGGCAAAGGCGTAGACGAGCGTGTCAGGAGTTACGGCGACCTGAAACGGTACGGCGCCGGGACGCGCTTGAAGCAATTGGGGGTCGGTAGATACGCGGATTTCGCCTTCGGGCCCCGGCCTCCCCTGCTTCATGATTCCAATCCACACGCGGCCACGATCCGCCACCACACGCTGGATCTCGGCCCGCAATTGGCGGATGCCCGGCGCCCCGCCTTCCCCTGGCTCGCCGCCCAGCAACACCTTGTTGGCGGCCTCGGTCTGCTCGACGTTCTTGGCCATGTTCTGGGCCTTGGTCCCCCAAGACTCGTAGGTCTTGAGCGTGCGCATGCTGTAAAACAGCAGCACAGGCATCAGCAGGACCGTCAGGATGAGCAGAACCTTGCTCGCAGTGCTCATAGAGCCTCGGGGTCGAAGGCGCGCGGAGAAACACGGGCTGCGCGGCAGGCGAAGAGTCGGGCGAAGCAAGCCGCGCGCAAAGGCTTGCAACATCTGATGATAGATGGGGTAATTTGGGGTGTCAAGCGAGCGGCGACGGCGAACGTGCGATCCAAGTCATTGATTCGCATAGCCTTGCGGCCAGCCCGACACGTGCCTTCACGACCATGCGCGGATGATTTCGCTTGCGCGAACCTGGCCGGTGGAAAGTCTGTCGATATCTTGTCTGCCCCCAGGGGCAGGACTATGATGCAGACAGCGAGTGCTAAGGACGAACGTGGTCCTTGCCGGACGATTTGCCTGCGGACCTCAGGCTGGTCTGGAGTCCCCAGGTGGGCACTAGCGAAGGGAGGTGGTCGAATGTGTAAAACGAACCAGAGGTGGCTCGCTTGACGAGCAGCCGACGGGCTGTTGGCCGGTAGATCGAAACAATCTACCCGCCTATCTCGAGCAGCCACGATTCTGAACTGGGAGGACCGGCCGCGATCAACGCACGGCCGGTCCTCTTTTTTTGCGCTGTGAGTTTACGCCGGTTCCAGTGTTCAGCGATCCGCCGGCTTCACGCCGGCCGGGCCCCGGTGACAAACGCGTTCAGCGGAAGCTGCGATCACTCCCATCGCGCCGCGTGAACGGCTCGTGGATCGATCTCGGCTCGCAGTGCGCGAGCCCCGATTCCCTCGTCGCGCGGCTCGGCGGGGGCACCGCTGCTCGCTGACCCGAGCTTTTCGCTTCCGCACTAGTCCGCGATCAACAGCTTCTGATCCTTCGCCTCTTTGGCCGGGCCGCCCTGCAGCCAACCGCGAACGGCCTGCTTCAGCCGCAGGCCTTGGGCCCGCGGCGTGAGGCGGTAGTAGGTCTGGCGGCGGCTGTCGGCCAACCGCGTCGTCCAGTGCCGCTTGATCCCCAGAGCGCCCGGGCCCAGATCGTAGATTTCGTCCCCGCGGCTGAAGCTGTCCTCGAGCGCCCGCGCAAGCACTACGGTGCCGGCGCCGGCGCCGCCCGCCTCGGGATCGTAACCCATCCGCAGGCCATACACGTAGCCGTGGTAGGCGTAGTTGTAGGCGAAGGCCACGGGCCGCCCGTCGATCTTCAGCAGGCACAGATCGGCGGCGCCGCTCATGACGGCCGCGGCATGCACGTCGCGCAGGAACTCGCGAACCTGCGGGTGCGAAAGGGTGGTGCCGGTCTCCGACTGCCCCTGCCACGACCGGGCCGCCAGCGACTCGCAGGCGTTGTAGAAATCCCAGCGCGGGTCGGCATCTCCGGCGTCTGCCCCCGCCGGACGATACCGCTCGAACTCGACATTGCCCAGCCGCGCGATCTGCCGCTCTGCCCGCCGCACGTTCTCTCGGTGCTTGGGCTTGCGCGACTGCCAGAAGGCGTGCCAGTTTTCCTTGATTTCGACCTGCGCCGATTGTGTCCAGATGCCTGCCGTGGGGGGGAGTCCGGCGAGGTGCAGCGCGGCCTCGCTGCGGCCGTGGTCGATCCGTTCGTCGTCGATCCACCGCAGATCGAGCAGATCCCAGTCCTTGGGTGTGCGGGCCACGTGCTGCAGGCCAGCCGCCAAGACGGCGGCCGGTTGCGGGCCGATCGGCCCGTAGAAGGTGCCCCAATCGTGCAGCGGATAGGTCAGCACCCGCACCTGCCCGGCGCGGGTAGCCTCGCGGCGGACGACGAGCGGCAGAATGCCGAGCATTTCGTCGCCCGAGTAGACAAGCAGCACGCGCAACCGCTGCGTGGCGCCAAAGTGCCGCCAATAGGCCTCGAGCCATTCGAAGGAGTGGAAGAACGAGGCGCCGCGGGTCTGCGCGAGAAACCGGCCCCACAGCCGACGGTAGACCGAAAGCGTTTCGAGATCGTTGATTTCGAGGACGCGGAGCATGGCGACTCGGGGGAGCGAGATTGGGCCGGGGTAAGACCGCCCCTCGACCCATCGCAAGCACCGCGCCCCAGAGGCCTCACAGAATGGAAAGGTCGCCGCAAATGGCTATTTCGCAAAGCATTGCGCACTGGGAGTCCGTCGCAACCTGCTTTTGCGAGGGACATGCTTTGTTCCTTCGCCGCAACGCCCTCGTTGCTGCCCGGCAACGCGTTTCCCCAAGGCCACGCAGTTGGCCCCAGCCTGTTCGGCGGTGGTGATCTAGGGAAAAGCCCGGAACCTGCCGCCCCGGCGAAGGGTTCAAGTTCTCAGGGGGAGTTAAGATTCACGTCAGGCGGCCGCCCAAGTCTTTTCTGGCCGCTTTCGGAGATCGCTCATGCTGCCGCGTACGGTCGTTGCCGCCGTGCTTTGGATCTGTCTGGCAGGTTGGACCGCTCAAGCGACCGCAGCCGAACTTGACTCCGGCGCCCGCGCCGCCGCCCCCAAGGCGCCCACCATAGACGCGTTGCCGGCCTTCGCCGCGCGCCTGGACGCGTCGCTCGCCACCGAGTTGGGCCCGCCACGCGCAGCGAAATCCAGGAAACAAGACGCCCTCCGAGATGACCAAGCGTTCCTCCGCGGCGCCTACCTCGATCTGGTCGGCGATCTACCCACGCCCGCAGAAATCCGCCGCTTCGTCGAAGACGCTCGCACCGACAAGCGGGCCGCGCTCGTGCAGCGGCTGCTGGCCGATCCCCGCTTTGGCGAGAACCAAGCGCACCACTGGCGCGACCTGATGCTGGCCCGCCGCAGCGACGAGCGGGCCCTTATCGCCGGCGGCGCCCTGGTCGACCACCTCACGCGCGAGTTCAACGCCGGCGCCCCCTGGGACCAGATCGCCCGCGGCTTCATTACGGCCGAGGGGGACGTGCGCGAGGATGGCCGTACCGCGCTGATCATGGCCCAGATGGGGCAAACGGCCGAAACGGCGGCCGAGGTCTCGCGGATCTTCCTGGGCGTGCAGATTCAATGCGCCCAGTGCCACGATCATCCGACCGATCGCTGGAAGCGGGAGCAGTTTCACGAATTGGCGGCCTTCTTCCCGCGAATCGCCGTGCGCCCCGACAACAGCGGCGAGCGCCGCACTTTCCGCGTCGTGGCCAGCGACCTGACGTTTCGTAAGCGCCGTCCCGACAACGCCCGCCGCGGCACGGCCGAGCACTACATGCCCGACCTGAACGATCCCGCCGCCCTGGGCACGCTGATGCAGCCGGCGCTGTTTGCCACCGGCCAGCGGCTCGAGCCGGGAAAGGACGACGCCCAGCGGCGCGGCCAGCTTGCGGCCTGGCTCACTTCGCCTGACAACCCGTGGTTCGCCCGGGCGATGGTCAATCGCGTTTGGTCGGAACTCATCGGCTGGGGCTTCTATACGGCCGTCGACGACCTGGGCCCCGACCGCACGTGCGTGGCCCCGAAAACGCTCGAGCTCCTGGCCGACGAATTCGCGTCGAGAAAGTACGACGTGAAGTGGCTGTTCGCCGCCATCATGGCGACTTCGGCCTATCAGAAACCGCAGGGCTACGCGCACGTGCCGGCCGAACACCCCGAGGCAGCCCCAGCGCCCGCCCGGCTGCGCCCCGATCCGCTGTTCCAGGCGGTGCAAACCGCGCTCGATTTGAGGCTGCCCCGTGGCCGTCTGCAAGCCGCGCGGCCCGCAATGCGCGCCGGCCCCGCCGGGCGGTTTGGCGATACGTTCGGCTATGACCCTTGCACCCGCGGGGATGAGTTGGCCGGCTCAATCCCGCAAGCGTTGCTGCTGATGAACGGCCCGCTCGTGGAGCGCGCGCTCCTGGCGAGCAACCCCGGCGGCATGCTCAGCCGCACGCTGCGGGCAATGCCCGACGATCGTGCGGCCGCAAACGAGCTGTACCTACGGTGCTTATCGCGCGATCCGACGGACGAAGAGCTGCGCACCTGCTTGCAGCACCTGCGTCGCGCCCCGTCGCGCTCCGAAGGCTTCGAAGACATCCTCTGGTCCCTCGTCAACTCGAGCGAATTCATCCACCGCCGCTAACCCCCTCTCCCTCCGGGAGAGGGCTGGGTGAGGGCCCGCGACATCCGAAGAAGAGTTGACCCGCGGACCTCCGCAATGCGGTACGCGCCGCACTTCGGCAACCAGCCAAACTGCCGTCCCTCACCCCCGGCCCCTCTCCCACCGGGAGAGGGGAGAGCGCCGGGCCCCCTCCTCCGGGAGAGGGCAGGGTGAGTTTGGCACAAGTTTTTGTACCACCGAGCCTCACAGCACTCGGCAACTACGAGCAAACGCCCATGACCCCCGAAACCCAGCACCACGTCCACCTCGCCGTCCGCCGCGGCGCCGTGATCGGCCGGCGCGACTTCCTCCGGTCCCTCTCGGCGCTCAGCTTGGCAGGCGCCTGGAGCTGGGCCGACGTCGTGAGCGCTCGCGCCGCCGAGCTGCGCAAGGAGGGCCGGGCCTGCATTCTGCTTTGGATGCAAGGCGGCCCGAGCCAATTCGAAACCTTCAGCCCTAAGCCAGGGCACGCCAACGGCGGCCCTACCCGTGCGATCTCGACGGCCGTCGCCGGCATCGAGCTGAGCGAAAACTTCCCGCACCTCGCCAAGCAGATGCAACACGTCGCTCTCGTGCGCTCGATGAACAGCAAGGAAGGCAGCCATCCGCGGGCGAGCTTCCTCATGCACACCGGTTACCTGCCGACGGCCAGCGTACAGTACCCCGCGCTCGGGGCCGTGGCGGCGCAGCAGCTTGGCGACCCGGCCAGCGATCTGCCCAATTTCGTGCGGATCGGCAGCCGGCTGCGGAACTCGGGCAACGGCGGCCTGCTCGGCGTGGCCTACGACGCCTTCGAAATGACGCGCGCCGGCGGCTTGCCCGACAACGCCGCGCCGAACGTCGACGCCGCGCGGAATGCCCGCCGGCTGGCGCTGCGTGACAAGCTCGACGGCCTCGGCAGCTGGCTCCCGGCGGAGCGGGCGCAAGATCAGAAATCGCTCTACGGCCGCACCGCGCGGATGATCGGCAGCCGACGGATGACCGCCTTCGAGCTCGAGCGCGAGCCGCAGAAGATGCGCGACGCTTACGGCGAGGGAGACTTCGCTTCCGGCTGCTTGCTCGCCCGCCGGCTGATCGAGTCGGGCGTGACGTTCGTCGAAGTCTCTGCCGGCAATTGGGACACGCACCAGGATAACTTCGAGCAATCGAAGTCGCTCGCCGGCGAAGTCGACCGGCCCACCGCGCAGCTCATCGCCGATCTGGCGGCCCGCGGACTGCTCGACAAGACGCTCGTCGTCTGGATGGGGGAATTCGGCCGCACGCCGCGGATCAATGCCCGCACGGGCCGCGACCATTTTCCGCGGGCATTCAACTTGGCGCTGGCCGGGGGCGGCGTGCACGGCGGGCAAGTCATTGGTAAGACCGACGCCGGCGGCACGGAAGTGACCGAGCGGCCGGTGGCCGTGCCTGACCTGTTCCAGTCGCTCTGCCACGCGCTGGGGATCGACCCGAACGCGGAGAACACCACTTCCTCGGGGCGGCCGATCAAGGTGGTGGACAAGGGGAGCGTGGTGCGCGAGCTGTTTAGCTAGCCCTGCGTGCAGGGGAGCGGCCCTTGCCACTGGTCGCGTGGCTCATTAGCTTACCGTGACCTATTTTCCGAGCGCCGGCCCCCAGAGGGGGCCGCCTTGGCGCGCCGACCCCGCTGTGTTTCTCCATGCCCCCCAAGTTCATCTACTTCGACCTCGGCCAGGTATTGCTGCATTTCGACCGGCAGCGACAGTGCCAGCAGATGGCCGACGTCGCCGGCTGTTCTCCCGAGGTCGTCCACCGCGTGGTGTTCGACGACGGTCTGCACTGGAAGTACGAGGCGGGCGAGCTCACGAGCCAGCAGTTCCACGAGGCCTTCTGCCGCCAAACCGACACCCGCCCGCCGCTCGAAGCCCTGCTGCACGCGAGCAGCGACATCTTTCGCATGAACCCCACGATCGCCGCCCTGGTGGCCGCGCTCGAAGGGGCCGGGCATCGCCTGGGAGTGCTCTCGAACACGTGCGAGTCGCACTGGAACCTCGTCACCCACGACCGCTACGGGATTCTGCCGGGGGCGTTCAAAGAGTTCGTGCTCAGCTACCAGGTCGGCGCGAGCAAGCCCGAGGAAAAGATCTTTCGCGTGGCGGCCGAGAAAGCGGGCTGCGCGCCGCAGCAGATCTTCTACACCGACGACACGCCGGGACACGTGGAGGCGGCGAAAGCCCTGGGCTTTGACGCCGTGCTCTACAGCGATACGGCGGCCTTGGCCGAAGAGCTCAGGCGGCGTGGGCTCGAATTCAACTACTAGCAGCGGCGAACGCACCGGTGGCTAGCGCCAAACCTGCCACCAAGCTCCCCGAGCCTCCCGCAGGGCTGCCGACGCCTCCGGCATCGCGATCGGCTCGTAGCGGGCAAGATAGCCGATGCATCTCCGTCGCTGCCCCCACGGCAACCGCGGGACGGCCTCCAGCGTGTTGGCGCACGATAGGTTGACGAGATCCGCAAATTCGCCGCGGCTCAGCGGGATTCGCTCCGACGTCAGGCGATTGGTGATCTTCGGGCTGCCTGCCCCGCCCAAGTTCGCGTCGAAGCTCTCCCGCTCCATCACGCCAAACAGCCAGGCCAGGCGTTCGGCCTCGTCGCCAATGAGCCCGCACACTTCGCCGCGCCGATCGAGCGACACGGCGGCCGCCTCGAAGGCCTCGGTGCTGTAGACCGAATGGAAGAGTCCGGCGTCGCATACGGGCTGTCTCGCTCCCCAAGCCACCAACAGCGCTCGCGTGCCGAGGAGATGGTCGAGCAACGATCGCCGGGAGTGATCGAGCGAATCGACTCTAGCGCCGGCCAGAAATCTCAGACAAGCCTCGAAATGCTCGTCCATGCGCCGAGCCGTCAGTTGTCCGGCTTCTTCTTGGCCAGCTCGTCGCGGAGCTTGGCCGCCAGCTCGTATTCCTCGGCCGCCACGGCGTCGTCGAGCTGCTCGCGAAGGGTGCGGCCGATGCCGAAGTGCTCGCGGATCGAGTCCCGCAGCTCCCGCAGCCGGGTGACCAGCTCGTCGTCGTCGAAATGCTCCTCGGCGCCGTATTCCACGAAGACGTCGCGAATCGCTTCCAGCCCGCGGTGAATCTCCTCGACGGCCGCTTCCGGGCCGTTCTCCTCGAGTTCCGCCAGCGACGCTGCCTGGGTGCGGTGGAACAGCACGAAGGGCCGGTACTGCTCGTGGGCCAGAATCCACTCCTCGTCCGAGGAATGAGCCCGCACGAAGTCCATGAAATCGAGCGTGTGGTTGGCGTCCTGCACCGCCCGGCGGAACTCCCGCAGCTCGAGCCAGCAGAGCCGCCGGTGGTAGAACTGCATGAACTCGCGGTCGGCCTCGCCGCACTGCTCTTCCGACAGCTCGAACTTCTCGCCCCCCTTGAACGCCAGGCTCAACAGGTAGTCGAAGTAGGTGTCGAAGCCGCCGGGACGGGTGCCATCGGGCCGCTGCTCGAGCTCCATTTGCAGGAGCCCCAGCTCCACCCGCATCTGCAGCACCTTGCGGCCGTTGTGCGCTTTGACGATGCGGGCACGCACTTCCCCGGGCGTGAAATCCCATTCGCGCAAGATCGTGTCGATGTCCTGACGCTTGGCCATGCCCAGCGGGCTCCAGGATGAGGCGGCAAGTGGCGGCCGGCCCAGTACAAGGCGACGCAGCGGGTGCGTGTGGCCAATTATACCCAACCAACCGCACGGCAGGCCACTGCACACGCAGGCGGCGCCAGCCGCGACGCGAGCCGCCGCCGAATAGCCGGAGTATTCCCTAGAGCCGGCCGCTGCGGGGCCTCTTCAAGTGCGCAGTGGACATCCGCGTCAGCGCCCGCTTCTCTCGGCCCCCGTGGCACACGATAATTCCCAGGGGAGCACATTTGGCGCGCACCCAAACCGCGCCAAGGCGGCCGCACTTCCCGCGCCTTGCCAGGAGGGCGAACCACCCACCACCCGACGCCAGCGTTTTCCTATGTCCACCACCGATCGTCAACAGCAGATCGACGACGCCGAGGGGCTGCTGAAGGACCGTCCGAAGCTGCCGAGCTTCGCCAAGGAGTTGTTCTTTGGCCGTTATGCAGCCGACGTGTTGCCTGCCTATCCCAACCTCGCGGCCGACGCCAGTACGACAAGCCGCGTAGAATCGCTGCGCAGTTGGGTGCGCGAGGCCGTCGACCCGGTGGCCATCGACCGGCAGGCCGAGATTCCGCAGGCCGTTATCGATGGCCTGGGGCGCCTGGGCGTGCTCGGCGCGTGCTTGCCGGCCAGCGCGGGGGGAAGTGGGCTCAGTCAAACGGCCTACTGCCGGCTCATCGAAGTGCTCGGTGGACACTGCGGCAGCACCGCGCTGTTCGTCAACGCGCATCACTCGATCGGCCCCCGAGCGCTCGTCCTCTTCGGCACGCCTGCGCAGCAGCAGCGTTGGCTGCCCAAGCTGGCGACCGGCGAGTGGCTGAGCGCCTTCGCGCTGACCGAGCCTGAGGCCGGCAGCGACGCGGCGAACGTGCAGACCACGGCCACCCTGGCGCCGGAGCGCGGCGGCTACTTGCTGAACGGCCAAAAGCGCTGGATCACCAACGGCGGCATCGCGAGCGTGCTGACCGTGATGGCCCGCACCCCCACGCCCGACGGCCGCGGCGCGATCACGGCCTTCCTGGTCACGCCCGACATGCCGGGCTTCGAGGTCGTCGAGCAGCGGATGGAGAAGTGCGGCGTCCGCGGCACCGCCACCTCGCGGCTGGCCTTCCACGACATGTTCGTGCCGTCGGAGAACATCCTGGGGACGATCGGCAAAGGTCTGAAAGTCGCCCTTACGGTGCTCGACTTCGGCCGAACCACCTTTGGCGCAAGTTGCACCGGCGCCGCCAAGGCCTGTTTGGAGCGGGCGGTGAAGCACGCCAACAGCCGCGTGCAGTTCGGCCAAACGCTGGGCTCGTTCGAGCTCGTGCAGCAGAAGCTGGCCAACATGGCGGCCGGGGTCTTCGCGATGGAGGCGGTCACCTACCTCACCGCCTCGCTAATCGACGCCGACACCACCGACTACATGGTCGAAACGGCCATGCTCAAGGTCTTCACCACGGACACGCTCTGGAAGATCATCGACGACACCTTCCAACTCCACGGCGGCAAGGCCTACTTCACCGATGAGCCCTTCGAACGCTGGATGCGCGACGCCCGCATCAACACGATCGGCGAAGGCGCCAACGACGTGCTGCGGGCATTCTCGGCGCTCGTGGGCATGCGCGACGTGGGAATGGAATTGCAGGCGATCCTCCACGCGATCCAGCATCCGCTGGGAAACATGGGGCGGCTGCGGTCGTTCGCCGGGCGGCGGCTGGGCGCAATGCTCGCCTCTCCCAGCGTGCCGGTCCGCAGCGACGCCCTCGAGGACGACGCGGCGCAGCTCGGCCGCTTGATCGGGCAACTCGGGTCCGAGGTCGAGAAGCTGTTGCGGACGTATCGCGAAAGCGTGATGGACCGCCAGCTCGAACTCGCGCGCATTTCCGACGCGGCGACCGAGTTGTTCGTCGGCGCGGCCGTGCTCGCCCGCCTCGACCACCTGCTGCGGCAGCAAAACGGCAAGCCGGAGTTGCAGCAGTCGATCCGAGCCGGACGGCACTACCTGCGGATGAGCGCGCGGCGAATCCGGGCGAACTTCGCGGCCTTGTGGGACAACGACGACGAGGCCACGCTGGGGCTAGCGCGCGGGCTGCTGGGGTAAGTTTGACCACAGTGCCGTAGGGTGGGGCGCAAGCCCCACCGCCACCGCGGGACCAGCTTGACACGGTGAATCGGTGGGGCTCGCAGAGCCTCGCCGCCACCCTACGCGTGACTTCCCGGCGCTGCTGCCTACAATGGCGGCGGTTCGGGGTGCTCTTCTTGCCAACACTTCGAGGATTCTTCGCCATGCGCTCGCTCGCGCTCTTGCCGCTGCTGTTCGCCTCTGTCGCTGCCGCCGCCGATCCAGGCCCTTGGCCGCAGTTTCGCGGCCCTGGCGGCGCCGGCATCGCCGAAGCGCAGAAGCCGCCGGTCGAGTTCGGCCCGGAGAAAAACGTGAAGTGGAAAGTGGCCGTGCCTTCGGGGCTGTCGTCGCCAATCGTGGTGGGCGACTTGCTCGTGCTCACTGCCTTCGACGAGGGCAAGCTCTACACGATCGCCTATCGCCGCGCTGACGGGTCGGAAGCCTGGCGCGCCGAGGCGCCCGCCAAGAAGCTCGAACCGTTCCTCGCCGGCGAAGGGAGCCCCGCGGCCTCGAGCTGCGCCACCGACGGCGAGCGGATCGTGTCGTACTTCGGCTCCTGTGGCGTGTTCTGCTACGACCGCGCGGGGCGCGAACTTTGGCGCCACGAACTGCCGTTGGCCGAAACGATGGCCGGATTCGGCAGCGGCGTGTCTCCCGTCGTGGCCGACGGCCTGGCGGTGCTCGTGCGCGACGTAATGCAGGACCCCAAGATCATGGCCTTCGACCTGAGTTCGGGGGCCGTCAAATGGGAAACCAAGCGGCAGTCCCCCACCAGCTTCTGCACTCCCGTAGTCTGGGACACGCCGGAGGGCAAGCAGATCGCGGCGCCGGGCTTCAACAAGATGGTCGGCTACGACTTGCAGTCGGGCGAGGAGTGCTGGTTCGTCGAGGGAATGCCGTCGTCGATTTGCGCATCGCCCATGGTCTCCGACGGCGAGTTGTTCTTCGCCGCCTGGTCGCCGGGAGATCCGGCCGAGACCGACTTCAAGATGCCCAGCTACGATGAGTTGCTCAAAGGCCCCGGCGGCGACGCTGACGGCGACGGCGCCATCTCCAAGCAAGAAGCCCAAGGCGGCATGCTCAAAGGCTTCTTCGACAGCAACGACCCCAACAAGGACGGCCTGGTCGATCGCAGCGAATGGGAAAAGACGCTCAGCTTCATGGCCGCAACGAAGAACAGCGCGTTCGCCTTGCCGCCAGGGGGCACGGGGGACGTGACGAACCGGATGCGCTGGAAACAGACCAAGGGGCTGCCCTACGTCGCCTCGGCGATCGTGGTCGCCGGCCAGGTGCTCATGGTCAAGGAAGGGGGCATCCTCACCGCTTACGACGCGCAGTCGGGAGATCAAATCTACCAAAAGCGCGGCGTTGCCTCCGGCAACTACTATGCCTCGCCGGTGGCCGCCGGCGGCAACGTCTATTTCTTTACACTGGCCGATGGCGTTTCGACTGTGCTCAAGGCCGGCGCCAAATCGCCCGAGGTCGTGGCGCAAAACCCGCCGCTCGGCGAGCGGACCTCCGCCACGCCCGCCATCGCAGACAACGAAATCTACGTACGTACGGCAGGCCATCTCTACGCCTTCGCAAACCAGTAGGGTGGGGCGAAAGCCCCACCGTTAACCACGCTTCGTAAAGGTGCTCCCGGTGGGGCTCTCTTCGTTCGCCCCTACGGGCTGCGGGTCTGAGGCCCTTATGTCTGGTGATTCGCCCGTCGTGGTTCGCGTCACGCATCGCTATGCCGCTTCGGCCGAGCGTGTGTTCGACGCTTGGCTCGACCCGGCGCTGATTGGCCGCTTCATGTTCGGGCCTACCCTGCGCGACGAACGGATCGTGCGGCTGACGGTCGAGCCCAGAGTAGGCGGGGAGTTCTCCTTCGTCGTCGAGCGGGAGGGGCAGGAGATCGACCACCTGGGCACGTACCGGGAAATCGAGCGCCCACGGCGACTGGTGTTCACCTGGAGCATCCGCGCGCACCTGCCGGAAACGTCGCTCGTCGCGATCGAGATCGAGCCGCTGGCCGTAGGCTGCGAGCTCGTGCTGACGCACCAAATGGACCCCAAGTGGGCCGAGTGGCAGGATCGCGTGACGGCCGGGTGGACAAAAATGACCACGGCGCTCGACGAGGAACTTGGCGGGATGTAGCCCGCACTCTCCGAATGCGGCTTACTAAGTTCTCCGGAGATTCCTGGGGGCTCGCCTTGGGGCTCGACCCCAGCCACCCGGTGGTGGCCCAAAGCCAGTTTGCTCCTGCCTTCACTTGCCGACCCGGGCGAAAGCCGTTCGTCGGCCAGCGCGCCACCCGTTATGCTGAAGCATAACCTACCGGTCCCTTTTGGCCCTCTCTGACCGCGCCCCCTGATGATCGAACCTGCCGACTTGGAACAAGCGGTGCTGCAGTTCGTGCAGCAGTCCGGCTACAAGCCCCTCAAACCGCGGCAAATCGCCCGCCAACTGCGGCTGCCGGAGGACCGGCACCAGGACGTCCGCCGCCTAGTGAAGCGGCTGGTGAAGCAAGGGCGGCTCGTCTACGGCGGCAATCACCTGGTGCGTCTCCCGTCAGCGCCCACCGATCGCGTGGCAGGCACATTCCGCCGGATGGCCGCCGGCTTCGGCTTCGTCCGCCCGCGCGACGCCGCGCCCGGCGCTGACCGGAGCGAAGACATCTTCATCGCCGAAGGCGATGCCCGCGACGCCGCCAGCGGCGACCTGGTGCTCGTGCGAATCAAGAAGAAACGCGACCACCGCCGGCCGAACCGCGAAGGCGAGATCGTCGAGATCGTCGAGCGGGAAACGCACACGTTTGTCGGCACCTATCTCGAACGCACCGGCAACGCCTACGTCCAGGTCGACGGCACGGTCTTCCAGCAGCCGATCCTGGTGGGCGATCCTGGCGCGAAGAACGCCAAGCCCGACGACAAGGTCGTGTTCGAAATGGTGCGCTTCCCTTCGCCGGTCCATCCAGGCGAAGGGGTGATCGTCGAAGTGTTGGGCCCGCGCGGCGCGCCCGGCGTCGATACCCTATCGATCATCCGCGAATTCAACTTGCCGGGCGAGTTCGCGGCCGACGCCCTGGAGGATGCCCGCCAGCAAGCCGACGCGTTCAACCCCGAGGAACTTGGAGAGCGCCTCGACTTGACGGCCGAGACGATCATCACGATCGACCCGGTTGACGCCCGCGACTTCGACGACGCGATTTCGCTCTCGCGGCTCGACAACGGTCACTGGCGCCTGGGCGTACACATCGCCGACGTGTCGCACTTCGTGCGCAGCAAGTCGCC
Organism: Pirellulales bacterium; assembly: GCA_044221365.1. Taxonomy (GTDB): domain Bacteria; phylum Planctomycetota; class Planctomycetia; order Pirellulales; family JBGAPH01; genus JBGAPH01. The sequence goes on from JBGAPH010000031.1 coordinate 34,975, forward strand.
GCTCGACCGCGAGGCCCACGAGCGGGCGACGAGCGTGTATCTGCCTGATCGCGTGATCCCGATGTTGCCGGAGATCATTTCGAACAACCTGGCCAGTTTGCAGCCCGACAAAGTGCGGTTCACGAAGTCGGTGTTCATCGAGTTCACGCCGGACGGGGCGTCGGTTGCGGTCGACGGACACTCTGCGGCGATCAAGAGCTGCCGGCGGTTCACCTACGAAGAGGTCGACGAGTACCTTGCCGACCGCGAGACTTGGCGGGGCAAGCTCACGCCCGAGGTCTACGACTTACTCGGGCGGATGCACGAGCTGGCGATGATCTTGCGCGGCCGCCGCTTCAACCGCGGGGCGCTCGAGCTGTCGATGCGCGAGGTCAAAGTCGATCTCGACCGCGATGGCCGCGTCACCGGCGCGCACCTGGTGCAGAACACCGAGAGCCACCAGATCATCGAGGAGTTCATGCTCTCGGCGAACGAGGCGGTGGCGAGCCTGCTCGCGGCCGCGAATCTGCCGTTCTTGCGCCGCATCCATTCGGCGCCCGACCCGAGAAAACTCAAGCTGCTCACAGAGTTCGTCACCGAGCTCGGCTTCAAGACAGAAAGCCTGGAAAGTCGGTTCGAGCTACAGAAGCTGCTGCTCGAGGTCCGCGACGCCCCCGAGCAACACGCGGTGAACTACGCCGTGCTCCGCTCGCTGCAGCGGGCCGTCTACGGACCGGAGGAGGACGGGCACTATGCCCTGGCCAGCGACTGCTATTGCCACTTCACTTCGCCGATTCGCCGCTACCCCGATCTCACGATCCACCGGCTGCTCGACTCGCTCTTGCGGAAGAAGCGTCCCAAGCAGCACTTCGACGAGTTGAAAACCCTTGGCATGCACTGCTCGGAGCAGGAGCGGCGGGCCGAGGCGGCCGAGCGCGAGCTGACCAAGGTCAAGTTGCTGATTTATCTGAGCGACCGCATCGGCGAGCAGATGACCGCCATCATCACGGGGGTCGAATCGTTCGGCGTCTTTGCTCAGGGCATCGAGCTGCCCGCCGAAGGTCTGGTCCGCGTCGAAACGCTGTCGGACGACTTCTACCGCTTCGACCGCCAAACCCACAGCCTCACCGGCAACCGCGCCGGCAATCGCTACCGGCTGGGGGATCGGATCGAAGTGGTGGTGGCCCGCGTGGACGTGGAGCGGCGCGAACTCGACTTTCGCATCGTCGGCCGCGGCGAACGCCCCGCACGGCCAGAAAAGCCTCGCCGTGGCGGCAAGTCTCCCAAGGCCGCCCGCCCGGCCAAGAAACCGACGAAACGCACGAAGACGCCGCGCGGCAAGGGCCGCGGGCGTTAGTGGTGGCTCGACGGCGCGCCCTGCGACCCCCATAGCAGGAAGCCGCCGCTGGGGACGCTATAATCGCGGTTCTCACCTGACATCGGCGCTCCCCGAGGCGCCATTCTGTCCACGATGGGTAGATCCGACATGCTTGGCTTCCTCGGCGGCCTGTTCGATCCCTCCGGTTTCATGCCGCGGTGGATTTGCGGCGACTGGCCTGTCTCGCTCGGCTGGCTGCACATTGGCTCGGACCTCGCCATTTGGGGCGCCTATACGGCCATCCCCGTGGTGATCGGCTACTATGCGCTGCGCCGCAAGGACGTGCCCTTTGTGCCGCTGTTCTGGCTGTTCGGGGCGTTCATCTTCGCCTGTGGCACGGTCCACCTGATCGAGGCGGTGATCTTTTGGAATCCGGTTTACCGCTTGGCCGGCGCGGTGAAGTTGATTACGGCCCTTGTCTCCTGGGGCACCGTGCTTGCGCTCATCAAGGTCGTGCCCGACGCCATGCGGCTGCCGGGGCTCGCGCGCCTCAATACCGAGCTGGAAACGGAGATCGGCGAACGGAAACGCGCCCAACATGAGCGCGAGCGGCTGCTCGACAGCGAGCGCGCCGCCCGCACCGACGCCGAGCGGGCCAACCGTGTGAAAGACGATTTCCTCTCGATCGTCTCCCATGAACTCCGCACGCCCCTCAACGCCATTCAGGGCTACGCCCAACTCCTGGTGCATGATCAGCGCGATCAGCAGCTCGTGCGCGAGGCCGCTGAGGTGATCGAGCGCAACAGCCGCGCGCAATCGCAAATAATCGACGACCTGCTCGACACCAGCCGCATCATGTCAGGCAAGGTGCGGCTCGACGTGCAGACGGTCGACCTGGCCGCCGTGGTCGAGGCGGCGCTCAGTTCGTCGCGTCCGGCGGCCAAGGCCCGCGAAATCCGTCTCCATACCGTGCTCGATCCCAAGGCGGGGCCGGTGCTGGGAGACGCAGGGCGCTTGCAGCAGGTAGTGTGGAATCTGCTCTCGAACGCCATCAAATTCACCCCCAAGGGAGGCCGCGTGCAGGTGTCGCTCGAGCGCGTCAGTTCGCACGTGGAGTTGACCGTGAGCGATTCCGGGGAAGGCATTTCGCCTGAATTCTTGCCGCATGTCTTCGACCGCTTCCTCCAGGCCGACACCGGCGCGAGCCGCCGGCACGCCGGTCTGGGGCTGGGACTCTCGATCGTGCGGCAATTGGTCGAACTGCACGGCGGCCAGGTGACCGCCGATAGCCCAGGCGTGGGGCGCGGCGCCACCTTCAAGGTCATTCTGCCGCTGCAAGCAGTTCAGCAAGCAACCAACGGGGACGATCGGCCGCATCCGGCCGTTCCGTCGCCAGAACCGGCCCGCTTCGAGTTGCCGGCGCTCGCGGGGCTCAAGGTCCTCGTGGTCGACGATGAGCCCGATGCCCGCGGCCTCGTGCAGCGGCTGCTGCGCGACCACGAGGTGGACGTGGTGCTGGCCGGTTCGGTGGCCGAGGCCGAAGAGACTTTCCGCCGCGAACGCCCCGACCTGGTGCTGAGCGACATCGGCATGCCCGAGTACGACGGCTACGAGCTGATCCACCGTATCCGAGCGCTGCCGGCCGCGGCGGGCGGGCAAACCCCGGCCGCGGCCCTGACCGCATTTGCCCGCAGCGAAGACCGCACGCGGGCGCTGCTAGCAGGCTACCAGGCCCACATCACCAAACCGGTGCATGCCCACGAGTTGATCGCGGTGGTGGCGGCCCTTGCGGGCCGGACAGGACGGTAACTGGCGACCGAACGCTGGTGAGCAGGGCGCGTTATGCTGAAGCATAACCTACGTGCCGGGCACGTTTTCCCAGTAGGCTGTGCTTCAGCACAACGGTCCGCGCATGTCCGCCCGACTCTGCCGCTCATCCTTCCGGACCCTTCCTGCCGAAACTGTACACATGCTATTGCTTATGAACAGGCGTATATTAGAATACGCATGGTGTTCATTCGTCCCCCTGCCTTTGGGCCTGCAAGCGGTATGGATCAGTTCGAGCAACTCACCGAACGTCAGCGCGAGGTGTACGACTTCATCCGCGAGAAGATCAAGGGCCGCGGCTACGGGCCCACGGTCCGCGAGATTGGCGAGCAATTCGGCATCAGCTCGCCCAACGGGGTGATGTGCCACCTGAAGGCGCTCGAAAAGAAGGGGCTGATCATCCGCGAGCCCAACATGTCGCGGGCGATTCAGCTTGCCGTCGAGCCCGAGGAGGAGCGCGGGCTGCCGCTCGTGGGCCGTATCGCCGCCGGCGTGCTGCACGAAGCTGTCGAGCAGCACGAGCGAATCGAACTCGGCGAAATGTTTGTCGGCAAGGATCTGATCGCCCTGCAAGTGAGCGGCGATTCGATGATCGAGGACCAGATCGCCGACGGCGACTACGTGATCCTCAAGCGCCAGCGCACCGCCCGCAAGGGTCAGATCGTAGTCGCCGAGACCGACGAAGGGGAAGCCACACTCAAGCGCTGGTTCCCCGAGGCGAACCGCATCCGCCTGGAGCCGGCCAATTCGACGATGAAGTCGATCTACGTCCGCAACGCCAAGGTGCTGGGCGTGCTGGTGGGCGTCGTCCGCAAGGTGGTGTAAGCGCGTCCTCCCTCTCCCCGTGGGAGAGGGCCGGGGTAGGGCCGGGGTGAGGGAACCACGCCTCGCGGCGGTCCGCGCTCAGCCAACCTTTTGCGCCCCTGCGCCAACCTCCCACCGGTTGACGCCCCCTCTCCGCACCCGCATATTGTGGGTCGCCCGGCGCGCTTCTCTGCCCGCGGCGCTGCGTTTGCCCCTCCCGTCTCCCAGCCTTCCCTTCGCGCTCCACTCATGGCCAAACCCCTCAATATCGGCATGATCGGCTACGGCTTCATGGGCCGGGCCCACTCGAACGCCTATCGCCAGGTCAACCAGTTCTTCGAGCTCGAATACCGGCCGGTGCTCAAGGCGTGCAGCGCCCGCAACGCTGAAAAGCTCAAGGCGTTCGCGGCCAACTGGGGCTACGAGTCGACCGAGACCGATTGGCGGAAGCTGGTCGAGCGGAAGGACATCGACCTGATCGACGTTGGCACGCCGAACAACACGCATCTCGAGATCGTGTTGGCGGCGGCCGCCGCCGGCAAGATGGTGCTTTGCGAGAAGCCGCTCGCCATGACGGTGGCCGAGGGAGAGAAAATGGTGGCGGCGGTCGAGAAGGCCAAAGTCCCCAACATGGTCTGGTACAACTACCGCCGCGTGCCGGCCATCACGCTCGCCAAGCAACTCGTCGACGAAGGCCGCATCGGCCGCCCGTTCCACTACCGCGCCACCTACTTGCAAGACTGGACGATCGGGGCCGACGTGCCCCAAGGGGGCGCCGCCCTTTGGCGCCTCGACGCCGCCGCGGCCGGCTCCGGCGTGACGGGCGACTTGCTCGCGCACTCGATCGACACGGCCGAATGGCTCAACGGTCCGATCAAGCGGGTGAGCGCGGCCACGGAAACGTTCGTCAAGGAACGCGTGCACCAGGAGACCGGCAAGAAGCAGCCCGTCAGCATCGACGACGCCTGCATGTTCCTCGCCATGTTCGCCAACGGCTCGATGGGCACGTTCGAAAGCACCCGCTACGCCCGCGGCCGCAAGAACTACAACACGTTCGAGCTCAATGGCGAGGCGGGCAGCGTGTTCTTCGACCTCGAAGACCCGCAGTACCTGCAGTATTTCCGCTACGCCGACCCAGGCACCGGCAAGAAGATCGAGAGCCACCTCACCGGCTGGCAAAAGGTGCACGTCACCAACTTCGAGCACCCCTATATGAAGCAGTACTGGGTGCCCGGCTGCACGATCGGCTACGAGCACACCTTCGTCAACGCCCTGGCCGACTTCCTCAAGGGCCTGGAAACCGGCCAGCCGGCCCAACCCGACTTTCGCAGCGGCCTCCGCACGCAAAAGGTGTGCGACGCGGTGCTGGCGAGCGCGAAGAGCGGGCAGTGGGTGGAGATTGGGTAGGGGGAATCACCTCACGCTCCCCCACGTCCTTCGCGTCAAGGTAGAATGTCGTAGAGGAGTCATCGGCCATGCCCATTACGATTCGCCTGCCTGACGCGATCGAGCAGCAATTGCGCGCGAGCCTAGGCAATCTTGACGCCGCGTTGAAAGAGGCTGCGCTCGTCGAACTCTACCGGCAGGGCCAGCTCTCGCATGGCCGCCTGGCGGAATGCCTGGAGCTTTCGCGGCCCGAAGTGGACCAGATTCTCGCGCGGCATCACGTGAGCGAGGACTTGTTGACGTTCGATGAGTTCGAACAGCAGGCTCGCGAGCTTCGCGGGCTTGGCGGACAGTGATCGTCGTCTCCGACACCTCGCCGCTCAACTACCTGGTGTTGATCGGGCAGGTGGAATTGTTGCCAAGGCTATTCGGCCGGGTGGTTGTCCCTCCGGCCGTACTTCGCGAACTCCGACACGGCGGCGCGCCAGACATTGTCCGCTCGTGGGGGTCGCATCCCCCGTGCTGGATTGAGTCACAAGCGCCGATTGTGCAACCGCGGTTCGAGGAACTCGGTGAGGGAGAAAACGAGGCCATCGCGCTCGCCGTTCAAATAGGAGCAAAACTGCTGCTCGTCGATGAACGCTTGGCAACGACTGTTGCCCATTCACTGGGACTAAAGGCAACCGGCACGCTCGGCGTGCTGGACTGGGCGGCCGAACGCGGGTTGATTGAGTTGCCAACTGTTGTCCAACGTTTGCGACAGACGAGCTTTCGTTGCAGTGACAGCCTGTATGCCGGCCTATTGCGGCGCGACGCTTCCCGTCGGCGGTCCTAGAGTCGTCAAAATTCGAATCGAGACAAATGCGAACTGTCCGACTCGTTGTGTGGGCATATGCGGCAGCGTTCGCTAGCGTCATCCCTGCCGCCGAGCCTCGCCCCTTCAGCATCCAAGTCGTCGACGCCGACACGCAGCGCGGCGTGCCCCTCGTCGAACTCACGACCACCAGCCAAGTCCGCTATATCACTGATAGCGCCGGCTGGGCCTCAATCGATGAGCCAGGCTTGAACGGCCAAAAGGTCTTCTTCTCCGTAAAGAGCCACGGCTACGAGTTCCCCGCCGACGGCTTTGGCTTCCGCGGGCGGGCTCTCGAGGTGAAACCGGGGGGCGAGGCGCGGCTCGAGATCAAGCGGGTCAACATCGCCGAGCGACTCTACCGCGTCACCGGCGAAGGCATCTATCACGACAGCGTCCGCCTCGGGAAGCCGACGCCGATCGAGCAGCCCCTGCTCAATGCCCAGGTCACCGGCCAGGACAGCGCCCAGGCGGTTATTTACCGCGGCAAGATCCACTGGTTCTGGGGCGACACGAATCAGGTTCGCTATCCGCTGGGCAACTTCCGCACGTCGGGGGCTGTCTCCGACTTGCCGGGCCAAGGAGGTCTCGATCCGGCGGTGGGCGTGAACCTGCGGTACTTCGTCGACCCCGCCGGCTTCTCCAAGAAGATGTGCCCTTTCGATCCGCCCGAAGGAGTCGTCTGGATTGACGGCGCAGCAGTGGTTCTGGATGAGTCGGGGCGCGAGCGGCTGGTGGCCCATTTCACGCGGCTCAAGGGGCTGGGTGAGATGCTCGAGCACGGCGCCGTCGTCTACAACGACGAGCGCGACGAGTTCGAGCGGGCAGCCGCCTTCGACTTCGCAGATCTCAACCACTGCCCCCATGGCCAGTCGCTTGCCCACCGCGAAGGCGACGTGGATTACGTGTATTTCGGCAAACCGTTTCCCAATGTTCGCGTGCGGCGGACACTGGCCGCGGTGCTCGACGCCAGCCAGTACGAGGCGTTCACCTGCCTGCCCGACGGCACGGCCCCTGGCGCTTTGCAGGCGCGGATCGAGCGCGGCGCCGGAGGCCGGCCGCACTATCGCTGGACGAAGCGCGCCCCGCCACTTCGTTCCGAGGACGAGCGCCGACTGATTGCCAAGGGGGCGATCAAGGAAGCCGAAGCGCGTTGGCAGCCGGTCGACACGGAGTCAGGCAAGCGCGTCGCGATCCACTTCGGCAGCGTGCGGTGGAACCCTTGGCGGCAGCGCTGGATCATGATCGCGGCCGAGCAGGGAGGCACGTCGTTCCTCGGTGAAACTTGGTACGCCGAAGCCCGCGACCTGACCGGCCCCTGGACGAAGGCCCGCAAGCTCGTCACCCACGACCGGTACTCGTTCTATAATCCGGTCCATCACCCTTTCTTCGACCAAGAGGGCGGCCGGGTGATCTACTTCGAAGGGACGTACGCACACACCTTCAGCGGCAACGACGAGCAGACGCCCCGCTACGAATACAACCAGATCATGTACCGCGTGGACCTGGCCGACCCACGGCTTGCGCCTGCACATTCGGACTGATTTGAACCGCCGAGACGCAGAGACGCCGAGCGGAGAGGATTATTTCTCGCCAAGGCGCAATGCTCGCAATGAGCGCCCACAAAACAGTGCCTTCTCGGCGTCTCCGCGTCTCGGCGGTTGAAGTTCCTGCAAGAGGCGCCCCGAGGGCTCTAATCCACGAACGGCGGCGGGGGTGGGTAGGTGCCCAGTTCCACGTGGTGGCCGTCGGGGTCATGGAAGAAGATCTGCTGGATGCCGCGGTCTGGGAGTTGGTTGGCATGGTACCGGATGCCGAATTCCTCCAGCTGTTTGGCGGCCGCCGGCAGATCGTCGACGTGCAGCGCCAAGTGCTCTGCCCGCGTGTCGATCGCGCCCCCCGACTTGTCGGCGCCGTCGCGGCCGATGAGGTGGATCATCAGCCCGTAGTTGTAGAGCCAGGCGCCCGGAAAATCGAAGTTCGGCCGCTTCACCTCGCGAAAGCCCAACACGTCGCTGTAGAAGCGGCGGCTTTCGTCGAGCCGGCTGGTGGTGCGGGCCACATGGTTTACAGAACGAATGGGAAGCGGGCTGGGCATGACCGGGGGCTCAAAGACGAGGCGATGGGGGTTGGGCCCGCGCAATTGCACGGCGTTTGGCAATATATTCCGCCGCGGGGACGCCTGAAAGTAGCCGCGAAAGCGGTCCGCGGCTTTTCCCCTCCGCACCCGGCTCTTGCTAGGCTAGAGGGACATGAATCGCCGCACCCCGGGGACCGCTCCCATGAAGCACCGCCGTTCACTCCTTGGCTTGGTGTGCGGATCGAGCGCGCTCGCCCTGGTCTCCGTAGCCGCCGCCTGCCCCGCGCGTCGCGTGACCCTGCCCGAAGTCGCTCTGAGTCGCCCCGCCGACCGCGCCGCTTTCCAGCGCACGGGCCAGTCCGTCGTCCTCACCATTCGGAGCGCGACGGGCATCGGCCAGGCCGATCTGTCGGCCCCGAGCGGGCGGTGGCCGGCCAGGGTGCGCGTGCGGATCGAAGGGCTCACGATTGCTCGGCTCGAGGGGTTCACCGTCTCGAGCGAACGGCGGTCGCTGCACTCCGGAGCCGGCCGCCCATGGCCCGAGACACGCGAACAGGACTCGGACGGCCGCGTCGTCGAGCGGATCGAAGATCGACGCTACCCGCTGCCGATCAGGCTTTTCAACAGGGCCGGTAGGCACTGGGCCGAAATCGATCTGCCGCCGGCCATGTTGACCGGTAAACGGCTGCACCTGGAATGGGTCGACGCCTACCGCACTTGAGCGACTGGCGTTCTAGAACCCCAGCGAATTCCAAACGCTGCCGCCCGCCGTGGCTTTCCCCGGCGCGTATGGGGAGTAATCGCTGGGCCGGTCGATCGTCAGCCGCACGTGGAACGTGGAATACCGCTGTTCGGCCACCACCACGTCCGACGGGTTGAACCAGCACTGTCCCATCGGCTTCCCGCTCCACAGCACCTGGTACAGATACATGTTGGGGTCGGTGGTCGCCTGATGTTTGAAGCCGAACTTGCGTTCGAGCAGCGCGATCAAGCGCCGGCCATCGGCCGTCGAGCCCTGGAAGCCGATTCGCTGCAGCTTGTGGTCGAGGTCGAAGTAATAGGTCAGTGAGCCGGCCAGATCGTCGGGGCGCGTGCCTGAGACGAGCGGCACCCGATAGCCAAGCTGATCGATGTCGGCCAGCTTGGTCGATACCCGCGGCCAGTTGCCGAGCACCCAGGCGGGCGAGACGCTGAAGTCGAACACCTGATTGAGGTCGAGCCGCGGCTGGCGAACGCTCTTTTCCGGCTGAACCGGCGGCGGGGGTTCGGCGGGCTTTGGCGCCTCGGGCTGAGGCGCGGCTTCCGCCGCGGCGCCTTTTTCGGCGGCGGCGTCCCCCTTGGCGGCGGCCGGAGCGTCGGGCAAGTGTTTGGCGAGTCCATCCCACTGGGTCGAGAGGTAGGGAACCCCCACCGAGGCCGCCAGGAGCAGCATCATGAAGGCCGGTTGCTTGAGCATTGGTCGCCTGCCGTGCAAGCGCCGCATCGCGGCGTGTCCTTCGCGCATATCGACGTGTCCTGGGCCGCGGCTTGCGAACTCGGCCCGCGGCACTCTAGGCTTTCGCCAATTCGTTCGACCGTCGCGCTGCGTATCTTCGCGCCAGACCGTTCCTTGTGCGCCCGAGCCTGCATGCCGATCGTTTCCGCCGAACTGCGTTGGCTGACGAGCGGCGCGGCCGCGCGCTGGCTGGCGGACGAAGACCTGCAGCGGCTCGACGCGATGGCGCTCGCCAACCGGCTGCGGCGCACGCTGGCGGCCGAGCGCGTGCGGCTCGTCTCGCAGCAGTTCGAGTTGCGGCGGCGTGCGAAGACGAAGTTCGCCGCTGCCCAGGGCATGTTCTTCACGCCGCTGGGCCTCGAGCAGGCGACCGACGAGGCTGTTGCCCGCCATAAGGCGCAGCGGTTCGCGGCGGGCAAGGCGGTCGCCGATCTCTGTGCCGGCGTCGGCGGCGACTTGCTAGCGCTCGCCGGGCGAGGGCCGACTCTCGGCGTCGAGCTCGATCCGACGGTCGCTTGGCTGGCGGCCGCCAATTTGCATGTTTTGGGAAACGCCGATTCTTCGGTCGGCGTCTGCGACGCCACGCGGCTCGATCTGCGATCGGCCTTCGCTTGGCACATCGATCCCAACCGTCGGCCCGACGGCCGGAAAACCTCGCAGGTCGAATTCGGCCGCCCCAGCGGCGCCGAGCTTGTGGCGCTACTCGCGACAAACCCCAACGCCGCGATTAAGCTCTCCCCAGCCGCCGCCGCGCCGGACGAATGGCCGGGGAGCGGCGAACTCGAATGGATCGGCCGCGGCGGAGAGTGCCGGCAGCAAGTGGCCTGGCTCGGCGCGCTCGCGGTCGAGCCAGGCCGCCGCCGGGCGACGCTCGTCGACGCGCGCGGGGAAACGCTGCGAACGCTTGTCGGCGGCGACACGGCGGCCGCTCCCGTGGCTCAGCAGCTCGGCCGCTATGTCTACGAGCCTGACGCAGCGGTTCTCGCCGCCCGCCTGGCGGGAGTTCTGGCTACCGCGCACAGCCTCGAGCAGATAGCGCCCCAGGTGGCCTACTTCACGGGGGACGCGGCCATCAACGACGCAGCGCTGGCCTCCTTCGAGGTGCTGGCCCATTTGCCGTGCGACCGCCGCCGCTTGCGCGCGCTCTGCCGGGAACGCGGCGTGGGGCGGCTCGAAGTCAAGAAACGGGGCGTCGACCTCGATCCCGCACGCTTGCAGGCCGAGCTCAGCGGATCGGGGGATCTGGCGGCCGTATTGCTCGTCTACCGGCGTGGCAGCGGGGCGCAAGCAATTCTGGCGCGGCGCACCGAACTCCCGGCCGGGCTGTAGATCACTCAGGCGACTTCACGCAGCGAAACCCAATGTGCGAGGCGCCGGAGTCGGTCGCCGTGCCGCGGCGGGCGCTGGGGCGGTAGCTTTCGCAGTAGGTCACGTGGCAGAGGAACGAGCCGCCGCGGGTGACGCGCTTGGGCGTGTAGCGTTCGGCCGGATCGAAGCTTTCGGCCGGACCGCGCGGATTGAAAACGGCCGTCGGCAAGTCGGCCCGCCCGGCGTAGGCGTCGACACGGTACCAGTCGCTGCACCATTCCCACACGTTGCCGGCCATGTCGTAGAGGCCGTAGCCGTTGGGGGCGAACGACTTCACCGGCGCCGTGCGGTCAAAATGGTCGGCCTGCGTGTTGTTGTGCGGGAAGTCACCCTGCCAAATGTTGGCCAGAGCGTCGGTGTCGGTGGGAATCTGATCTCCCCAGACGAACCGCTTGCCGTCGAGGCCACCGCGGGCGGCAAATTCCCACTCCGCCTCGGTGGGCAAGCGCTTGCCGGCCCAGTCAGCGTAGGCGGCGGCGTCGTCCCAAGCGATATGCACCACGGGATGATCGTCGCGCCCCTTCAGGTCGCTCCCAGGACCTTCCGGATGTTGCCAATCGGCCCCCGGCAGCCATTGCCACCAACCGGCCGCGTTGTCGAGCGGCACCGCCGACGCCGGCGGATTGAAGACAAGCGAGCCCGGCACGAGCAGGCTGTCGTCGGGCTTGGGAGTGCCGGGAGGAAGTTGCTTGGCCAAGTCCTCCCACAGGGGCTGCCGCTCGGCGATCGTTTTGTACTTGGTCTCGTCGACGAACTTGCGGAACTCGGCGTTGGTCACCTCGTGCTCGTCCATCCAGAAGGGCGAGACCTTCACGCGGTGCTTCGGCTGCTCGACGGGGCGGGCCGCGGCGTCGTCGCTCCCCATGGTGAATTCGCCGCCGGGAACCCAGACCATGCCGGGGGGCGGGCTGAGCATTCGCCGCCAGACCGGGAGCTGAGTGGCGACCACATAGGTGGCGACGAAGGCGGCAATGCCCAGACAGGCGAGGACCAACCAGCGGCGCGCCGTGGCAGGCGCAGGCGTGGGGGGCGTTTGCTTCGCAGCGGAATCTAGCGGCTTGCCCAAAGGTTCGTCGCGGCGCGGAGGTCGAGAAGGGGCTGGTCTCTAGCGAATCTAACCCCGCCCAGCCGTCGTCACAAGGTTGCACAGGCTAGAAGCCGGTACCACGGAACTCGAGCTAACGGCTGCACAGGCTAGAAGCCTGTGCCACGAGAGCGGCCTTAAGCCCAACCAGTGGCACCGGCTACCAGCCTGTGCAGGCGCTGCCAGTCCGGCCTGAGCGACCTTGCCCCTGAGGCCCGCCAAACTCTATGGTGGCGCATGATTTGGGCGTTCATCGCCCCCAACGAACACGTTTTGCATCAAGGCTCGTCTCCGCTTCCCAGAGTCAACCCTTTCGATGGACAAACTCAGCGTCGCCGCCGCCCGGCGGCCGGAAAACGTCGGCCGCACTGTCAAGATTCAGGGCTGGATTCGCACCCGCCGCGATTCGAAGGGGGGCTTCAGCTTCCTGGAGATCAACGACGGCTCCTGTCTGGCCAACCTGCAGGTGATCGCCGAGGGGGCGCTGCCCAACTACGAGTCGGAGATTAAGCACGCCGGCGGCGGCGCGAGCGTCACGGCTATCGGCGAGATCAAGGCCTCGCCCGCCAAGGGGCAAGCCACGGAGCTCGCGGCGAGCGAGGTCATCGTTCACGGTCTGGCCGATCCTGAAGCTTACGTGCTGCAGAAGAAGCGGCACTCGTTCGAATACCTGCGCACGATCGCCCACCTGCGTCCGCGCACCAACACGTTTGGCGCCATCGCCCGCGTGCGGAACTGCGTGTCGCGCTCGATCCACGACTTCTTCCAGGAAGAAGGCTTCCTCTACATCCACACGCCGATCATCACCGCCAGCGACTGCGAAGGCGCAGGCGCCATGTTCCGCGTGACCACGCTCGACCTCGACGGCCTGGCCAAAAACGGACCGCCCGTGAACCACGCGGCCGACTTTTTCGGGCGGCAAGCGTATCTCACGGTCAGCGGCCAGCTCGAAGGGGAGATCTATGCCTGTGCGCTGGGAAAGGTCTACACCTTCGGCCCCACGTTCCGCGCCGAGAACTCGAACACCTCGCGGCACTTGGCCGAGTTCTGGATGATCGAACCGGAGATGGCCTTCTTCGACCTGGTCGACAACATGGACCTGGCCGAGCGATTCCTCAAGCGGATCTTCAGCGACGCGCTCGCGCGCTCGCGCGAGGACATGGAGTTCTTCAACGCCCAGATCGACGACACGGTGCTCTCGACGCTCCAGGGGATCATCACCAGCCAGTTCGTGCGGCTGCCGTATACCGAGGCGGTCGAGATTCTCGAGAAGTCGGGGCAACAGTTCGCTTATCCGGTTTCCTGGGGACACGATCTGCAGGCCGAGCACGAGCGCTATCTGACCGAGCAGCACTTCAAGTGCCCGGTGATCCTGTACGACTACCCGCGGTCGATCAAGCCGTTCTACATGCGGGTGAACGACGACGGCCGGACGGTGCGGGCGATGGACATCCTAGTGCCGAAGGTGGGCGAGATCATCGGCGGCAGCCAACGCGAGGAGCGGCTCGACGTGCTGGAAGACCGCATGCGCGAGCAAAAGCTCGATCTCGACGCCTACTGGTGGTACCGGGAGCTGCGGCAATTCGGCACGGTTCCGCACGCCGGCTTCGGCCTGGGGCTCGAACGCGTGGTGCAGTTCATTACCGGCATGCAGAACATCCGCGACGTGATTCCGTTTCCGCGGACGCCGGGGAGTGCGGAGTTCTAGCGAGAGTTTGTCGGTGGCGGAAGGACTCCCGGATTCTTGCAATTCGGATAAGGTGCGCTACACTGCACGCTCCTTCGCACCCCCCGGAAATACTCGGTGACTGCCATGCTCCGCGCTCCTCGTCTGCTTGTGCTGGCCGTACTTGCCGTTGGCATGGGCCTGGGCTGCCTCGCCGCGAACTCAGCCGAACTCGTCAACTCGGCCCGCGCCGCCGAGACCGCGGCCGCACAGAGTGATGATTCCAAGGCTGGAGGGCCAGCCCGCGTCCCGGCCTTGCGGATCGTGCAAGCTCGGCGAGCCACCGCGCAGGGCGGGGCCGCCAAGCAGCCCAACATCCTGGTGATCTGGGGCGATGACATCGGCATTTGGAACATCAGCCGCAACAGCCGCGGCATGATGGGCTACGAAACGCCGAACATCGACCGGATCGCCAAGGAAGGCCTATCGTTCACCGACTACTACGGCCAGCAGAGCTGCACGGCGGGCCGCGCCGCCTTCATCGGCGGCAACGTGCCGGTCCGCACTGGGATGACCAAGGTCGGCCTGCCGGGCGCCAAGGAAGGGTGGCAGAAGTCCGACGTCACCATGGCCACGGTGCTCAAGAGCTTGGGCTACATGACGGGACAGTTCGGCAAGAACCACCAGGGAGACCGCGACGAGCATCTGCCCACCATGCACGGCTTCGACGAGTTCCTCGGCAACCTCTATCACCTGAACGCCGAGGAAGAGCCGGAGAACGAGGACTACCCCAAGGACCCCGAGTTCCGCAAGAAGTTCGGCCCGCGTGGCGTGCTGCACTGCAAGGCCGATGGCCGCGGCGGCCAAACCATTCAGGATACGGGCGCGCTGACCAAGAAACGGATGGAAACGATCGACGACGAAACAGTCGCCGCCGCCAAGGACTTCATCAAACGGCAGCACGACGCCGGCAAGCCCTTCTTCTGCTGGTGGAACGGCACGCGGATGCACTTCCGCACGCACGTGAAGCCAGAGCACCGCGGGAAGTCGGGGCAGGACGAGTATTCCGACGGCATGGTCGAGCACGACGCCCATGTCGGCGAATTGCTCAAGGCGCTCGACGACCTCGGCATCGCCGACAACACGATCGTAATGTACTCCACCGACAACGGGCCACACTACAACACCTGGCCCGACGCCGGCACCACGCCG
This sequence comes from Pirellulales bacterium, assembly GCA_044221365.1. Taxonomy (GTDB): domain Bacteria; phylum Planctomycetota; class Planctomycetia; order Pirellulales; family JBGAPH01; genus JBGAPH01. The sequence continues at coordinate 50,047 of JBGAPH010000031.1, forward strand.
TTCCGCAGCGAAAAGAACTCGAACTGGGAAGGCGCCTACCGCGTGCCGGCGTTCGTCCGCTGGCCCGGCAAATTCCCCGCTGGCGTCACGCTGAACGGAATCGCCGCGCACGAAGACTGGCTCCCCACGTTCGCCGCGGCGGCCGGTTCCACGGACATCAAGGAAAAGCTGGCCCAGGGGGTCGAACTCAACGGCCGGCGTTACCGGAATCTGATCGACGGCCACAATCAGCTCGACTATCTGATGGGCAAGACCAAGGAGTCGCCGCGCAAGGAATTCCTCTACGTCAATGACGACGGCCACATCGTGGCCATTCGCTACGACGACTGGAAATCGGTGTTCCTCGAAAACCGGGGCCAGGCCTTTGGAGTGTGGCGCGAGCCGTTCACTGAGTTGCGGGTGCCGCTCTTGTTCAACCTGCGGCGCGACCCGTTCGAGCGGGCCCAACACAACGCCAACACTTACAACGACTGGTTCCTCGACCGCGTGTTCGTCATCGCCCCGATGCAGCAATTCGCGGCCAAGTTCCTCATGAGCATGAAGGACTATCCGCCCAGCCAAACGCCGGGGTCCTTCAACCTGGAAAAGGTGCAGAAGCTGATCGAAGCGGCCGGCGCGGCCAATTAACCATCGCCGGGTCGTTTGCCTGGCTTGCCAAGGCAACAATCTTCAGGAAATCGGCAATCTCGCGTGCCGGCGCGTGCCGAGATAGTGAGATACGGCGCGATGGCTTGTCGGTACGAGCCGCGGCCGCCTTTTCTCGAGCGATTCCGCGTGGGCGAACAGCATGGGTCGGCCCCAAATGGCATGGCGCAGGGATCGCGCTCCGCCTTGGCGGCTGCCTGTGCTCGCGCTCGTCATCGTTGCGGCTGCGACGAGCGCCGTTGCCGACGAGCCGATCGGCTTGGAACTTGCTGGCGATCCGACGTGGGCGATTGCGAGCGACGCCAAAGCGGTCGATGGGAGCACCGCCGAAGAAGAATCTGTGAGCGGTGGTTTTCCCCCCGGCGACTCGCCGGGGGCTAAGGCCGTGCGGCCCTGGCAACAGCTTCTTGGTCTGCGGGCGGACGACGACCGCCTCATCAACCTCCGCGGCCGGATCGACACCGACGCCATCTGGTCGACCCAAAGCCCGGCCAATCTGGCTACCTACGGCGAGCTGGGCGACGTCGTCGGCCTGCGACGAGCCCGCATCGGCGCCTTCGGAAACTTTAGCGACCATTCTCGGTACCTGGCCGAGATCGACCTCGCCAGCGGCAGCGTCGTCATCCGCGACCTGTACTACGCCTTTGGGCAGCCCCAGGAGAACGGGGAGTTCCGCGGCGGGCACTACCGCGAGCCGTTCAGCCTCGAAGGGGCCATCAGCGCGAATAGCTTCGCCTTCATGGAACGGTCGCCGATCAACAACCTCGATCCGGCCCGCAACTGGGGCCTCGGCTACTTTGCCTGTGACGCCGAGGAGAGCGCCACCTGGGCCCTGGGATTCTTTCGCAAAGGCTCCGACCCCTCCGACCTCCAAGGGGGCGCTGGCAGCGATTGTGCGGTGACGATGCGCGGCACAGCGCTTGCCTACTACGAAGACGAGGGGGCTCGCCTGATGCACTTCGGCTGTGCGCTCTCCTCGCGCGTGCCCGACAACGGCCTAGTGGTGATCAACCAGCGGCCGGCGTCGCCGCTGCTCGACCTCGGCGATTCGTCGGCCTCTCCCTTCGTCCGCACGCTCCGCTACCAGGCCACCTTTCAGCAGCTCTTCAACGCTCAATGGGCGATGGCCCAGGGGCCGTTCTGGGCCCAGGCCGAGTGGTATGGCACGCTGATCGACCAGAGCTTCGGGTTGGGTGAAGTCTTCCTCCATGGCTGTTATCTTGACGTGGGCTACTTCCTGACGGGCGAGCACCGCGCCTACGAGCGTCGCAACGGCTACTTCGGCTTCGTCACCGTCGACCGGCCGGTGCTCCACCGCTTCTCGTCTCAGCCGACTCCGCGCCCTGCGGGTTTCGGCGCGTGGGAGGTCACGGCGCGGTTCGCTTACCTCGACTTCTTCGACACCGACAACCCCCGCGGTCCCCAGGGGCAGCTCGAAGGGGTCGAGATGCCGCAGGGGACGCTGGGGTTGAACTGGTATTTGGCCGACCGCTGCCGGCTGATGTTCAACTACTACTATTCCACGCCCCGCGAGCCCAACACCGGCGTCAGCTCCGCCAGCATCTACTCGATGCGGCTGGGCGTATTCTGGTAGTGCGCTGGCACACGATCGGCCGCGCTACCAGCGCCAGCCCACGCCGGTGTTCGCGAAGAAGTTGGCCGCGTCTTGGTTCAATCCCCAGCCGACGCGCACGCCGAGTTCCAGGTTGGGCGTGAGCAGGTAGTGCGTGCCAGGGCTGAAGTACTGCTTCACGGTGTCGTGGCGGCTGCCGTCGCGGAACAGGCCGAAGTACTCGGCGTGAACGTTCCACTTCTCGGTCAGCGAGACCTTGAGCACAGTCGAAGGCGCCCAGACGCCAAAATGGTCGCCGAGTTCGCTCGCGGTTCCGTAGCGCACGCCGGAATCCCATTTGAACCGCTCGGCCCAGGTCCAGCCGCAGGCGTAGGTCGCCACGACCTGTGAAGCCGCGGCCTCGCCCGTGGTGGGGGTGAAGGCCTGCGCCATCAGGATGCTCTGGGGGATCCAAGCTTCTTGCTCGCTCAACTCGGCCTTGATGCCGTAGGAAATGCGGTGCTCGCGTTCGAGGCCACCCCCCTCGAAGTCGTCGTCGCCGTCGCTGTTCGACGTGTCGCTCGGGGCGCCGCCGACTTCGTAGTTCCAGCCCAGCCGCAGTTCGATCCGCTCGCCGACGCCATAGCGTGCCAGGAACTCCGGGAAGCTGTGCGTCTCGACGACCTCGCGGTTGTCGGTGAAGGTGTAGGCCGACTCGACGATCAGGCGGCCGGCGCCCGCGACCGTGGTGGCGGGCGTGAACGAGTCGCGGTCCGTTTCGATCTCATCCGGCTCTGCGGGTGCGCCCTCTGAGTCGGCTGGTTCGGCATCGGCCGCGGCCGCCGGTTGCGGGAACACGAAGAAGTTTGTCAGCGGCGGCGCCTGGGCGCACGCCGAGCCCGCCGACCACGGGCTTACGCCCGCCAGCGCCAGGAAGGCCGATCGCAACAGCAGGCGGCGCACGGCTGCATTCCCGAAGACGTCGAGCGTGCGGGCAGACCGGCCGCCGAGCGCGCACGATCACAAGGCTGAACATCAACCGTCTTCGACCGACCGCACTCCGATCGGTCAATCAAGAGCGCAGCGATCGGCCTATTCTTGGCCGGCGGCGGTCGCTTCCTGCCGGACGTGCCGGGGCCGAATCACTTTGCGGGCCAAGCCCACCGACTCGAGCATGCGGATTGAGTAGTAGGTGGGATCGACTTCCCACCAACGGTGCTGAACGCTCGCGCTGGCCGGGTCGTGGTGATGGTTGTTGTGCCAACCTTCGCCCATCGCCACGACACCGACGAACCAATTGTTGCGGCTGTTCTCATCGGTCTCGTAGCTGCGATAGCCGAACAGGTGCGTGAGCGAATTGACGCTCCAGGTGATGTGCCACACGAGCACCGTCCGGACGAAGACGCCCCACACGAGCAGACTCGATCCGAACTGCAAAGCCGCCTGCGGCCCCCAGATCGCCCACCCAGCCAAGGCGCCGCTTAGGAAAATGAGCGCCGCATGCGCCAAATAAATGGCCGGCGATCGCAGAGGCCGCTTCTCGAGCCACCAGTAATACGGGTCGGCCAACAGATCGCGGGCGTACTTGTCGTAGACGGCGGTCGACTGCAGAGCGGAGTTGCGGTAAAGCAGCCAGCCCATGTGCGACCAGAAAAACGTCTCCTCGGGCGAATGCGGGTCTTCCGGGTCGTCGGAATGGTTGTGGTGCAAGCGGTGAGTGGCCACCCACCGGGCGGGCGTCGTCTGCAGGGAGCAGAGGGCCAGTGTCGTCAGGCAATACTCGAACCACCGAGGCACCTGCAGGCTGCGGTGCGCGAGCAGACGGTGGTAACCCAGGTTGATGCCCAGCGTCGCAAAGATGTAGAGCCCCACCGGGACCGAAACGACCCCGGTCCACGAAAAGAAATAGGGTACGAACGCCAAGCAGGCCAGCAGGTGCATGACGGCGATCGGGGCCGCATAGAACCAAAAGATCCCCTCCGAACGATGGGAAAAGGTTCGCGGCGCCGGTTGGGCTTGGGTGGGCGTGGGTAGCACTCGAGCGAATCCCGATGTCTGGAAGTAGGCAGGCCGCCCGAGACATCCATGCTAGCGAGCCGCCCCATCCTGACAGGTTCGCATCGCGAACGAAAGCCATTTCCACGGAGATTGCGGATTAACCCGGCTGACAATCCAGGCGGGGGGCACGTGGGGAGAACACATTACCCGTTTTCTGCGACCCCGAGAACCGCCCGGCGTCGGCGAGTCACGAACACCATGCGCACCTAACTTGCGCGCGAGAAACCGTCCGCGTCCCTAGTCGCAAGTCGTTGGCGGATCGCTATCATAGGACGATTGGTGATGGGAGCAACCGGACCGGCCACGCGCCGGCGCAGGGCTTGTCTGGCGAGGAGCACGCAGTGTCCGATCAGCGTTTTCGCGGCGGATCCAGAGGGCTGTTGTGTCTGGGGCTGATGCTTGGCGCGCTCGCCGGCCGCGCGCAGGGTCAAGAGCCGGCGCCCGCCGGTCTGGCGGAAAATCCGTCGCTCACCGCGATCGACATTTTGCTCGAACCCGGGCCGCCGATGGTCGCGGCGGCAAGGGCGGCGAACGCCAAGCTCCGTGCCAACTTTGCGGCCGGCTTCGCCCTCGACGCCGAGCACACTCCCCATCTCTCGGTCGCGCAGCGCTACGTGCGCACCGACGATCTGCCGCGGGTCTACGAGGCGGTTCGACAGGTCGCGGCGACGGCGCGCCCCGCCGAATGGCGACTTCGCGCGACCGGGTACTATGCGCTCCCCGTCGAGAATCTGGGCCTGGCCGGAATTGTCGTCGAGCGGTCGCCGGAGTTGGCCGAATTTCAGCGGCGCGTGCTCGAGGCCGTGGCGCCGTTCGCGGTGGATGGTGGAACCGACGCGGCCTTCGTGGCGCCGCCGGCCGGCCAAACGATCGCCCCCGCCATCGTCGCCTACGTGAATGAATACGTGCCCAAGTACAGCGGCGCCGACTTCAACCCGCACGTGACGGTGGGTCTGGGTCACAACGATTTCGTCCACGCACTGATTGCGGCGCCGTTCCAGCCCTTCGAGTTTTCGCCGGTGGGTGTGGCCGTCTACCACCTCGGCAACTTCGGCACGGCGCAACGGCAGCTCTGGTCGTCCACTCACAGTGATCCGCTTCCCTCGTGGAACGAAGGCGCCGCCAAGCGGGCGATCCTCGAGTTCGTGGCCAAGACGACTACGCCAGGCGGGCCGCGGTTCGTTCCCCCCGCGGAGCGAATCGCCACGTTCGACAACGACGGCACGCTCTGGTGCGAGCAGCCGATGTACGTGCAACTCGTCTTTGGGCTCGACCGCGTGCGGCAACTCGCCCCGCAACACCCGGAGTGGGACAATAATCCGGCCTATGTGGCCCTGCGGGAGCGGCGGCTCGATTCACTCGGATCCGCCGGCGAGAAGCAAATGGAAGAATTGCTTGCGCAGGCGAACACCGGGATGACGTCGGGCGAATACGAAAAGATGATCGTCGCCTGGCTGGCGACCGCGCGGCATCCCCGCTTCGACCGGCCGTACACGGAGCTCGTCTATCAGCCGATGCTCGAGCTCTTGGCCTACCTGCGGGCCAACCAATTCAAGACCTTCATCGTTTCCGGCGGCGGCATCGAGTTCATGCGCCCCTGGACGAATCGCGTCTACCGAGTTCCCCCCGAGCAGGTGGTCGGGTCCAGCGTGAAGCTCAAATACGAGCTGCGGCCGAGCGGCCCCGTGCTATTGCGGTTGCCGGAGATCAATTTCATCGACGACAAGGCCGGCAAGCCGGTCGGCATCGCGCAGTACATTGGCCGCCGCCCGGTGGCGGCCTTCGGCAACTCCGACGGCGATCAGCAGATGCTCGAGTGGACCGCGGGCGGCGACGGCGCCAGTTTGATGCTGCTGGTCCACCATGACGACTCCCGGCGCGAATACGCCTACGATCGCCGCTCGCAAATTGGCCGGCTCGACAAAGCCTGGGACGAAGCAGTTGAACGCGGCTGGACCGTCGTCAGCATGCAGCGCGATTGGAAGCGGATCTTTCCGTTCGAGGAAACGCCCGCAGAGCTGCGCAAGTAGGCGCCCGCACAAGAAAAGGAGCACGCGAATGGTTCGCGTGCTCCCAGAATCAATCACGGCTGCTTACGGCAGCTAGCTGCTAGCTCACCAGGTCCCCGTGCGGCCAAGCGGCGCCCCTTGGGTGTCGCACAGGAGAGCCCGCAAGCGCTCGAACTCCTCGTGGCTGCCGAAGTGCACGACCAGGCGGCCGCGACCCTTGCTCCCCTGGCGGATGTCGACCTTCGTGCCCAGCGCGGCGCGCAGCTCCTGCTCGAGCGTGGCAACCTGGCCGGTCCGCGGGCGGCGTGCCGGCGCCTTGGCGCCGTCGCGGCCGATTACGGCCAGCGGCTCGGCGTCGGCCTGGTGAATCGTGTCATGCACGAGCTGCTCGGTCGCTCGCACGCTGAGCGCTTCGTCCTGGATCCGCTGGCAGAAGACGATCTGCTCCTGCTCGTCTCCTAGGGGCAGCAGCGCCCGGCCGTGCCCTTGCGAGATCGCCCCGGAGCGGATGGCGTCTTGCACCGCCTCAGGCAGCTCGAGCAGGCGGATGAGGTTGGCGATCGTCGAGCGGTCGACCTTCAGCCGGCCCGCCAACTCGTCCTGGGTGCAGCCATAGCGGTGCAGGTAGTCGTGGAACGAGGCGGCCTTCTCGAGCGGGTTGAGGTCCTTCCGCTGCAAGTTCTCGACGATCGCGAGCTCGGCCACCTGGCGGTCGTCGGCCTCGCGGATCAGGGCCGGCACGTCGGTCCAGCCCGCTTTGATGGCGGCCCGCAGCCGCCGCTCGCCGGAAACCAGTTGGTAGCGGCTCTCGGCGCGGCGGACCACGATCGGCTGCAGCAGGCCGTGTTCCTTGAGGCTCTCGCAGAGCGAAATGATTTCCGAGTCGTCGAAGTCGCGCCGCGGTTGATAGGGGTTCGGGTCGACCTCATAGACGCTCAGCCGCACGAGGCCCTTGTCGCCCTGGGCCAATGCTTCGGGCTGCGGCTCGAAGTCTTCGATCAGCGCGCCCGCCGGCCTGCCCAGCAGCGCCTCCAACCCACGTCCCAGTCGCCGTTCCTTAGTCACGCTCGAGCACCTCCAGACAGAGTTCCGCATAGGCCCGCGCGCCACGGGCGCGCGGG
>JBGAPH010000031.1:57460-87370 GCA_044221365.1 Pirellulales bacterium
TAGTCGATCACACTGGCGCCGTGGCTGGGCGCTTCGCACACCGCCACGTCGCGGGGGATCACCGTTTCGAACACAATCTCGCCAAAGAAGTCGCGGACCTCGCGGTCCACCTCGTAAGTCAGTTCTAGTCCGGCGTCGTACATCGTGAGCAGAATGCCGCCGAACGCCAGCCGGTTGCCGGGGCGCTGCATCACCTGCCGGATCACCTCGATCATTTGCGTCAGCCCCTCCATCGCGTAGTACTCGCACTGGATGGGCATCAGCACTTCGGTGGAGCAGGCCAGGGCCGTCTGCGTGAGCTGGCCCAGCGACGGCGGGCAGTCGATCAGCACGAAGTCGTAAGCCGCCATGCCGGTGGCCAGGTGCTGCATCAGCGTGGCCGAGCGCCCGGCGGCGCCGTCGGCCAGGGCCTCGACGTCTTGAAAGCTCCGGCTCCCCGGCAGCAATTCGAGCCCCGGCGTGGCGGATGGGAGCAGCGTTTCGCGGAGCGGCCGGTCTTCGAGCAGCGGGTGGCGCTCGGCGGGGCGTCGGCCGAGGCCGCTCGTGGCGTTGCACTGGGGATCGAGGTCCACCAGCAGGGTGCGCTGGCCGGCCTTGGCCAAACCGACGGCCAGGTTGACCGCCGTGGTCGTCTTGCCGACTCCGCCCTTCTGATTGGCAACGCACAAAATACGGCCCACGCGGCGCTCGCTCCGTGAATGCCGGCCTCACTGCTCGAGAGGCAGCGCGCGGATTGTAGCAGCGGCCCTCAGTCCGGCTAACGGCAGTTTTCAGCTGCCGGCCTGGCCGACAGCGGATAAGGCTCCCCTAGCCCCCGGCGAGTCCCCGGGGGTAACATTGACGAGGCACACCACGTTTCACGTGAAACACCCGACCCAATTTACGCGTTCCACGTGAAACACGCAGATCCGCGGCGCGCACCGCTGGACCGGTTTCACGTGAAACGCCGAACTAGCGCGCCTGCGTCACGTCGAGGGGCGTTGCCTGACGTACGGCGAGTTGCTGCTCGATCCGGCCCAACCGCTGCTCGAGCCCCTCGAGCCGCTCGGCCAGGGCGTCGTCTTCGGGGGAGCCGTTGAAAGCCCGGACGATCGAGGCCAGGCCGTTGGTCAGCACCGCCATCAACCCGGTGCCGAAAATCAGCGTCACCGCCAGGGCGCCGATGAGCTGGCCCCCGTCGAGCCGATCGACGAGGCTGCCCAAGAAACCCGGCGTGGAGTCGGCGTGCTGTGCCCAGGCGGGGGCGGCAGTCAGCCAAGCGGAAAGCGTGGCTAGGGAGAGCAGTCGAGTCTTCATCGCGGGGCTCCAAATACTCGACGGGCGTGGAAAGCAGGCCTCAGCCCCAAACTGCGCGCTCAGAATACGTCTTCGCTCAGCGCGGTGCAATCTTGGGCCGGCGCCAGCACAGGACCGCGCCCCCGATGGCAGCCAGAACGGCCAGGAGCCCACCTGCCGGCTCCGGCACGGGCACGAACCCGGCCCCGCCCCCTATGGCGCCCTTTAGGATGCCGAAGTCTGACAGATCGACGTCGCGGTCACCGTCGAAATTCCCCTGTGCCCAGTACGCGACTGCATTCCCACCGATCCCCAGCCCGAAGTTCGCCTTGAGGATGCCAAAGTCGTCTAGGTTGACCCGGCCATCGAAATTGGCGTCCCCCCAATACCTGTCGCCGACGAGCGACGCCCGCCAGGCTTCGGTCTGCCCCTCTGGGTTCTTGCCCGTGCCGATGATCGTGTGGCCGTCGGCCGAGATGTCAAAATCGTAGAGCAAGCTCCATCCTTGGAGCGCCGCCCCCAGGTTATAGTCCCCCTCGAAGACATCTACGAGGCTGCGAGTGCCGGCCGACGCCGTCCAGATAAAGGCCTCCGTCCCCGATTCTCCCGCGCCTACGCCCACGATCGCCGATCCGTCGCCGTTGACGGCGGACGCAGAACCGCTAACCGCTCCTCCTGGCAAATCGGGCAGCGGCACGGCGCCCGTCTCCTGGGTCCACCGGTAGGCCTGGGTCAGCCCGATGTCGTTGGTCATCGTGCCGACGATGACTTTGCCGTCCTGGGAGACAGCGCTCGCATGGATGCTGCTGCTGAACCCGCCCCCTGCGCTGAGCGGAACGATCCCCTCGGATTCCGTCCACTGGAACGCCGTCAAATAGCTCCGTTCCGGCGTTTCAACGGTGATTTCTCCGACCATCACCGACCCGTCCGCAGACAGATCGAGGGCGTCGCCATTGGTGAACTTGCCCTCGTAAGACAACTTGATGCCCGTGGTTGGATCAGGCCAATACGCCGGGAAGAACACCTCGGGAATCGCGTGGAGCGCGCGACCGGCGACCACTTTGCCGTCGGCGGAAATCGCGTTCGCTCGGGCGCCCCCAATCTCGGTGGGGCCCCACAATGGGGCCAACCTGGTCACGTCAGACGGCGTCCAGATGACCGGCGTCCGAGCTGCGGAGTTCGCGTGCCCTAACACCGATTTGCCGTCGGCGGACACATCCACTGCGTCGCTGAGTCCGTCGAGGGGAGCCATTCCCCCGCCCGCCGTCCAGCGGTAGCCGCCGCTGTACGAAGTGCCCACCACCACAGCGCCATCCGCCGACACGCCCCCGGCCGAACTCGTCAGTGTGTCACCCGGCAGGAAACCGAGCCCCGAGAAATCGGCAGCTCGGGCTGGCCCGTTCGCGAACGTTAGAATGCCCACCAGAGCCCAAAAGCGCGCCTTCATCATACCCCCCCCAAGCGAGCGGAAGTCCGCAGCGATTTGGGCCGCGGGAACTTCCGCCACGCTAGTAGAGGCGCGCGGTTTGGTCAACGAATTGGCCGGAATTTGGGGCTGCGCCTAACGGCCTAGGAACGGCCAGGGGACGGCCGGCCGGCGACGTGGCCGGCTTCCAACTCCTTCTGCCATCGCTGACTGGCCTGACGGCGCTTAGCCGCCGTCTGCTCCGGCTGATAGCCATAGGTGGCCTTGGAGAGCTGCCGGAGATTCCAGAAGGCGAGCACCCGAACCGCGAGCTCGTCGTGGTTCAGATCGGCGGCAAGCTGCTGGTTTAGGCCGCCGGCCAGCTCCTTGGCCGTCACGCCGCAGAGCAGCCGGTGCAGTTCGTCGGCGGTGGACGTGGCGTAGGACTGTCGCAATGCGGTGCGTACCCGGTCGCTCGACTCTGGTCCTCGGCCTGCCTGGAGCAGCTCGCCGGCGATCGACCAAAAGGCCTTCTCCCCCGGGTCGTTCAGAATTGCGGCGGCCGGGCCGAACTCGTCGATTGCCGCCAGCGCGGCGATTGCCGCATGGCGAAGCTCGCGCTGCTTGCTCGCCGCCAGGGCTCGCAAGCCGGCCGAGGAGTGCTCGCCGGAACTCAAGCGTGAACGGAGCTCGGCCGCCAAACGCTGCTCGCTTCCCCCAGCCGGCGGCGCGAGCACCCAGGCGGGGGACTGGGCGTTCGGCTCGATCTGCAGCGCCCCTTCGGGCGACACGCGGACCATCGCCGGCGCGGTAACCTCGGGCGCCGCGTCGCCGAGACGGATCTTCACCGTTCCTTCCACGACGTGGATCTCCGCCGCCCGCGCAAGTTCCTGCGGCGTCGCCCGCCCCTCGATCGCGCGGTACGACGGGTCGATCGCGACCACTGCCGCGGCCGACGTGGAGATTGCCAGCTCGAGGGAGCCCACGTGCAGGGCGCAGGGCTGGCCGGCCGCCGCGGCAAACCGTAAGACGGTTTGTCCCTGTTCCAGCGTGAGCGCCGGAGGCCCCATCGCCGAAGGCGCCGAGAGGCTGGCCCGTGCACCCCCCACCAGTTCGGCAGTGATGCCGCCGCTCAAGTTGAGCTGCGGGCGTTCGAAAGACCAGCTCGCCAGGCGATTGCCGGCCGAAAGCGTCTCGCCGCTCGTCAGCGGACGCCAGAGGCCCTCACGCGGATCGAGACGCCACAAGGTTGCCGTTTCGCTCGCCAGGTTGGCCGGGGAATAGGTGGCTGGAATCACCGCCGCGTCGTGCTGTGCCGGTGGGCCGGCTTCCGCGGGCGGTGTGGGCGAGGCCGCGGATGCGGTTGCCCCTGGAGCGCTGGCATCCCCCGGCCCGATCGTTTCGGGGGGCAGACTGCCGACGGGCAGCGCCGCCGGATCGGGCGCAGCCGGCGCTTCGTCGCCCACGAGCGGCATCGAAGGTTGACCGGGCCAGGCCAAGGCGGGCGGCGCGTCGGGGTTTACCGAACTGGCCGCATCAGCAACGTCACTGCTAGCGGCAAGGGGAGGCGATGGCGGATCCGCCTCAGCCGGCGCAGCCGCAAGGCCTGGCGACGGCGCCGCGTCTCCGCCTGCGGCCCCGGGAACGGGAGTCGGAGTCCAGGAATTGTCCTTGGGCGAGTCCTCCGCCTCGGGCATCACCCTATTGCCGTTGGTCGCGACCGGGGCGGCGAGCGGGTCGACGGCCCCCGACTCGGTGTCCGAGGGAGCAACGGCCACGTCGCCGGGCGACGCGCTGCCGGACTCCGCCGGCGGCGCAATCTGCGTTGCGCCCGTCTCCGCCAAGTTCGGCGCGCTCTCGGGCTCTGTTGGATCCGCCGTTTCGGGCGGCGCCCATTCGGTCTCCGGCGGGCGCCCAGGAATCGGATACTCGTCGCCAAACGAGGGCGCCGCTTGCAAGGGATCGACCGCAATGGGATCTGCAGCGCCTGGCGCCTGCGGTCCCTTCGTACCGGCGTTTTCAACCTTCCTGGCCGTCTGAAGAGCTACAATCCGCGCGCGGCTCCAGGCCAAAGCCGACTTGACGGACTCGGGCGACGACCACCACCACAGGCCGCCCCCCACCGCGCCGAGCGACGCGAGCACCAGCCAGCCAGGCATCCGCCGCTTGGTCTGCAAGTACTCCGGCAGTTCGCCGGTCGTCGGGCGCTCGCCGTCGAGCGCGGCGCCTTCGTGCGTCGGACGCCGTTTTCCCTTCTTCGGCGCCGGTGCAACGGGGACGCCAAGTTCATACAGCCGGCGGCGGCAGTTCGGCTCGACCTCGGCCGGCGAGCCGAGCACGAGCGTGAGCACCTGGTGGCAGGCCGAGACCTCGGCCAGGTGGATGTCGGACTCCAGGCACACGCGCTCGACGTCGGCCACGTGGTCCGGCGCGAGTGTGTTGTCGAGATACTCGGCCACCGTGTTGGGGTCGAGCCCGCCGGCGCCGCCGCGTGGATCAGGGGCGCTCAGCCGCAGCTTGCGGAGTACGTCGCGACGGCGCTCCAGCAGTTCGGTGGCGAACTCGCTCTCCTCGAGCTTGCGGGCAATGTCCTGGGCATCTTCGGGATCGAGAATGTCGTCGACGTAGGCGAGCAGAGTCCGCAGAGTGAGCCGCATGAGAAGCCATCCTTGGCCGAAAGCTAGCGAAGGGTTTGAGCCGCCGCGCTTCTATGAGAGGAAGCGAGCGGTTCTTCCGTCGAACGTATTAGTGGCGCACGGCGGCGATTTTCGTGCAAGATTTTTTCAAGTTCTCAGCCGCGTCGAGCCGAGGGCCGACCAGCCTTTCGCTCGACTGCGCAGCTCCCGGCTCTTTCGCAGCCTGCCGTTCGGAGAAGGCCGCAAGTGCTAGCAGCGAAGCGAGCAAGCAGAACGACGCTAGCACACTGGGGTGAAGCGGCTTAATTCCCCCGACTTCCTCTTTTGTCCAATCGGCCGCATTCTCCCAGCCATTCTCCGTTCGCCTCCACGCTACCGGCTCGCTCCCTTGAGCTGCCGGCGCGACCGGACTGCCAGACCGTGCAACGAGCCAACCGGTCAAAAGGAGAGCGAAGAGGAGGGCAACGATGATCTTCACGGGGGTCGCGCCAGCAATCGGAGAAGAACGGCAACGGTGGGCGACCAAAGAGAAACGCAAACGCCGGGACCAACGCCGTAGGGCGAACCCGAGCGAGCAAAACAAAGTGTTTTCAGGAAACGAGTTGAGTAGCCTGATTGGCAAGGGACAGAAGGCCGGAAGTAGCGGATTCGCTACGAACTCGAGGGCCCCGCCGTGGCGAGAAGGCAACGCCGAGGCGTTGGCAGGACGGCGGCAACTCAAAGCCAGGCTTGGCTTTTGCCGCGCGCCGGGGCGTGGCCTAGAGTTGCCTGCGGGGCCATCTGACTGCCGGGCGGCGGTCGAAGGCGCAGTCCGGCCAGACCCTGGGCCGCGCTCCCCATGTCGTGGCCCCACGCAACGGTCATCACCGCCAGTCTTAAGGATTCCTGCCGTGCCGACGACCACGCCCGAGACGGACCTGAAACGCATCCTGGCTGGGGCTCAACTGCCGGCGCTGCCGCAAAGCGCCATCCGGTTGCTCGAGCTGTCGCAGGATCCGAACAACGGCCCGGCCGAATTCGCCCTGCCGATCGAGTCGGACCCCGGCCTCACCGGTCAGGTGCTGCGATTCGTGAACTCGTCGTACTTCGGCTTTTCACGCGAGATCTCGAGCGTGAAGCTGGCGATCACGCTGGTGGGCATCCGCACGATCAAGAACTTCGCGCTGTGGAGCGCAGTGTTCAGTTTGATGCCCAATCCGCAGTGCGGCCCCTTCGACCTCAAGAAACTCTGGCAAGATTCGCTGCGGCGCGGCCTGTTCGCCCGCGGCTTCGGCAAGCTGTTGGGGCTCAAGGACGCCGAAGAGTCGTTTGCCGCGGCCCTGCTGCAAGACATGGCGGTGCCGCTCTTGGCCAAAGAACTTTCCAAGGACTATCTGGCTCTGCTCGAGCAGCGTGACAATGGCCGCGTGCGGCTGTCGACGCTCGAGCGCGAGCGCTTTGGCTGGACCCACGCCCAGGCGGCCGCGGAAATCGCCCGTAGCTGGAACCTGCCGGCCGAGTTCGGCGACCTGGTCGAACAGCACTGCTCGATCGATGAACTCCTGGCTAGCCCCAACGCGCGACCCGAAGTGGTGGCGGTCGCGATGTCGGCTCTGTTGCCTGCGGCCAGCGACGAGACGTGGGTCGAGTGCCCGCTGTTCGAGCAGGCCTATCAGCACTTCCGCCGCCCCGACAGCCCGGCGGCGCCTGAGTTCCTGGCGCGGATCGACCAGGAGTTCGTGGAATTCGCTCCGGTGCTCAAGCTGAGCGCTCCGGCCAAGTCGCTCGTCGACTCGTACAACGAAGTCGCCGTGCCGACCGCCTAGGCGCCTCGACACTAACCCGCAGCGCCAGCAAGGAACGCGAGCGGCGGTTGGCGCGCTGGCCGCTCATGCTGCCCGGCCCCCCAGTGCGCCGACCCTGTGGTCGACGCTCCTTGCGAGATCTCCGTGATTTGCTGGGGGCTCGCTTTGCTCGACCCCAGCCACCCTGGCGGCCCAAGTCGGCGCCGCGCCGGTTTGCCTATTCGTCGCGAAACGACCCCTGCTGGGTTGAAATCACGTCGTCGCGCGCATTTCGCTTGGGCCTGCGGCGCCCCCTTGATAAGATCAAAAGAGAAGGCCGCGCGGCTGCGGCTTCAGGATCAGGGAGCGCACGCGTCGGGAGGCAGGCCATGTCGAACTACACGGCTGTGCGACGTCAACTCGCCCTTCGCCAAGCGGAGGGTTATCTCGAATTGCACCTGCCCCAGTGCGCGCTCGAAACGCTCGGCCGCATCGAGCAGCTTCCCGGCGGCATGAAGGGGCACGCCGCCTACCTGCGCGGCGAGGCCCTGCGGGCGCTCGAACGCTATCAAGAGGCCATTCCCCCGTTGGAGTTGGCCTCGCGCGACGCCACCGACGCCATCGCGGCGCGGCTCGCCCTGGGCTGGTGCTACAAGCGCACGGGGCGCATCGACCTGGCGATCAAGGAGCTCGAGAAGGCGCTCGTCAAGGAGCCTGACGACGCCCTGGTCCACTACAACCTGGCCTGCTACCAAAGCCTGGCCCGCGACCGCCACGAAGCGCTGCGGCACCTGGAAGAGGCCTTCCGGCTCGACCCGGGCTACCGCCGGATGGTGGAGGGGGAATCCGACTTCGACCCGCTGCGGAACGATCCGGAGTTTCAGTCGCTGGTGGGAGTGGTGGCGTAGGCGAACGACTCCATGGAATCGATCCAGGAAGAACTCCGATCGATTTCGACGCGCCGGCGGATCGCGGCCCTGGCTCTGCTCGCTGTGGCTGGCGGGTCGTACCTGTTTACCTCGGACTACCTGTCGCTTGGGTCTTTGGTTACGGTTCTGAGCCTTGGGCTGAGCGTCGGCGTCTTCGTCGGGCGACCGCATCGCTGGGTAGCCGTCCTGCTGGCGATCTGGCTGCTTCTTCCGCTGGTCACCGGGTAGTGGAGCCCAAAGGGATCGCGTTCAACGCGTGCCGCCTTCCAGCCCCTAGCCGCCCACTCCGCGGACCCTATAATCACGGTTTCCCGCCCGTCCGCCCAGACGGGCCTTTTTCGTTGATGGGGTCCGCCCATGCAGACTGTCGCCCCCTCGCCGGCCGGCATTGCCGACGAGCGCATCCTGGTTCTCGACTTCGGCGCGCAATACGCCCAGCTCATCGCCCGGCGAGTTCGCGAGCACTTCTCGTACGCCGAGATCGTGCGGCACAATATCTCGGCCGAGCGAATTCGCGAGCTTGCGCCCCGCGGGCTGATCCTCTCGGGAGGTCCGGCAAGCGTTTACGATCCCGGGGCGCCCCACTGCGATCCGGCCATCTTTCGCCTCGGCATTCCCGTGCTGGGAATCTGCTACGGAATGCAGCTCGCCTGTCAGGCCCTCGGCGGAAAGGTCATTGCCGCCAAGGCCCGCGAATACGGCCGTGCCCGCTGCCACGTACTCGCGCCCGAAGGGCTGTTTACGGGCTTCCCCCACGACACCGAAGTCTGGATGAGCCACGGCGATCAGGTGAGCGCCGCGCCGGAAGAGTTCCTGCCGCTGGCGGCGACCGACACCTGCCCCGTGGCCGCGGTCAAGCATCGCACGCTGCCGGTCTACGGCCTGCAGTTCCACCCCGAAGTAACCCACACGCCGCTGGGCGCGCAGGTGCTGGGCAACTTCCTCACGCGCGTGTGCGGCTGCACCGGTCGCTGGCGGATGGGGGACTTTGCCCGCCAGACTATCAACCAGATGCGCGAGCAAATCGGCGACCGCCGGGTGATCTGCGGCCTTTCGGGCGGCGTCGACTCGAGCGTCACCGCGGCGCTGTTGGCCGAGGCCATCGGCGACCGGCTTTCCTGCATCCTCGTCGACAACGGAATGTTGCGCAAGGACGAAGCCGCCGCCGTGATCGAGGAGTTCACCAACCACTTCAAGACCGACCTGCACGTGGTGCAGGGACAGGACCGGTTCCTGGCCGCCCTGGCCGGCGTCACCGACCCGCAGGTCAAGCGGCAGCGGATCGGCCATGCCTTCATCGATTGCTTCCGCGAGGAAGCGAGCCACATCGACGGCGCTCACTTCCTGGCCCAAGGCACCCTCTACCCCGACGTGATCGAAAGCGGCGCCGCGGCCGACGGCCCCGCGGCCACGATCAAGCTGCACCACAACGTGGGCGGCCTGCCGGAGGAGCTCGGCTTCGAGCTCGTCGAGCCGCTGCGGGATCTTTTCAAAGACGAGGTGCGCCGCCTCGGCTTGCAGCTCGGCTTGCCGGAGGAGATCGTCTGGCGGCACCCGTTCCCCGGCCCGGGCCTCGCGGTGCGCTGCCTGGGCGAGGTTACCCGCGAGCGGCTCGAAACGCTGCGCGAGGCCGACGCGATCGTCGTCAGCGAGCTGCGAGCGGCGGGGCTCTACCGCGCCACGGCCCAGGCCTTTGCCGTGCTCTTGCCGGTGCAGAGCGTCGGCGTGATGGGGGATGCCCGCACGTATGAGGATGCGGTGGCGATTCGCGCGGTCGACACCGACGACTTCATGACGGCCGACTGGAGCCGCCTGCCGGCGGACCTGCTCGCGCGGATGAGCACGCGGATCATCAACGAGGTGAAGGGGGTGAACCGCGTCGTCTACGACATCAGCTCGAAGCCGCCGGCGACGATCGAGTGGGAGTAGTAGCTGGTAGCCTGTGGCTTGTGGCTGGTTGCCAGCCAAGCGAGACGACACGGTGGATCTGCCAGAAGACATTGAGCATCTGCTGGGCCGCGGATCGAGGCGGCCGATCCCTGGGGTGAAGTTCGTCGCGGAGCTCGAGGGGGTTCGCGAGGTTTCGTTGACCGGGGCGGCCGAGCTCGAGTATTGGCGCCGGCAGCTTGCGCCTGAAGGCCTGGCTCCGCTCGAGCGCGAGGGGCGGGCTCAGATGCTGATCGTCGCGGCCGATGCCACGTTTCGCGGCCTGCGGTTTCAGGAGATGAGCTTCTCGGTGCTGGCGACTCCCGCCGACGCCCAAGACCGGCAAGGGGCGTTCCTGGTGCAGGCGTTCAACTCGCGACGGTTCTTCGCCTTCTGCGAGCGGTGGTGGTTCAAGACACCGTACGGGCACGGGCAGGTGGCCGTCTCGATCCATCCGCCGGCGTCGCTCCGCCTAACGACCGTTGACGGAGCTGAGTTTCAAGCGTCGATGCACCTGCCCATCGAGGAACTGTCGCCAGCGACTGCTGTTTGGGACGGTCCGGTCTTCCTCTCAGCCCGAGCGAGGAAGCCGCCCCGCAAGTTCTTCGCGCGGATTCGCGGCGAGACGGGCATCTCTCCCTTCCGCCTCGGAAAGGATCAGTTCACCGTCCGTGCTTCGCCTCGGGCCGCAGTGCTCCAGCAACTCCTCGACTCTGAATTCGCGCCGCGCGAATGGCAGATTCGCCCCACCGCCTATCACGCGAAGTCGAAGACCTACGCCGACAATCGCGCAATCAATCGTTGAGGTCGCGGGCCATTACCCCAGGCATGAATGCCTGGGCTACGCAAAAGCCGTGTCCGCGCCCTACGCCACCAATTCCCCAATCACCTCCCCATGCACGTCCGTCAGCCGGCGGTCGATGCCGTTGTGGCGGTAGGTGAGTTTCGTGTGGTCGATGCCCAACAGATGCAGGGCCGTGGCGTGGACGTCGTAGCAGTAGGTCGGCTTGTCGACCGCCTTGTACGACCACTCGTCGCTCACGCCGTGCAGCGTGCCGCCGCGGATGCCGCCGCCGGCGAGCCAGGTGGTGAACGTGAACGGGTTGTGGTCGCGCCCCTTGCCCCCTTGGCTGCAGGGCATGCGGCCAAACTCGGTGGTCCAGATCACGAGCGTCTCCTCTAAGAGGCCGGTGCGGGCAAGGTCGGTAAGCAGCGCGGCTGCGGGGCGGTCGAGGCTGCGCCCCATCACTGCATGATCGCGGGCAAGATCCTCATGTGAGTCCCAATTCCGGCGCGGAAAGCCGTTATCGGCGCCGTTCCAGAGTTGCACGAACCGCACGCCGCGCTCGAGCAGCCGCCGGGCAATCAAGCAGTTGCGGCCGAAGTCGGCCGTCACCTCGTCGTCGAGGCCGTAGAGCTTGCGCGTGGCCTCGGTCTCGCCGGAGATGTCGAGCACCTCGGGGGCGCTGAGCTGCAGCCGCGCTGCCAGTTCGAACGAGGCGATGCGGGCTTCCAGCCGTGAATCGCCGGGGCGCGACTCGCCATGTTTGCGGTTCAACTCCGCGAGCGCCGCCAGGCCCGCCTGTTCGCTCTCCGGCGTGATGAACTTGGCGGTCTCCGGCGGGAAGAGGTCGGCGATCGGCCGCTTGGCGCTGGGGCGAATCATCGTGCCCTGATGAGCGGCCGGCAGAAAACCGGCCGTCCAGTTGGCCGGGCCGTTGGGGGCGAAGCCGCGACCGTCAGGCAGCACGACGAACGCCGGCAGTGAGTCGTTCATGCTCCCCAAGGCGTAGTTCACCCAAGCGCCCATGCAGGGAAAGCCTGGCAGGATGAAGCCGGTGTTCTGCATGAACGTGGCCGGGCCATGCACGTTCGACTTGGCGACCATCGACGGAATGAACGCCATGCGGTCGACGTGCTGAGCGAGCTCCGGGACGAGGTCGCTCATCCAGCGGCCGCATTCGCCGTATTGCTTCCAACCCCAAGGGCTCTGCATGCAGGCGCCGGGCTCGCTCTGAAACAGCTCGACCTTTTCGCCCGGGTCGAAGGGCTGGCCGTGCCGTTTGATCAGCTCCGGCTTGTAGTCGAACAGGTCGCACTGGCTGGCGGCCCCCGACATAAAGAGCTGCACGACGCGCGTGGCCTTGGCCCTGTGATGCAGGCCGCCATTCAGATCGGGGCGCGGCCGAGCAGGCGTATCCGCCAGCGCGCCTTGTTGGGCGAGCAGATGCGCCAGGGCGATGCCGCCGAGGCCGCCGCCGTAGTGCCAGAGGAACGCGCGGCGGGAGAGGCCGCGGCCATCGCCATCGGCGAGCAGGATTGAGCGTTCGCGACTGGAGCAGGAGTGCGGCATGCAATGAAACAGGTAGGCTATGCTTCAGCATAACTGGGTTGCGCGCGGCGTCGTTATGCTGAAGCATAACCTACGAGCTGGCTAACATCTTACGCCCCTTCGGGGCTCAATCCACAAACATAAACTCGTTGCAGTTCAGGATCACCCGACAGGCGTTGGCGAGGCCATAGCGCTCGGCATAGGCGGCGAGCGCGTCGAGCTCGGCGGGTTCTGGCGGGCGCGAAAGGGCGGCTTCGAAGGCGAGCGCCGTTTGCGCGCGAACACCTTCGGCCTGACTGGCCGCGAACTCAGCCAGCCGCTCGGCCTGCCTCACGAAGAACTTGTTATTGAGCGTGGCGAGAGCCTGGATTGCAGTCAGCGTGGTGTTCCGCTTCGGCGTCGAAAACGAAGGATCGGGGCAATCGAGCCGCTCCATCAGCGGGTCCGGCACGCTACGCACTAAGAACCGATACACGCTTCGTCGGCGGCTGTCAGGCGAGTCCACGTTGAACCGCTCGTAGTCGTAGACCGGCGAGTGATCGTCCTTGAAGGCAAACTGCTGAACCGACGGCCCCCCCATCGTCAGATCGAGACTGCCTGAAACGTAGAGCGCCGCGTCGCGCACGCACTCGGCCTCGAGCCGCCGGCGGTTCATCCGCCAGAGAAGCTGGTTCTCGCCGTCGAGCTTGGAATAGTCGGCGCTCTCGGCAGAAGACTGTCGGTACACCGCGCTCGTCACGATCAACCGGTGCAGCGCCTTGAGCGACTGGCCGTTCTTCAGGAACCAGGTCGCCAGCCAGTCGAGCAATTCAGGGTGGCTCGGGCGGCTCCCCATGCGGCCAAAGTCGTTCGGCGAATCGACGAGCCCGCGGTCGAAGTGGTAGTGCCACACGCGGTTGACGATCGACCGCCAGGTGAGCGGGTTGCCGGGATCGGCAATCCAGCGGGCAAGCGCCGCGCGGCGGGCCGCCTCGTCGGCGGAGTCGATCGCCGGGAACGCGACATCGACTCCGCGCACACACCCGAGCGCCCCCGGCCCAACGAGCGGCCCCGGCGTCTCGACGCTGCCGCGCAACAAAAGATGAATGGGCCGCGGCTGGCTCGGCGTGACGTTCGCCTCGGTCGAAAAGCCGCTACCCGCCGCATAGACGAGTTGCGGCGCCGGCAGCGCCTGCCAGCGCCGCTGCAAGCCTTCGAGCCGGCGGCCAAGTTCGGCAAATCGCGCGGCGGCCGCCTCACCGACAGCGGCGTCGACCCGCTGTTCCAGCTCCGCTTTGCGCAGCCGCAACTCTTCGGCCAGCGCCTCGCGCGCTGATGGCGTCGCAGCAACGGCCAATCGCCGGCGGCTGTCGAAGCCATCGCTGGCAAAACGCATCGCCCAGCGGCCCGCTTCGATCGAATCGAGCGCCCGCGCCTCGGCGACCGGAATCACGCTCCGATCCGCCGACAAGGCTTGCAGCTCGCCGAGCGCGAACACGTAGTCGGAGGTCCGCTCCCACAGGCGGGTCGCGGTCACGCGAATCACACGCGCCGGCGCGCCCTCCAGCGACACCTCGACCGCTTGGTCGCCAGGGTTCGGCTGATCCTCGCCCATCCGATCGACCACCGTTTTCCATTCGCCGTCCGATGCCCGCACCGCCACTTTGTAGCGCCGCGGGAAGCCAAAGCCCGGCGTGTCCGGAAAGTCGGTCGGCCGGGCGGGCACCAGCCGCACCTGCTCGACCATTGCGTCGCGACCCAGGTCGATCTCGAGCCATTTTTCAACATCCGGCGTCGACTCGATCGCCGAGTGATAGCCATTGCTGGGGCTGTCACTCGCCTTGGGATCGGAGGCGGCCAGGTCTGTCTCGAGCCGAATGATCCTGGCCGTGAGATCCGCTGCCACTGCCTGGGCCGTGCGTTCGCGCTCCAAGGCGAGCGCGACGCGTTCTGCCTCGACCGTGCGCCGCTCGGCCGCGAGCGCGATCCGCTCCGCATGCACCGCCGGATCGGGGTCGTAGGAGCGATCTGCCCGGTCGACCCCGGCGAAGACTGCCTGGAGCCGGTAGTAGTCCCGCTGCGGAATCGGGTCGAACTTGTGATCGTGGCAACGGGCGCAATGGACCGTAAGGCTCAGGAACGTCGACGCCGTCGTGGTCACCATGTCGTCGCGATCGTTCGAGCGGGTAATCTCCTTGTCCTTTGTCCCCTCGCGCAGCTCGACGTGCCCTACGAAATCCCAGGGCCCGGCGGAAATGAACCCCGTGGCGACGAGGCCGTCGGGATCGTTCGGCTCGAGCACGTCGCCGGCGAGTTGCTCTGCGATGAAGCGGCCGTAGGGCTTGTCTGCGTTGAGCGCGCCGATCACGTAGTCGCGGTACGGCCAGGCGTGCGGCCGCGGCTTGTCCTTGTCGTAGCCGTGCGATTCGCCAAAGTGGACGACATCGAGCCAGTGGCGGCCCCAGCGCTCGCCGTAGCGGGGCGAAGCGAGCAGGCGGTCGACGAGACGTTCATACGCGTCGGGCGACGAATCGGCCAGGAACTCGGCCACTTCGGCCGGCGTCGGCGGCAGGCCGTGTAGGTTGTAGGTCAGCCGTCGAATGAGCGTGCGGCGATCGGCCTCCGGCGAGGGCGCCATGCCTGCCTGCTGCAAGCGCGCGAGGATGAAAGCGTCGATCGGCGTGCGGATCCAGGGCGAATCGAGCTGGGGCGGAGTGTGTTTGCCCAGCGGCGCGAGCGACCACCAGGTTTCTGGCTCGGCGACGCGCGGGGCGAGCCGAACTCCGGCTGGCCATTCAGCCCCGGCGGCAATCCACGCCTTTACGGCCGCGACTTCCACCGAATTCAGCCGATCGGCCTGCGCCGGCATCTGCGGATCGTCGCCGGAGATCATCTCGACGAGCAAGTTCGTTTCAGCCCGCGGTTCGTAGGCCGGACCGCTGTCGCCGCCGGCTCTGGCCAGTTCGGCGGTTTCGAGCGAAAGCCCCCCCTTGGGCTCGGAGCCCTGGTGGCATCGAACGCATTTCGCCTCGAAAATGGCCTGCACCGGGGCGAACGTCGTTTCGGCGCCGCGAACTGGCGCCGCTGCCAAAAAGAGTGCGGCCGCAGCCCTGAGCAGGAAAGGCAAGCAGCGACGCTGGGAGCGGCTAAGGAGGCCAGGCTCGAGTCGTTCTCGCCTCAACATCAAACGGCGCTGATAGGTTGGAGTGGCTGGCAGTGCCCGCGTCCATCTTCTCACGCCGTGACCACCGTGGGCAAGAAGCCCGCTCGAACCATCAGCCCGCTACTTCGTATTCCAGTAGGGGTGGTGGTTGCTGCACGCGCTGGCGATGGTTGCTGGTGTTGCATGCACCGCCTTGCTCTGCGGCTTGGCTCGGCGTGCTGCCGTGGCTGTTCATTCGCCCCCGCAACGGAATAAACTCTTCGCCACCAGCGCAGGCGGCGCGAGGAGCGGAACTTGGGAAGGCTTGGCAGCGAGGCTCTTGTTTCTTTGGCACGGAACCTGCTCAAGAGCGGGTGATCGGACTGAGTTTCAGCCTCGCCTATCGAAGGAGATGGACCATGCGGCTGGCCGAAGGTCGTGAACACGGGGTTCGCAAGAATCAGTGGGAGCCCCAGGATTACCTGCCGACTCCCGAAGAGATCGTGGCCAAGTGCCGTGAGATCCAGCGCGGCTGGTCAAGGGCCGAGCGATTGCGGCGGCTCCTGGTGCGTCCGGCCGATTGGTCCCCGCCCACGGTTCACGTCGAGGATCTGGGCGTCGAGTTTCGGGCGTGCCCGATGCACTAGCCTGCGTCGTCCCCGATCGCGCGGTAAAGAGCGAGCAAGCCGCGCATCGTACGCCGAGCGCCCGCCAAGAGTTGCATCCGCTGACGTGCGGCCCACGCGGTCTCGTCTAACTGGTGCTTGAACTCTGCCCAGCGGGCCGGATGTTGGTCGCTTCCCAGGGCGAAGTAGTCGACGCCGTGACCTGACTCAGGGCTCGTGCCGAGCGCCGCGGCGACGCGGCTCTTGAGAATTCGAGCGCCCATTCTCGAGCCCTCGAAAATGTAGAGGGCGCCGATGAGGGCTCCGGGGCGCTGGTGTTCCATGCGACGGAACATGCCGACAAGACTCCGCGTCGGCATTTCTAGTTCAGCGAAATCGAGCGGTCTTGCCTGCCAATACGCCAAATCGGCAGCCAAGGCGCTAGTCCGCGCCGCTTCTGGGTTGAGCCAATCGGAAACCGGCATCGACCTGGTCATGGCTGGTTCGAGAGTTCCGTGAATTGCAAAGAGGTTTTGCAAAAGACGAACGTACTCGCCGCTGCCAACCGCGCTGCGCGCCATACGCCGGGCAAGGGCAGTGTTTTCGATGGCGTCGTGCAGGGGCGCCAGCGTCTCGCGCAGCGTCTGGGAAGTCGCTGAGGGGTCCTTGGGCTTGGTCATGCCCACCACGCCTCCACGATGAACCATTCGTGCGCAGCGTACTCGAGAACGACCGCCTCTTGCTCTTCGATCCGCAGCGTCAACAGGTTGACTCCCAGGCCGTCGGCCATGCGAGCACGGTCGATCTTGCGAAACGTGCGCAGCCGAGCCGAATCCATCTGCCCGAGCACCTCCTGAAAATGCACGCGGAAGCCGACGACGCGCCCCTCCTCCACCAGCGGCGCCCAGCCGGTCGCCAGCAGGCCCCGCTGGTCGATTTGAAACAGCCAGGCGGGGGGCCGGGCGGCAAGGCCGCACGTTGCCTCGGCACACGGTACGCCGCGCGCCAGGGCGGCGGCCAGCGGATTCGCGAGATCGAGCCCCAAGGCGAACTCGAACTCGCGGGACGATTCGCCGGCGGTGATCAGCAGCGTGTCGAGGCGGCGCATCCCGTCGCGACCATGATAGGGCAGCCCCCCTGGTAGGATCGCGGCCGAGCCATCGTCGGACAACAGCTCGACGAAGTGGGGCGCTTCGAGCCGTTCTAGGTGGGTTGCATGGCTCGAGCCTCCTACGCTGCGGCGCAGTTCGCACGTGGCGTCGGCCCAGGCAAAGCGGGCACAGTAATAGTTAGTCCACGGGGCGCCGGTCGGCAACGTGTGCGGCGCGAGCTTCAGCCGCACTTCAACGACGTCGGCGCCACGGGCCAACCGCGTTTGCTGCTCGAACTCGGCGACCGGCCGCTCCTCGGGATCGAGCAGCACGCCCCGGCTGACGATTTCGCCAAAGTCAGGGCCGGACTGCGTGAGTTCGATCTGCCGGGCCGCCATGCGCGAGTAGGCGTCGCGGGCATCGGTGATTTCGGTCTCCAGCCGCTCCCAGGTCGGCTCGCGGTAGGCGATCTGCTGCGATAGCCGATTCAGGCGGCGGCCTGCCCGGCGCAAAGCGCCGATGCCGCCGGTTTCGGGATGGAAGTTCACCTCGAGGCGTTCATTCGCCAGCCGAAGCTCGCGGCCGATCGGCGGCCCCTCCGCCACTGCACCGCCCACGAACACGCCGAAGCCCAACGCCGGTACGCCGCCTGCAGCCCTGCCGGTGGGATTCAGCCTGAGCGTGCTCGCGCCCTCGCCTGCTCCCCCCAGGGCCGCCGCCAGTTCGGCCGCGAGTGCCTCGAAATGCCGTCGGCAATGCTGCTCGCCCACGTTTAGCTGCGGGGAATCGACTGCGTTGGCCACCCACCAGTCCCCCGCCTGTTGCCGCGCGGCTTCGGAGGCAGGCGAGGTGCGCCCGCGGGCGACATCGACGAGCAAGGCCGTGGTCTCGAGCCCCAAGGCAAGACGGGCCAATCGCTCACGCCGCACATGGCGCGAGATCGGATCGGCCTTGCCGGTGGCTGCCTCCTGTTCCAGATAGGGAACGCGATACTCGTCGGCCTCGTGCCGCGCGAGATGCCCATAGGTGTCGATTGCTTCGAGATAGTCCTTGAGTTGGGCGAACTTGCCCAAGAGCGGCCCATAGCTGGCCGCTCGGCGCAGGTCGTCGAGCCAGGGCTTCCCCTGCCCGGGCCAGTGGGCCAGGCAGAGCGTGGCCAAATAGTCGTGATCCATGGCGCTCCCCATGTGCCGGGGGTACGCCAAGAAGGTTTCCGGGCGACCGGCGTCGAGCGGGGCCCGAAAGAGGGTGTCGACCGCCGTGGCGTCGGTTCCTTCCCAGCGGCCGCGGGCCTGCGTGGTGCGAGGGAAGCGACCGCCGTCGAGCGGGACGTGCAAGGCGCCCCGAAACCCGAATTTGTAGATCAGCCCCGGCAGGACCGCGCTCAGCCCCGCTCGGCGGCGGCCGAAGACGGCCGGCCGCTGGCCCAAGAGTCGCGCGTAAACCTCGATCCCCCGCAAAAAACGGCGGGCGACCCCTTCGGCGAGCAGCAGCGGGGGCTCGTCGTCTTCCTCCAGCCCGCCGATGAGCGTCACGTCGCCCCGCTCGAGCGCCCCGCGGAAGGCCGCCAGCGTCTGCGGAGCTGCCTCGGCCAGCCGGGCGAGCGTGGCCGGGGCGATCAACAGATTCTTGGGGCCCGGACGCTCCAATTCGGCGCGCAGGCCGGGTCCGAGCGTCGTCGGCGCCACGAGAATCAGGTCGAGCAGCCAGGCGGTCGTCGGATAGAAGCGGTCGCGGGCCTCGGCGAGCACGTCGAACGCCTTGGCCAAGTGGTCGCGGGCGGCCGGCTCGTCATCGCGCAAGGCCGCTGCCGCGGCGGCGGTGGTCTGGTTCTCCAACAGCACCAGGTCGACCGTGGTCAGATAACGCATCTGACGTGCGAGCAGCTCGATCTGCAGGTAGGCAAATCCCAGGGCATGAAAGTCGTCGGCCAGCAGTTGTGCAACGGCCCCTCCGCGGCTGGCGTCGTCCGGGAAAACCGCCAGGGCGGACTCCACATACTCCCCGCGACGTTGCTGGCCCCACAAAACTACGCCGCCGGACGCCTGGATTTGCTCGATCCAGCCGGTAGCCAGCAGGGGTCGCGAGGCCTCGGGGACGAGCAGCAGCCGGCCGCCGCCCTCGGTCGGGGGATCGTCGGCCCGGCGCCAGGTGGGCAGATGCCCGGCGTCGTTCAGCAGGGCCGGATGCCAGAGCGCGGTCCACGCGGCGAGCAGCCCTGCCGCCGCGTTTCCCTCGAGATAGAGCGGGAAATCGTCGAGTCCGTGGCAGGGAAGCAGGACGACGAGTTCGCGAAACGGCATGGCGGGCTGGGCAAGCGGCGAAGGTTCCGGGTGGGAAAGTCCACCTTAGCCCGGCGAACGGGAATCGTCGAGTTGCCGTGGGCTCGAGACGGGGCTGGTCCGGCGAGGGAGACTCAGGCTGGAAGCCTGAGCCACGGAACTCGCGGCTTCTAGCCCGATGGCTGGGAAACTCGTGGCACAGGCTTCTAGCCTGTGGCTGCGACCCGCCCTGCAAAAAAATGGAAAAAAAATGCGACCGGATGATTGCCGGGCCCGCAGCGGCGCGCGAGAATCACCCCGCCGTCGGCAACCCTCCCCGACCGACGTGGGACCCGGCCGTCGACCCAAGGGCGGCCAGATCCCCGTTTGTCAATAGGAATTGATTGACATCCCAGCGCGTGACTCGATACATTAGAACGGTACGGAACCGCAGGCAGCTCGGCCCTCATCCTTTTCTTCCTAGCCGATCGGCGAATGTTGGCCGCCTGCTTTGGCAGCGCTGGGGAAAGCCCCTAGACTGCAGGGAACAGAGGACAATCTGATATGGCTCGCAGCAGTGCCGTTTGGGGCATCGATATTGGCCAATGCGCCGTCAAGGCGCTCCGCTGTCGGCCCAACGAGGACGCCAGCCGGGTCACGGTCGACGCGTTCGACTACATCGAGTACCCGAAGATCCTCAGCCAGGCCGACGCCGACGCGCCGCAGCTCATTCGCGACGCGCTGGCCCAGTTCCTCTCGCGGAACTCGGTGCGCGGCGATCGCGTGGCCGTGTCGGTTTCTGGTCAAAGCGGCTTGGCGCGGTTCATCAAGCTGCCGCCGGTCGAGGCCAAGAAGATCCCCGACATCGTCAAGTACGAGGCCCGGCAGCAAATTCCCTTCGCGCTCGAAGACGTCGTCTGGGACTACCAGCAGATGGCGGGCGGCAGCGTCGAAGACGGCTTCTCGATGGAGACCGAGGTCGGCCTGTTCGCCATGAAGCGCGACCAGGTGTCGAAGGCCCTGCGTCCGTTCAACGAAGCCAAGATCGAGGTCGACGTCGTTCAGCTCGCTCCGCTGGCGGTCTACAACTACATCGTGTTCGACCGGCTGCAAGGCGCGAGCGAAGAAGGGGGCCCGCCCCCGTCGGTGGTCGTGCTCTCGATGGGCACCGACACCACGGACCTTGTGGTCACCAACGGCTTCCGCGTCTGGCAGCGCAGCATTCCTCTGGGAGGCAGCCACTTCACCAAGGCGCTGACCAAGGAGCTCAAGCTCACCTTCGCCAAGGCGGAGCACCTAAAGCGCAACGTACAGCAGGCCGAAGACCCCAAGGTGGTCTTCCAGGCCATGAAGAACGTCTTCAACGACCTGGTGACCGAGGTCCAACGCTCGATCAACTTCTTCAAGAGCGTCGACCGCAACGCCAAGATCGGCCAGATCGTGGCGCTGGGCAACGCCATGAAGCTGCCCGGCCTGCAGAAGTACCTGTCGCAGCACCTGAACTTCGAGGTCGAAACGATCACCTCGTATCGCGGGCTGGTGGGCGACGGCGTGGTCGACGCCCCGGCCTTCAAAGAAAACCTGCCAAGCTTCGCCGTGGTCTACGGCCTGGGCTTGCAGGGGATGGACCGCGGCCGGCTGCGCACCAACCTGATGCCGCGCGAGATCATCAAGACGCGGATCATTCGCGCCAAGAAGCCCTGGGCTGTGGCCGGCGTGGCCGCGCTCGCGGCCGGCTGCCTGGTGAACTACGCCTTCCACTGGCAGGCCTGGGCCGGGGCCGACACGAAGCAGTACCAGCAGCAGTTCGGCCAGGCCGACACGGTGGTGGCCGACGCCGGCAAGTACGCCACCGAGTTCACCGCGGCCAAGGACACCTATAAGGGCGTGACGAACGTCGGCAAGGAGATCGTCGGCAATTCGGAAACTCGGGTGGTGTGGCTCGAATTGCTCACGGCGGTGAACTCGGCGCTGCCCAGCGAAACGCCGGAGCGGATCAAGCAGCTCGAGAAGGATCCCCACGGGATCTCGAAGCGCAAGGTGATCCACATTCAGAAGGTCGAGTCGGAGTACTTCGGCGAGGACGGCCAAGACCTGTCCACGTGGCTCGCCGACACCAAGCTGCCGCCGCCGGCCAACAACACCGCGGGGGGCTACGGGGCGCCGGCGGCAGATCCGTTGGCCGACACCGCGACGGAAACGACTGAGGAAACGACCACGGACGAAGAAGGGAGCGCCGAAGGGGGCGACGCCGCCGCGGCCGAGGCCACCGGCGCCACCTCGATGACCCCCACCGGCAAGGGCTGGGTCGTCGAGATCTTCGGCTACCACTACTACAACTACCCGCACAACGGCGACAACAAGGTGGGCGCAGGCGAGTTCGTTCGCCAAACGCTCATCAAGAACCTGAAAGAGGGCAAGGTGAAGCTGCCCACCGGGGAGAAGGTCGCCGGCCCCGATGGCACGCAGCAGGACAAGCTCGAAGACGTGGGCATGCTCGAGTTGGGCATCATCAACCCGGTGCTGAAACTCCGCACCGGCCCCACCAAAATGATGATTCCCGATCCCTCGAAGCCGACCGCCGCGCAGGCGGCCTTGCAACCGGCGGCCGCCGCGGGACAAGCGGCCGCTACCCCGGCCGATGGCGCCGCCGCAACGCCGGCCACCCCAACCGCGCCAGGCGCAACCCCCCTCGACACCGGCGAACCGCCGATGCTCGAGGTGCATCGCTACGACTTCTCGGTGCAGTTCGCCTGGAAGCCGACTCCGCGGAGCCAACGGCTGCTGAACAAGGCCGCGCTCGAGAAAGCAGCGGCCGATGCAGCGGCCGCCGCCGCGTCGGCGCCGGCCGAAGGCGAAGCAGCAGCCGCGGCCGACGGGGAAGCCCCCGCCGACGCGGCCGCCCCTGCCGATGCAACTGAAGCCAAGACCGACCCGCAATCCTAGGAACAGGAGAGGCTCCGATGGACCAGGTCAGAAAGATCCTTGCCGTCATCAAGAAGCACCACTTCTGGATGCTCACCGGCATCGGCGCCAGCATCGTGCTGGTGTGTTGGTTCGTGGCCCAGAGTCAAATCGACGCTGCGTACACGAAGAATAAGGTGGAGATCGAGGGCAAGTTCAATGCGGTGAAGGGACTGCAGGGAGGCGAGCCGCCCAGCGCGGCCTGGGCCCCTGAAGTCGCCAAGCTCACCGAGGGCTTGACCAAGGACGTCACGAGCGCTTGGGCGATCGTCTACGAGCGGCAAAAGTCGGTGCTCGTGTGGCCCGAAGTGTTGGGCCCCGAATTCGCCACGGCGATTCAGGCCATCAAAGACAAGAAGGCGTCTTCCGAGGGGCCGGCCCCCACGCTCGACGACGTCTTCCGCGAGCAATACAAGAACATCTTCGCCGGCGAGATGGGGCTGACGGTTGGCGCCGAGCTCGCCAAGATCATCGACGCCCGCAAGGACGAGTCGGAGTTGGCCATGTCGGCCGCGCCGGTGGCTCCGTCGGCCGATCCGACCGACCTGGGAGGAAAAATCGTTTGGGACCCGGCCAGCAAGCTGGCCGTCGAAACGCGGTTCACCTGGGCAAACGCTCCCTCGGCCGAAGAAATCCTGCTCGCCCAGGAAGACTTTTGGGTGCTGCAGTCGCTGTTCGGCATCATTCGCGATACGAACGCCGGCGCCGACGGCCGCTACAACGCCACGATCAAGTCGCTCATCTCCGTGCAAGTGGGCAACGAGGCCGCCGTCATCCCCGGCATGGGGATCGACAAGGGGCGCGTCACGATGTTCGCCCCCCCGGAAACGGCGGCGGCCGGCTACGGGTCGATGCCCGGCGCGACGCCGGCGCCCGCCGCCGGCGACCCGGCTTCCGCCGAGCTGTTGTCTCCGATCGACATGATCAAGCAGAACCGCTATGTGAAGAGCGACGGCACGCCGATCGAGGCCGAGGAAGCGGCCAGCCAGCACATCAAGATGCTGCCGGTGGCGATGTCGCTGATTGTCGACGAGCGGAAGCTGCCGATCCTGTTGACGAACTGCGCCAATGCCCCGCTGCCGGTCGAGATCACCGCGGTGCGGTTCCAGACCAACGCCGCCAATGAGATGGACACCACAGGGAGCGGCGGCGCTCCGGGGGGCGGCTATGGCCGGCCAGGAGGCGGCTACGGCAGGCCCGGGGGTGGTGGACCGGGCTATGGCCCGCCGCGGCGCAGCGGCAGCTTCAATCGCCCTTCCCCGCTGCGGCTGGTGGGCTTCGAGTATCAGGTCGCCCAAGGCCCAGGCTACGGGCCGCCGCGCAGCGGAGGCGGCTATGGCGGTTACGGACGCGGCGGCGGGTATGGTCGCCCTGGCGGCGCCATGGGAGGCGGTGGCTACGGCGGCGCGGGAGGTGCAGGCGCGTCGCTCCTGCAGGGTGATCCCGAGATCCTGCCCACCGACATTTACGTGGAGCTGCGCGGGATCGTCCACATTTACAATCCGCCGGATCCCGCGGCGCTCACGAACCCGTCGGCCGGCGGCTCGGAAGAAGAGGCGGCGCCTGCAGACGAAGACCTGGCGCAGAATTAGCGCCGTGGCGAGCGGCAGACATGGATTAACCCGGGGGGCGGGGCCCTTGGCGGACTGTCGACAAACCGGAAATCGATCGGAGATGGCGCGATGAAAGGCAAAGCAAAGTTCAGCGCAGGCGGCCTGAAGCAGTTCTTGCTGCTGCACGTCGAAAAGCTCGTTCTGGGCGTTGTCTGTGTGTTCCTGTTGCTCTTGGTCTATCGCGGCGCGACCCGCGAGACGATCAAGCCCGACCAATCGCCCGCGAAGCTTGGCCAATTGGCCGAAACGGTGAAGCAGCACATCGAGTCGTCGCCATGGGACCCGGCCCAGGCCGAGGTGACGGCGATCAAGTTCGTGCAGGAGGCCGAGCGCAGTCAGGCCTTGGTCGATGCGCGGCCGTACTACCCGAAACACCCGTTTGTCGACATTGGTGGTGCGCCCCCCCGCCGTCGCGATCCGGATCTCTTCGCCGCACTCGATCTGCAGGGCCGGCCGGGTTACGGCACGTTTTACCCCCACGATCCCGACTACGATGAAGCCCAGTCGGCGGCCGATCGCGTGGAGGCCGGCGCCAAGGAGTTCGAGATCGACCCGGAAACCGGCAAACCGATCAGGGGACGACGCCGTACCCAAGACGATGCCCAGGGGGGCCGCGGCGGCGCCGGGTATGGTCCTCCTCCGGGGGCCCGGGGTGGTGCGGGGTACGGCCCGCCGGGTCGTGGCGGCGCGGGTTATGGCCCGCCGCCGGGCGCGGGCGGCCGTGGCGGCGCGGGGTATGGCCGAGGCGGCGCTGGCTATGGCGGGGCGGGCTACGGTCGCCCACCGGGCGGCGCCGGCTATGGCAGTGGAGGAATGACCGGCGCGGGCGGCCCAGAACCGATCATGGTGGCGCCTCCGGGCTCTAAAGTCGAAACCAGGCACTGGGTCTCGCTGTGCGCCCTGGTTCCCATCCAAAAGCAAAACCAAGAGTACGTAAAGGCCCTGGCCTCTTCGGAAGCCAGCTACGATCCCAGTGCGGACTATCCGAACTACTCCGGTTACGAAGTGGAGCGGCTCGACGTGACGGGCGCCGCGCCCGGCGCCGAACTCGATTGGAGCAAAGCCACGCTGCAACGCGTGCTGCCTGCAACAATCGAGAAGGAAGTGACGCTCTGGGGGGGCAACGAGTCGCCGGAACTCGTGGACGAAATGTACATCCAGCAGGGACTGGTGTTTCCGCTCGGGCCCTTGCTGCAGAAGTCGTGGAAGCGCTGGGCAACGCATCCCAAGATTCCTCTGGCGATGATGGGGCCGCCCCCCGTCGAAGATCCGGCGGCCAAGCAAGAGGAGGACAAGGATTCAGAATCGCTCGATAAGGACCCCGACGCTCAAGATCCAGCGGCTGGCGGATACGGGGGCGCTCCTGGCTACGGTGGCAGCCCCTACGGCGGCCGCGCGGGCGGCGCTCCGGGCTACGGACCTCCTCGCGGCGGCGCAGGTTACGGGCCCCCGCGGGGCGGCGCCGGCTACGGCCCCTCCCGTGGAGGCGCTGGCTACGGCCCCCCGCGTGGAGGCGCTGGCTACGGCATGCCGCGCGGCGGTGGCTATGGCGGCTACGGCCGCGGCGGCGCAGGCTACGGTCGCGGTCCGGGCGGCTACGGCGGCGGTGGATTTGGCGAGGAGCAGATTCAGATCAGCCACAGCCTGCTCCGCCACTTCGACTTCACGGTCAAGCCCGGCCGCAAGTATGTCTATCGCGTCAAGCTGATCGTCCGCGATCCGAATCATCTGCGGACGCCTGCCGAGTTGGTGAAGCCGCGGCCCAAGTCCGCCAAATGGTTCCGCTACTCGCCGACGAGCGAAGTCTCTCCGGTGATTGCGATCCCGCCTGACGGCGATTTGCTGGCCGGCGAAGTGACCAACCGCGCGGGCGAGCCGACGGCGAATGCCATGGCGCTCAGCTATGTCCCCAGCGAAAAGGCCGAGGCGGCCAAGGAAGTCGTCCTCACGCGCGGCATGCTGGCGAACTTCCCCAGCCAAAAGGTCAAGGTGATGAAGCCGCTGGAGCCCCCCGTGGCCACGGGCATCGCTACGGAAGACGAGGCGCCCAAGACCGTCGCCCAGGTCGACCAGAGCTTCCGCACCGATCTGCTGGTGGTCGACATCCGCGGCGGCGACAAGCTCACGAGCAGCAAGGGACGCAACTCCGAACTCACCGAGCCAGGCGAGTTGCTGCTGTTGGGTCCTGGGGGCCGCTTAGTCGTCCGCCGCGAGCTCGACGACTCGGCTGACTACAAGTTCAACAAGACGAATCTCGAGACCATCGACGCCACGTACCAAACGGAGTCGGCCCCGGCCGGCAGCGACGACACCGGCCGCGGCGGACGCGGCGGTGGCGGCGCAGGCTATGGCGGTTCGCCTTACGGCGGCGGCGGTGGCCGCGGCGGGCGAGGCGGCCGCAGCAACTAGCCCAGCCCAAGTTCCGTTGAACTCGAGGGCCGCGAGCAATCAACCGCTCGCGGCCCTTTTCGTTGCCGCGCGGGGAGTTTTCTAACCACGAAGACACGAAGAAGCAGATTCGTTTTCTGGCAAACGCGCTAAGCTCACGAGGAGGTCAACGACCAACTTTGCGGGCCTTGCGCCTTTGCGAGAACTCTCTCGGCTTCGTGTCTTCGTGCCTTTGTGGTTAGATTGCCGGCCGCAGTTTCGCCGTGCCGAGAGGCGTGGTGAACGTGGCCTCGGGCCCGGAGTGGCCGCGGCGCATGTAGCCGAGGCCAATCGCGCCCAGTCGCGGCGACCACACGGCCGAAGTGATCTCTCCCGCCGCCTGGCCCGCCTGCTCGAGCGGCATTCCGGCCGGCGGCACTGCTGGGCCGCTAAACGCGAGGCGGCAGAGAGTGCGGTTCACGTGCCCCAATGCGTCGATGCGGGCGACCGTTTCCTGGCCTAGGTAACACCCCTTGGTGAAGCTGATCGCCTGCTCGTCGCGGTGGACCTCCTGCGGCAAGTTCTTGTCGCTGACATCGCGCCCAAACCGCGGAAAGCCCGCCTCGACCCGCAGAATCTCAGCGACAATCAACTCGATCTGGGCAGCCCCAGCCGCCTTCAACGCGCGGCGTACGGCGGGCAGGCCAGCATTTTCGGTCACGAGCGTCCACGCTGGCGCGTTCAGCTCATCGATCCGCCGCAGCCTCACTCGTTGCTCCGCCACCTGCGCCAGCACTTCGCCCCACGGTCCGACAGGCAAGTCGGCGATCCCTAGCCCGGCAAGCAGGGCCTCGGCCTGCGGTCCCACAAGCACGATCTCGCCCCATTCGTCCGAGCGATCGCGCAGGGTCACGTGTTCGCGAATCAAGTAGCGGTCGAGATGAGCGACGAGGCCCGGCCCGCCCCCCGGCTCGCCGCTCACAGTGAGCGAATCCGGACCGGCGAACACCGTGACGAAGTCGAGCGTCTTGCCCTGCCCGCTCGTGATGAAGGCCTCGCACCCGCGGCCCATCGCCAGCTTGCGGATGTCGGCGGTGCAAAAGTTATGCAGGAACTTCGCGCGGTCGCCGCCGGTCAACTCCACGTGCATCCTAGGCCGCTCGAGCCAGCCGGCCGTTTCGACAGCTCGCTGGTAGTCGGCCGTTTGTTCCCGGGAGAGCGGTCCGGCGTCCATTTAGGCCTGGCTTCCGTGCATGAGCGACAGCGTGGCGAACTGGCCGCCCCCGACCAGGGCCACCGACTCGCGGCGGGCGGCCAAGCGTTCGACGTCGGCCGGCTCCGCGGCGGGGGCAAGCCCTAAACCTTCGACCACATCGGGATCGAGTTGGCTGAGCAGGAAAACGTGCGCCTTGCGACGGGCGCGGGCCAGCTCGAACGCGGCAACCGCGTCTTCGGCATCGGAGGCCCGCAATGCCTTGAGCACCTCCTCGGGATCGGCGTCCTCTCCCAAGAGTTGCACGGCCTTGCCCGGCGGCTCGGCGAGCTCGCTGCAGACGACGATCGCCCCCTCCTCGGTCACGATCCGCGAAGCGATCGCCGCCGCCCGCCCCACGTGGGCCCACGATTGCTCGGCCCCGCCGCCGGGGATCGCCACCACGGCCAGGTCGACGCGCCGCGGCGTTTGGAACGCCCAGCTCGCTTCGGCCAGCCGGGCGCCTTCCTGGGTCACCTGAACGGAGTCGCCGGCGATCACGTGCAAGATCGACTGCTCGGGCCCCGGCACCACGGCCACGCGAAACAGCGATCCGGCCAGCCAGGCGGCTTCGGCCGCTTCTTGTTTCCGCCGGTCGAACTCCTCGCGCTTGGCCCGCAACCCCGCGGCCACGAACCGCCGCTGCGACGCCGCATCGGAAAAGGTGGGATACAAGTCTCGGCTGACCCCGTGCCAGCGCGGCGCCGAGCTGGGGGCCGCCTGGCCGAGCCAGATCACCAGGTCGGCCTCGAGCAGATCGCGGTTGAGATAGATGGGCTGCCCTTCTTTGGTGGCGGCCAGAAAGCCCACCGCCTCGCGGTGCGCCGGATCGTGGCGGGCGACCCTGCCCGCGCCCACGGCGGTCGGCTCGAAGTCCGTGGCCACTCCTGGCGGATCGGCCTGCAGGATTTCGATTTGGTCCCCTGCAACCCCGGCTGCGGACAGTTCTTCCACGAGAACCGCCACGAGCCGGGCCGTTTGCGGCACCCCGTGATCCACCGCCACCACGATCCGGTCGCCCGGCACGGTGTAGCGCCCCAGCGGAGGGCTGCCGAGCGGCGACTGCAGCGCCTTTCGCAGGGCCGCAGCGGGATCGGCCAGCGGCTCACCGCGGGGACTCGGAAAATAAGCGGCCAAGGCCTGCTCGGCCACGTCGAGCCGCAGTTCCTGACCGGCGCCGTAGGCGAGCTTACAGAGCATGGGAATTGGGTCTGAAAGAATTGCGAACCGAGCCCCGGACCACGAATCATAGGAACCACGGCGCAGGGGGGTCAAGTTGCTGTCTGCAAGCTGGTTGCGCCGCCCCGGTTCGGCTGTCGCCAGAGCCGAGCTTTACCTGGCTCCGCCGCCAGGCCCATAATGGGCGCTCGCTCGGGCCCGGAGGGCCCGAGCACGCTGACGAGGGCCACTTTCTCCGGATGCACGCACATGGATGGGCAAGGCCGAGTTCGTTTCGTGTTGGGCTGGTTCGCGTTGAGCCTGGCCGCCGGTAGCCTGGCCGGCTGCGGCCGTTCGCCCGCCCGCACGTACCACGCCGAACGCACGAAGCCCACGACGCCGGCGACGCTCGCCAGCGCGAAGAGAACGACGCCTGCCCTCTCGGCCGACGCCTGGCTCGACCGGCTGACCGCGGCTTACGCCGGCGCCAAGAGCTACGCCGACCGGGGGGAGTTGCTGCTCACTTACGATCTCAACGGGCAGGAGCAGAGCGACCGCGTGAGCTTTGCGGTGCAGTTCGAGCGGCCGGCCAAGCTCTCGGCGGCGATCTATCAGGCGGCCCTCAGCCTCGACGGCCAGACTTTGCAGGCCAAGCTCGACGACCTCGAGGGCCAAACGCTGACTCTTCCGATTCCCAGCCCGCTAACGCTCGACTGGCTCTATCAAGACCCGGTGCTCGGCCGCGTGCTCACC
The DNA here is from genome assembly GCA_044221365.1 of Pirellulales bacterium. Classification (GTDB taxonomy): domain Bacteria; phylum Planctomycetota; class Planctomycetia; order Pirellulales; family JBGAPH01; genus JBGAPH01. The sequence continues at coordinate 86,912 of JBGAPH010000031.1, forward strand.
GAAGGGCTGGCCCGCTCCTCCCCGCAGCTCGATCTGCTGCTCGACGGCGGATCGCTCGCGGCGATTCGCAAGGCCGCCAGCGCCGCCTCGCTGCTCGACGATCAAGAAATCGACGGGCACGTGTGCGTCGGCGCGAAACTCGCGCAATCCGAAGGAGACCTCGTGCTCTGGATCGACCGCGAGAGCAGTGTGCTGCGGCGCATCGACTATCCGCAGGGGAACCTGCCGGCCGGCGGGCGACTCACCGCGCACTTTCGCGGCGCGCAACTGAACCCGACCCTCGACGCGCAGGTCTTCGCGCATCCTCCGGCCGACGACAGCAAATCGGTGGTTCGCTTCGTTCCGCCGCCGGCGCCGCTGCCGGCGCTGCTGGGACAGAGCCCGGCTGAGTTCGCGCTGACCGCGCTCGACGGCGCCACGGTCGACAGCAAGTCGCTGGCAGGCAAGGCGACGGTGCTC